>CAZQXH010000017.1:0-67821 GCA_964597435.1 uncultured Coxiellaceae bacterium | reverse complement strand
ATTTATCGCGATTAATTTGCCGTGGAATAGGAAACAATTTTTCCGGGTTATAGGTTGCTTCATAAGCCGATTTTTTTCCCAGCTCTGATTGTTCTGGCTCGCTATAATATGTCGTCATGTACACCTCATTTAGCTAAAGTAACTCTGTCACTGGCGCAAAGGAGCGCCGATAAATTCGTTTTACGCCATGTTGACGAAGCGCATCAATGTGCGCCGCTGTTGGATAACCTTTATGTTTTGCCAAACCATATTCGGGATAGCGTTTATCTAAAAAACACATTAAGCGGTCTCGCAATACTTTCGCCACAATGGAGGCGGCGCTAATCGCTTGTTCTTTTGCATCGCCCTTCACAATGGCCCGGGTTTCATAAGGCAAATCAGGGCAACGATTACCATCCACTAACACTAACTGCGGCGCGATTGGTAGCTTTAGCACGGCGCGCCGCATTGCGAGCATACTTGCATGCAAGATATTAATGTCATCAATCTCAGCAACAGTGGCGCGGGCAACTGACCACGCTAAGGCGTTTTCACGAATCGCCGCAAACACCTTTTCGCGTTGTTTCTCCGTCATTTTTTTAGAATCCGCGAGACCCGCTATGGGCTTTAACGGATTTAAAATCACAGCAGCCGCAATAACAGGTCCCGCCAGCGGGCCACGGCCCGCTTCATCCACACCGGCAACCCAGTATGGACTGTTTCCATCTTGCATGGTGTATCCTTATTGTTGTGTTATATCCAACCTTATTAGTCCACGTTAAACGGATTTTGCGTCCACATTCATTCTTTCATTTGAGAAGGCAACGTGCATGCGTGGCCTTTCCAGCACATGCCGCACCACAAAACGCGGGCGCTTGCGCACTTCTTGGTAAATCCGCCCAATGTATTCGCCCACGATGCCTAAACCAAATAACACAATCCCAATTAAGAAAAATTGGATGGCGAACAAAGTGAATAAACCTTCTACTTCAGGGCCGACAATCAAACGGCGCAGTAATAAAAACAATACAAAAGCAAAACTGCCCAATGAAATTAATAAACCGACCATGGTAAAAATTTGCAGTGGGAAAACGGAAAAGCCGGTGACTAAATCAAAATTATACCGAATGAGTTTATATAAATTATAACTGGAGGTGCCGGCATGCCGTTCTGCGTGTTTTACGCCAACTTCCGTTGGGTTTGCAGCGTAAGTTAAAGCAAGCGCTGGAATAAACGTGCTACTTTCACCCGTTGCAGCCATCAAATCCACAATATCGCGGCTGTAAGCACGGAGCATACACCCCTCATCTTGCATCACTAATTTTGGCATCATGAAAGCACGTAATTGATTGTGCCATTTTGACACTTTTAAACGCCACCATGAATCCTGCCGATCTAAACGATAGGTATTCACCACATCATGGCCTTTTTCCATAGCCGCTACTAATTTGCCAATTTCTTCGGGAGGATTTTGCAAATCGGCATCCATGGTAATAATAATTTGCCCACGCACCCGTTCGAAACCTGCCATGATGGCCATGTGTTGGCCAAAGTTCCCGTTAAACTCAATGACGCGAATTTGCTCCGGTCTGCGCTGATGCATTTCTGCGAGCATAGCCGTTGAACGATCGGTGCTGCCATCATTAGTCAAAATAATTTCGAATGGCTTACCTAACTGATCTAAAGTTTGCGTTAAACGAGTATATAATTCTTCCAGAACTTCTTGTTCGTTGTGAACGGGAATAACAACGCTAATATAGGGATCGATTGCCATTGGGTTTTCCTGGTCCGTGAAAAGGAGTTCGATTTTATACCATTCGTATTTCCCACTACGCAATGGCATTTTGCATATACCCCTTTGCCTTTGCCATAACAAATAGATCACTTATTGATCAATAAAAACATATTAAAATTAAATGCTTACACAATATACAAAATATTGTTGCATTTTGTTCCAAAATAATCAAAAATTGCTCAGGTTAAAAATAATTAATTAGAATGTAAACAAACGAGGACACACATAATATGTTAAAGAAAATTGCCTTAGCATTGTCTATCACTGCTGGTTTAGCTAATTTAGCTGGCTGCGCTTCCATCGTAAGCGGCACGCAACAGCCCGTTTCCGTTAATACGGGAAATGTGTCTGGCGCACAGTGCGCTTTGCAAAACAACAAAGGCCAGTGGTATGTTGCTTCCACACCCGGTGTTGCCGTTGTTCACCGTAGCTATGGCGACTTAACCGTTAAGTGTCAAAAACCAGGCTATCATGGGTTTACTAAAGTTGGCTCTTCAACCAAAGGCATGGCATTTGGCAATGCTGTATTCGGTGGTTTGATTGGAGCGGGCGTTGATGTTGCAGATGGTGCCGCATACGATTATCCAAATGATATTAATGTTAATATGAAGCACGCTTAAGCTGTGGCCGTTTAGCACCAGCCTTTGTTGGTGCTAAATAGGAAATATTCGTGCAAAAGCGCATGAATAAATTTACTATAGTTAAGGAATCGCGTACGAACAATTTAAAGTACAATGCTGCAATTCACTCCTCACTCACACTGCAAGTACTATTATGGGATTAAGTAAAAAAACGGTTCGAGAAATTTTTTTACGCTTCAAAGCCGCCAATCCGCACCCTACCACGGAACTCATTTATCATTCCCCCTTTCAATTATTAATCGCCGTTATTTTATCCGCGCAAGCCACCGACAAATCGGTTAATAAAGCGACCGAAAAATTATTTGCCCACGCTAAAACGCCGCAAGCTTTATTAGCGCTCGGAAAAGTGAAATTAGAACAATCCATCAAAACAATTGGGCTTTATAAAACCAAAGCTAAAAACGTTTTAGCCACTTGCCAAATACTCATAGACAACTTTCACTCTGAAGTGCCGCAAACACGCGAAGCCTTAGAATCATTGCCAGGGGTGGGACGAAAAACGGCGAACGTGATTTTAAACACGTGTTTTGGCGAACCCACCATGGCTGTGGATACGCATATTTTTCGCGTTGCGCGCCGTATTGGATTAGCCGATGGCAAAACACCTTTAGCCGTTGAACGGCAACTCGTGAAAGTTATTCCTACTGACTTTTTAGTCGATGCGCATCACTGGTTAATTTTACACGGCCGCTATGTGTGTGTCGCACGCAAACCCAAGTGCGGATCTTGCTTAATTGCCGACCTTTGCCAATATCCTGATAAAACGGTTGAAAACTAATGTATACGAATAATCGCGAAGCTTACCGACAAACTTTTCATGACGTTTGGCAAAAACACTTAGCCAGCGTTCCGTTAAATGCGCTAGAGCAACAGTTATTAACAGTGATGCTGGAGCATCCCGAATACCAACGCTTTTTCGCCCAAAACCCAACGGCGTCACAAGAATTTGCTCTAGAAGAAAATCCTTTTATGCATCTCAGCCTGCATTTAGGCATTCGTGAACAAGTTAAACTTGATCGACCGCCTGGCATGCAACAAGCTTGGCAACGTTTGGCGCAGCAAGAAATGTCAGCGCATGACATTGAACATGCCATGATGACGTGTTTAGCAGAAACGATTTGGACAATGCAACAAACAGGGGAAATGCCGGACGAAGCAGCTTATGTGCAACGTTTACTCGCTTTATAAACCCCTATCGCCGTTTTCGCGATAGGGGTTCAATACACTAGAAGTAATAATCAAATTGCGCTGTGACAGCAAAATCATTTTTACCCGTTGCAGCAGCAACCGGCGTATCACCCGCACCCGTTGACACCACACTCGCCGCATATTGACGATCACGACGGAATTCTAAGCTTTGCAATGTATTACGTAACCACGAAGTGTTTAACACCACTGATTCGCGTCGTAACGGAATTTGCATGGCTTGTGATTGATAGCTCTTGCCGTAACCAACACCAATGGAGCTTGGCTTACTTAAGAAGGAGAAAGAATAAGATGCTTCTAAATCCACTGCAGAAGGTAATGCACCATGGTTTTGATAAGACATGTCCATAGGATTAAAGCGCGTGGAGGCACGAACATATTCACTAATCAAATCGATGTGTGGACCAACGCTAACCGTTGCGCGTAAATTGTAAGCCGGTACACGATGCACGAGTTGCTCATTGTGCTCAAAACCGGTACCTAACTGCATACCGCCAGAATCAGCAATATTACCAATCACACCACCACCGATATCGCCATTTACAAATCCGGTATCAAAACGGAATCCCGCATTCAAACCGCCATTGTTAATTTTGCTGACCGAGGCTGCATGGCTGTCGCCGCGGAAAATGTACGCCGCCGCATAGCCCATGAAAGGACCATTCACTTGTTGTTGATAGCCCACTAAGAAAGAACGTGCTTTCGTACGACCAATCAATTTAGTCAAGGTATCGCTGACCATCACGGAGCTGTATTTACCGAATGGAACGTAGAATTGACCAACCGTTGAATAAAACGGTGAGCAACTAAAATCACCAAGCGTAATAAAACCTTTATTCAAATAAATTCGTGAGTTAGTGAAACGATAATTACTCGTAGAAACGAATGAGGTGCCAATGGGCGCGCTGTCATCGTAATTTAATTCCACAAAACCTTGTAACCAGCGGCTTGGGCCAAACACGGTGACATCTAACGAAAATGAGCTTAAGTCGACATCCGAGGTACTCGGCGCACCGCCATGATCAATATAATTACCTTGCGCTTCGATTAAACCGCTCAGCAACACGTGAGAATGTTGTTCTAAGTCAGCTTTTGGTAAAATCATTTTTTCATTTAATCGTTGCGTAATATTTTCCCGAATGGTTAATAATTTCACATCGGTATTAACGCTCGGGCTGTTAACAATCAAATCGCTACCAGCAAATTGAATCGGCACACCCACATAAGGGCCAGTTGACACAAACGCTTGGCCGGGCACATCTAAGTCAAACGGTAATAATTTTTCTTCAGCGGCTGCAATGGCGACTAATTCCGCATTGGAATAGAGCGGGCTAACACGCGGCTGGTAAGAGGCTTGTTCAGCTGGGCTCAAAGCAGCGGTAGCAGTTGTCTTGGATTGAACAGCATGCGAACGGTGTTTTTTCACCGGCTTGGTCGTCGTTGTGGTAGCAGCAAAATTAGGTAAACACATCAAACCAGATAAGGCGAGAGCGAGGGCAAGAGGACTAAAACGAATGCGCATAGGAAGGTCCTTGTTATTATGTTCATGTGCCCGCGAACCTTACCAAAAACGTTCTGGCAACACAAGGCTCTTCATTGCCTTGCCAGCGCCTGCGCACTCCTTTACACTTCCCCTTTATTCAGCACCGAAAATGATTACATTTCATGATGAATCGTATCGCCACAATGCGCGCTTTTTTTGCAGCCTTTTTACTCGGCGTTAGCTGCCCTTTTGCTTTTGCTCCGTTTAGTTTTTTTCCATTGGCCATTTTAGCGCCTGCAGGGCTGCTCGCGTTAATTCGTGGCACCAGCAAACGCCGCGCATTTTGGCTTGGCTACCTGTTTGGCTTAGGCCAGTTTGGCGCCGGTGTTTATTGGATCTACATTAGCATTTATTATTTTGGCGGCGTGAGCTTACCCATAGCCCTTTTTATCATGGCACTCTTTTTTGCTTATCTCGCCTGCTATCCAGCTTTCACCTGCTATTTGACGCAGCGCTATTTTGAAAAACCCACAGCAGTGACCTACATTTGTGCTTTTCCCGCCATTTGGGTCTTCTTAGAATGGGCACGAAGCTTCATCATCACGGGCTTTCCTTGGCTTTTGATTGGTTATAGTCAGACCAATTCACCGCTGCGCGGGTATGCACCGCTCTTTAGCGTCTATGGTTCTTCCTTGGCCGCTATAATAAGTGCTGGATTATTAGTCACCTTATGGACCTCATTTAAAGACCGCGATAAACGCGCCATGCTAAAATCCGGTATTGCATTGGTTTTAATTTGGGTTATTGGTGGATTATTAGCCTTAATTCCTTGGACCAAGCCCAGCGCGCCCGCTGTCGATATTTCATTAGTGCAGGGTAATATTCCCCAAAGCATTAAATGGTCGCCTGAGCATGTCAGTTTATCGCTCAATACTTATTCCAACTTGACCACGCCCCTCCTGTCCCCCAAGCACATCATTATTTGGCCAGAAGCCGCTATCCCGTTGCCATTGCATGTGGCGAATGACTACATCAGCGCCCTGGACCAAGAAGCCAGTGAGGCAAATGCGAGCATTATCCTTGGCATTCCCATGCGCTTAAATCAAAAATATTATAATGCCGTGATTTCGCTGGGTAAGGATAAGAGCCTCTACGTTAAACGGCATTTAGTCCCCTTTGGCGAATACACGCCACTGGTTGATGTATTTGCAAAAGCGTTGCAATTTATGAATATTCCCATGTCCGAAATGGCAGCGGGACCGGCTTACCAACGCCCTTTTAAAGTGCAGAATTTAACCTTCTTACCGGCCATTTGTTATGAAAGCGCTTTCCCCGACATGGGACGTTTAGCGCCTAGCAATATTGATGTGCTACTCACTGTGACGAACGATGCCTGGTTTGGTGGCTCTACCGCCGAAGACCAACATTTACAAATGGGTGCCATGCGCGCCATTGAAATGGGCCGCCCCATGATTTTTGCAACGAACGATGGTATTACCGCCTTTATCAACCAATGGGGCCAAACAATGGCTGCGTTGCCGCAGCGCCAAGTAGGGGTTTTAACTGCCCGTATTCAGCCCATGTCCGGCCTTACCCCTTGGATGCATAATGGCTTAAGCCCCATCTTATTGATCATGGTGCTACTCATCATTTATGCCCATCGAGTAAACCGAAAAATAACTGCAACACGTCACACATAAGCGAGTATGACAATGGAAGAACAGTATCAACCCCATGTAATTGAAACCGCAGCGCAAGAATATTGGCAGGAAAAAAATTGTTTCCAAGCGGTTGAAGATGTGAACCAAGAAAAGTTTTACTGTCTTTCAATGATGCCGTATCCAAGCGGTCAATTACACATGGGACATGTGCGTAACTACACCATTGGCGATGTGATTAGTCGCTATCAACGCATGCGCGGCAAAAATGTCATGCAACCCATGAGTTGGGATGCGTTTGGATTACCTGCTGAAAATGCCGCTATTAAACACGGTATTCCGCCTGCCAAGTGGACACGCGAAAATATTAATCACATGCGCCAGCAAATGCAGCGCATGGGTTTTGGCTATGATTGGAGCCGCGAAATTGCAACGTGTGATCCCGATTATTATCGCTGGGAACAATGGTTCTTTCTGCGTCTTTACAAAAAAGGCTTGGTTTACAAAAAATTATCGGAAGTCAATTGGGACCCGGTTGATCAAACCGTATTAGCCAATGAACAAGTGATTAATGGCCGTGGCTGGCGCTCAAATGCGTTAGTAGAACGCCGCGAAATCGCGCAATGGTTTTTAAAAATCACGGCATATACGCAAGAACTATTAGATGACATTGACAAGTTAAGCGGTTGGCCAGAACAAGTTAAAACCATGCAACGCAATTGGATTGGCCGTTCGGAAGGCGTAGAAATTACCTTTACCTTACAAAATGAAAACCCACTCACGGTTTTCACAACGCGCCCCGATACCTTATATGGCGTCACGTATCTTGCTATTGCGCCACAGCACCCCATCGCGAAAAATGCCGCGAACCACAATCCCGCGTTAGCCCAATTCATTGAAGAATGCCGCAACACGAAAGTGGCGGAAGCGGATATGGCAACGTTAGAAAAACGGGGCATGCCGCTTAACATTACTGCACGCCATCCTATTACCGGTGCAGAATTACCGGTTTGGGTAGCGAATTTTGTCTTGATGGAATACGGTGCCGGCGCCTTAATGGCCGTACCCGCCCATGATCAACGTGATTTTGAATTTGCGCAGCAATACAATTTACCCATCGTGCCCGTTATTCAACCGACCAACCAAACGTGGGATTTCAGCAAAAAAGCCTATACCGGTGCCGGCGATTTAATTAATTCAGATCAATTTAACGGCCAAAATTCTGAATTAGCATTTAATGCCATTATTCATTACTTAACCGAACGTCAATTAGCAAAACGCAAAGTGAATTTTCGCCTTCGTGATTGGGGTGTATCAAGACAACGTTATTGGGGTACACCGATTCCCTTCATTAACTGCCCTACCTGCGGTTCCGTTCCCGTGCCGGAAAAAGATTTACCGGTTCTCTTACCGGAAGACGTTGAATTCCATGGCGTGAATTCACCGCTTAAAACGTTATCAAGCTTTTTAAAAACAACTTGCCCAACTTGCAATGGCCCGGCTGAGCGCGAAACCGATACCTTTGACACCTTCATGGAATCGTCTTGGTATTACGCACGGTTAGCCTGTAAAAAACAAACGAAGGCCATGTTAGATGGTCGCGCCAATTATTGGTTGCCTGTCGATCAATATGTCGGTGGCATTGAACACGCTGTTTTACACTTGTTGTATGCACGCTTTTTCCATAAAGCCATGCGTGATGAAGGTTTATTAAATAGCGACGAACCCTTCAGCCGTTTAATGACGCAAGGCATGGTGTTAAATGATGGCGTGAAAATGTCTAAATCCAAAGGAAATACGGTCGATCCTCAAGCTTTAATCGACCGCTTTGGCGCCGATACCGTGCGTTTATTTGTTATGTTTGCAGCGCCACCGGAACAAAGCTTGGAATGGTCAGATAGCGGCGTTGAAGGAGCACATCGTTTCTTAAAGCGCTTGTGGGCCTTTGCGCATGAAAATCAAACCATTTTGCGTCAGCAAAGCCGCTCGACTAAAATTAGTTTGCTGAGTTTAGCAAACTGGGACAATGCCGACACCGCACAGCTCGATATCTTCCGTCAATTATATGATGTTGCTGAACAAGCTAAATTTGATTATGAACGTCAACAATACAATACCGTTGTTTCAGCATGCATGAAACTGCTTAATTTGATGGGTAAAATTCCTGAAAAAAGTGGTGAGCAAGAAGACATTAAGCCTATCGTTTTACACAAAGCCATGAGTATTTTATTACGCTTACTAGCACCGATTACGCCGCACATTACGCATCAATTGTGGTATGACTTAGGCTACACGGGGCTGATCATTGACACCAATTGGCCGCGCAGCAGCCCAATCGCGTTTAAAGTGGATACCATTGAAATGGTGGTCCAAGTGAATGGCAAATTGCGCTCACGCGTGATGGTGGCAAGCGATGCCGATGAAGCGGCGATTAAAGAAATCGTCAGCGCAGATAGCAAAGTGCAGCAAGCCATTGCCGGTTTGGGTATTAAAAAAATGATTATCGTGCCTGGCAAGCTCATCAACGTTGTGGCTGGTTAAGAGGTGAATAATGCGCGCATCCTTTAAAATAGTGAGTCTTTTTTTAAGTTGCGCGCTATTAGTGGCTTGTGGTTTTAGAGTGCAAGGCCCCGTTCGATTAGCACCGCCTTTGCAACGCTTATATTTGCAAACACCGGACCCCTACGGGCATTTAGCACGGTATTTAAGTCAATATTTACGTGCTTCGCATGTGACGTTAACAGAAACACCGGAAACCGCCACCACCATTCTCACTATTTTAGCGGACAATTCCAGCCAAGAATTATTAGGCGTCAGCAGCACACAACAAACCCGTCAATACAATTTACGTGTGACAGTACGCTTTGAAGTGATCAACGCCAAAACAGGCATCGTCTTAATTGCTCCACAAGTATTAACCGAAACGCGCACCACGACGGTGCAATCTAACATGGTTTTAGGTAGCAGCAATGAAGCAACCATCAATTACGAACAAATGCGCCGCAGCATTGCGGGCAGCATTTTAACGCGCTTATCCGCTAAAAACGCTGAGCAGAATGTCATTGCGGGAATCGCACCATGAAAATGATGCCGCGCGAACTGGAATTGCAATTAAAGCAAGCCAAACTCGCGAATGCTTATCTTTTAGCAGGCGAAGAAATCATTTTAAAAGATGAAGCTAAAAGTGCATTACGAGCCGCTGCAAAACGCGCAGGATTTACTGAACGCGTGCGCATTGCGCCGGAAGCGGGTTTTGATTGGGACACTTTATACACGGAATTATTTGCACCTTCTTTAATGGCTGATCGGCGCATTGTGGAGTTAGATTTTCGCGAACAATTACCCAATAAAACCGCCACACCGATTTTACAAGCGTTCGCAGAAAAACCCGCGAGCGATGTTTTGTTAATTATCGATTTACCTAAGCTTGATGATAAAATCAATAAAAGTGCCTGGTTTAAAGCCCTCGATAAAATTGCCCCTTGCATTACGTATTGGCCCATCGCGCGCGAACAACTACCCCAGTGGATCAGCGATCGTGCGAAACAAAAAAAATTAACCTTAACAAGCGATGCGGCACGCTTATTATCCGATTACGTGGAAGGCAATTTAGGTGCGGCGGCGCAATTAATTGAAAAATTAGAATTGCTAAATCCGCCCACACCGATTAATGGCGAAGCTGTTTTAACCTTATTAGCCGATGAAAGCCGCTTCACGGTATTTGATGTGGCAGAAAGCATGATTGCCGGCGACACCAAACGCGCCTTGCATCAATTGCAACAATTAAAAGCGGATGGAACGGAAAGCTTATTAGTGCTTTGGGCCATTACGCGGGAATTACGTTTACTGAACACCTTAAGCAGTGCGCGCCAGAAAGGCGCGACGTATGAGCAGCTCTTTCAACAACATCGTATCTTTGCCAGAAGACAAAAAGCCGTACGGCGTTTTTTAGAACGCTTTCAGCAACATCATTGCCAAGAATTTTTAGCGAGCGCTTTGCAAATTGATCGACAAATCAAAGGCATAGCCGCTGGTAATCCTTGGGAAGGGTTAGCACTATTTTGCTGTCGCATGGCATAATAGAGTCATAGCCAATCGAATAAAACAAAGCGAGTTAGTATGCACCAGACCCACCGCGCCATTGGTATTTTTGGCGGCACATTTGATCCTATTCATCATGGCCATTTGCGCTCTGGAATAGAATTACAACAAGCTTTTGATTTAACGCGCGTGCACTATGTTCCCTGTTTTCAACCTGTGCATCGCAAAGAACCCACGGCAACGCCTGAGCAGCGCTTACAAATGCTCGAATGCGCCATTCAAAATGAACCGCTTTTTACCGCCGATGCCCGTGAGATTAAACGCAAGAATCCATCTTATACCATTGATTCCTTGCTCGAATTGCGCGAAGAATATCCCGATCACTCACTTTGTTTATTACTCGGGATTGACGCTTTTTTAGGCTTTTCCAGCTGGCACCGCTATCACGAAATTTTAGACCATGCGCATTTGATCGTGGCGCATCGTCCTCAATATCATTTGCCCAATACCGGTGTGATTGCAAGTCTGCTCAATCAACGTTTACAACGCGAACCCACTTATATTCATGAACATAGGAGCGGCGGCATTTTGTTGCATCCCATTACGGCCTTAGACATATCCGCCACCGACATACGAAAACAGATTGCAATGGGACGGAATCCAAGGTATTTATTGCCAGACCCTGTTTATGACTTTATCAAACAGCATGGCATTTATAGCATTAACCCCCTAAATCAATAGAGTAATTTATGACACCTGAAGCATTACGTGACCTAGCACGGCATGAGCTAGAGGAATTAAAAGGCATTGATATCGTCGATTTAGACGTACGCGAATTAACTTCAATCGCCGATTACATGCTGATCTGCACAGGCCGCTCTAGCCGTCATGTAAAAGCCATGGCTGATGCTGTTTCCATGAAAGCCAAAGACATGAAAATAGTAAACGTGCGCGTTGAAGGTGGTCGGGAAAGTGAATGGATCTTGGTGGATTTAGGCGATGTCATTGCGCATGTCATGACAGCGAGCGCGCGCGACTTCTACAGTTTGGAAGATTTGTGGGAACCTGTTAAAGAATTGCGTGAACATAACCCTAACGCATGAAAATCCGCCTCCTCAGTATTACGCATAAAGCTCCCAACTGGATTAACGAAGGATACGAAGATTATGTAAAGCGTCTTCCTCCTTCTTGTCCACTTGAATTCATTCCTATTCCTGCCGAAAAGCGCACGAGCCATGCTGATCTAGCACGCATTACCCAGCGCGAAGGGGAAAAATTATTAGCGGCAATTAAACCCAATGATTTTGTCATTGCGATGAGCATTGATGGGAAATTATGGAGCACGGAACAACTGGCGCAAGAATTAAAAAAATGGCAACAAGGGGGACGTGATATTGCTTTGTTAGTCGGTGGGCCAGAAGGTTTAGCAGCGAGCTGTTTAGAACGCGCGAATCAAAAATGGTCACTGTCCCCTTTGACCTTTCCACACATTATCGTGCGCGTATTAATTGCAGAACAAATTTATCGGGCGAGTAGCATTTTGCAACAACACCCTTATCATCGTTAAAATGCATTACCATCCGGACGACAATCCCCTAAACGCTTAAAATCTTTGTGGGCACACTGTGATTTGTTTTCCACAAGCAAACCCTGCGCGCTTAACAAATTCTCATAACACTTTAAAATTTCAGTCACATCGCGCGTGTAAAGAATGTTTCCTTTCTGGCAAAGATGCACCGCCCAGCGAAAAGAGACATCGGCTTCTTTGAAATTTTTAGAATTTAAATCGATGCTAAAAGAAATTTTAGCATCGTCTTTAGCATCTCTATTGAATGCAAGGGTAAAGCCATCAATGCTTTTCATGTCAGACAATTCATAATGAAATTTTTCAAGCGCGATGGTAATGATAGGCTTCTTTTCTGGTTCCATTTCACTTTTGAACTGATAAAGAACTTTAACCGATCGCATCAACCCGTGACTTTGCATAACCCTCTCACTCTGGACTATTAATACCAATAACAGCCAACTTTTCAGCGGCTTGTTGTTTTAAGTCGGCTAATTTCGTTTGCATTGTCGTTATTTTTTCTTGCAATGCTGCTTCTTTACTGACCGAAAATTGTTTTTCTAAATTTGTTAATTCTTGCTGAGTAGAAGCAATGTCCATTTGCGTTTGCAAAATAGCTTGGCCAAATTGTTCGGGCCCTGCTTGATATTCGTCTAAAATGGCGCGGAATGTCTGTGCGGTTTTCATCACATCGTCACATCGATCCGATTCAGCGCTCGATAAACTGGTCGCCTTTTCGCAATTAAGCACCGCCTTTTGCAATTCAAAAGGATGTGCCAAAAGGTAAGCTGAATCTTTTTCTGGCTGACCACAACTTGCCAATAAAAAACCACACACACACAAGACCAAAAAGCGCATTAAATGGGCTCACTAACGAATAAGGGAAAATGGGATGCCACTGTCCGTTACTTTATAGGCGAGCGGTAAAAGAATCAATAAAATACCTGCAATTAATAAAAAGATTACGGTACTAATAGGCACCATGAGTGGGCTGCGGCGGTGTTCAATGTATTTGATGATGAAAGCGAATAAGAAGGAAGCGCCAATCACAAAGCAACCCGTGCTTACAAAATCATAGGCAACGCTTACTGGAACCATGATATTTTGGGCCACAGCCCCGAGCCCCGCTGGGTCGTACTTTACCGCCCAAACAGTCATCGAAACAAATAAGGTAAATACCGTTAAAAAGAATTTCATATTTCCTCTTGAATATCTTGGCAGATTGCCTTTGCCTAATTCATTATTTATTATATACTTATTCCACTTCGAAAAGCGAAGTGGAATAAGTATAGGCCCATATTTTTATGAATGGTGCGAATTAAATTTGTAGCATTCACTAAAGGGAGGAACCACGGTTCTCCTCTTTGGAAACCCCATCGCGAAGCGAGTGCTTCAAATGGTATAAATTATTATGATAACGCCTACCAACCCATGGATTATTCCGCGCATCGGTCAGCCGTTTGCTGACTATGTGGCCGATTGTAAAAAATTAATTGCGGAACGCCGCACCGATTTAACTGCCCGCAATAAAAATACAATCATCACAGCAAATACCCCTTATGACTTAAAACCGGCCACTGAAACCGAGAGCGGTGTTTTACTCGTTCATGGCTTATTAGACTGCCCTTTCTCAGTGCACGACCTAGGCGTCGCCCTACAACAAGAAGGTTTTTGGTGCCGTTCCGTTTTACTGCCAGGACACGGGACAATCCCTGCCGACCTCTTAACCGTACACTTCGAAGATTGGTTGCAGACTGTGCGCTATGGCATTGAAAATTTAAGCAAAAAAGTTAAAAAACTGTACATACTTGGGTTTTCAACCGGTGCGGCGCTGGGAATTTGCCACGCGCTACAAGATGAGCGCATTCGCGGTCTCGTGTTACTCGCTCCGGCGATACAAATTAAAGCGCCAGTTGATGCACTCTTCACGTTACAAAATTTCCTAAAACGCTTTAATCGGAAATTGGATTGGGTACAACAACGAGAAGAAAACGACTACAGCAAATACCGTTCTTTAACCTACAATGCGGTATTACAAGTAGCCCACTTGACGCAATTAATTAAAGAAGCGCTCCCCGGACACCCCTTCAATCGCCCCATGTGCATGGTAGTAAGCGATGCGGATGAAACCATTTCCAGCAAAATGGCCGTTGAATTCTTTCAAAGTTATGACCGGCCTGAAAGTCGATTATTAATTTACACCGCGAAAGACCTACGGTTTCAGGACAAACGCATTTTGACGCGTCAATCGGTGTATCCCGAATTGAACATCCGTAACTTTTCACATGTAGCGCTACCCTATTCTCCCAATAACCCGCATTATGGGCCAAATGGTGATTATCCATTGGGAAAAAAAGGCATTAATGGAGCGTATGACCCCATTACTTTGCAATTTTTCAAGGCATTATATGAATTTAACTTAGTGGATGCGCCGCGCGGGGTATTAACGTATAACCCCGATTTTGATTTTATGAAACAACGCGTTATTCAATTTTTAAAATCGTTATAAAATTCGATTAGTTGCATTTAAGCAGCAATTAAGATAAAAAGTGTACCATAAAATAATATTTAGATAAAAATTAGCCAGCTCAGCGGGGTTTAAATGGGACACAACCGATTTCAATTAATCGAGGCTAAAAAATCCGCGACCGAAGCGCTGGTCGCAAAAGCGTTGAACTTCTCTCTCGCTAACGAACAAGATCAAGTACATTCCATAGAACCATTAGTTCCCATCTGCCCCGTTCAACAATTCCGCTCAGAATTAGTAGATAAAATAAGCCATAATCGCACGCAAATCATCGACCCACGACATGCTATTCACTCAAAGATTATTCCCAGCGATCCGTTAGACCGTCGCAATATTTGGGCTCGCAGAATTTCCCAAACGAATGCGCTCCATCATAATAATCAAAGTAATGGCGCGCAAAATTATAATTATTTATCCATTTTTTATGCTTACTTGATCGCCGCAGTCACGATCGGTGAAATCCGCCAATTGGCAAATCATGAATTTATCCAGCAACTAGAAACCATACGTGAGGATACGTCACGCCTCTTCCAAACCACCCTGAATGGTCCTAGCATTCTGGATGATAAAGCACGCGCCGAACTTGCGAAAAAAGCACTGGCTGAAGGCAAAGGCAGATTAATTGACTTTATGCACAGTCAATTAAATGGTGATCCGAATACCAAAGAAGAGGTTGCCAAAAGACTCGATCGCGCCAAAGATTGGGCTGGCCTTGAACGTGATGCATTAGCTGTTGCAACCATCATCGATCCGCCCGCCGATGCGCCAGCAACCGAGCAACAGCGCATTATTATTTTAGATGAACCGCAAACAGAATTAACCGAAGAACAAAAATATTATTTTGAAAATCCGCAAGGCCAACCTTGGTTTGAAGAATTGAATGATTTTTCTAAATCATTGGTTATGCATTACCGCGGACGTATTTTATCCGGCCGCTGCATCATTCCCAGCCAATTACGCTCGGTTTTACCCGTGGGGAAAAATGCTTATCGTCAATCGATTTTTATTCAAGAAAGTTCCGGTGAATTACGTTTATTAAATAGTTACTTTCACACCGGAACGGTCGCGCATTTAAGCCATCAAGATGAAACCGTTGCCAAAGGAATAACAAACAGCAATCTCGCTCAGCAAAAAAAGAATAGTGGCGCAGATACGACATTGATGATTTGCTTAAACAGTAAAATCGGCGATACCATTGTTGGATCGTATCAAAAAATGTTAGGCAATCGCTATGATGCGGACGATAGTAAAATTATTGAATTAACTAAAACGGCCGCGGAAGAACTACAAGGCAATGGCGTCAATTATGCCAAGCTTTGTTTAAATGGTTTTCGTAAAATTGAATTTAATAATTATAGCGGTGTTAACAATATTATCGCGGTCATTGAAGCGAATTTGCGGCTAATCCAGTTCGCCGATATGCGTGTTGAAACGAGTAAAGAATTTTTAAGAAAAATTGAATCTTTATTACGCCACCCAGCTGATGCCAATTTAAAAGCATTAGACATTATTTATTATTTAACTCAATTGGCAAAACTGAATAATGCAATCATTCTAGATCATCGCGAAGCATTAAAAGAGGCACGCACGGTTGCCATTTGGTTTGGTTGCGCAAGTGGTGAAAACCGTACTAGCGCCAGTTATTATCACAATATTCTCAGCAGCTTACTTGATTATTACCGTGCCAAAGGCGAGGTCGTCAGCGAAGAAAAACAAAAGCGCTTACAAGACGTGGTGTGTAATTCACAACATATCCATATCATGACCGCATTAGGTGGCACACCAGGCACGGAAGGTATCCGCGGAAAATCCAGTGGGTCTTTACGCTCCAATTACCCGATCAATCGTTTAGTCACGCAAACCTCCGACATGAAAGCATTGCCGGCGGAAAATGCTGAATATAATAAAGCGCTGCGGGAATTAGAAATAGCCACTAAAGCTGCCTATTTAGATCGCGAACGCAGACCATTAGCAGAACAAGCGCACAACATTATTAAGCATGCACGTGAATACACGGCTAAAGCCTATTTTGATAATGATAAAGACGTTTATATTAACGCCATGCAAAGCGCAACGAGTGTTTTAAAAGACCCAACCAATAGCGCTGCATTCGACAAACTGGTGCATGCAACGCAACGGATAAACGCGATACCCTCGCAGCAAGATCAACCACGTTTTTCGCGTAAAAAACGGATTATCATGGGCATTAGTGGCGCGCTACTGGGATTGGCCGGATTGGCACTCATTGCAGTATCAGTGGCAAGCATTGTCACCACTTGTGGTGTTTCAACGCCCCTATCTGTCTTGGGCAGCATTTTAGGCTATGGCTTGCTTGCCGATGCCATCGCGTTTGGTGTTACCGGCGTCGTTATGTCAGGCGCGAGTTTCGGTTTACTCAAAAAAGGGCTTTTCTCTACCAAGATTAATGCGGGAACCCACTTTAAACAATTTGAATCCAAAGCAAAACAATATCAAAGTGATGCCGATCGATTGGATAGAGTCGTGAGAAGTTTTTCGATGATTTTTTAAAGCTCACCGCTCAATTTTAAGAGGTGAGCTGTCATGCGTCATTGTTACCCGAAGCAATCTCTATTCTTAATTGAGGCCTATACGGAAAAGAGATTGCCGCGCTCACAGCGCATTAATTTTTTTCAAATACCCAGTGCAAAAACAACAAACCCGCTCCTACTGAAATGGCGCTGTCGGCTAAATTAAAAATGGCAAAATACCAATCGCCCCAATGGAAACTTAAAAAATCAACGACGAATTGGTAATTGATACGGTCCCACGCATTGCCTAATGCGCCACCCAAAATTAAGCATAGTGCGATGGGAACGAGCCGCGCCTTATGAGGTAAGCGCGACAACCAAATTAAAATACCGATACTGATGACCGCCGCTAAACTGCCTAAAAACACATTTTGCCACCCCGACTGGGCGTGCAAGAAACTAAATGCGGCACCCGTATTGTGCGCCAGTGTTAAATTAAACACGGGCAAAACATACAGTGGTTGCAAATACGCAAGATGCGTTGTCACCCACCATTTTGAATATTGATCAATCGCAATGACTGCTATCGCCAACCACAACCAGCGTAGCCCCGTGTTTTTTAATTTTCCCAATAACATGCTGACACTCCTTAAGCGTAAAAACGTTTTTCACCCGGCCCTGCCACATTTTCCACACATCGGCCACATAAACCTGGATGCTCGGAATTAACATTCACATCAGCACGACGATGCCAACAACGTGCGCATTTTGCTTGTTCCGTTGCAAAGACCCGTAATGCCAAACCTGGCACGTCCGTTTGCACAGCTTCCGCTCCAGCCGCCTCAAATGGCAAGACAGTTGCAGACGAAGTAATTAAAACAAAACGCAATTCATCTTGCAGGGATAGTAACAAGGCCTTTAAAGCAGGCTCTGCATACAATTGCACTTCAGCTTCCAATGCGGAACCTAAACGCGATGCATTGCGCTGATTTTCAATTTCTTTATTCACCGCATCCCGCACTAATCGCACCGTCTCCCAATAACTGGGGTTCATGGTTTCTGTTTCAGGCAAACTCACGAGTTGATCATACCAAGTCGTAAAGAAAACGGATTCTTCACGCGCACCAGGCAAATACTGCCACACTTCTGCTGCCGTAAAACTTAACATCGGCATCATCCAACGCACAAAAGCATGCGCCAAATGATATAACGCTGTTTGCGCCGAGCGTCGACCGCGACTGTCCGTTTGCATGGTGTACTGACGATCTTTAATAATATCTAGATAAAATCCGCCCAATTCCGCTGCGCAAAAGTGATGAAGTTTTTGCACGACCCAATGGAATTGATACGCATCGTAAGCACTGATAATTTCCGCTTGTAAACGCTTCGCACGATCAATGACCCAGCGATCGAGCATTAAACATTCTTCGGCAGGCAATAAATTCGTTGCGGGATCAAACCCATTTAAATTAGCGAGCATAAAACGCATGGTATTACGAATGCGCCGATACATTTCAGAAACCGGATTTAATAATTCCTTTGATGCCGTGATTTCATTGCGATAATCAATGGAAGCAACCCACAACCGTAAAATATCCGCCCCTAACGTGCTAATCACATCTTCTGGCGCAATCACATTGCCAACCGATTTTGACATTTTTCGGCCCTGCGCATCGACAACAAACCCGTGGGTTAACACTTCTCGATACGGTTCATGATCTGTCATAGCCACAGAAGTTAATAATTGCGATTGAAACCATCCGCGGTGTTGATCGGAGCCTTCAATAATGACATCCGCAGGAATATGTAACTCAGAACGCGCGCCTGCAACGCATGCATGCGTCACACCCGAATCAAACCAAACATCAAGTACGTCCGTATTTTTGCGATAAGAAGCGGCATCTTCGCCAAGTAATTCTGCTTCATTTAAACTAAACCACGCTTCAATGCCTTTTTCTTCAACTTTTTTAGCAACGGCTTCTAACAATTCTGCGGTTCGCGGATGTAATTCACCACTTTCTTTATGCAAGAAAAAGGGAATAGGAACACCCCAAGTACGTTGTCTTGAGATACACCAATCCGGACGATTTTCAATCATGCCATAAATGCGTTGCTCACCCCAGCCTGGCACCCAGTTAACCCGCTTAATCGCTGCAAATGATTTTTCGCGTAATTGCGCTTGATCCATACTGACAAACCATTGCGGTGTCGCGCGAAAAATAATTGGCGTTTTATGCCGCCAACAGTGAGGATAACTGTGTGTAATCTCGCCTTTGAACACTAACGTTGTATGTTCAGTTAATAATTCTAATACCTTTTCATTCGCTTTCGTAACATGCGTGCCACTTAATAACGGCGCATTATCATTAAAACAACCATTATCGCCGACGGGATTAATGACGGGTAAGTGATATAATTTACCCACTTGATAATCTTCTTGACCGTGCGCAGGCGCTGTGTGCACTGCACCGGTGCCCGAATCCACCGTGACGTGTTCGCCTAAAATGACTGGCACTTGTTTATCATAAAATGGGTGTTGCAATTTCAAACCTAAAAATGCTTCGCCCAATGCTCTGCCAATCACGGTATAATCTTCTTGCTGATAACGCTTCATCACCGCAGCGACTAAATCATCTGCGATTAATAATTGCGTACCCGCAAAAGCCACCAAGGCATATTGCAATTTAGAATTCAGTGCGACCGCTTCATTCGCAGGTAAAGTCCAAGGAGTGGTGGTCCAGATGACTATGCCCGCCGTTCCTTCTGCTTCTTTAATCGTTGCAAAACGTTTTTTAAAGTCCGCCACATCAACCACATTAAAGCGCACATCAATTGCGGGTGATTTTTTATCTTGGTATTCCACTTCCGCTTCCGCTAAAGCCGAAGCACAATCTAAACACCAATGCACCGGTTTATACCCTTTCTGAATATGGCCTTTTTCAAAAATGGTTTTTAAACTGCGGACAATACCCGCTTCATACGTGTAATTCATGGTGAGATAAGGATCTTCCCAATCCGCCAACACGCCCAAGCGTTTAAATTCTTCGCGTTGAATATCGACTTGCGAATTCGCATAATCGCGGCAAGCTTGCCGGAAAGCGCTGGCATCAATTTTCACGCCCGCTTTGCCATATTTTTTTTCGACGTTTAATTCAATCGGTAAACCGTGACAATCCCAACCCGGCACAAACGGTGCGTCAAATCCATTTAATGATTTAGACTTAACAATCATGTCTTTTAAAATTTTATTAACGGCATGGCCGATATGGATGTGGCCATTCGCATACGGCGGGCCATCGAGCATGACAAATTTAGGCTTGCCGTTACGAATACTACGCAGCTTTTTATACAGTTGAGATTCTTGCCATTGGCGCAATTGGTTTGGCTCGCGGTCGGCAAGGTTCGCTTTCATTGGAAAATCGGTCTGCGGCAAATTCAGTGTATTTTTATAATCAGTCATGATACCACTCTTAATTCAACTCAAAATACTGACGCGCAATGCGCACATCTTCGGCAATTTGGGCTTTCAATAGCTCAATATTGGGATAATGCACTTCATCGCGCAGTTTATGACAAAATTCGACTTCAACGTCGTGGTCGTATATATCGCGGTTAAAATCCAGCAAGTGTACCTCGAGTAAGGTATTTGTGCCATTCACAGTCGGCCTTGTTCCCACATTGGCAACCCCAGGCAAGGGCTTTTCAGCCAAACCGTGCATCAAAACCGTAAAAACACCCCAAACGGGGGTTAAACGTCGGTGCAAAAACAAATTCGCCGTGGGAAAACCCCATTGCCGCCCGAGCTGATCACCAGACCGTACCCGGCCCTGCATGGTGTAAGGTCGACCCAGCAAGGTTTTGGCTAATTCCAAATTAGCCACTTTTAATGCCTCACGAATCCGCGTACTGCTAACCCGCCCGCCGGTTATTTCAAAGGTATCCATCGCGGTTACGCCAAATCCAGCCCGAGCCCCAAGCTGCTTTAACAAGCTAAAATCGCCCTGGCGTTTTTGACCAAACCGGAAATCGTCCCCAATGATCACTTGCTTAACAGCTAGCGCATCGACTAAAATCTGGCTGACGAATTCACTGGCAGTTAAATTTGCAAGTTTTTGATTAAATGGCAAAAATAATACGTAATCGGGCTTAAGCTTCCTCAGCGCTAAAAATTTTTCCCGAAACCGCGTCAAACGCGGCACGGTTTGTGAATCACCCGCAAAAAATTCAGCGGGATGGGGCTCAAACGTAATAATCAGTGAGGGCGCATTTTCTTGCTGAGCTTTTGCCAACACTTGCTGAATTAACGCCTGATGGCCTAAATGAATGCCATCAAAATTGCCAATGGTGGCAATAGCGCCGCGTGCGCCCCTGGGTAAAGTATGCAGTGATCGAATCAATTGGGTCGACATGATGTATTTTCTTAGTACCTAATCTGTGGAAACTGTAGGTTAAATCATAACTTTTTGCTAGCATGTATACATCGAAATTTATCACCAAAGGGTCTACGCTATGTCGCTCCTGTCCATAGAAAAGATGCAAGCTATTATCGAAGCCGCTTTATTGGTCGCTGACGAGCCGATCAACCTTGCTGCTATGCAAAATCTTTTCAATGAAGAAGAACGCCCGACCACCGCCGATCTTAAAGTGGTATTAGCTAACATTGCTGATCGACACAACCAAGCTGAAAGCGGCATCGAATTACAAGAAATTGCCAGTGGCTATCGCTTTCAAGCGAAAAGCGACCTCAGCAATTGGTTAGCACGCTTGTGGGAAGAACGAGCACCACGCTATTCGCGCGCCTTTTTAGAAACGTTAGTGCTTATCGCCTACAAACAACCTGTTACTCGCGCCGAAATTGAAGAAATCCGCGGCGTTACCGTCAGCAGCACCATTATGAAAACCCTGCAAGATCGGGAATGGATCCGCGTCATTGGCCACCGCGAACTACCAGGACGCCCGGCTATTTATGGCACCACTAAAACCTTTTTAGATTATTTTAATTTAAAATCCTTAGCTGATTTACCGACTTTAGCCGAATTTAAAAATTTAGAAGCACAAGAAGCAGCATTACAAGTCGAGCTAGCATTAGATGATAGCGACATTCCACCCAGTGATAGCGAAATGATCCCGGAAGAACGCGAAGCCATTATCGATAATGTTATCCCTTTGCATGAGACCCACAATGCGGCTCCGTCCGATGTTATCACCCAGGAAGAAGACGCCCCCGAATCAAGTAATGGTTAATTACATACCCATTACCCTTCAAAAAGCGAAGAGCAATGGGTATAGTCCCTTGAAGTAAAAAAGGTAAATATGTCAGAAAAAATTCAAAAAGTGCTTGCGAATGCAGGCTTAGCTTCACGCCGTCAAATTGAAACGTGGATTGTAGATGGGCGCGTTACCTTAAACGGGCGACTCGCAACGATTGGCGATCGCATGACTTATCATGATGTGGTTTGTGTCGATGGGCGCGAAATTAAGCTCGCGCGCAGCAAAAATCAAAATACCCGCGTTTTAATTTATCACAAACCGGAAGGTGAAATTTGCTCACGCAATGACCCCGAAGGCCGCCCGACCATTTTTGAGCGTTTGCCGCTTATCCGCAATAGCCGTTGGATTTGCGTTGGCCGTTTAGACTTTAATACGTCCGGATTACTCCTTATCACCAATGATGGCGAGCTTGCCAATCATTTAATGCATCCACGCTCGCAAATTGAACGGGAATATGCCGTGCGTATTCGCGGTGAAGTGCATGAAGAAGCTTTATTAAAGTTACGCAAAGGCTTCGATTTGGAAGATGGCTTTGGGCGCTTCACTGACATTACCGATGCTGGCGGTCAAGGCAGCAATCACTGGTATCACGTAACCGTTGCCGAAGGCCGTAACCGGTTCGTACGGCGCATGTGGGAAGCACTCGATTTTTCCGTCAGCCGTTTAATTCGTGTTCGCTTTGGCAATGTTTATTTACCCAATAACCTGCGACGTGGCCACTACGTTGAACTGCATGAAGATGAATTAGAGTCACTCAATCGCTTTATCCGCGAACAAAACGCGGGTTAGATCATTAATTATTATAAGAAAACCTTGTTAAGATGCGGTTAAGCTAGACAAGGTATTATGTATAAATCTTAAGCAAACGGGGTGGTTAGCGATGACAACGCTTCTTTTAATTGGCATTTTACTCATTAACGGCCTGTTCCTTTGGCGGTTTATTAGTGACGCATTAAAAAACAAAGCCTTATTAGCTCGCGAACCTGGCAACCCCGTTGGTCTTGGCTTAGGCCTAGGCAGTATCTTTTTCTGCTCCGCGCTCGGTATGTCCGACTTTGCCCTATCGACGGTGCTTTACCGTAAAATGCGTTGGGTAGAAGATAAATTATTACCCGGAACATTAAACGCTCAATCCGTTATCCCCGTTTCCACCATGGCACTCGCTTTCATTCAAGATGTGAAAGTCGATTTTCTAACGTTAGGATTATGCATTTTAAGCCAAGTGATTGGCGCTTATTTTGGTCCCCGTTTAGTCGTTAAATTATCAGCAAAAGCCATTCGTCTTTGCATTGGCGCCGGATTGGTTGCTGCGACCTTATTCATCTTAGCGGGTAAACTTCATTTGGTGCCAGTTGGTGGCACAGCCATGGGTTTAAGTGGCACCAAATTAATGATTGCCTGCATGGCCATGTTTAGCTTCGGCGCATTAAATAATATTGGTATTGGTTGTTTTGCGCCAACCATGGTGACGATCTATGCACTCGGCATGAATCCTGCCGCTGCTTTTCCCATTATGATGGGCGCGAGTGCTTTCTCAGTACCCGTTGGCAGCATGCAATTTATTCGCTACGGTTCCTATAGTCGAAAAATTACCTTAGCAGCTGTAACCGCTGGCGTAATCGGTGCATTAATTGGTGTGAAGTGTTTTAGCTTATTGGATTTATCGGCATTGCAATGGTTGGTCGCGGCTATTTTACTTTACACGGGAAGTAGCATGTTATTACAAGAATGGAAGGCAAACCGATTATCGTTAACGACTGCAACAAGCGCTGCTTAAAAAAAATAAGCCGGCCCACGTCATGTTAGCCGGCTTACTTAATTTAAAAGATTAATGCCAATTATTTTTATCAACCCAAGTTTGGATTTCACGTTCAGCTTGGTCACGTTCATAACCATAGCGTTTACGTAAGACACCTTCTAATTCTTCATACGAACCTTTCATTTGGGTAACATCATCATCCGTTAATTTACCCCATTGTTGTTTTACTTTACCTTTCATTTCCATCCATTTACCTTTGATAATATCTTTATTTAAGGCCATGATTAACACTCCTAAATTTTAAATTATTCCTAATAGCAACATGATAATAATGATGAGTAAGATTGTGCCAACACCACCGCTTGGATAATAACCCCAGTCACGACTGTAAGGCCAACGCGGCAATGCACCGATTAACAAAAGAATTAAAACAATAAGTAGTAGCAAATGCATATTTACTCTCCCTTTTTCCGCTTCGAACTTTTCCGTTTCAAGCCACCACCGGTTTGTTTATTTACGGTAGCCCAAGCAATGCGTTCTGCTACTTTTTTCGAGCGTCCTTGCTTCTGCTCTGATTCTTCAATGTGTGACGCTTGACGCTTTTGTTTATCGGTATAACTTGCTTTTGATCCACGTGTCATTGTAAACCTCACTCACTCAAACGCCCCGATCTTCCTAATCAAGGCGTTTGCGTTATAGCTTATCGTTGGCTGTGATCTTTGCCTGGGGTTTTACCTTGGTTGGAATGGTCTTTATCTTTATTAAAACCAGTTCCTTTATCTTGGTTGTAGCTACCACTTTTATCTTGATTATAGGTAGCTTGATCTTGTTGGCGATTACCTTGGTTGTTGTTTTGGTTGTTGAAGTTCGACATAGTGATATCCTTTATATTTGAATAAAATATTAGTATTTCCACTAGCAGTTTCATTGTATCGCTTAAAATTCCTGGGAAATACTGGGGAAAACCCCAACACCACCACCCCTTTTACTCCTTAACATCAGTTAATTGTAGGAAATTTAAAGAGTATTTGAATTGATTAAACGCAATATTAATTTAATCGGGGTTGGAACTATTTCGACAGGATTAATTAATTTGATTATTTGAACCACACTAAACATTTCGCGCCCTCGTTATTTGCAGGCAGGAGTCTAAACAACCGCAAAATTATGCTGCTAAGTGTTAGTTGTCTCATTAAAATTTAAAATCGCGAACCTAAGCATATGAAAAAGATAAGAAAATGGGTTAATTTTAGCTTAACAATAACACTATAAAATAAGCTTAATAAAACACACATACGAGAAGCAAAATTTATGCAGAGAATTACCCGTCAAGAATTGTTACACACTAAAACCAGCAATGGTGTATTACAACAAGCTAAAGAAGAGAAATTAAATTTTCCGGGTAGTGGCGGTCTGCAACAATTCATTAAAGACTTTGTCATAAGAAATTTTAAAGTGATGGGCTTTGAGCATTTAGGTCTTGCAACTCCATATATTCAAAAACGCCAAGGTAGTGATGATTTTTCGGAAGAAGTCAAAATGGTGTTAACACAAATTATTGGGGTGGATAATGTCGAAGCGGTTATTAAAGCGCATAGCCAACATCCTGCTAGCTTAATTGCCAATGTTTTAACGACAGCCTGTCCATCTGACCAACTTATTATTACACAATGTCCGCATGCTGAAGTTAGCATCGAAAAAGAAAATAATGAAATTTACCAAATTATTACTGTTCCCTACATTCCTGTTAAGATTATAGAGAATAATAAAGAATTATTTATTCCAGGCCCTATTACTGCTAAATTTAAATTATTAGCGAATCAGAAAAATTCCGCACCTTATTATCAATTTGATGTTTTAGAAACGTCGAACCCTCTCCTTGCTAGAATGGTAAAGGGCGAGCAGGTAACAGACAAAGAATTGTTAGCGCATTACGATAACCCTCAAGTGCAAGCTCTAACAGCACGATTGATGGAACAATTTCAGGCTGTGGAAAAATTGAAAAATGATATTAGCTCTATGCAGGCAAAATTAGCGGTAGAATCCCAAGCACGTCGTGGTGATCAACAAGGAGCAACTCAAACCATTCAAGATTTACAAGAGAAACTGAAAAGATTATTAGAGCAGCAATCCAGATGGCTGCGAGAATTCTCTGAGCTCACCATTGATCATAGTGCCGCAAAAGCCAAACGCCTTGCGCTTGAAGAAAATGTTCAGCGTTTGACAAGCCAAGTTGAAAGATTATCCGATGAGTTAGTATTGCTGTCGCAAGATCTCCATGTGAAAAATGATTTACTGCAAACTCAACAACAAAAAATCGATCATCTTAAAGTAGAAATTCTCGATACGAAAAATCAACTTGAGCTGATGACCAATCAAAAACAGGATTTGGCTGAAAAAAATCAAGGGTTACAAACTCAAATAGACGATAAAACCAGTGCATTTAACCGGCAAGCTAATGAGCTGCGATATTTCCAGGAACAAAATGGAGCATTGCGTAATAATCCTTATGTAAAAGCCCGTGAAGCCCAAGTGACCGATGCCATGATCACTAACTGCATCTGGAAGCTCGATCAATACATCGCACACTTACGTAAAGACATTCCAGCAAGAAAATTAATTGGCTATTCCACTGACAATGGTTTTTTGGCCTTAGCAAGGAATAGTCATGTTCAAAATCCCGAAGGATTTAACCATCGTTCTTTACAAGCATTAAGAAAAATTCGCAGTTGCTTAATATTGAAAGATAAATTGCTGCAAAAAGATAAAAGTAACGCAGAAAAAGCTTGGGATTTAGGCATGGAATTAAAAGGACAAGGTCATACAGCGTTGCTTGAATCTTCTCGCACCTCAGCGTTGGGATATGCTTTGAAAATTGTATTAGCGCCATTTACCGCTTTTGCGAGTATTTTCACCTATCGCAGTAAACAGTGCAAAAAAGCGCAAAAAGCAATGCACCAATTATTTAAACCGGTTGAAGAAGTGATTGATGCTGAAATTCAACGACAACCGCGTTTACCATCGCGGTAATATCATTCGCTCATCACCCCCTTTTATGTCGAATAAAGGGTGATGGAGCGATGTTTGCTAATCTTGTTTACCCTCAACCCTTTCTCGCTTTCGCCGATAAAGGGTTATTTTTTTAATAGCATTTTAATTTCATATAAAAAATCTAATGCTGTTTTTGGAGTGAACTCATCCGGATTCAGCCTTTCAACGGCGTTTAGCACCGGATGCAGTTTTTCTTCCCACAATAATGCTTGCTTTGGTGTTCCCACTGTAGGCGCATGAGAAGCAGCCTCAAGCTCTTGCAATTTTAATTTAGCCGATTGAATAACAGGACGCGGCACACCGGCCAATTGCGCAACTTGAATACCATAACTTTGATTAGCAGGGCCTTCTTCCACACGATGTAAAAAGATAATTTTATCTTGATGCTCGGTTGCATTTAAATGCACGTTTTTCACACTGGCGATTGTTTCTGCCAAACTGATTAATTCAAAATAATGGGTTGCGAATAAAGTGAAGGCAGAGACTTTGTGTGCTAGATGTTCTGCACAGGCCCAGGCTAATGATAATCCATCAAACGTACTCGTACCGCGACCAATCTCATCCATCAGCACCAAGCTATTTGCTGTCGCGTTATGCAAAATCGTTGCGGTTTCTGTCATCTCAACCATGAACGTTGAACGGCCGCTCGCTAAATCATCCGCTGCGCCAATGCGTGTAAAGACGCGATCAATAGGACCTAAACGCGCCGCTTCAGCCGGCACAAAACTACCGATGTGCGCCAAAATAACGATGAGGGCGATTTGCCGCATGTAAGTGGATTTACCACCCATGTTGGGGCCTGTGATCATCAACATACGAGTTACCGCATCAAACTGCACATCATTCGGAACAAACGGATGAGATGAAACGGCTTCGACGACCGGGTGACGGCCCGCAATAATTTGAATACCTGGTTCATCCACCAACTCCGGCTGACACCAATTCAATTCGCGTGCACGCTCAGCAAAATTGGCGAGCACATCGATTTCCGCCATTGCAAATGCCGTTGCTTGTAATGCAGTTAGTTCAGGCACCATTTGCTCAAGCAACGCTTCGTATAACATTTTTTCGCGTGCTAAGGCACGATCACGCGCACTCAATGCTTTATCTTCAAATACTTTTAATTCGGGCGTAATGAATCGCTCGGCGTTTTTTAGCGTTTGCCTGCGCACGTAATCGGTTGGCACTGTGCTCGCTTGCAAACGTGAAATTTCAATGTAATAACCATGCACACGATTGTAACCGACTTTTAAAGTAGAAAGTCCGGTGCGCGCTTTTTCTTGCTCTTCTAATTTCAGTAAAAACTCACCAGCATTTTCACTAATAGAAAGTAATTCATCTAATTCCGCGTCATAACCACGCGCAATGACGCCACCCTCGCGAATCGTTAAAGGGGGTTGCTCGATAATCGCGCGCTGCAATAAATCATGCAGCGCTGGAAATTCTTTTAGTTCATTTGCTAAATACTGCCAATGCGAAGTGGCAAACGGTGCCAATGTTAAACGCAAATTCGGTAATAATGCTAATGTGGTACGAAGCGCCACTAAATCGCGCGGACGCGCCGTTTTTAAAGCGATGCGCGTTAGAATACGTTCGATATCAGCCATTTCTTGCATGAGGGTTTGCAAAGCTTGAAAAGATTGCGTCGCCAAACATTCTGCTACACTCGATTGTCTTTCTCTTAACAAATCATAATGCCGTGTTGGGCTGTTTAACCAGCGTCGCAACAAACGTCCACCCATGGGATTACGCGTTTTATCAAGCACGGCAATTAACGTATTTTCTTCCGTACCCGATAAATTACTCGTGATTTCTAAATTGCGCCTTGAAGCAGCATCTAAAATTAATGTTTCTTCACGTCGCTCAACATGCAATGCGCGTATATGCGGCATGCTCGCACGCTGTGTTTCGCGGGCATATTGCAAGAGCGCACCGGCTGCAGCTAATGCGGCGGTTAAATGATCACAATCAAAAGCGGCTAAATCATGCGTTTGCATTTGCTCGGTCAATAAGCGCCTTGCGGTGTGTAAATCATATTCCCAAGGAGCGCGGCGGCGAATGCGCTGTTGATGATCTTTCAAAACCACATGGTCCCAATCATCGCTAACTAATAATTCAGCCGGTTTCAAACGCGCCAACTCACTTTGTACTGCTTCTTCGCCAGACACTTCGAGTAAATTAAAACGTCCACCACTTAAATCTAAAATAGCGAGACCAAATTGATTATTCACTGCGTATAAGCTAACGAGTAAATTATCTTGTGTTTCCGTTAAAAATGCCGCATCACTGACTGTTCCTGGTGTTAATACGCGCACCACTTGCCGCTCAACAGGGCCTTTGCTCGTGGCGGGATCACCCATTTGCTCGCAAAGCGCAACCGATAAACCGTGTCTTAGCAAACGGGCAATGTAATTTTCTGCGGAATGAAATGGCACACCCGCCATCGGAATGGGCTTGCCGGCTGATTGTCCGCGGGCCGTTAAAGTAATGTTTAGCAAACGCGCCGTTTTTTGTGCATCATCAAAAAACAATTCGTAGAAATCCCCCATGCGGTAAAATACTAAGGTGTCGGGGTAATCGGCTTTAATGCGCAAATATTGTTGCATCATGGGCGTATGTTGTTCATTACTTAATTCGAGTCTGGGTTGTGCCATGTCGCGAGGTTCCATCTAAAATTTTGTCACAGTGTCACGAAATTTATGAAAAAGGTAAAGGGTATGATGACGGAGCTAAAGGAAAAAGTGTTGGCTACTGCAAATTTTTTAACCGAACGTGGTCTGCGTTTGACCACGGCAGAATCTTGTACAGGGGGAGGATTAAGCTATTGGTTAACGAGTGTACCAGGAAGTTCGGATTGGTTTGATCGGGGTTTTGTTACTTATAGCAATGCGGCGAAAGTGGCGATGCTGGGCGTTGATCCTCAGTGTTTGGAAACGGCCGGCGCGGTTAGCGAAGAAACGGCATTAGCCATGGCAAAAGGGGCATTGCTTCATTCTCGGGCTGATTTGTCGATTGCGATTACCGGGGTTGCGGGGCCTGATGGGGGGAGCACTGAAAAACCCGTGGGAACGGTATGGATTGCCTGGGCGGATCAGAAAGAAGTGAGAGCGCAGCGGTATCATTTTGAAGGGGACCGGCAAGCAGTGCGTTTACAGAGTATGGTCGCTGCACTTAAAGTCCTAAACGAACGAAGATAAGGCTGCACATCGTCCCACGGTTTGCCGCGGGGCGATGCAATTATAATGATGGCGAAGTGAGGACGATGTCTGCGTTAGACGACACTGTCAACGGTTCCTCTGCCGGATCTTTCAACCATTTCACTTTTCCCTGCTCTTTCGCCGCAAACAACCCACACCAACTCGCTTTTTGTAATTGCCTTCCCGCGCTCGGCAACTGCGCAATGAGCGCCTCAGTCACTTGCGCAATTAAAATTAAAAACATTTCAAACAACATTCGCTCCGCCGTGGACAATTTTTCCGGATCAGAAATTGCGCGAATGAAGCACATAAACGCTAAGAAGCACGCCAAGCTCGCACACATGCCGCGCAGGGCAAACCACGATAGCGTACCTGCTTTTTCACGCGGCGTTGGCTCATGGGAAGCGGTCGATGCATTTTCAATATCTAATTCTGCAGGTTGCGCAGGTAATGCCAATAAACTCACCAGCGGTTCTTTTTCCGTGGCCCAGTGTTTCCAAAAAATAAATGCTTGATCAAACACCACCACTAATAACAAACAATACGGATTGTGTAACCACGTTTGGTTTTTCACTAAAGCACCAAGACGCATTACTTCAAACATAAAGGTTCCAGAGAATAATCGCTCAACGCCTTTCCCAACGTATTGAATTTTCCGCAATGCTGGATTGATTTCTTCTTCCACTTCATACGCTTCAACGGCGCGTTCAATAAAGGTGGTTGCACCACCATGCACCGCCCAACCCACTAAACCATACAACGGAATACTACTCACATCCTTACCAAAAATTTTCGCAATAAATTCTAAAATCGGATCGGGAGCTGTTTGCGCCGCGATTAAAAAATTTTTAATCGTGTAACCCATACCAAGACCCGTTAAAGAAGAAGGCACTAACGCGCCACTGAATTTCCCCCATTCTTTAACTAATCCCGCATACACATTGCCAGCGCCTTGATCACGCAAATATAAAAAGGGGTCCTGTCGATTAAATAAAGGTTCTAAACCATCGTGCAATTGCATGAAAATATTCACCAACGCACAAGCGGCCAGCGCTTTATTTTCTTCCGACACTGTCGGCAAAATTGCATAAGTAATTAAAATGGCCGGTAACACGCCTTTTTTAAAACGATACAGTTGATGAAAACCACGCTGCACGACGTGTGGTTTGTTATTTAAACGCCGCACAATCCGTGCATTACTCATTCCTTATCGCCGCTCCGCAACAACATTCGTTAATAAAGCTTGTTTTTCTTCAGCGGGTTTAGGACGCAAGCGCTGAAACAGAGTGTGGCACGAATCCAACACCTTGGTGCTTGGCATCAAATCCGTAATCGTGTAATACAATGCCATGAGTAATCCAATTTGCACTGAAAAACGCAGCGTGCGCGCACCCAGTGTATCCTTTTGACAATACCCTTCATTTTCTAACGCTTTCATATAAAAGCACATGCCTTCTGTTAACAGATACCCCGCCATCATTAATACGGTGGGCATAATGTATTGCCAACCAATACTCGGTTGCTCGGGCTGATGCGCCGCTTCAATGTCATTTTCAATGCTTTGCCGAGGCCTTGCAGAATAGTTATCAGCTGTCCAGAGCGCAGCGTGTATGCTTGTAAACATCGCCATTTGAAAACGCCAATTGGCTGCTAAGCTCGCTAGATTTTGATCTTTCAAATAATAAAAAATGGTTTCGGCGGGTGGGATCGTTAATACTAAGCGCATAAGATAGCCTAAGCCGCGTTGCACAAGGTGTGGTTCATCCCAAGTTCCCGCCCGTTTTTCACTTTCAGGCCAACCGCATTCCCATATTTTTAGCCCAATCGCTGTGATGCCTTTATGACCGCCATAGGTAAGGACCCCTAATGCTGCTTGACGATAAGAAGGAATAATTAAAACTTCCGCTAAAAAATGCGCCACCGGATTTTGTGATTGCGCTAATTTTGCAATCAATTTCATGCTAAATTCCGCCATCACATAACCACTTCCTAAGAAGATCGCCATGCTGGTTCCGCGCACCACACTTAGCTTAATTAATCCCTTACTAAGGCTGCCGCCGCCAACGGCACGCCAATGCGCGGTGGGGTCAGCTTGATAAAGTAATGCATAGCCCTCATCGATGACGATACTCGCCATCGGCACACAGCTCACTTCAAACATGGATTTATAAGGGATCAACATATTTGGTAAAAATTCTGTCAACCAATAAGGCCAAGTGGTGCTGGTAGCAAATTTGATCACTTCTTGAGTAGTGCGTTGACTAAGAGAAATCTTGCGGCTATCTGACATGGGTCCTCCCTGGAAATGAGGGCATTATTAAGCACCGATTACCTTTGCTGAAGCAAGTAAAAATCCTTCCCCCTAACGCAATTAAGGCGTAAAATTTCTCTCTCCCCTGCTCCCCTAAACCAATCAACACAAAAAAGGATATGGTATGGAAGACAACAAAAAGAAGGCACTCACTGCAGCACTCAGCCAAATTGAGCGCCAATTCGGCAAGGGCACGGTGATGCGCTTAGGTGATAATGGCGTCGATTCCACGATCGAAGTTATCTCTACAGGCTCACTGGGTCTTGACCTTGCTTTGGGCAGAGGTGGCTTACCGAAAGGTCGTATTATTGAAATCTATGGTCCAGAATCATCGGGTAAAACCACATTAACCTTACAAGTGATCGCTGAAGCACAAAAGAAAGGCGGCACAGCAGCCTTTATTGACGCGGAACATGCTTTAGATCCGGGCTATGCCAAACGCTTAGGTGTTAATGTCGATGACTTATTAATTTCCCAACCCGATACCGGCGAACAAGCATTAGAAATTGCGGATATGTTAGTACGCTCAAGCGCTGTCGATGTTATCGTCATCGACTCCGTAGCCGCATTAACCCCCAAAGCAGAAATTGAAGGGGAAATGGGTGATTCGCATATGGGTTTACAAGCTCGCTTGATGTCACAAGCACTGCGAAAACTCACAGCGAACATTAAACGTTCTAACACCCTCGTTATCTTCATCAACCAAATCCGCATGAAAATTGGCGTCATGTTTGGTAACCCTGAAACGACGACCGGTGGTAATGCGTTAAAATTCTACGCCTCTGTCCGTTTAGATATTCGTCGCATTGGTAATGTGAAAGAAGGCGATGAAGTGAAAGGTAGCGAAACACGCGTCAAAGTGGTTAAAAATAAAGTGGCTCCGCCCTTTAAACAAGCCGAATTTGACATTTTATACGGCGAAGGCATTTCGCGTGAGAGCGAGATCATTAACCTTGGCGTACAGCTTGGCATTGTGGATAAATCCGGCGCCTGGTTTAGTTACAATGGCCAACGCATTGGTCAAGGTAAAGAAAACTCCCGGCAGTATCTCAAAGAAAATGTGGCGACCGCAGCCGAGATTGAACAAAAGATACGCACCACAGTCTTATCGGCGCAAGAAGGTAAATTACGCGTCGTAGAAGAGGAAGAAGACGAGTCGGAAGAAAACGTCGCTTAAGTCAAAGGTCAGCAATGGATGATGACAGCGTAAATAAGGCCCGGCGCAAAGCAATCGATTTGCTTTCGCGCCGTGACCATTCCCGCCAAGAATTAAGTCAAAAATTAATCAACAAAGGGCACTCGGCGGAAATTATCAAGCCCCTTCTCGATGAATTACACCGCAAAGCCTACCTCAATGAAGCGCGTTTTGTGGAAAATTATGTGTACTTTCGTTCGCAACGCGGCTTTGGGCCACTGCGCATCCTACAAGAATTACAAGCCCGCGGCATTCCCGCAGAGATCATTGCAGAACACTTAAATATCACTGATAATGCCTGGCTAATTGGTGTGCGCGCTGCTTGGAAAAAGCAATTTGGTGGAAAACTTGCCACTGACTTTAAGACTAAGGCCAAGCAACTCCGATTTTTACAATATCGCGGCTTTACGCGCGAACAAATTGGCAGCGTGCTCAATGAGGATGAGTAATCAAGCAGAAGCTTGTACCGGTATCTAACAATCATTTAACCCTAAAAACAAAGCGATATTTTATGAAAAAGATGGTAAGCAGCAAATACATTCGCAGCGACTTTTTAAATTATTTTGCCGAACACGGCCACACCATCGTACCTAGCAGCAGTTTAATCCCAGGCACTGATCCTACCCTACTTTTTACCAACGCCGGCATGGTGCAATTTAAAGATGTGTTTTTAGGCACCGACCCAAGACCGTACCAACGCGCCACCTCTTCACAACGCTGCGTTCGCGCTGGCGGCAAACACAACGATTTAGAACGCGTTGGTTTTACCGCACGCCATCATACCTTTTTTGAAATGCTGGGTAATTTTAGCTTTGGCGATTACTTCAAGCGCGAAGCCATTCGATTTGCTTGGGAATTTTTAACAACGCGCTGTGGACTTTCACCCGAAAAATTGTGGGTCACGGTTTACGAAAAAGACCAAGAAGCAGAAGCCATTTGGTTAAATGAAATGAAAATTGACCCGACACGTTTTAGCCGTTGCGGTGATGCCGATAATTTTTGGTCGATGGGACCCACTGGCCCTTGCGGTCCGTGCACAGAAATCTTTTATGATCACGGCGAAAACATTGCCGGTGGACCACCCGGCAGCCCCGACGCAGATGGCGATCGTTACATTGAAATTTGGAACTTAGTGTTCATGCAATACGACCGCGCAGCAGATGGCACTTTAACGCCACTGCCAAAACCCTCGGTTGATACCGGCATGGGGTTAGAGCGTATTGCGGCTGTCTTGCAAGGCAAACACAATAATTATGATACCGATTTATTTACGCCCTTAATTGCAGCCGCAAAAAAAGCGGCCCAATTAGCGTTTGCTGAACCAAGCAATGCAGCAGAACAAAATGCATTATTTTCATTACGCGTGATTGCTGACCACATTCGCTCCTGCAGCTTTTTAATTGTGGATGGTGTTACGCCCTCCAATGAAGGCCGTGGTTATGTGCTACGTCGCATCATGCGTCGCGCATTACGTCACGGGCATAAATTAGGTATTACGCAGCCTTTTTTCCACACGTTAGTGAAACCATTAGTGGAAGTCATGGGCGATGCCTATCCGGAATTAGTCAGTAAAGCAGAACACGTTGCTAAAACCATTCGTCAAGAAGAAGAACAATTCAGCACGACCTTAACCCAAGGTTTAAAATTATTTGAACAAGCAGTGCATGAATTAAAAAATAAAATACTTCCGGGTGAAACTGTTTTCAAATTATATGATACCTATGGTTTTCCTGCCGATTTAACCGCTGATATGGCACGTGAGCGTGGGCTTGAAATTGATTATCCTGGCTTTGAAGAAGCCATGGAGCAGCAACGCAAGCGTTCGCGCGATGCGAGTCAGTTTACAACGGAATATGCCGTTGCCAAAACGGATCATCCCCCCACGAAATTCACGGGACACGATCACTTATCACAACAACCGCCTGCCGAAAACGCAAAAATTTTAGCGATTTATCGCGATGGAAAATTTGTTGATGCGTTAAAAGCAGGTGAAAGAGCGTCTGTGGTTTTAGATTGCACGCCGTTTTATGCAGAATCCGGTGGCCAAGTGGGCGATCAAGGTTTATTGACGCAAGAACCGGGTGTGTATTTCAAAGTATTGGATACAATTAAGCAAGGTCATACGCACCTGCATTTAGGTCGATTAGAAAAAGGTGATTTGCAAGTTGGCACAACCGTGCATGCAAGCGTTGATGTCAAGCGCCGTGCTGCAACGGTATTAAATCACACAGCAACCCATTTACTGCACATGGTGCTAAAAAAAGTATTGGGTGATCATGCAATGCAAAAAGGTTCGTTAGTAGAACCTGAACGGTTACGCTTTGACTTTTCCCATAATGCGCCTCTAACAGATGAAGAATTACGCGTAATTGAACAAATGGTGAATGCGGAAGTCCGTGCCAATCACACCGCGGAAGTCAACATCAGTACGCCAGAAGAAGCCATTGCGAGTGGCGCTGTCGCACTCTTTGGTGAAAAATATGGTAGCAAAGTCCGCGTTGTGCATTTTGGTTCGTCCGTTGAATTATGCGGCGGGACGCACGCAGAGCACACCGGTGATATCGGTTTATTTAAAATTACATCTGAGTCGGGTGTTGCTGCTGGCATTCGCCGCATTGAAGCCGTCACCGGTGATGGCGCATTGCGCTTTTTAGAAAAACGCGATGAAGCGTTTCAACAAAAATTGCAGCAAGCAGAAGAAAAAATTCACGCCTTAGAAAAAGAAGCGCAAGCTTTAAAAGATAAACTCGCTGCACAATCCAGCCGTGATTTAGTAGCCAAAGCACAACGCGTTGGCACCATTCACGTGTTAGCAACGGAAGTACAAGGTTTAGATGGTAAAGCCATGCGTAATGCAATGGATCATTTAAAAGAACAATTAGGCAGTGCTGTTATCGTTTTAGCGCATGTGAAAGACCAGAAAGTGGGTGTGGTTTGTGGTGTTACCCCAGATTTGGTCGAGCGCTTAAACGCGCGGGAAATTATAAACTTTGTTGCTACGCAAATTGGCGGCAAAGGTGGTGGACGCGCCGATTTGGCCGAAGCCGGTGGTAATAAACCAGAGGGCTTGGCAATCGCGCTAGAGTCTGTTTACACTTTAATTGCTGACGCACTGATGCGTACCTAGGAATCTCATGGCGCTTATTGTCCAAAAATACGGTGGTAGTTCCGTTGGCAATTTAGATCGTATCCACCATGTCGCTGACAAAGTGATTAAAGCCAAACAACAAGGCCACCAAGTGGTGGTCGTTGTTTCTGCTATGTATGGCGAAACCGATCGATTAATTCAATTGGCCAATGCACTGACGCAATATCAAGATGGTCGTGAATACGACATGCTGATTTCGTCTGGCGAACAAATTTCCATGGCACTTTTGAGCATGGCATTAAATGCGAAACAACAACCTGCTCGCTCTTTTACGGGTGCGCAAATTGGCATTATCACCGATGGCATTCACACTAAAGCACGTATTTTAGAAGTCAAAACCGATCTTATTCAACGCGAATTGAGCGCTGGCAAGGTGGTGGTGGTTGCAGGGTTTCAAGGCGTTAATGGTAATGGTGAAATTACCACGTTAGGTCGCGGTGGTTCAGATACAACTGCCGTTGCAATTGCAGCCGCGTTACGCGCTGATGAATGTCAAATTTATACGGATGTTGATGGTGTTTATACAACTGATCCGCATTTATTAAGCAATGCCCGTTTAATTCCCGAAATTAGTTTTGATGAAATGTTGGAATTGGCGAGCCTTGGCGCAAAAGTATTGCAAATGCGTTCCGTTGAATTGGCCAGTAAACACCGTATGCCCATTCGCGTTCTCTCTACCTTTGTAGATGGGAATGGTACTTTGGTTACTTTTGAGGAAAAAATCATGAATAGTCGCCTTGTCACGGGCATTGCCTTTTCTCGTGAAGAAACATTAATTTCTTTATCGGGCATCCCGCAAAAAATTGGCTTAGAAGGCTATCTGCTGGGCAAGCTTGCTGCTGCTCACATCGAAGTAGACATGATTGCTCAAAATACGACCGGTCAGCACTCAGTTGACTTTACTTTCACCATGCAGCGGCGCGAGCACTCCAAAGCGCTAAAATTAATCGAGGAGCTTTCGACCGAATGGGGAGCCATTACCCTGCGTACTAACCCTAAAGTCGCCAAAATCTCATTAGTAGGCATAGGGATGCGTTCGCACACTGGGGTTGCTGAAACCATGTTTAAAGCTCTGGGTGATGCGGGAATTAGTATTCAAATGATCACCACGTCAGAAATCAAAATTTCGGTGGTTGTAGATGAAATCCATGTAGAACAAGGAGTTAAAGCAATTCACCAAGCGTTTGAGTTAGATAAATTGTCTGAATCTCATCAACATGCCTTTATCGAATAAAAAATGTGAAAAAACATGCAAATCCTATTTGCAGATTACCAATTTATTGTTTACTATTGCACACCTTGAACGGTTAGCGCGAAAGATTTAAAGGGTAACACAATAAAAATGCGTTGTGAGTCCCCGCTCCTACTAAGAGCCTGGTAAAATACTTAGAGGGAGTCATGACAAACTACCCATTGCGTTAGACAAAATAGCTATGCCGCAAGGAAATAACGGGGATAAGTGGTGTTTTAATGGACAAGGCAGTTTATAAAGGAGATGGAAAATGCTCATATTAACAAGACGTGTGGGTGAAACGATTGTCATCGGTGACGATGTAGTCGTAACTGTGCTTGGCATTAAAGGTAACCAAGTGCGAATTGGTATTAACGCTCCGAAAGATGTTTCGGTGCACCGTGAAGAGATTTATCAACGTATCCAAAAAGAAAAAGATACGGGCACGGAAACCAATGAATCAGCACCAATGACTGCTGCACCAGTTAGCAACACAGTAACTAGCAGCGCAAGCAATGGTAATGGTCCAACGATTTCAGTAAAGAAAAAACGCGAAACACGAATTGATCGCGGCGAAGAGAATAAAGAGTAAGGAAGACCAGTTTTTGGAGAGGTGGCCGAGAGGCCGAAGGCGCTCCCCTGCTAAGGGAGTATGGGGGCAAAACCTCCATCGAGGGTTCGAATCCCTCCCTCTCCGTTGAAAGTAAAAGTAATAGTGGCAAATCAAATCGCCCTATGATATAAAACGCAACATCAGTTTTACACGCGCCCGTAGCTCAGCTGGATAGAGTATCTGGCTACGAACCAGGTGGTCGGGAGTTCGAATCTCTCCGGGCGCGCAAAATAAAAAAGGCTTACCATCTTGGTGAGCCTTTTTTATTTATGTTGCAGCTCTTCGAGATCGGCCGAAGGGAATTCGAATCACTTCCGGTGCGTGAATTAGAGCCGCACTAAGTGCAAGTGGCACAATGCTAACTAAAAGCATTCCATTATCCCATTAGCATCCACTCCCTCCCCAAATGCGTCTCTGTTTGGCGTATAAGAAACGGAAGTTAATGGATTCTTAACATCGCGCAAGCATGAAAATCAAAAAAAGAAATTCATGCTTGCGGAGTTCGTATAGTTTAAAGCGTATAAATCAATCCAAATTCAACTTCATTAGTATTCGGTGTCAAAGAAGTTGATTTACTGGTATTGCTAAGCACATCCAGCGTTGAAACTGTAGTTTTGTTATATGAGATATGATTACACTCAACCCTGACCGCCAATGCGCAAGTGACATGCTGTTGTAATCCTAAACCAAACCGCACGCCGTTTAATCGTTTGCTTATGCTAGCCAATGATACATCGGTAGTGGATACTTTAAAGTTAGCATTAGCATACCCAAAGCGGCTATAAAATAACGTTTGGTCTTGGTATACATATCCTGGCATTAAGCTTACGCCAAAACTATTTTGCACGCGGTAATGCGTTTGACTAAAATTTGCGTGTACAAATTCTTTATTTGAACTTTCATGCGCAAAGGAGCTTAAGTTTCCATTAATTTCAGCGCCGAGATAGCCACCATTCCAGGGCAATCCAAATTCAGTAAGTTTTGCACCATAGCCTACATAGAGCGAACCAAACGCGCCAATTGCGCCAGCTTGGGCTTTATTTTTAACATCAAAGGATAATATACCCCCGCTGACTTGACGAACATGGGAGTTCACATTGACAGTCCCCATATCCGGACCCACTCCAGCACCCACATAAAAGGCACCGGCAAAAGTGCTGGCGGGCAGGAGGATGATTAAGCTTGAAAGCAAAGCATTGAAAGTGGACTTCATGTCTTAAGATCCTTATTGAGTAAGGGTTTTATTTTGCTCTGCAAGCCATTGTAAAACAACTCATTTCTATTCAAGCTTCAAGAACCCTGCATAGGTTGCGAGCCAAACAAATGCCCATACTCTCGTGCCAGTGTGTATAGTGCATCATAACTAAGATAAGGCGTTGGGGTGATAAATAAACAAGGGAAATTTGTACCGTGATAGCCGCTATAATCAGATGCGATCATGATGGTCGTGTCGCTATCATAATCATAAAGAACTCTTGATTCACCACCTACTAACACTAAACCGCCGTGAGTGAGAAAATGCTTATGATTGCCACCGATTTCTTCAATGTACCGATTTGAACCAAAACCAACTTTTAAGGTGTAACAATCTACGTCACTAGGTTGAGTCATAAAACTCGAATTAAATAGTGCTTGATTATTCCCACTCAATAGCTCGCCTTTAACCAATGCGTGATAAAAACGATGTAATTAAAAATATAGAAGTTAGGCTCAACATCATTTTAATCATAAGCATCCTTTGAAGGTATACTCCGATATTTTTTGCGAAGAAAGAAACTTTCTTAATTAGATAATTAAATGTTTCATCTGCGCTTCGCTTTCCCTAACTTTTTCTACAACAATTTCCATAATGTCGCTAGGTAAGTTATGAAAATATAAATTGGTTTGTTCAGGTAAAGCCTTCAACGCTTTTTTCCGTTCAGCTTGATACAGTTTTAAACGCTCAAAGGTAAATTCATCTTCAAAGAAACTAGCCAATCCCCAAAATAACATTTCGAGTTGCAATGGTTGGTGCTCAAATTTTTTAGTATGGACAAATTCTACTTGCGACAAATTAACCTTACTACTAAATAGTGTTGACTCAGGGTGCTTGGCTACAATCAAATGTTTTAGTAAATCATGACTTCCATGAGCTTCCACTAACTTTATTAGTAATGAATCAAACCGCATTAAAAAATTTTCAGGCACTTTATCGTTAGGTTTCAACTGGGAAAAACTTGCTAGCATCATAGCAAATGCCTTTTTAAATGTATCGCTCGCTTTTAATTTGGGCGCATCCCAGTGCGAACCATTATGCAATGTAATAATCCGGTTAACCAAAGGCAAATATTCTTTAAAATAATCTGCTGATTTCAAGTCCGATAATTGCAACAAACGACATAATGAATCGACAGTCGCACTTTGCTTTTCCGCATTTAAAAGGGAGTAACAATAATTTAAAGCTCGCATTAACGCATCGGCATTATTTGGCCGCCTTTTAAAAAAGGTACGCTGCATACAATCCTCGTTTTTAAGTTTTTATACTTAGGCATTATTTAATCACAACCAGCTTAACCAGTCCTTAATAAGAACTAACTATATGATTAAAAAAGGATTGCATGCTAAGCCGTGGCCTTGGCATGCTAATGCTACTATTTATTTTTCAACAACCCACGCAAAACATGCTGCAAAATACCACCATTGCGGTAGTAATCAACTTCATTCACCGTATCAATCCGTGATAACAAATTCACCGTGTCCACTTTGCCATTTTCTCGATGAATATGAGCTTTGATTATCATGCGAGGTTTTAATTCACCTGTTAACCCAACAATATCGATGGTTTCATTCCCCGTTAAGTTTAATGTTTTACGCGTCATCTTTTCGGTAAATTCTAACGGTAAAATTCCCATACCAATTAAATTAGAGCGGTGAATCCGTTCAAAACTTTCTGCAATCACCGCTTTAACCCCTTGCAACTTCGGCCCTTTCGCTGCCCAGTCACGTGAAGAACCGGTACCATATTCTTTACCTGCTATAACAATTAATGGCACATTCTCTGCTTTATAGCGCATGGCAGCATCATAAATTGGCAACACTTCTTGGCTGGGGAAATGCTTAGTCACGCCACCTTCTATATCCGGTACCATTTCATTATGAATGCGAATGTTTGCGAATGTACCGCGCATCATCACTTCATGATTTCCGCGACGCGAACCATATGAATTAAAATCTTTTACTTCTATCCCTTTCGATAATAAATATTTCCCAGCCGGACTGTCTTTTTTAATAGAACCAGCAGGAGAAATGTGATCGGTAGTGATACTATCACCAAAAATTGCTAATACACGCGCACCTTCAATGTTCTTAATTTTTTCTGGCTGCAATGGCATGTCTTCAAAAAACGGCGGGTGCTGAATATAAGTGGAATCGGCCTTCCACGTATAGGTTTCAGATTCCGGAATTTTCATGGCTTGCCATTCTTCACTGCCCGTAAAAATATTACTGTAGGTATCATGGAACATGCTGCCGGTAATGGTTGCAGCAAGCTCAGCAATTTCGGCATTGGTCGGCCATAAATCTTTTAAATAAACGGGCTCGCCTTGTGGCGTTGTTGCAATGGGATCTTTGGTTAAATCAATATTGGTTGTACCCGCTATTGCAAAAATGATCACGAGTGGGGGCGAGGCTAACCAATTTGCTTTTACTTGAGGATGAATACGGCCTTCAAAATTACGATTGCCGGATAAAACCGCTGACACAATCAAGTCAGCATCATTCACTGCTTTTTCGACTGCGGGTGGCAAAGGACCAGAATTCCCAATGCAAGTAGTGCAACCATAACCGACTAAAGTAAATCCTAATTGATCTAAGAAAGGTTGCAAGCCCGTTTTTTGCAAATATTGAGTAACGACTTGTGAACCGGGTGCAAAAGAAGTTTTTACCCAGGGTTTACGCATCAAACCTTTTTCAACCGCTTTTTTAGCGACTAATCCCGCCGCAATTAACACATTGGGATTGGATGTGTTCGTGCAACTTGTGATCGCTGCAATCACTACATCACCATGATGCAAGCTGTAATTGTCTTCCGTTTTAAATGCTTGCGCTTTTTCATTTTGCCGCTTTGCTTCAACTAATAACTTATTGAAAGTTTCGGGCATTGCGTTTAATGTTACTTGATCTTGTGGGCGTTTAGGGCCAGCTAAACAAGGTGCGATCGAAGTTAAATCTAAATTCACTACATCAGTATAAACAAGTTCTGGTTGCGAAACAGAATGCCACAATCCTTGCACCTTGGCATATGCTTCTACTAACGCAATCGTTTCCTGGTCACGGCCACTTAACCGTAAATAATCTAAGGTCTTTTCATCGACGGGGAAAAAACCACAAGTTGCGCCATATTCCGGCGCCATGTTGCCAATCGTTGCGCGGTCGGCAATGGATAAATCCGCTAAACCCGGACCAAAAAATTCGACAAACTTTCCAACCACGCCCTTCTTACGCAACAGATGCGTAACGGCCAACACTAAATCCGTTGCCGTAATTCCTTCACGTAATTTACCGGTTAAACGCACCCCAATCACTTCTGGAATCAACATCGAAACAGGTTGACCCAACATTGCTGCTTCCGCTTCAATCCCACCCACACCCCAACCGAGCACACCAAGACCATTAATCATGGTCGTATGACTATCGGTTCCCACCAAGGTGTCAGGGAAGGCAAAGCACTTCTCATATTTTTCGTTAGTCCAAACGGTTTTAGCTAAATATTCTAAATTCACTTGATGACAAATACCGGTGTCCGGCGGCACAACGCGGAAATTTTGAAAGGCTTTTTGTCCCCAGCGTAAAAATTCATAACGCTCGTAATTGCGTTCCATTTCCATTTTGGCGTTAATCGAAAAAGCATCACGAATAATAAATTCATCTACCTGAATAGAGTGATCAATTACTAAATCAACTGGCGATAAAGGATTAATACGATCAGGATCACCACCTAATTGTTGAATAGCATTTCGCATCGCCGCGAGATCAACCACTGCGGGCACACCGGTAAAATCTTGCATTAAAACGCGCGCAGGACGAAAAGCAATTTCGCGATCAGAACATTTGCTATCTAACCAATGCACCATCGCAAGCAAATCATCATGAGTGACTGTCGTACCATCTAAATGGCGAATTAAATTTTCTAATAATATTTTTAAGGTAACTGGTAGACGAGAAACGCCATCTAATCCATTCGCTTCAGCGAATTTCAAATCGAAATAATGAAACCGCTTACCCTCAATTAAGAGCATGCGTTCTGTTTTTTCGGCAAAATCGTTTGGTAAAAATAAGGATTTATGGCGGCATTTATTTTTTTTATGTAATTCATGCTCACCTGCGGCCCAAGAGGGAGCATCGCTCGCAGGAAAGGATTCTTCAGACGTTTCATCCACCATCGCCTGTTGATGACGGGATTTACCTAGCCACTTAGAGATCCAGTCTTTAAAACCCATCGCATCAACTCCTTGTGCCATTTATTCAATAACTTAAGAAATGATCGCATCCTCTTTCTATTTTAACATAGGTTGACTCCCCGCTCGACCTCCTTTAACATGCTCCCTCAACTGCGCCCGTAGCTCAGCTGGATAGAGTATCTGGCTTCGAACCAGGTGGTCGGGGGTTCGAATCCCTCCGGGCGCGAGAATTAACCGCAATAATCAGGCAATTAGCACTAAAATAGGAATGTACCAGAATTTTACCACCTACTCTTCTCACCACTGCCTTGAGATGATCACTGCCTAGATTCAACTTGAGAAAATTTTGCTTTATTTTCACACCCAAAATTGATGTGCCGTCCAGCCTTCTGGGCAACCCATATCCTTTATATTTACGTGAACAGCTTGAGGAAATGTTTCGATTAGCCTAGCAACGCGCTTACTCCACGATGACCGAGAACTAACGTATTTCATTAGATGCGCAAGTATACATAAAATGATATAGACCCTTGACGTGCAATGCGCATTTCCAATGGCAAAGGCAAACTCTGGCATATCGCTCTGTTTTCCAAGCTTAGGCTGATCAATCAAATTTCTATTCCACAATCGACTGTGATGCGCTACGACGTTTCTGACATAATTTAAACTGCGCAGCCAACTTTTTGTGGTTAATCTTTTTAGTGAAATTGCCGTGTAATAAAGCAGGATTGCGGTAAGCAAAAGAATCTCTTGAACCCAGCTGATATGCAATATCAACACGTATCGCGACTTCAATACGCTCAATTGCATCTAGAATAATATCCTAGCCGACGCAAGTACTCTAGGCCATTTTATCGTCAGTTATTTCAAGACCACGTTGTTTTAATGTATCAAGTTGCTGTGGAAACGTTAGGTATGGCTTTTTGTAAGTGGACATTTTTATTTCGCCCAAAAGAAAACCCACTCGTGCATTTTGCAATGTAGAGGAGCGGGCCATGTTATTGGTCGTATAGTAGTTATTAACTCGGTTAACAACTATTTAAAATTCATGGATTTAGCTATGCACCCCGTATTCTACTAACTCCTTATTGTTTTCAGTAACGCAATTCAATGATTATAAATAAATTCTCCTTAATCTCAGAACTTGAGCAATTCATTTTGCAAAAAAACCCACCAGTGGTGGGTTTTTAATAATGAAGCACCTGTTTTCTATAAACCTGATGTATCTAAAGAGCAAGTTGGCTGGGTGCCCAGTTGTGGTTTCCAGTCCACCTTGACTTTGATAAGACCTAGACCCGGCACATTCCCCGTACCACCTACAGCTGGTGCAAATTGGCGGTAGCTACTTGCAGCAGGATTATTTGCAGGATCATAGCTGCCGACAACCATTTTGACAAACGTGGTTATTGTACATTTACCAGAGACTGCATTCGTTTTATTACCTGCACCAGCCCATTGATAAACCATCGTTGGGGAGGTGATGGTAATTTTCATATTTTCCGCACCACCAATTGGCATTGTGCTGTAAACACCTGAACCATTGTTAGTCGCGCCAAGATTTACCATTCTGCTATTACCGCTACACCAGACACCGTTTGCACTATTAAAAGCGGAAGAACCGAGACTATTTTCTATTTTTGAACTTGTAGCACCACCCATCGTGGGGGTTACACCGGGTGACACAAAACAAAGATTGATGAAAAATTTCGCTTTTGCATTCGCTGCTTCACCTACTAATAAGCCTGCTGCCACTAACGCTAACACTAGAGCCGATTTAGAAACTTTTCTCGACAAAGCATTCATAGCAAATCCCCTAAAGTAGTTAATTACTCAGCCATTATATAGTATTTAAAGCAGCTTATACCGCAAAGCGATAAGAGGCACACGTAAGCCCATGAATAACTTAATTTTATAAAAAAAACTAACTGTTTGAATGGAAATACGAATGATATATAAATAAGCCACCTCTCGATACTGAGCAGCCATGCCTTATACGCCAAAAAAAGCCCGCCGAGTGTAATGGCAGGCTTTTAGCGTTAGCTATTATCGAGTTTTACTTTATAAGCCAGATCTATCTACTGTACAAGTTAGTCCTGTCGTAATACCCCAGGCGACATTAACCTTGAGATTACCTGGTCCTGAGTTATTGGCAGTTCCACCTGCTGGACCAAATTGAGTATAGCCATTTAAGCTAGAAGGTGCGAACACTACCATTTTAAGCGGAATGGCACCGCCATAAGTCCACGTTGCATAGTCGCCAGCATTGCCATCGGTAACCATGTTGAGTATACGCAACACATTTAGTACCTGCTTTGCTAGGAATACTGAAGGTATCAAACACTTTACCATTTTGATCGATTGTATTCATTGATCCGGATGAATTACCACTCATGCTGACGCCTGTGGCAACGTGTTCGACATGAACTTATTGGGCATCGCCAAACCATCTTACGCTTTAAGGCTTACAAGCTTTTCTGTCACGTCTGTCAGCGCTATTACAATCAACAAGCACCAGCGAGCAACGCAGCGATTGCATAATCACGTTAGATGAAAAATAAACGCGGCTTATTAGCAGCACTAAGAACCAATCCCGAAAACTTAAGTGTAGAGAAATTAAAAAAGCGTGATGCGTATTTAAATCAGCAACCGGCTATTGCTGCGATCTACCACTTCAAGAGGCGACTGCATCGTTTGCTAATGAAAAAACCATGTTTAAGTCTCGCTGTGAGCGGTATATCCCTGTGTTCTTACGAATGGTTGCTGCTTTAAGATCAAGCCCATTTAAACGGCTGGCAACGCTTGATAAAACACTTTATTAATGGGGCGAGGAGGTGGTTCGAATGTGGCGGTTTAAAAAGAACAACGGCATTACAGAAGGTTCCATCGCAAGATGAAACTGATACAACGACGAGCTTATGGGTTTCGAAACTTTGAAAACTAAATGATTATAAATAAATTTCCCTTAATCTCAGAACTTGAGGCAGTTTATTGGCAAAAAAACCCACCAGCGGTGGGTTTTTTAATGAGGCACGTACTTTCTATAAACCTGATGCATCGAAAGTGCAAGTTGGCTGAGTGCCCAGTTGTGGTTTCCAGTCCACCTTGACTTTGATAAGACCGTTACCCGGTACAGCTCCCGTATTACCTACAGCTGGTGAAAATTGGCGGTAGCTAGATGTAGCAGGATTATTACTTGGATCGAAGCTGCCAACAACCATTTTGATGACCTGGTTTGTTATTGTACATTTACCAGAGACTTTATTAGTTTTATTACCTGTGCCAGCCCATTGATAAGTCAACGTTGGGGTGGTGACGCTAATTTTCATATTTTCTGAGCCGCCAATTGGCCATGAGGCGTAATCACCTGAGTCAGAATCTAGCGCGGCAAGACCAGTCATTCGGTTATTACCGCTACACCAAACAGGCGTAGAACTACCAAAAGTAGCACCGCCGCCATTATTCGCTATTTTTACACTTGGGGAACCACTCATCGTGGGGGCAACGCTTGGTGCTATAAAACAAAGATTGATGTAAAACTTCGCCTTTGCATTCGCTGCCTCACCTATAAATAAACCTGTTGCCATTAACGCTACAATTAGAGCCGATTTAGAAACCTTTTTCGACAAAGCGTTCATATCAAATCCCTTAAAGTAGTTAATTACTCAACTATTATATAATATTTAAAGCAGCTTATGTCGCAAAACACTAAGAAGCACCACATAAGCCTATGAATAATTGAATTTTTTAAAAAAACTAACTATTTGACTTGAAGTACGAATGCTATATAAGCCACCTCTCGATATTGAGCAGCCCTGCCTAATACGCCAAAAAAAAGCCCGCCAGGTGTAATGGCGGGCTTTTAGCGTGTAGCTATTATCCAGTTTTAGTTTATAAGCCAGATCTATCTACTGTACAAGTTAGTCCTGTCGTAATACCCCAGGCGACATTAACCTTGAGATTACCCGGTCCTGAGTTATTAGCGGTTCCACCTGCTGCTGGACCAAATTGAGTGTAGCCATTTAAGGTAGAAGGTGCGAACACTACCATTTTAAGAGGAATTGCAATTTGGCATGCACCCGATACTTTGCGGTCACTTGATCCTGCGCCAACACCAGCGGTCGTACGAGAAAATGTCGGGGATTTTATATTCAATACGACGTTCGTTGCACCGCCATAAGTCCACGTTGCATAGTCGCCAGCATTGGTATCGGCAACAATATGTTGAGCATATGCAGCACATTTAGTACCCGCTTTGCTAGGAATACTGAAGGTATTAAACACTTTACCATTTTGATCGATTGTATTCATTGATCCGGATGAATTACCACTCATGCTGACTGCGCCTGTGGCAGGGAGTTGATAGCAGATATTAAAATAAAATTGTGCTTTTGCATTGGCAACACCACTGACTAAACACCCAGCAGCAATTATCGATGCCAATAAAGCCGATTTTGAGATTTTCGAAACACTGGAAATAGCTTTCATATGAAATATCCCCTGTGGTTAGTAATGATACTATTATAGGGCATAAGAAAAGGATTTTTTTATGGATGCTTCAAATTCAAAACCATGAAATTGAAAAATATGATAAAAAAAATTTTTCCATCTTTAAAAATTGCTAATCTTATCTGACGATAAGTAAATGATTAGATTGATTTCTCATTTTACTGCGTCTTTGCAATCAGACCACCATGATACGGCTAACGTTGGGGGCGTGTTTTAGGCGTGCCTGGATTATGGGTATCCGCTTCTTTGACTTCGCGATCACGCTGCGGGGTGACATCGTGCTTAGCGTTACGTGGCAGAGTAGTATCGGGCTTGGGCGGAGCCGGTTTAAATAATTGTGAAGCTCCATTTCCATACACACTAGTATTAGTATTCAATGTCAGTGCCGGACTCAACGTTTCACTACTGTGAATAAAAGATTTGAAAGTATCTAAAATGCGTCCAGCGCTAGCTTTTTGTCGCAGCGAATTTTTACTAGATTGCTTTGCATATTCCGCTAATTGATGCGAAACGACCACATCCATTCGAGATTTTAATCCCGTCGGTTTATAAATTCCTTTAGCAAGTCCTGCAGTCATTTTGCCAAGTGACATACCAATATTACGATTGGTGAGCTTTCCGCCTACTTGCAAGCCACGCGCGCCCGGGACGTTGGCGGCTGTATTTTCTAAACTAACGGCGAGCCGATTATGTACTTCCGCTGTCAGTCGATTAAATTGTTCACGATCTTTTGCCTCAGCCAAATTAGGATCACGACCGTTTAAGTTATAAAATGTTTGATAAGTTGCGCAAACGATTCTAAGCCATCCCGTGCTATCCTCAGCATTTTTACAAAATGCTTCTACATGGGCCCCCGCCTGTTGATTTGTTAATAAATAAAGCGCATGAAAATGATAAGCATTTTGCTCTTTTTTATAATCACCGCTGAAATAAAGGTGTTGCAAACAAAGGACGCGCCGTTGCTGCAGCAACACAGCCCGCTTAAACGGTTTCAATCCTGTTCTTGATTGTAAAGCACTATCAATTTGTTTCATCATTTCAGCCGCAAGCGCAAGCGCCTCAGGGGAATTAAACAATATTTTATTTAAATCATTAAATCGACCATACAAGGTGTCTTGCTTTAATTCATCTTGTTTAATGCTTTCCTTGAGGCTAGCAAAGCTAAGCGAAAATTGTTTTTTTTCATCCGCCGTTAATTTCTCGTGTTGAGCGTGATAATGACTTAACAAATCAGCTAGCTGTTTATATTTAATGGTTAACGCCTGTTGACCATTATTAATCTCTTCACGAATTTTGACTTGCTCTGCAGCGATAGTAAAATCATTACGCGGTTGAATCGCGGTTTGATACGCTTTATACAGTGCCACAATGCTACCTACCTGTGGGTTAGCGCTACCAGCAATATTCTTAAAACCGGTTGTCAAGTATTGTGCCATGTCTTTATTGTAGTGATACCATCCCTGCTGATTAACTCGCGATTGCAAATGATCGGTTGAATGGCTTGCAATATTAAGCACTTCGCCCATTCTTTCACTGATATTAACCGGTAAATTCATGTAACCCACTACCAAACGTACATAGCGTTTTTCTCCATGCATCGTCATTTCCATTGTTCCCAACCGTTGCACCGCCTGCAAAGCATAATGGGTTTCTAAAAGTTGGTGATATTCACTTGCAGATTTTCGCACTGCACGTTCCAATGCTGGCGTTAACATCATCATGGTATTTAATTTAATCGTTAAGGGGTGCGCCTCATCCCGACCATCATCCGCAAAAACCACGTTTTCATCGATGGATTGCATGACAATATCTTTCACGGTAGTTGCTAATTTTTCTTTTACTGCAATGATTGCCGTTTGTTGACGCAGTAATTCATCTTCCATGGCGATGGGTGTATAAGCACTGTGTCCTGCCACAGCAAATTGGATAGTAATCTCTTCTTGTGCACGCGGACCTGTCAGGTCTGTTACCACCATGCCCGTTAAATCTAAAACATGGTTAGACAATTTCGTGGCGTATTTTCCGCTTCGATCACTGCTTGGTAGCGTTTGCTCCCCTTGCGTGAATTGAGCACTAATCATGACTTGATTATCAATGGTCGTTACTTTTAAAAAATGCGGACGACCCTTCGCTGCTACATAAGCAATTTCTTGGTGCTTAATGGCCGCAATCATTTGTTTAAGATTGGCTTCCATTTGTCTATTTAAAATTTGTTGTTGGCTCGGACTGTAGTGATGTGAACTCATTTGCAACATCATGGTTTGCGTCGCAGCACGATTTAACCCATTGGCCACATCCACCAACGTTTCTGCAATTAACCGCTGTGCCTTTGCATGACGTTCAATAAAATAGTGTTCGCGTTCTTTTTTATCTAAGCGCCGCAACTCATCAATATTGATTTCACATTCCTGCAGAATGGCTTTAATAACGTGATTTTGTAATTTTTCTAATAGTTGGCGTAACTGCACGGGATCACTGCTTGCACAATGATTTTTTATAAAATTCGGATTATCCGCTAAGACCGCTGAAAAAATTAATTTAGCCCGTTCCACAAAATCATCGGTTCGAACATAATCATAGCTATCTTCCGCTAACAATTTTACAACGCGCGTTCCATCGGTACCAACAATACCTAATTTTTTTTCTTCTTCGCTCCCTTTATAGGTCACTGTCGTCACATTGGCTTGCGCATCAAAACGCACACGCCAAATTTCGTTACGATCAACCCATTCATGCACGCCGCGTGCAATTTCTTGAAAATCTGCATGATTTGCATCCGCATTGAAACGGGCTCGCGCATATTGCTCAATGCGTTTTGCCTCCGCCAACATCAATGCAGCGCGTTCTTCATAACGACGCCTTATCAATTCATTAGCAATTTCTTGGGACGGTTTTAATGTATTTGCCATACCTTATCCTTAAGCCACTCCTCTCACTCCTCTATAGTATAGTCAAAGAATGGCAAGGCAATTTATTAGTTAATCATTTGATTAATATGATTTTACGTAATAGAGAGGAGAAATTTCGGTTTAAGCTCTGAAATGTCGCTTACCAAGTGCCCCCTCCCCTCGCGTTCAGGGGAACAAGGGCGACGTTTTTATTGCGGTTCAAGGTGGTCGATTAAAAGTTGGACGGTGGTTTTGCCTTTATATTCATTTACATCCAATCGGAACGCCGCACGCACTGATTCACAGCGGTGATTTGGCCAAAGCTGCGTATCCACAAAAAAGGCCATTGCATCGATGACTTTATTGAATTTACCTAAACGTAATTTCAAATGTTTATCGCCCACAATGCGTTGTTCCAAAATTTTAAACGTATCATCAAAAATGGGTTCCGGAAATGCTTGCCCCCAAGGGCCCGCATTACGCAATAAACTCGCTGCTTCTAAACTAAATTCATCTTGTGTCAATTCACCATCACTTAAAATGGCATGTTGTAACTGCGCATCCGTGATTTGTTCAGTCACGATGGTCGTGAAAGCGGCTGTGAATTCAGCGAAAGCGGCGGCAGGAATCGTTAAACCCGCTGCCATGGCATGTCCACCAAATTTTTTCATCAAATGGGGATGACGCGCATCAAGTAATGCCAGCGCATCCCGAATATGGAAACCGGGAATAGAACGGGCCGAACCTTTGATTTCATTTTCTTGACCGGGCGCAAAAATAATCACGGGGCGATGATGACGATCTTTAATGCGCGACGCTAAAATACCAATAACGCCTTGATGCCAAGACTCATCATACAAACAAAGACCTCGCGGTAAATCCGCTTCGTCAGACACGAGCTGACTTAAAATGTGTTGCGCTTGATACTGCATATCTTGTTCAACATGCCGCCGCTCATCATTCAACTGATTTAATTGCTGGGCTATTTCACGAGCATGGTAAGGATCATCGCTTAACAAGCAATTAATGCCTAACGACATATCATCCATACGCCCTGCGGCGTTTAATCTAGCAGCAACGGCAAAACCCAAATCCGCAGCAACGGCACGCGTAAAATCACGTTGTGCGCATTCCAATAACGCAATAATCGCCGGAATCCCTTGGCCTGAACGAATGCGGCGCAAACCATGATGCACCATGATGCGATTGTTTTGATCGAGTGGAACTAAATCCGCTACCGTCCCAAGTGCCACTAAATCTAAAAAGCGTGACATGTTGGGCTCAGGAATAGCTTGGCTAGCAAACCATCCGTTCGCTAATAAATGTCGTCTTAACGCCAACATGACATAAAAAATAACGCCAACGCCCGCTAAGGCTTTACTCGGGAAGGGATCATGCGGTTGGTTAGGATTTACAATGGCATTAGCATTCGGCAGTGTGGCTGCCGGCAAATGGTGATCGGTAATTAAAACCGCAATGCCTTTTGCGCGCGCCGCGTCAACGCCTGCATGATTCGCAATGCCATTATCCACGGTAACAATTAATTGCGGCGCGTAACTTTCGGAAGCTGCAACTAATTCCGGCGTCAAACCATAACCAAAATAAAACCGATTCGGCACTAAAAATGAAACGTGCTTTGCGCCAAATGTTTTTAATGCCCGCACTGCAAGCGCTGTACTCGTTGCACCATCGGCATCAAAATCGCCCACAATTAAAATACGTTGTTGCTCAGCTAATGCTTTCCCTAACAACTGCACCGCGTCTTCAATGCCGAGTAAGGTATTAAAAGGATGTAATCGTTCAAAGCCACATTCTACTTCACTTACCTGACGCACTTCGCGTGCTGCATAAACGCGTTGCAACAACGGGGGAATACCTTGCAGCGTTTTCAGCGCCTCGTGATTCAGCTCACGGCGAACGATTTGTTTTTGCATGTTTTTATCATCTCTGCCAAGCGAGGCTTTGTATTAATTTGCGATTGTAACGATTCGTTGCCCCAACGCTCCAAATGCTACAGGCAATCCAGTAAAAAATGATGGGGTATGGCAAATTGCTGCTCACTATCACAAAACCTAATACGGTCATCGTAATACCGCCCCAAAAGCTCGCATAGAGTAACCCAACGGGTCCTAAAAAAACACTAAACATTAGCGCGCCAGCAACACTTTTAAACGGCAATACATTCGTAGGCCTTGATGACATAACATTCCCTTTATTGTGATAATATCGTTATTTCAAAGCCTATACACCGCGCCAAGGTGTGTCAATTACTGGAGTTTGCATGGCGACCCTCGACCTTGATAATAATCGCGCTACCTACCAAATTCGCTCATATCAGCCGGGCACTATTCGCATTAATGAGTTGACTTTAACCACGAGCGTCATTGTTAGCGCCGACAAATTGATTACAGATTGGACACCGCAAACGTTAGCGGAATTAACGCCCGCAGCGCTTTCTGCTGTTTTACCACTCGAACCTGCCGTCGTGATTATTGGAACGGGCAGCACTTCGCAGTATTTAGCGCCGAGTTGTTATGGTGAACTGATTAATGCCGGCATTGGCGTAGAAGTCATGAATACACGCGCCGCCTGCATGACCTTCAATGCCTTAACAGCAGAAGGTCGCGCAGTCGTTTGTGCTTTATTGCTTAATTAGGATCAATCGTGCTGTCGCTTTGGATAAATGCGGGCATTTTTAACGCGATTATCTTTCACCTGCAAAATCTCAATGGGATGGTGATTAATCAGCAAGCCCGATTTTGCGTGCGGCAATGCTTCCAACTTTTCAATGATTAAACCGGTGATCGTACGTGGGCCAGTGGTTGGCAATTCCCAGTCAGTGGCACGATTAAATTCACGTACCGTCACCGCACCCTCCACAATATAACTGCCATCTTCTTGCGCTTGAATGCGTTTAGCAGAAGTCAAGGTCGCGTGCATATCACCGACGATTTCTTCTAAAATATCGTTCAAAGTCAGTATGCCTAAGATTTCACCGTATTCATCAACAATAAAACCGACTTTGTGTGCGCTGTGTTGGAACGATGCTAATTGCACATTAAGCGCCGTGCCTTCGGGAATAAAATAAGGCTCTTGCAAGAACTGCTCGATAATGTCTTTAGTTAATTTGCCACCCGCTAGCAATAAGCGCATGACATCACGCATGTATAAAACGCCGACTAAATTATTCACGTTAGTGCGATAAATCGGCACCCATTCAGCGCGGAAGTTATTTAATTGTTGCAAGACATCGTTTAAGGGTTGGTCTAAATCAAAGCCGACAATTTCGTGGCTCGGAATCATGATGTCATCAACCGTTAATTTACTTAAATCGAGAATCGTTAATAACATGTTTTGGTATTGTCTGGAAATTTTTCCTTCGGTGTCATAGACGACACTGCGCAATTCTTCGCGCGATAACGGCTCAACGGAATGCTGCGTGATGCGCACGCGCAGAATGCGCAATAAGCCATTTGTGATAATGTTAGCAACCCAGACAGCCGGGTACAGCGCCAATAAAACATATTGAATCGGATAAGCAACCAGGCGCGCAATGCGATCCGGGTAAATGGCGGCAACGGTCTTTGGCATGATTTCAGCAAAAATTAATACCACAATCGTTAACAAAATGGCGGCAAGCAGTGCGCCATGATCGCCCCAAAAATGGAACGCAAGTAAGGTAACAAGGGATGAAGCAAACATGTTGGCGAAGGTACTGCCAATCAAAATAGCGCCCAATAAGCGATCTGGACGCTTTAAAAGCTTTAGCAAACGCATGGCATAGCGTTTTTTCATACGGGCTTGGTGACGTAAGCGGTAGCGGTTTATCGCCATGAGGCCGGTTTCGGCTGCGGCAAAGAATGCGGCTAAAAAGAGTAGAACAATTAATGTGATAGAATAGGCAAGCAGTTGGATGTGACTCAATTTATTACCTTTTTACACCTTTTAAACTTAAGAAGGCGTTAAGATACCACAAAAATAACTTTCACTCACGAGCATTTGTTGTAATCATCCCTTAAGAAAAAAAGATTACACTAGCCTCGGCTAAATTTAATACACAAAAAAACACAAACGAGAACCTATGCAGCGTGATGACTTATCAAACATTCTTTCTGCTTTGCAAAGCAGTGTTCGGGCCATGGGTGAATCCGCGCTCTTAAGCCAGACGAATGCGATTGACTCGAGCTTTGCCACCGCAAGGGATTTGCAAAACACGCAGACTGTTACACCAGCCCTACCCTACACGCGCCTGCAACCTGACGAGACAGAAATCGTAGCGCCGCAAAATAGTCCATTATTGGCGGCACAAGCAGAAGAGAAAGACATTCGCCCGCCAGCACCAATACATAATCTACCGCCTATTACACTCAGCGAATTACTGGCAATCGATTCTGCATTGAATCTGCAAATGCTTGAGCCTAGCAACCAAACCCAAGCACAACTTGGCATTTATCAAGGCGAAAAATCACTTCACGCCTTTAAAGAATTTGCTGATTATCATGATGACATTTTAGCGATCGCGCAGAGTCATCGTGGCGAACAACGAGGCTTTTTCGCATTAAACCTTGAGGCAGAAGAAGAACGCGAACTCGCCAATTTAGATAAGCGCACGAGTGAATTAGATAGCAGTGTGTTACCCATCTTAAATCCCAGCTTATTGAATAATCAAAAATCGTATTGGTTATTTTATCTTGTGCCAGCCTCTACTGGCTGCTTAGAAGCCGCTGATGTCATCATGAGTTTAGCGAGCGCTGAGTATTCTTGGGCCATCATCAGTATTGGCGCAACGATTGCCTTTTTTGCTGCGATTGGCTTAACGGGTAAAACAGCCCAACACAATTTTACTTTATTAAAAAATTGCGTTCAGCATCGCGCTATGCCGCATGAATGGCCGCGTTTGTCACGCACAAAATTACGCATCGCGTTGGCGATCAATGCCGTGACCCTACCAGCAGGCCCTGTTGCTGAAATGATGCAAACCGTTTTTTTAATTAATAGTATTCCCGCATTATTTAACATTAAAAATCGCTTCGTTCAAAAAACCGTGCTAGGCGTTAGCATCCCGATTGCGATTTTAGTCGGCACCAACAAATTATTGACGGATAATGTCGAGGGTTTAAGCATCACTGTCCGCCTCTTAGCCGGGAAAATGGTACCCTACATCAGTCGATTTAGTGCCATTATCAGCCCAATGTTTGGGATTACGTTAGGCGTGTTTAAAGCGTTAGATGACTGCATACAAGCTTATATCGCTTACACACAAAACTTTCATATTAATACTGCTATAGCGAAAAGAGCCATTTTAGCGGCGAATTTAACGATTGCGCCGCCGAGCTTTTCGTTTACCGGTATTCTTTACATTAATTCTTTCGACAAACTCATTGGGTACTTAACCCGCGCTAAATTTAAAAAAGCTGACGTGGCAGGCTTTATGCTAACACTGGGTTTGGCAGTTTCACTCTCTTATATGATGCAGCCACTCAATCGCTCTTTTTATGAAAAAGCCGCCATCGATTTTAATTTTTCTGATTCACTGCACTCCCTCTGGTACGATCTTTTTAGCTGGGTTATCTTCGCGCAAAAAACGGTGGAAGTAACCGCTTCAAACACCAGCGATGTCATCGAGTTTTTAGAAAAATTACCAGCGCGCATGAAACGCCTTTATGATTATTGCGCTACTTACTGGCAAAACGCGCCACAACCGGCAGTCACCACTGGGTTTAATTTAGTGCACAAAGAACCTGCAAAAGTGGACAGTGATCCGGATCAGAAATCAAAAAATACGCCGGCAGCGACTTCAAGCTCCATTAATCATGATGACGATTTTGGCATGGCGCGGATTACGATTAGCGCAAAATCGGCTGATGAAAAATCCCCGTTATTGGCTAACTCAATGTTTGGTAGAAAAGCCACTCGCGATGCTATACCTCGAGCAGAAAAGAAGTGGGGTTGCGGGATTCAATAAATAACATTGGAAAGATGCTTGGCCTCCGCTTACCCTCCCTTTTCGGGGAGAAGAGAGCATGCCTTCGCTTTTTTGAAGTGTATTAGGTATACTTCAGCCACTTTTCACCAACCGAGTTAAGAAACACATGAATAGCCCATTTAGCAATTTAACCAGCAGCTTAAGTTCCGTTATCAAGAAAATAACGGGCCAAGGACGTTTAACCGAAGCCAATATCGAAGAAGCTTTGCGCAGTGTGCGTACCGCTTTATTAGAAGCAGATGTGGCACTTCCTGTCGCCAAAACCTTTATTGAAGACATAAAACCCAAAGCACTCGGCACCGAAGTCATGGGCAGCTTAACGCCCGGCGATGTCTTGATTAAAATTGTGCATGATGAATTAGTGCATATCATGGGTGACTACAATGAAGCCCTCAATTTAAAAGCCGCCCCACCTGCCATCATTTTAATGGCTGGTTTACAAGGTTCGGGTAAAACCACCACGGTCGCCAAATTAGCGCGTCATTTAATTGAACAAAAGAAAAGCGTCATGGTCACCAGTGCCGACGTTTACCGCCCGGCCGCCATCGATCAATTAGAAACCTTGGCTAAAACCGTTGGCGCACAGTTTTTCCCGAGTAACACTAATCAAGCACCGGTTGATATTGCCAAAGGCGCGATTCAAGCAGCCAAAAACAAGGTGGTTGACGTTTTAATCGTCGATACCGCCGGCCGTTTGCACATTGACGATGCCATGATGGCAGAAATCAAAGCCCTGCACGCAGCCATTGACCCCATCGAAACCTTATTTGTGGTTGATAGCATGACCGGTCAAGACGCGGCGACCACGGCCAAAGCGTTTAACGATGCCCTACCCCTAACCGGTGTCGTCTTAACCAAGACCGATGGTGATGCAAGAGGCGGCGCCGCCCTTTCCATTCGCCACATTACAGGCAAGCCCATCAAGTTCATGGGTATCGGTGAAAAAACCGACGCCTTAGAACCCTTCTACCCCGATCGCCTAGCATCGCGCATTTTAGACATGGGCGATATCGTGAGCTTAGTAGAAGATGTGCAAAAAAACCTGGACACAGAAAAAGCGGCTAAGTTCGTTAAGAAACTCAAAAAAGATAAAACCTTTGATTTCAATGACTTCTTAGACCAATTAGAGCAGATCAACAAAATGGGCGGCATGATGGGCATCATGAGTAAGTTGCCTGGAATGAACCAACTACCCGCAAACCTTAAAGATAAGATGAATGATGATAAGATCAAAGAAGTGAAAGCCATCATCAATTCCATGACGCCAAAAGAACGCCGTTTCCCGGAAAATATTCGTCATTCTCAAAAAGTTCGTATCGCAAAAGGGTCGGGTAAGGATGTGCAAAAGGTGAATGCGTTATTAAGGCAATTCGATCAAATGCGCAAAATGATGAAAAAAATGATGCAAGGCGGTGGGTTCATGAAGAACTTGATGCGCATGGCCGGCGGCGGTAAATTCCCCTTCGGCGGCGGCATGGGTGGCATGCCCCCTGGCGGTATGCCGTTCTAAGTGCGGTGGGCGGGGTTAATAAATAGTTGTGATTTTTTCATGGACTAACGTATAATCCTGCCCCTTCGGACACCTTACCGAACACTATTTTGCTTTAAGAAAGACTAATTGAGGAAATGTATATCATGGTTGTAATTCGTTTAGCTCGCGGTGGCGCCAAAAAACGCCCATTTTATCATGTGGTTGTTGCTGACAAAGCCCGCGCCCGTAATGGCCGCTTTATTGAAAATGTTGGCTTTTACAACCCCATCGCAGCGGGTAAAGAAGTTAAATTAAATTTAAATATTGAACGCATTCAAGAATGGATTAAAAAAGGCGCGCAAGCTTCTGATCGCGTTAAACATTTAATCAGCATCCATTCCGAAGTAGTTGCTGCTTAACCCTATTGCGTTGATATTCCATAACCCCAACCCATGAGGTTGGGGGAATTCTCTTATGACTAAAACCACTTACATTACCATTGGCAAAATCGGCGCTCCGCACGGTGTGCGTGGCTGGGTCAAAGTACAAGCTTTTTCTGAGCATGGGCCCGAAGCCATTTTGAATTATCAGCCATGGTCAGTCGCCATTGCCGGCGCCCCTTTTAAAACGATCAAACTGGAAAGCGCTCATGCGCATGGCAAAGGGCTATTAGCCAAATTTGCAGGTTTCGACTCACCGGAAGCGGCCCGTGCCTTAACCAATGCTTTATTAGGCGTGCCCCGCTCGCAACTACCCGCCCCCGCTGAAAATGAATATTACTGGTCTGATTTAATTGGCTTAGCCGTCATCAATCAAGATGGCACTCTTTACGGAAAAGTAATTTCTATCCTTGAAACCGGTTCCAATGACGTATTGGTGGTAAAAGGCGAGAAAGAGCACGGCATTCCTTTTTTACTCGGTTCAGTGATTCGCAAAGTTGATTTGGAAAAACAAGAAATTCTTGTCGACTGGGAATTAATTTAATGTGGTTTGGTTTAATTACCCTTTTTCCTGAAATCCGCTCTGCATTTGAATTCGGTATCACTGGGCGAGCACTACGCGATCAACGCATTACGCTTGCAACCTTTAACCCTCGTGACTTCACTAAAGATAAACACCAAACCGTAGATCACCACCCTTATGGCGGTGGCCCGGGTATGGTGATGATGGCGGAACCATTATTAAGTGCCATTGCCGCCGCCAAAGCGGCCGCACCAACGCCCGCCAAAGTCATTTATCTATCCCCTCAAGGTTGTCATTTTGACCAGGCAGCTGCCGAGCAATTTGCCGCTAGCACCGAAAGCCTGATTCTTTTGGCGGGCCGTTATGAGGGTATTGATGAACGTGTCATTGAAATGGCGGTGGACGAAGAATGGTCAATTGGAGATTACATCTTAACCGGTGGCGAATTAGCCGGTTTGGTGATGATGGATACTATTACCCGCCTGCTTCCCGGTGTTGTGGGTGATAGTGATTCAATTGATCAAGACTCACTCACCTCCGGCTTACTAAAATACCCGCAATACACCCGCCCTTTGACATTAAATGGCATGAATGTACCGGATATTTTATTAAGCGGACATCATGGCAACATTGAACGCTGGCGTTTAAAAGCATCATTGGGCAAAACTTGGTCAAGGCGACCGGACTTATTGACTAAAAAATGCCTTACTTCTGAAGAAGTTGGCTTACTAAACGAATTTATTGCGAATTATTCGCAAAAGAAGCTCGAAAATTGATTCAAATATAGTTAAGATTGCACCACTTGTTAGGGGAATATAGAACATGACAAACAAAATTATCCAAGCACTTGAAGATAGCCAAATGCAAAAGGCTCGTCCTTTGCCATCCTTCCACCCTGGTGACACCGTGGTCGTTCAAGTGAGAGTAAAAGAAGGTGAGCGTAGCCGCTTACAATCCTTCGAAGGCATTGTTATCGCTAAACGTAACCGCGGCTTAAATTCCGCTTTTACCGTGCGTAAAATTTCTCACGGCGTTGGCGTGGAACGCGTTTTCCAAACCTACAGCCCAACCGTTGATTCCGTTGAAGTAAAACGTCGTGGCGATGTGCGCCGTGCCAAACTTTACTACATGCGTGATTTAAGTGGTCGTGCAGCCCGTATTAAAGAAAAATTGTCTGCTCGTACCGTACCTGCTACTGCCGCCGCAGCGCCAGCTGCCGCACCAGCTGCTTCTGAAGCTGACAAGAGCTAGTTAGTTTTTATCGCCATGCCAACATTCGTTTGGCATGGCTTTTTCTTACCATCTCCTCCCCCAAGCCATGTCACAACATGACAGCTGCCCGTTTTTTTGCCATAATAATTCACTCATCCCAGCAAGGTAGTTAGCATGCTTGGCGAAAAAAAATTAAGCTTTTTATCCACGCGCATCATACGACAAGCCATTGGTTGGCCATTCTTCTACCTGGTTTTGGGGCTTATTTTTAATTTTCTGGGTTATATTGATAATTTATTCAACATCACCCGCTACAAGAATATATTTAATGTCACTGAACACATTGGCGATGTGTTTATTGCTTTTGCCTTTATCTCCTTTTTTTACATAAGCCTTTGTCTCATTCTAAAAAGCTTAGAGCATCGCTACCACGAACAATATCCCGTTGGCACCATGATGCTCAGCAATTTACGCAAAGTGTTACGGATTATTTTCTTACTCGCCGCTGTCAACATTACCTTGACCATGCTAAGCCCCTCACAAACGGGTCTTATCATTGCGAACAAAATGATTACCGTCATCATTATCAGCTCTATCGGTTGGCTCGCGGTCCAGATGCTAGACACGATTGAAACGTTTTTAATGCATAAAATTGGTCTCATAGGCAAAAAAGATCGTAATCGCATTAAAACATTACAAACCAAATTGCATCTCAGCAAAAACCTAGCCACCTTAATGATTATTTTAATCACGCTAGCGGCCATTTTAATGAGCTTCAATAGCGTACGTAACATCGGCATAAGCTTACTTGCCTCAGCCGGTTTCTTAACAGCGATTGTGGGTTTCGCAGCCCAAAAAGGGTTGTTTTCCTTGTTTTCAGGTCTACAAATCGCTTTATCACAGCCCATTAAAATTGGTGATATGGTGATGGTAGAAAATACTTGGGGCATGGTTGAGGAAATTACGTTTACGAATGTGCGTTTGAAGTTAGGCGACAAGCGCCGCTTAATTGTGCCCATTAGCTATTTCGTTGATAAGCCATTTCAGAACTGGTCTCGTGAAGGTGAAAACCTCTGTGACAGTTTTTCTATCTTCATTGATTTTCTCATGCCCATTGAACCGCTACGCGCCGAATTCGAACGCATTTTGGATGCAGAACCGCTTTGGGACCAACGGGCGCGCAAATTACAGGTTGCCGCCATTTCGGAACGCTCCGTGGAATTGCGCTTACAAGTGAGCGCTGAAAATGCCGATCAATTGGGCGATTTGCGCGCCATAGTACGGGAACGCCTACTCACCTTCATCCAAAAGCACCACCCGGAAGGGTTTCCCATGGTACGCTTAGAATCTAAATCGAGATATAATACTTAACGCTTAAGGCATAGAAGACCTTAAACTTAATTGCTATCATGTTATTTTGCATTTGCCAGGGAGGCATTTGATATGAATTCCATCCAGAAACCAGACCCCTCCACTTTAACCCGCGAAGGTTCGATCGCTTTATTTAAGCAAATCGGAGAAACGATTCGCAGCGGGCGGGTTAACCTGGGACGGCAATATTACGCCTTATCACTAGCCCATGGCGTACAGCAAGCCATTCATTGTGGCTATGATCAAATTGTCGCAATCGAATTAGGTGTCGCCAAAGGGAATGGGCTGCTGGAATTATGCCAAGCGGCTCACGTCTTCCGCGATTTATTTAATATAGATATTAAAGTGTATGGTCTTGATGGGGGTTTTGGCTTGCCCGAAGTTTCCGACTACCGTGATCATCCCGAACTTTGGACAGCAGGCGATTTTAAACTAGAAGACCCTGAATTGCTTCGCCAAAAACTACCGCATTTTGCCGAACTCATTATTGGGGATGTGGGTGATACTGTCCCACAAGTACTTGAGAAAATAGGCACGGCAAAAATTGGCTTTGTCTCCGTTGACTTAGATTTTTACTCTTCCACTAAGCGCGCCATGCGTTTATTTACTGATGCAAATCCTGAAAAATATTTGCCAGCCCTACCCGTTTATTTCGACGATGTGGATAGTTTACTGACATTAAATGAGTGGTGCGGCGAAGCTGCGGTAATCAATGAATTTAATGCCGAACAGCAATATCGCAAAATTGATAAAAAAACCACCTTCAATATTCCGCGCTTTTATGTTTGCCATGTGCTAGATCATCCCATTCGCCAAGGGACCATCAAGCCACGCCTCCCATTGAGCTTATATGATTTTTAAACCACGTGGAATTGAAAGAGGGAGATGATAATCTCAACCACAATCAGCAAAATGATAATGCTTTCTAACAAACTGGAATGGCGATGCTGCACTTGGCTATTTAAAATATCGAGAAGTTCTTGCAACATATCGAGCTTTTGATTAAGCACAATAACGCGGCTTTGAATATCTAAAAACTTTTTTACCATAATATAAAAAGGTTCTAAATTCGGTTTGCGCCAGAAAAATTCTGGCGCATCCAAATATTCAATGTTCAAATTAATGGAACTGCGCACAATAAAAATTTCACCAATGCGGCGAAAAATGGCACTGCGGTTTAAGGAGATTGCACCATTTTTAGCAATTTCTTCTGGCAAATAATTATTTTTTCGAATGGCATCTTGAATGGTTTCTTCAAACGCTTCGAGCTTAATTGATTGTGCTAATCCATAAGACATGGCTAATTTAATATCGGGTTCTTCGGTATTTAAGCTAATAATATCCGCGTGAAAGTGCTCTTGCGTATCAATTGAGGTAACTTGATTGTAATAATATAAAAAATGGTCCGTCTCAATGTGCTGCATCGGCTGATGCGCAAAAGGCCGCACAAATTCTAATATTTTATCTTCAAAAGATTTTTTAAATCCCCAGCTAACAAAACAACCGTGATTAAAGAAAAACAAATCACCTGGTCGTTTCACATTGGAAACGTGCAACATGTCTTTAGTGGTTTTAGTCAGGTAACCTTTCTTTTTAAAAAAACTCGTTAAGCCTAGAATATCGTAGCTAACGGCTGTACAAAAAGCCGTGCAACGCAAATAGGATTTTAAAGGCGTTTGAATTTCCATGATCAATCAACTTGTTATTACCTTCTACCAGTCTAAAGGATGGCTTGAGGGTTGGAAAGCGGGGGAATTTTAATGGAGATTAAAAAATACGCACCCAATGCGTGCTTTGCTATTTTTTGTGCTTAACATCTCGTCCCGCGGACAAAACGGGCGAAACGAGGTCCTTCAAATGGCAGGACCCCGTACCAACTAAAGTTTCTTACAGAAAATTAACTTATCATCATCGTCACGATAATAAGCCGGCACCGTTGCTACCAATTGATAACCATTATGTTTATAAAAAGCGTGCGTGGGCTCATATTGTTCACGGCCGGAGGTATCCACAAACAACAGCTTGCCATGCAATTTACTAATGGCATCTTCCGTATAATCCAACAAAGTCTTCCCTAAACCCTGACCCTGTAAATCCGGATCAACCGCTAACCAATACAAATCATAACGATCAAGTGTTGTCGGCACGCGGCCAAAACAACTATACCCAACCAATTTGCCATCCATTTCCGCTAAAATAAATTCATATCCGGATTCAATACCACGCATTAAACGTTCGGTCGCAACTTCAGTAGCAACATTAATTTCTTCTTTCGAAAAAAAACCCGTTTTAGTGGTTAATTGTTGAATACGCGAAGGGTCAATATCTTTTACTTGCGTGTAAATATTCGGCTTAAACGGCATATTGGCTCCTTGCACTCATTAAAAGACGATCGATTAATTGTGAATAATCCATTCCCGCTTGAAAAGCCGCAGTAGCAAAACCCGCATCCGGCGCCAGGGATGGATTTGTATTCACTTCTAAAATAGCAGGCTTACAGTCCGCATCAACACGAAAATCAATGCGCGCAAACCCCGTTAACTTAAACCATGACGCGCACGCTGCACTTAGTGTTTTCAATTGAGAAAGCAATAGCGCCTCTTCTTCTGCAAAAGCAAATTGACGCGTGGTGGCTTGCGCCATCATGCTATCTTCTTGCCATTTGGCGGCATAATCCACAATGGGTTTCACATGCTGCGGTAAATTATTAAAGACAAGTTCAGCGGGTGGTAAAACCGTTACTTTGTCGTTTTCAGCCAACACACTGATATTAAACTCACGGCCCGGCACATAACGCTCCGCAAACCACTCACCGCCCCATTTTTGAATCCGCTCTTGCAATACGCGCTTAAGGTCGCGCGCGGTTTCCACAATGGAGGTTTGATCAATGCCAAGTGAGCCATCTTCGGTGACGGATTTCACAATATAAGGCGCCGCCAACTCGGTTAGGTGTGCACACTCAGCATAACTATACCAATCAGGTGTTGGTAAATTCCCCGCTTTTAGCCAACGCTTGGTTAATAATTTATTAGTGGTCAAGGCAATGGCGGCGGAATTTGCGCCCGTAAAAGGAATCGTTAATTGCTCACAGAGCAAAGCGGGCAAATGAATGGCGGTGCTACTACCCGAAAAAGATTCGACTAAATTAAAGACCACATCGGGCTTGTCATGCTCTAGCTGCTGTTTAAGCTTAGCCAAATCCTCCTGACAAGCAATGGTTTTTGCTTCATACCCTAAACGCTGAATGGCATTCGTAATTTCCTGAGCTTGCCATAACGTTTCTTGATCGTCTAATGGCGCATTAGGGCTGACGTCGTTGTGTAAAATTACGATGCGCATACCGCTACCATTTCATGGGGAGCAGGTAGATGGAGGCGCTTAGTCGCAGCCCGCATGATGCGCCGAATACATTCGAGATAAGAAACACCTTGCATGGTTTGCAATAAAATTAAATCGGAGCGCTCTGGATTTAAGCCAGCAATGGGGTTCACTTCTAAAAAGTGTGGAATACCATGACCATCCGAGCGTAAATCAAAACGCGCACAATCATCACAGCCTAGCGCATGCCACGCTCTTAATGCGGTATCAGCAGCCCGTTTCGCCTCCGCATCATCGACAATGGATAAATGAATATTCGATTCAAAATGTTCTTTATTCAGCAAGGTATAGCCATATTTTTCACCCTGGGCGCTTAAGCTGACTTCCATCACCCCCACCACTTCGACTTTATCTTGATTACCAATTAAGCCCACCGTAAATTCACGTCCCGACAAATACGTTTCAACTAAAACGGGTTGGCGAAAAGTTGTTAGTAAGTGATCACAGTGTTGATGTAATTCGTCTAAGGTTTGAATGTAGGAAGAAGAGCTCACTCCCTTACCGGTTCCCTCTGCTAAGGGTTTAGCAAACACGGGAAAGGTTAAAGCAAATTGGCGTAAATCATGCATGGAACGCACAATAGTAAAAGGTGCGGTGGGAATGCCTTGATCGCGCACTAACCGTTTTGCGATGGACTTATCGAGTGTCACAGCCATGGTAACGGGGCCTGAAAAAACATACGGAATGCGGTAGGCATCCAACAAAGCCGGCACCAAGGCTTCTCGTCCCGTACCGTACAAACCTTCAGCAATATTAAATACCAAATCCCAGCGCTCGCCGGCCACTAATCGCCGCGTTAACTCCCGCGCATGCCCAATGCAATCCACGGTATAACCCAGCTCTCTTAACGCACCAGCTATGGCATCAATGGTATCAATGGAATCAAATTCAGCCGTTTCTTCAAAACTAAAACCGTTATTTAAATAATCATCGCGTAAATCGTATGTTAATCCTACTTTCATTACTCCACCGTTTTATAAACACCACTACAGCTATCATATTGAAAACCTTGTTCGCGCAACGCATTTTGACTCGTGCCGAGTGTGCCACCTGGATCGGCATAGCGGTAAATTTGGTTTTCAAAATTCGTTAGTAATAAATCATCCCCTTCCCGTCCCACAATGTAATCGGGCAGTAGCGGGATTTTGCCACCTCCACCCGGGGCATCAACCACAAACGTGGGGTTGGCATAACCGGTGGTAAACCCGCGTAAACCGCGCATAATTTCTAAGCCTTTTTCAACGGGCGTTCGAAAATGTGCAGAGCCTGAGATGGGGTCACATTGATAAATATAATAAGGACGCACGCGAATTTTCAGTAAGCCGTGCATGAGGCGCTTAATAATCGCAACATCATCATTAATGCCTTGCAGTAACACCGTTTGGCTACCAAGCGGAATACCCGCATCAGCCAAGCGCGTGCAGGCAGCGGTCACCTCAGGTGTTAATT
>CAZQXH010000016.1:0-68885 GCA_964597435.1 uncultured Coxiellaceae bacterium | reverse complement strand
TAAAAACATGGGCCTATACCCATTACACTTCGCGTTTTGAAGTGTAATGGGTATATATCTGTCCTATATACGAAGTTAGGGCTATTTATCCCACTTTATTAGCATCAATAAAATTATTTATTTCACTTCCAATCTCTTCTGGGTATTGGTAAATCATTGCGTGCCCACCCTCTTTCCAGCGAATTAAATGAGAATGTGGAATATTGCTGGCTAAAATAGCACTGTTCACTGGCGGAATGACAATATCCGATTCGCCATTTAAAATAAGCACAGGGATTTTCAATTTATTTAATTTTTTTGCCGTAGCATTGTCATCAAACCAGTTCAAAATTAATTTCTGTTGTTTTGGCATAACTAATTCAGAATCAATTTCTGTAAATTTTAGCGGCTGAAAGCGATCAACTATTAAGGAATATGCCATTTTCATTTTATATTTAGGCGGAAAAAATATATCAATCGCTGTGAGATAAACCCTAAATTTATGCTTAGACAAATTTAATAATTTTTCTTTTATTTCAGGTTTTGGCAGAACCGCTTGATCACCAGCGATGGCCGTATTGATTAATATTAGATGGCTTATCGCGCGAGGATGAAGGACAGCTAATTTTTGTGCTATCATTCCGCCCATTGAGATGCCTACTACGGTCGGATTTTTTAACTCTAGCGTTTGAATCAAGTGATACGTATCATTTGCCAAATCATCCGCTTGATACGAGGCTGATGATATTTTCGAACCACCCACGTTACGATTATTAGGAACAATAATTTGATGATGTTGCGCTAACGTTGCTAGGAATTCCCGATTCCAACTTGAAATATCCGTTGCATATCCCGCGATTAATATAACAGGCGTACCATTGCCAGAGCGATAATACTCAATTTGACCTTTTTGAGTAGATACATAATGCGGAGTAAGTTTATTTAGCTTTTCAGTAGCATATTGATGAATAGATGGGTTATACGTACTGCACCCTGAAACAAGCAATATTAAATAAAAGCAAAACAACCTGATAAAGAAATAATGATTCATTTTTTAAACCGCCACCCCATACGTCTAGCTGCTTTTAATCCTACTGCGGAATCAGTGGTATTACCCCATGCATCACTGCTGTGACATTTTAAAATTTGCAACTCTGCTTTCAGCTGCTAGTGCACAATGCTGACGCTGCCGAGATCTTTCTGCCTGTAAGAAAGAGTTATGAGAGTTTAATAACTTGTGACAATAACCTTGAGAGCTTTTTGCAAAACTTTCTTTTGCCAACATGAAATGAGCACTTAACGCTAATCCATCATTAAGCCGAGTACATATAGCACTGATTATCTGCTTTTCCACTTCCGATAAATCTGCTGGTAATGCTTTAATATTTTGCAAGCAGATTATATTAGTATTGAATAGTTTTAATAGATTCTCAATAGCGGATTTATACCTTTGCGGGAGAAGATTCAATTCATTTATATGAACTAACAAAGTATAGAGAGGTAATTGTTCAGAATTAAAAATCATACCGCGTATTATTGTTAGCTCATGATCTTTAATCGCCAAAATGAGGTATTCTAATGCGGCTATCAGCTTAGATTTATTCTTAAGAAAAGTAATTTGTATCATCAGTTTTTTTCTAAAATCAGCAACATCAGACGGATGCACAAATAATTTTTCAAAATCCCCTTTATCAATACGGGCGACAAAATTTAATAAAAAGGATAACGGCATTTCTTTTGGTTCTATTAAATCAAAAATATATTTTTTAATGTGGCCAACACCAATACTTAATGTTAACTGGAAATGGGAGTACTGATAGGAGAAGCACTCTTTCTGCCGTTCGGGATTAGTTCGCAGATCAAGATAATTGATTGCGTCAAATATTGACGTAATTTGAGGTGAGTATTTCAATATCAATTTTATAAATTCCTTTTTTATATCCATATCTGCATCCACTTTTATTCTCAATAAAGGGCTTAGCCTATTAAGGAAAAAATTATTTATAACAGATAAATTTGCTCTATTCTTTAAATTAAGATCAAAGCCTTCTTGTAATAATATCTCCATGCGCTCTATAAATTTTAGCACGTCTACTTTAGTTAGTGACGTTCTTCTTTGAGCGAATTCAAGCAAATTATTGACGACCAGATGCAAAACAGTGTCACCATTTTCATCCATTTCAGTTAAATCAATTTTTGGATTTGTTCGGGTTAAAAATCTAACTGCTGCAACATCACCCTCTTTATAAGCTCTTGTCACTGACATAACGGGTACCTTGATTTAATGGATTGCATAGTATATACAAATACATATAATTCTCACCTAATAACAAGCTGAAAATTAATTATTAATCGGAAAAACTTTAAACAAAAAAACTTTGGAAGCATTTTTTAATCAAACTATTTTGATGAATTCTACAGCTTATTTTGGTTTACTTTAAGTCTAGATTGTCTATATTCTATAATGTATAGTTATACAATAAGTTATTAATAAGACAAATGAAGCTTGCAACCCCTCCCAAGCCACGAACAAGTTTATACCATGCTGATATGCGTATGAAGTCTATTTTTCCGATTGGTCTTGGCGCAATGCCTTTATCTATACCAGGCAGGCCAAACGAAAAAGATGCAATTGAAGTGATTACCTCTTTTATTGAGCTAGGTGGAAATTTCATTGATACAGCAGATGTTTACGGACTAGATAACACTGACCGTGGTCATAATGAAAAACTTATTTATAAAGCAGTCACTTCAATAAACGCACACGGTAAAGTGTTAGTTGCCAGCAAAGGAGGTGCGGACCGTCCACAAGCAGGATGGAGTTTAACCAATGGGCATCCTCAGCAGCTTCGCAAAGCATGTGAACAAAGCTTGCTTAATCTCCATATTAATGCCCATTCACTTTATTATTTGCATGGCCCCGATCCTAAAGTTCCCTTAGCTGAATCTTTTGGCGAATTAATCAAACTTAAGGATGAAGGTAAAATAATAAACATAGGTATCGCTAATGTTGACTTGCGTGAAGCGCAGCTCGCTTGCTCTATGACAAAAGTAGCAGCGATACAAAATAGGTTTAATCCTTTTTGCAAAGAAGATGCTCGAAATGGCTTGATCGATTTTTGCAAAACGCATGGAATTTATTATATTGCTTATTGCCCTTTAGGTGGATGGGCGGATCATCAAAAATTAACAAGCCACTCTCTTTATCAAACACTCCAAGAGAAATATCAGTTATCACCTTATGCGCTAAACCTGACCTGGATACGCCAGCACGGTACTCACATCATCCCAATTCCAGGAATGGATAAAAAAGACCATATCCGTAGCAACTTTCAAGCTTTGTCTTGTAAATTAAGCTTGGAAGATAAAATATTCATCGATAATTTTCCTGATTTATATTCAGCAAAACATAAGGATGAAGAGCGGGGTCATGCAATTAACCCGATGCAACCTTGCCTGAATACTCCCTGATAACCTTCCGCATCCATTTCGGAATGCTCAACAATATGTGAAGCAGCTAAAAAATGTGGCATGCGAACTGCTACGTTATGTTTAAGATTTTTTCTGCTAGCAACATATCAACGTATCCCAAACCAAAACTGGGAATCGTCACTAAACAGTGTTTCATTTCAATATACGATTTTAAGTTCATGCCACGCTGTAACACGGGATGCAATGTTGCGGGTGTTTTATCGGTGCCAGACAGAATAAAATCGATGCTGTGATGCTCAAGTGAGCTTAAATCATCTCCTAGCTGCGAAATAATTGATAATCGTAGATGTGGTGCATCAGTTGTTATTCGACTAATTACTGCAGGTAAAATTGTTGCTAATTCGTAATCGCGGGTAGCGAGAACAAATTTATCCGGGTAACGCGGCCAGATGCAGAATCATGAAAAAGAATGAAAGAGCAATAGTGCGTATTGATTCCGATGATTTCAAGCAGGGTGCTGACATTCAGGTATTAGTGGTTAAGATAAATTGAGAAGACGCAGCGATAGAAACACTTGCCACAGCTGTTAAAGTGATCACGCCAAGCAAATTTTTATTTGATGATTAATTCTATCAGATGAGGTGCCTACTGTATTAGGGGCTGCTCACTAAAACGTTACATAATAAATCCTTGGACGCAGCTCAAGGATATTAAGTTATCAAAGTGCTCAAAGTAATGCTTTATCTCACTTGAAAAGCCAAATTTCATGTGCAATGATACGCCGCAATCAGGTGTCAAATAGGGATTATGCATTGCATGCAAAGAAAAGAGCTCAAAAACACATCAAATACGGATCGCTACATCAGAACGTCATGGTTTTGGCGCTACTTATTCCGCCCATTGTTGCAACGGTTAACCTGGTTATTAGCCTTTGCATTATCCATCACCAGTATTGTTTCACTCACAGTGAAAATCGCCCTTAATTTAATCGATAGTCTCTCTACCCCCTCCTCGCTCAAAACCGTTAGAAAAAATGCACTTGGGTTACTATTTATTTCCATCGGTGGAAGCATTGTCTCCGCACTCAGCATTATTTTACCCGAATTTGTTGGTAACCCTCTAGTCAGAGCCGTGGTCTTTGCTGCACCAGCCATGTTTAAACAAAATAGTAAAGTTCCGATTGGCAAGCGCTCCATTGCAGAAGAAGTTGGGCCCAAAGAAACACCTGAAGATACCAAAGCATTTCAGTTGCTTCACAGCGTGCTCCACCCTATTTCCCTTCCCCCTACGCGGACGTTCCCCTTGGTAAAAGGCATAGATGGCATTATTATCGACACTGTTGATATCCCTTTTCCAGGCACTTCAAATTACCGACTTTGTTTTAATGCGACCAGCAGTTATTATCAAAAACACATTGATAGAATTGTTAAACAACAACCAACATTAAAAGTTAACACCCGTCTTTTCAATTATCCTGGCGTTACCAAAAAAAATGCGGTTGATTCATTAATTCAACTGGTCAATGCCGGTATAGCAGAAGTTTATGATTTGGCGGAGCGCCATAATTGGTCAAATGCTGAAGTGGAGCAAAACATTCACTTGTATGCTTATTGCTCGGGTGTACCCATTGCGTTAAAAGTCGCCGCTTATTTTAAACAACATTACCACATTAAGTTAAAGGTTTTTGCCGATCGTGGTTACATTGCGATGGAAGACGTTGCCGCAGAAAATGCGTATCGAGTCTTTGGATTGCCCCTTTTCCAGGCGCGAGCACTGACGGCTTCCATGCTGTATGCTAGCGGTGAATTTCATATTAGTGCAGCAGCATTGTTGAATGAGTTGGATCATGATCAAGTGTATGCGATTAATGTGTTTAGCGAAGGAAAAGTGTCGCCGTTCTCATGGGGTAATACCATACGCAATCAGCTAGGAATCGGTGAATCCGCAGTGGGATCGTTTTCTACTCGAGGAGATTCCTTTGTGCCAAACCAAACTGCATTAATAACCGCCATTGTAGCACGCGAATCAACTAAAAATATTTTTAATAGATTAAAAATAAAAACAACGCAACCAGTGGTTCCTATTCATTTTGACACTGAAGCGCATGTCATATCACTTGACGAATTGCGCATAACGCCACCTGAGGCAAACGCAATTTCGAATGAAAGTGAAACTGCGCTTGATTATTACGCCCGTGTGATTAACTCTTAAAATAGGCAAATGTTTCTGGAATTTTTTCATGCTTAGGATCAAAGTATTTTTCTAGTTGATCGATAACTAACTGTTTATCGGTATGATTTTTCATATCAATCAAATTAAAACTCTTCACAAATGATTTATCAACTAACGGCATAAGTGACTTTTTTTCCTGCATAATTTGGCTATCTAGCTCTCCGCGTGAAATTCGCTCTAGTAACGCTCGATTTTCTTGGTGCATCTGCTCAGGATTTGCAAACAAACGACTAGAGGGTGATGCTTTATTTTTAGCATAAAATGCAACACGGTATAACAGCATATGGCCGGGCTCGCCAAGATAAATTTCTTCGTGCTGTGTTATGAATTCTTTTAAAGAGATAGGATCTTTTTTGGAGTACTTTTGATTAATTTCTGCTAATTCTTTCTGTAGTTCCGGATGCTGCGTTAGTAGCACCACGCTTTTCTCATTGCAAACCAATTTTCCAGACATTTCAAAGCAAAAGAAAGTACCCCTTGGATGAACATCAAATAAGAATTTCCGCTGGATCGGGAAGGCACCTAAAATTTGGCTTCCTGAAATATTATCCACTAAATGTTCTTTAGTAAAATAAAGCATTAACGCAAAGGGCACTATATCGCCATCAGTTACTTTAGGTAATTCTCTTTCGTAAAAATTAAGATACTGGTTTTCATCTTGCTGAGCAGTGTCAATGGCAATAACATAAATCCAGGACGCTTCAGTACTGTCCAACGGAAATTTAGCACTCACCTCTAAATCACCGGTTACACAAACCGCATTCGGGCCTGCTGCAAAATTATTTGTCTCAAAGGGCTGCCCCAGGGTTGGCTTTATCGGCTGAAATCCAGATTCAAACCGTTCCGCAGGAGCCCTTGAATCCCCGCGAAAGAAAATCGCATATTTTGGCATCAGTATTTCCTTATTGTGGTTATAATAACGCGAATGCGCAATCCTAGGGCGAAAAACAATAAAAATCTATAGCAAATTATTTCGGCTCTAAGTAAGGACGCTTTTGACCTCTAGCGACAGACACCATTGACAACGGTGCGAGTTGGAAGAGTTGCACATTCGGCGTGACCCGGACGGATGGTTGTAAGGTATTTAACTTCATCTGTAAACGAGTTAATTTCCGTGTAATAGCTTCCAACATAAATGGTAAGTCATCGAAATAGACCGCTACTTTAAAATACGCTTCAAATCGATCCAAACTGGCATTCATCGCGCTCACTCTGGCACGGTCTTCAACTGAAATGGCACGTGAACTTGCCGATGAAATGCGTTCTTTTATTTGTTTTAGCTGTTCCTCAATTAGAGTGAAAGAAGTTGTCCATTCATTTATCTTAGCTAACATGGCTGTTTTATCTGTCAAATAAGCCAAAGGAGCACATTCAACTTTTTCGAGAAAAAAACGCAAAGGGTTTATCGTGTTATGAATCTCTACCAAATAGGCAGATAACTCCTTGAATACGGCAAGTAATTCTGGTGTATTTAACCAACTGGTTAACTTCCTTGCCGTATATGCCGCGCGAAACTGTTGTCCGCATAATAAAGCATGCAGCATTGGCAAAACGTCATCAGGAGAACCGCTTCTTACCAGATGACGATATTGTATTTCTTCAACTAAATTTAACGCAGGTTCTAGTCCCAAGCGATTTTTTGGATTTTTCACCACTAAACTATTCAAATTATCCTCAAGCATCTTTTTTTCCACCGGCGTCAAATCTTGCTCGGGGGTAAATCTAAATAAATTTAAAAATGAGTAATTTTTATGTAATTCTTGCGTTTCTTTAAAGGTTTTACCGTGAGTTAAATCAGCCCCGAGCATCATTCCGGCAATCACTCCCGTTGAGAAACAATCATCTGCTGAAGTTTGTATGTCTCCTTTTCGAATGGGTGCTAAAAAATTTAGAGTACCATATTTGTTCTTAACAGACTTACTCTCATCCCAGCCAAAGCCAAAATCAATCCACTTACCGCTACAATAAGGCTCCACAGTAAATAGAATATTTTTTAAGCTCATATCATGATGCACCACTTTCGCTTCATGCACACGCATGCTGGCCCGAAACAAAGCTGATATCATTCTTAAGCGCTGAAAAGTGGTTAAAGGAACGCTATTTAATTGCTGGTAGGTTCGCATACTTACTTGAAAATAATAATCTAATCGCAGCCCAGGCAGACGATGCATGACCATAAAATTTTTTGAATCGTGATATTTATTTTTCTTAAGTAAATAAGGGCCCTTTACTGGCCGTAGATAGCCAAAACGATTAGCTAAGCTTACTTCTTCAGCGACATTATCACCCTTCTTCCAAAAAAACTTTGCCATTAAATCTTGTGTCGCTCTGAATTCTATATTGTCCGCTGAAAAAGTAACAACTCCCGAAATGGTTGCTGTATAACCATAAGTACCTTCTTCATTTTTATTATAATTAGGGATGACAAATGCTTTCTGTCGTGTTCCTGTTTTATAAAAAATCAACGCTTGCTGAAATTTAAAAGCAATAGCCTTATTTAAGCCACAATGAACAGGGTTAATCTGAATAAATTTACCCGCCGACATATAATAAATTTCTTCTTGCATACACCACTTTATACTGGGAATTAGCCATTTTTTTTCATCAGGCTTTAGCTCTGTTACATTAAGATTAATTTTTTCTACCTCTGGATTATTGCCGCTCATCATTTTATTATATTCTCTTAGAAGGCCAAGCCTGCTGCGCAGGCCGTCCAATTAAACTTAGCCACTAATTCGCGGCCGAACGATAACTTCATCAATGTTTGTTCTGCGGTTTAAATGATGAATATCATAAATAACATTGGCAATATCTGCTGCTGGAATGAATTGTTCTTCGGGTATAGTCGTTTCACCCCATGATGGTGTTAATGTTTTACCTGGCATGACTGCGACAACGCGCAGTCCTTTATCTTTTGTTTCTTCGCGTAACGAACGAGCAAGACCTAACAAACCATGTTTAGCAGCACAATACACAGGGCTAATCGTAAAGGGTTGCCAGGAAGCGGTTGAGCAAACAAAAAAGATATCACCCGATTTTTTTTCGAGCATTTTCGGTAAGAAGGCTTGCGTTATTAAAAATGCGCTAGTTAAATTGATGCTAATTAGGTGATTGAATTCTTCAAGCGTTGTTTTTGAAAAAAAGGTAGGTTGATAAAGGCCGGCGTTATTAATTAGCACATCGGGTATTTGCCATTTAGCTAAAATCTCTGTGGTGACTTTGGTGATTTGCGCGCTATTAGTTAGATCACAAACATAGTAGTGTGCATCTGCGCCTAAATCCCGACACTCTTTTGTAACGACCTGCAATTTCTCTTCTGAACGAGCCAGTAATAAAACCACAACATCCTTCAAACTCGAAAATTTTTTGGCGATTGCAGCGCCAATACCTTGGCTGGCGCCTGTTACGAGAATTGTAATCATAAATCCCATTATCATAAAAAAATGAATATTTTATCTCATGTGAGACATAATGCAATTGGTAAATGATTGAATGCATTTCCATCAACCGTTACCGCATCAACCTTGCCTGATTTTTCTGGATAATATTAAATAATTGAAATATATTGATATTACTAAATCAATAAGAAATAGTTATGATAAGTAAATATACTTTGCTCTAGGTTAATTGTTGATTTTATACCATTCGTACTTCAATATGCGCTTTTGCAACTTGAAGTACCCCCTGCGCGATGGGGTTTCCAACACATGGCTTATACTCATTACACTTCGCGTTTTGAAGTGTAATGGATATATAATATCGATAATTAATGATTATATAGAACCCAATGAATATCCGTGACTTAAAATACCTAGTAGCAATCGCCGATCATTGTCATTTTGGCATGGCGGCTGCCGCCTGTTTTGTTAGCCAGCCCGCTTTAAGCATGCAAATAAAAAAACTTGAAAATTCTTTAGGCGTGCAATTAATTGAACGAACAAGTAAAACGGCTTTATTAACTGCAACGGGAAAATTAATCACAGAACATGCTAGAGATATTTTATGCCGAGTGGAAACCATCAAAGAAGTCGCAAAACAGGCAAACGATCCTTATAGCGGCGAGCTACACCTAGGCGTTATTCCCACGCTTGCCCCATATCTGTTACCCCACATCATCCCTGGTTTGTCTAAATTATTTCCCAAGTTAACAATTTATTTAGTCGAAGAGCAAACATCCACCTTGATTGCAAAGCTCAAACAAGGAAAGCTTGATGGCGCATTATTAGGCCTTCCACTAATAGATGAAGATTTTATTGGTTTACCGCTATTTGAAGAAGAATTTATGCTGGCCATTCCGCCTAAACATTCATTATCAAAACGAAAGATAATTAAAATTTCCGATTTAGAAAATAAAGTCTTACTTTTATTAGAAGATGGCCACTGCATGCGCGACCTGGCGCTCGATGTATGTCATCGAGCCAAGGCATCTGAATCAAAAGGTTTTCGTGCAACCAGTCTCGAGACATTACGGCATATGGTTGCCTCTAATGCGGGAATGACATTAATACCAAAATTAGCTTACAAATCAAATGATGGGGTTTACTACCTACCCTTTAGCTCACCTAAACCATCCCGAGTTGTCGGTATGGTCTGGAGACCATCCAGCGCTAAAAAAAATTTACTGGAAAATATGGTTGGGAAAATTAAAAAGATCATGTCCAAGCAGAATGCGGTTAGAGTCATTAACACCCCTCTACCGATCCGATAATCTTATTTTGTTATTTCGATTTTGTGATGAGAAGGTGAGATTGGCTTTAAAGAGGCAATTTGCGCGCACAGCTTGCCAAGCAAATTCCTGATAGCCTCATCTTTAATCTGAATGACTGAATGAAATGAGTTAATTTCCAAAATTGCCATATCTAGCTTCTTGTCTTTTATTTTATATAGCAAAATTTTTAGCTTCTGTTTTACCTCACTTAGATCAAATAGGTGAAATAATTGCGTAATCGTCGTTGATAACGATAGATTATCAGGAGCAAATACTAAATTATATAACTCTTTGAAAGCGGGTAACTTCGCTATCTGAGAATGAAATTGACTAGCGTATTTCCAGCCCTTTTTTATCTCATCTGCCAGTTCCTTTTTAGAAAATAAGTCAAATTGATTGGGGTTATCTAGCATGGTGGGAGGAAAACCACTCTTAATTAATTCGCTGTTTAATAAAAGCATGACAAACACGCGGCAATTTCCATCACCAAAAGGGTGCAATTGTTCGAGTGATTGAATAAATTCTATAATGACATCTAATTTTCTCTCATTATCATTTGAGACTAACTTCATAGCATCCAGGTATTTCTGTATCAATTCACGGACTATTAATTTATTTTCCTCACTGGTATAAAGCGGTGGCGTAAAAAAACAATCATTAATTTTTTTCAATAATGGGGTGGCAATTTCTACAAGCCTCCCTTCTTTTTTTAATTCTTTCAGTTTTTCCAGCACAACCATGCGATTTAACAAAACAGCTTTATCACGCAACTCACAATTTATCTCAATCTTTTTAACTGTTAGTCTATCCAAATATTCCCAGCTAGCTTGTCTCAAACAATTAAGATCTTCATCGCTTGTTTTTTTGCTGATAGAACCTTGTAATTCCTTCATTTTCTTTTCTTCATTTTCCTGCTCCACATTCAGCTCGGCTAATTTACCTGGCAACAATTTAATTTCCGAGGAAAGTTGTGTTATTGCTTCGCTAACATTCTTTAATTTATAATTTTTCAATTCCTCATAGAGCATATCGGTAAACACAAAATTAATATTCTCTGGTAAACCATCAGGCCCTTTTTTAGCTAAAGTGTAGTTTTTCTGAAGTGTCGCATAGGGAATTTTCTCAGTGATTATTTTATCAAACCATTCAACCAGGCCATTTATACTGGTATTGCTGGTTGAAAGGTCAAACCCAACTAACACATTGTTTTTGAACTGTAATAGAGAGTCATCATCAATCAAGAGACCAGGCCTATCCCGCTCAGCGCTTCGCACGTTAGCCACAGCATGCCCATGAAGATTAAGTATAAACTCAGCACTTAAGCTTTTGTCCCATTCTTTATTTAAGTAATGATGCGCTCTCAACATCCCATCCATGTAGCCTTTCTCATCTTCGAATAAATCCCGGCCTTTAGCTTTTCCTTCCTTTGTATTTTGACGACCAACGTCAATATAAAATCGCCATAATTCACTTGAGTTAATTTTAGCGTATTCATAATGATTAAATTGGTTTCTGGCTTCTGACATAGACCAACCCAATACTCATTTTCAGTGTTTTATTTTTTCATATACCCATGTTTTTATGAGTGGTGCGAATCGCGATTCTCCCCTTTGGAAACCCCATCACGCAGGGGGTACTTCAAGTTGCAAAAAGCGCATCTTGAAATACGATTGGTATATTATATCCCTTTCAAATCTTTTTCACTTTGACAATAAAGAATCAGCGTCACTTATACTGCTTAAGCCATGCATGCAAGAAGCAACATAATAATTAAAAAAAAACCCGCCAAACAGCGGGTTGTTTTACAGTTCAAGTCATTAATTAAGTGAATAACTACAGGAAAGCGAATAGTCTTCTCTAACGACAACCACAATTTTAATAAGGCCCTGACCATTGCTGGTAACGGGAGCAAAATTACGCCAATCACCCGATGTACTGCCTACAGTCCATTCAAGCGGTATCGGCATAACCCCACAGCTTCCCGATGTAATCAGCCTAGTCGCGCCGTTAATTGACGAAATGCCGACGCCTGACAACTGTCCTAAATTGAGTTTCAAAACAGTTTCTTTTAATACTTGGGTATCATTAGGTTTCCAATTAGCAAAGTCACCCTTAGCGGTATCGTCCACGACGGCATTTTTCATACCATTTTTGCAATCAGGAACATTAAATGAACTACCTGGAAATATACCAGTACCACCAACATAGTTAGCCAATGCCAACTCGGGCGCTACATTACTCGCCCCCATTCCTCCGCCGAGCGCTGATCCAAAATTTATGCCTCCAGCAGCTGCGCTTTTGCTCGAGTCGATGCAAACATTAAAATAGAATTTCGCCTTTGCGTTAGCAGCGCCTGATATTAACAAACCCAACGATATCATTGCAGCGACCATCAAATTTCTATTGCATATCATAGCGTTACCCTCTTTAAATTAAATCATTGATACTTAAGTATAGCTAAGTTTTAAGATACTGCTTGTGCCACCTGAGCATGTATTAGCAACATAACAATTAAAAAACCCGCCAAACAGCGGGTTTTTACATTCAAAGTTATTAATTAAGTGAATAACTACAGGTAAGCGAATTATCTAGGTTAGCGACTACCACAATTTTAATAAGGCCCTGGCCATTGCTGGTAACGGGAGCGAAATTACGCCAGTCACCGGATGTGCTACCTACAACCCATTCAAGCGGTATGGGCATATCCCCACAGCTTCCTGTAAATGTCTTAACCGCGCCAGTAACTGGCGAAACGCCGGATCCTGTTACACTGCCTAAATTGAGTTTCAAAACAGTTTCTCTTAATACTTGGGTATCATTAGGTTTCCAATTAGCAAAGTCACCCTTAGCAGGATCTTCCACCAAGGCGTTTACCATACCATTTTTGCAATCAGGTGCATTAAATTTACTACCGGTAAATATACCAGTACCACCAACATAGTTAGCCAATGCCAACACGGGGGTTACATTGCTCGCCCCTATTCCTCCGCTCATTATTGATCCAAAATTTAAACCTCCGGCGGCTGCGCTTTTGCTTGAGTCGATACAAACGTTAAAATAGAATTTTGCCTTCGCGTTAGCGGCGCCTGATACCAACAAGCCCAACGATATCATTGCAGCGACCACTAAATTTTTGTTACTAATCATACATTTACCCTCATTAAGTGAAGCTATTGATACTTAAGTATAGTTAATTTTTGAGAGATTTTTGTGCATCTCCTATCATTTAATTGAAAACAAAACCCAGCTACTACGGTTTTTTTCAATTATGTGATTGATTAAAGGAAGAACCACAGCTAAATGTATTTTTTTTGGTACCACAATTTGATTAAACGCTGGCCATTATTAGAATCGTGAACAAAATTACGATAACTACCGTTAAACAGCCTAAAATTCAGTTAAGTAGCAGGGAACGCCATTTAAATTGGCCGAATTTTGGGCTATATTAGCCCTACCGCTTATCCTTAGGCGGGAGCAATATCCGAATTGATTAAGACTGAATAAGACATATAATTTTACATTTCAAAGAGGTCTCATAGCGGCGATGATAACAACACTATCTGGGGTATCCATTCAACAAAATGCCACCATCAAGCATCTGAATGCATTTGGTATTGAGGCTAAAGCCGATCATTTTGCGATGATTGAAAATACCCAACAATTGATAGAATTATTATCCATTCAAAACACTCACAACCTCCCGAAACTCATTTTAGGTGAAGGCAGCAATATTTTATTTACTAAGAATTATGCTGGGCTAGTAATAAAAAATGCGATTAAAGGCATTCAACACTTGGATGAAGATAATGATCATTACTGGATTAAAGCGGGTGCGGGAGAAAATTGGCATGAGTTTGTCCTGTATTGCATTCAGCGAGGTTATGGTGGTTTAGAAAATCTTTCCCTTATTCCTGGCAGTGTTGGCGCGGCACCTATACAAAATATTGGAGCATACGGAGTTGAGTTAAAGGATTTCTTTTTTCAATTAGAAGCGCTAAATCTACAAACGGGTTCTATTCGCACCTTTACTAATGCAGAATGTCAATTTGGCTATCGCGATAGCACCTTTAAAAAATTGCACAAAGATCAATACGTCATCCTGAATGTCGTATTCCGATTAAATAAAAATCCAAAATTTCATATTGACTATGGCAATCTCAAAGAGACGCTGCAGTCTATGCACGAAGGCCAACTGAACATAAAAACAATTAGTGATGCCGTCATTCATATTCGCCGCAGTAAATTACCCGATCCCAAAAAACTAGGTAATGCGGGAAGTTTTTTTAAAAATCCGGTTATTTCTTACACCCAATTCAAAGAATTACAAACTGTTTTTTCGCAAATTCCTCACTACTTGACCGAGAACGAAGATTCAATAAAATTGAGTGCTGCCTGGTTGATCGAGCAATGCGGCTGGAAAGGCAAGCGACTGGGTGATGTCGGTGTTTATGAAAAACAAGCATTAATATTAGTAAATTATGGAAATGGTAGTGGTGCAGAAATACTCGAGCTAGCGCAAGGAATTCAATCTTCCGTTAAAAATAAATTTGGAATTTCTTTAGAACCTGAAGTCAATTTAGTTTCTTAACATTCCTCTTATGACGTGCTGTAATATTCCACCATTTTTGTAGTAATCCAATTCGTTTAAAGTGTCAATGCGCGAGATCAGCGTCACTTCGGATTGGGTTCCATCTTCTCTATGGATAATAGCGTTGATTGGCATGTGGGGTTTCATTTGATCCGTAAGACCAATAACATCAATCCGTTCAGAACCATTGATGTTTAATGTTTTTCGCGTCACCCCTTCAGGAAATTCCAGTGGTAAAATGCCCATGCCAATCAAATTTGAGCGATGAATTCGCTCAAAACTTTCCGCAATAATCGCCATCACACCTTGAAGTTTAGGCCCTTTTGCAGCCCAATCTCGGGAAGAACCGGTTCCATATTCCTTTCCAGCGATCACCACTAAGGGTGTGTGTTCTTGTTTATAACGCATTGCCGCATCATATATTGGTAAAATTTCATTGCTGGGAATGTATTTCGTGAAACCGCCTTCAACACCAGGAACCATTTCATTTTTAATGCGGATGTTAGCGAATGTCCCGCGCACCATAACATCATGATTTCCACGCCGTGATCCGTAAGAATTAAAGTCTTTTATGGCGACACCCTTGGATTGTAAATAGTTTCCTGCTGGACTATCTGGCTTTATGGAACCGGCTGGAGAAATGTGATCTGTCGTAATACTGTCGCCAAAAATAGCTAAAATTCTGGCAGCTTTAATGTCTGTTATTTTTTCAGGAACCACTGCCATGTCATCGAAAAAGGGTGGATGCTGAATGTAGGTTGAATCAGGTTGCCATACATAAGTGTGTGTGTCGGAAATTTTCATGTTGCGCCATTCGTCTGTTCCCGTAAATATATTGGCATAGGTTTCCTGAAACATTTTTCCGGTAATAATAGCTGCTTCACGGGCAATTTCAGCATTGGTTGGCCATAAATCTTTTAAGTAGACAGGATGTCCTGCTTTATCGTTGCCAAGCGAATCTTTTGTTAAATCAATTAGCGTCGTTCCAGCAATAGCAAATGCAACCACCAGCGGCGGTGAAGCAAGCCAATTTGCTTTAACCAATTGATGGATACGCCCTTCAAAATTACGATTACCCGACAAAACGGCGGAAACAATTAAATCATTCTCGATGACTGCTTTCTCAACGGCTTCAGGTAACGGCCCAGAATTCCCGATACAAGTTGTGCATCCATATCCGACTAGGGTGAATCCTATTTCATTAAGGTATTTTTGTAAGTGAGTTTTTTCTAAATAATGCGTAACCACTTGAGACCCTGGTGCAAATGAAGTTTTTACCCAGGGTTTTCGCGTCAGACCCTTTTCAACTGCTTTTTTGGCTAACAATCCAGCTGCAATCAGTACATTTGGGTTAGAAGTATTGGTGCAACTCGTGATTGCAGCAATAACCACGTCACCGTGGTGTAAGTCATAATTAGCATCCGTACTAAATGATTTCTGCTTTTCGTCACTCCGATTATTTTCTGCCAAAAATTTCTCAAACGTCTCAGCCAATTGTGGCAATTCCACTTGGTCTTGTGGCCGTTTTGGCCCCGCAACACAGGGACGAATGGTTGATAAATCAAGTGTAACAATATCAGTGAAAATAGGCTCAGCCTGCTTAGGATCGTGCCATAACCCTTGCGTTTTTGCGTACGCTTCAACCAGCGCGATCGTTTGCTCATCTCTTCCACTTAAACGCAAATAATCAAGTGTCGCACCATCAATTGGAAAAAAACCACACGTTGCACCATATTCAGGTGACATATTGCCTATGGTCGCTCGATCCGCAATGGAGAGATATTCTAATCCTTCACCAAAAAATTCAACAAATTTACCCACCACGCCTTTATTGCGTAAAAGATGAGTAACAGAAAGAACTAAATCAGTAGCCGTAATGCCTTCTTGTAATTTTCCTATTAGCTTCAAACCAATTACATCAGGAATCAGCATCGAAATAGGTTGCCCCAACATGGCAGCTTCTGCCTCAATTCCACCTACCCCCCACCCTAACACGCCAAGACCATTAATCATTGTTGTATGACTATCCGTACCGACCAATGTATCTGGATAGGCATACACTTTCCCATTGATTTCCTGCGTCCACACTGTTTTTGCTAGATATTCCAAATTAACTTGATGACATATTCCTGTATCGGGTGGCACAACACGGAAATTTTTAAATGCTTTTTGCCCCCAACGTAAAAATTCATAACGCTCATGATTTCTTTCCATTTCCTTTTCTGCATTTATTTTAAATGCATCGGGAATGATGAATTGATCAACTTGGATGGAGTGATCAATGATTAGATCAACTGGTGAAAGCGGATTAATTTGTTCTGGGTTTCCACCCAGCTTTTCAATAGCAGCACGCATGGCGGCAAGATCGACGATCGCCGGTACACCGGTAAAATCTTGCATTAAAACGCGGGCAGGACGATAAGCAATTTCACAATTTGACGTTTTATTTTGTGTCCAGTGAATTATCGCTTTAATATCATCTACCGTTACAGTATGACCATCTAAATGTCGAATTAAATTTTCTAAAAGAATTTTCAGCGTGAAGGGTAATCGCGATAAATCTTTGAGTCCTGCCTGCTCAGCGGCAGGTAGGCTATAGTAATGATATTCGATGTTATTCACTAAAAAAGTTTGTTGGGTATTTTTGTGAAATTCTTTTGCAAGAATAATGTGTGATTCAACAGCAGGCTTTTTAATATCCCGCTCACCGCCTACCCAAGACGGAGGATCACTTGCAGGAAAAGATTGCTCAGAAGATTCATTGATAATCGCCTGCTTTCTTTTTGATTTTTTATACGCGATCCGATCAATCCAATCTTTTATTTTCATCAGTATATTATCCTAATGCTAATATGATTAAGTGAATATTGTTCGGAGCTCCACCGTTACATTTAATGGTAACCAATGTCCGCACGCACCTTCCCACGAAATACCCAGTAAGACCATGCGCTATACATGAGAATAACTGGCAAGAGGAACAGGGTGCCGACAATTAAAAATGCCTGTGTATTAGGGGAAGATGCTGCTTGCCACAGTGTAAAATGATGCGGAACAATCATAGGAAAAAGACTAATTCCTATTCCGAGATATGACATCAGAAACAATCCGATTGCCCCAATAAAGGGAGCAATTTCAGAACGGTTGTTTAATGAGCGCCATTCAAACGCCGCGATTGCTAGCGTAATAATCGGTATCGGCGCAAGATAAGCCATGTTTGGCCAGGAAAACCAGCGCTGCTCAATGTCTGGGTACATAAACGGTGTCCACAGAGAAACCACACCAATTGCAATCAAGACACCGATGAAACACCAACGCCCTTGACGACGTGAGGCCATTTGTAATTCGCCTTCTGTCTTCAAAATTAACCAACCTGCTCCAAGCAATCCATAGCCAAAGATGAGTGCAAAACCGGTAAATATCGAAAATGGCGTGAAACAATCAAAAGAACCGCCAGAAAACATGCGCCCGTCTATTGTAAACCCTTGAATAAATGCACCCAGAACGATTCCTTGTGCAAAGGTGGCGACCAGCGATCCGATACTAAAAGCGTGATCCCAGAAGGTAACGTGAGCGGCATCTCTGAAGTGAAATTCAAAAGCAACGCCGCGAAAGACTAATGCCAACAACATCACGAGAATGGGAAAATAAACAGCGGGAATGATAATGGCAAAAGCGAGTGGAAATGCGGCAAGTAAACCAACGCTGCCTAACACTAGCCAAGTTTCATTTCCATCCCAAACAGGAGAAATCGAATTCATTATCAGACTACGAGCTGCGCGATCGGGAGCAAAGGTATAAAGAATACCCACACCCAGATCAAATCCATCTAATAGTACATATAAGAAAACTGCCAAGCCAAGAATAAGTGTCCATAGAGGAACAAAATCAATCATCATTGCGAATGTACTCCGGTGGCGTAACGACAGGGCCGCGTGGTTGTCCACCTTCAACAGGCTCTCTTTTGGCAGCCTCTAAAGGACCATTACGAACAATTCTAGCCATTAACAAAATACCAAAAGGAAAAATAATCAGGTAGACCAGCATATAGCCTGCTAGCGATAACAAGACATCCATACCAGTCAAAGAAGGACTGAGGGAATGCGCTGTTCTCAACAAACCATACACAGTCCATGGCTGACGCCCTACCTCAGTCGTTACCCAACCGGCAAGCACCGTCAAAAATCCGATCGGCGCGGCATATTGGCATAAGCGCAAAAACCATAATGAATCAAAAAGTTGGTGCCGAATGCGCAACCATAAACTCGTCATAACGAATCCAAACATTATGATGCCAAGACCGACCATGATACGAAAAGAAAAAAATGGGATAGCAACCGGTGCGCGTTGGTCAGCAGGCCATTGCTTTAAACCTGGCACTTCGCCATTTAAATGATGTGTCAGGATGAGACTGCCTAACAAAGGCACTTCAATGACATCATGGTTAACTTCATTTTTTTCATCGGGGATAGCAAAGAGTATGAGTGGCGCACGTTTTTCAGGAGTCCAATGCGCTTCAATTGCAGCCAATTTTGCAGGTTGATATTTTAAGGTATTAAGCCCATGCAAATCACCCAAAACAATTTGCAAGGGTATGAGCAATGTTAGCAGCCAAAACGTCATGGAAAACATGATGCGGCTTTCTTCAGTGAACCTGTTTCTTCGAATAAAATAAGCAGCTACTGCGATGACAACGAAAGCAGTCGTTATGTAAAATCCGACAACATTATGCCCAAAGCGATAAGGGAATGAAGGATTAAATATAATGGCTAACCAATCGGTGGGGAAAAATAGACCGTCAAAAATTTTAAAACCCGCCGGCGTTTGCATCCAGCTATTAGCCGATAAAATCCAGAAGGTAGAGATGAGCGTACCCAAAGCGACCATTAATGCCGCCACAAAATGCGCCCAGCGCGGAACCAGATGACGACCAAACAAGAGCACACCAAGAAATGAGGCTTCGAGAAAAAATGCGGTTAAACCTTCGTAGGCAAAAAGAGGAGAAAGAACATTAGCCGTGGCATCAGCATAGCGACTCCAATTTGTACCAATTTGAAATGGCATCACGATACCCGAGACGACACCCATACCGAAAGATATGGCAAATATTTTTGTCCAGAATATTGAAATGCGGAAATATATTTCGCGTTTGGTGAAAAAATGAATGCCTTCAAGTACAGCAATAAAAGAAGCGAGCCCCACAGTAAATGCGGGTAGCAAAATATGAAGCGCAATAACCCATACAAACTGTAAACGCGATAAGATAAGTGGATCAAGATGCATACTGATTTTTCCTTTTTTTAATGGTATTAGGACAAACCATTAATCGAAAAATATCTTCTTCTTTACTACTCTACTACTCTTCTAATTAAATATCAGCATCTAATGTATTTAATATCGCACCGCCTATAATATATATTTGCAATACATGTTAGAATTGATGGATCTTATTGTCAAGCAGCAAGCTTATAGAGGAATTGCCCCTCTTATATAGATTATTCTTTGCACAATTTAATTTTCAAACGTAAGAGAACCACATGACTCAACTCACTAAAGAACAGATAGAAAAATTAGTCGTTCATTTCTATCAAAAAGTACAGCTGGATGAAATGTTAGGACCGGTATTCAATGACGTTGCAAAAGTGAACTGGGATCATCACATAGTCGTCATTTGTCAATTTTGGAATAGCATTATGTTAAAAACAAATGAGTATCATGGTAGCGCTTATCGCAAACACGTGATGCTCGGAGAAAAAACGAAGTTAACAGCCGCCCACTTCACGCGTTGGCTGATTCTTTTTCAAGAAGAAGCCTTTAAACATTTACCCGCCGAAGACGCGCAATTGATAACAGACAAAGCGACCATGATTGCAGAGTCTTTAAAGTTAGGCTCAATTTCAAAATGTATTCATGCCCAAGATCTATCATGACTTCATTATGCATAAAAAAAACGGGATCAAGCTGACCCCGTTTTCAAATTTACTTTGTATCCTTGGTTATGAGCGTACTGCTTTCCCGCTCAATTTTCCAAAAAATGGCTTTATTTTTCTGATGAAATCGTATGCCATTAAGAGCGCACCGAAGGCAAAGACAACATCTCCCGGTAAGCGCAACCATTGCCAAACAAGCGTTGTATTATAAAACTCTAAACTTCTCGCATGCGTCAACCCATGCTCATACACATCAGCGAGTTGCGGCCATGCAATGGGGAAAAAGTTCAAGGCAATCCAGAGCACTAAACCGGCGTTGTAACACCAAAATGCCCAAACACCCAGGCGATCACTCCAGTTAGCAGCTTGCTTTCCAACAGCAAAGCGCAAACAGAAATACACCATACCGATGGCAAGCAAACCAAAGGCACCAAATAAAGCAGTGTGTGCGTGATTTAAACTTAAAAATGTTCCGTGTTCATAGTAATTCACTAAAGGAGCATTCAGCGTGCCACCACCAAAAACACCTGCGCCTACAAAATTCCAGAATGCAGCGCCGAACACATAGAGATACGCGAGGTTGTAAGTTGTTTCACCCTTACGTTTAATTTCCTTACGCTCTTCAATTGCGTCTATCACCAACAACATCAGCGGCAACACTTCGATGAATGAAAACATCGTGCCCAAAGGAACCCACATATCCGGACCACCTGTCCAGTACCAATGATGGCCCGTGCCGAGAATACCACCGACGAAGACAAGAATGGTTTCAAAAAGCACCGTTCTTTCTGCTAAACCACGTGATACCAAGCCCGTTCCCATTAAAAGATAAGCAGTAGCACAGGCAGCAAAGAATTCAAAAGATTGTTCTACCCAAAGATGAACAACCCACCAGCGCCAAAAGTCCGTAATGGTGAATGATTTTTCAATACCCGTTAACGGAATCATACCAAAGCAATAAAGCACGGCGACGTTTAAAGTACTTGCCCAGAAAAGGTGCTCTAAGCGAATCTTGCCTGTCCAAAACTCCGTGAAAACAGCTTTTAAATGATTCAGTGTCGGCCACATGCCTCGCAATACAATCACACTCCAGAGGAATAAGCCCACACAAAAACCAATCTGCCACAAGCGTCCCAATTGAATGTAGGACAATCCTTGATTGCCTATCCAAAACCACGCTTTATTCACATAACCCATAATGCCGAGATAATCGCCGAGTAACGCGCCAGCAACAATAAATAGCGTCACCCAAAACAAGATGTCTACCAACAATCCTTGGTGCTTCGCTTCCTGACCACTAATAATGGGTGCAAGAAATATCGCGGAACTAATCCAGGAAAGCCCTATCCAGACTATCGGAGTTTGTGTGTGCACATCGCGAAGGAAATTGAAAGGCAACCAGGTGCCAATATTGAACCCATAAAATCCTGCTCGCTCTGTGTAGTAATGCGCCATGATGGTGCCAACGCCAATCTGCGTGAGGAATACTAACGCTACAATAAGAAAATACTTCCCCGACTTTTTTTGACTCGGCGTTAACGGTTTGAAATTGAACAAGGTTGGCGTTAGTGGTTGATGATCGGGTTCGCTGAGAAACTGGTGATACACATAAATCACCGCACCAAAACCAAAAAACACAAAACAAAATGACAACCAGGTCCAGGTGAACGTACTCGTTGTTGGCGCATTTCCCATAGTGGGTTCATAAGGCCAGTTATTAGTGTAAGAAAAATTTGTGCCGGGACGATGAGCAATCGTTGTCAACGATGAATATATTAAAAAATCAGCGGTTTGTAATGCCAGCGCTTTATCGAGACTGTATGCTTTTGTCCAACCATTTGTTTCATCATGATTAAGAAGAAACTGGCTTATTTCACCCTGCAGTTGAGAAATGGCACCGGTAACAGGCCCTGACAAAGGAGCAGCCTTTTCGCTAAGAGCGATTTGCTGCAATGATTCTTGCATGTTTTTTCGTACGACATATTGATCACCCTCAGAAAGCTCAGCAAAGTTCTTTTGATAGACCTCCTTAGCGATGGCTTGTTCGGTAAGGCGGCCAAGACGAGTGAGATACAATGCAGTATAATCTTCACCAAAATAAGAGCCCATGCCATATAAGCTGCCATAATCCATTAAGTCAGCTTGTTGAAACCCGCCTTTGCCAGCAACAATATCGTCTGCGGTCATGACGACTTGTCCGGAAGGCGAAAGAAATTTATCGGGTAAAGGTGGCGCTAGTTGATAGGTTTTATACGTACCCCAAATCAGTGCGGTAAAACATAAAATTGAAGTCACTAACAATATCCATTTAAGAACATCCGCAATGGGATCCGTTGGATGATTTATGCGCATGACAGGAGAGGATTTATTATTCATCACTTTTAATCCTTGTTAATAAAAAATGAAACGATGAAATTAGCTTTATGTACACTCATTACACTTCAAAAAGCGAAGTGCAATGAGTGTAGTTCCGGGTTTTATGAATGGTGCGAATTAAATTACCATTACACCCAAGAGGAGAATTGCGATTCCTCCCCTTGGGAAACCCATCGCGCAGAAAGTACTCCAAGATGAAAAAATCGCATCTTGGAGTACGAATTGGTATATTGCCACCTTGCTAACAAAGGCTTGACAATACCCGCCTCAACATCTTTAATGTTGCCATAAGATGTATTTCAAGTGCATGTTATGGCCGAGGGATTTTATTGTCAAGCGGCAAACCCGCTTATAGCGATCATTAAAAGAGGTCATCAAATGCAGTTAACGCTTTATACGGATTACTCATTACGAGTTTTATTTTATTTAAGCAATATGCAACAAAATACAACGACCATTTCTGAGATTGCCGAATTTTATAAAATTTCGCGCAATCATTTAGTTAAAGTGGTGCATCAATTAGCGCAGATGGGTTTTATTGTCAGTACTCGCGGCAAAGGGGGCGGAATAGCATTAGCTAAAGACCCGAGTAAAATTAGTATTGGCGAAGTGGTACGTAAAATGGAACCTAATTTTATGATGGTTGATTGTTTTAATACAAAAACCAATCAATGCCGCATTACCAATGTGTGCCGTTTAAAAGGAATATTAAATCAAGGACTGGAAGCTTTTTTTAGCGTCCTCGATCAATTCTCCATTGCAGATAATAATACGAATGGAATGAAAGTGATGCTTGCAGCCTTTTCAAAAAAAACAAAGGTGTAAAATCGCATCTTAAAATATGAATGGTATAAATATAATGAATATTAATTCAATTAACACACCCACTGCCGCACCATCTGGCTTCGCTCTTTTTAACTTAGGCTTCAGACCCTTTTATCTGGGCGGCGCAATATTTGGTGCATTGGCGATTTTGTTATGGATTAATGCTTTTCATTATGGCTCACCGGTTGGCGAACAAGGCGCGATAGCCGGCATGCTCTGGCATACCCATGAGATGATATTTGGTTTTGCAGCAGCCATTATTGCTGGTTTTTTGCTGACCGCCGTTCGCGCCTGGACGGGTATCAATACTCCGCAGGGTAAAGCATTAGCCTTGATTTGGATTTTGTGGTTAGCAGGACGCATATTGATTTGGACAGGCCCCGAATCCATCGCTGCTGTAGTTGATTGCGCATTTTTGCCCGTAGTAGCAATAGCATTGCTCCGCGTTCTTGTTGCCGCGGGTAATCGCCGCAATTATTTCCTTGCTGTTGCATTATGCACCTTCGGGTTACTCAATATCCTTTTTCATTACTGGGCATGGCAAAGTCGCTTTGATTTATCGTTACGCACCGCTTACGCCGCGGTCGGATTGGTCATTATGTTTGTCACCGTCATAGGCGGACGCGTGATACCCATGTTCACCACCAACGCAATTTCTGGGTTCAAACTAAAGCAATGGATGGTCATTGAACGGCTTGCTGCGCCTAGTGTAATCTTGACATTTCTTGCTGATGCGATAAACGCCGCACCATGGATAATTGTCATGTATGCCGTGTCAGCCGTTGTTATCCATTCCGCAAGAGTAATCGGATGGCGTTCATGGGCTGTTGGTTATCGCCCCATCTTAACCATTTTGCACATTGCCTATGCGTGGATACCGGTAGGGTTTCTGTTGCTCGCGCTAGCATCCCTAGGTTTTGTATCGCACTCGATTGCCATACATGCGTTTACCGTTGGCGCAATGGGTTGCGCCATTATCGCCATGATCACGCGAACAGCACTTGGTCACACGGGACGCGTTTTAATAGCAGGCACCGCAGAGGTGTGGAGTTATGCGTTTATGCTCACCAGCGCATTACTTCGTGTTTTTGGACCCTGGCTGGATAGCCGTCATAACATTATATGGATTTGTCTCGCGGGTGTTTGCTGGATTGCCGCATTCAGCCTCTATGTGATTAAGTACACCCCATTTTTAATAAAACCTCGCGTAGATGGTAAATCAGGATAATAATCAAGCGTATTAGGAGACAATCTATGGAATTACGACTCATTGGTATGGTAACGCTGTTGTGGGCAGGGATGATACTTGGCATATCGTTTTTAGAAAGCTGGGTAAAATTTCGTGCGCCTAGCCTTACCAAATCAATTGGTTTAGATGTGGGACGAACTGTTTTTCGCATGTTTCATACTGTGCAAAATGTTCTTCTCATTCTGATTATTTGCATGAGTCTCGCCATTCACATTTCAATGATCGATTGGATTATCTTATGTGGTATTATCTTGACTCTTGGTGCGCAATTCTTATGGTTATTTCCAAGATTAATGAATCGGGTTGACATCATTATCGCTGGAGGTCAGCCTAACTCGTCGTCCATTCATGCGTTATACGGTGGCGCGGAATTAATTAAGCTTATTCTTCTCCTTATTTTTGGTGTTAAATTGATATTATAAAATTACGTAACGCAACAGCGTTATTATATTCCGCTTCTTTAGCGCCAAATAATAGCGTCACTGTTTTTCGTTTCGCTTCTTTTTTTACAGTATCCACCCATTCTTGCTTAGCGGTTAATTCTTTAGCATAACGCTTTTGAAATTCAGGCCATTTTTTAGGATCATGGTCGAACCATTTACGTAAAGCATCACTGGGAGCGATTTCTTTTAGCCATAAATCAATAGCAGCTTGATCCTTCTTTATACCGCGCGGCCAGAGCCTGTCAACGAGAATTCGAAAACCATCCGATTTTTTTGGCTCTTCATAAATTCGTTTAATCTTGATAGTCATGTCATGTTACTCCCTGTTGCCAGCACCTTATAATAAATTTATAGCATATGAGAGATGTAGTTTGCTTAAAATAGTCCTTTTTCTTGCAGCTTATGCAGCAATAAATGAAAATAAATCAACCCCGCATAAGGATACCATTTTGCAGTGATTTTTGAGATTTTCTGATAATCAGGTTTACTGTCAAGATGAAGTAATTGCTGCAAATTCTTTTGAGCGCCAACATCATCTCCCGGAAAGATGGCTAGTTTTCCCAGACCCCGTAACAAAACATATTCAGCAGACCAACGACCAATGCCTTTAAATTGACACAAGAAATGGATGATAGCGTTGTTGGGTTGGCTTTCTAAATGATCAAATACGAGCTGATTCTCTTTAATCGTCATTCCTAGTTGAATAAGTGTCTCACTTTTATGCGCGCTATAACCTAATTGTTTTAATTCTGGAACAGAGCAATTACTAATATCATGCGGGCTTGGGAAGGCGTAGATGACGTCACCTTTATCATTTACTTTGACATCGATATATTGCACTAATCGATTTTGAATTTGCAATCCAGCATCAAGTGAAATTTGCTGACAGGAAATTGCATTCACTAGCGCTTCAAAAACGGAGGGGAAACGGGGTGGTTTTAATCCTGAAAACTGCCTAGCAAGCGATTTTAAATGTGCATCCTGGTTGGTTATTTTATAAAAATCCTGCAAATCACATTTTAAACCCAACATGGTTTCTAATAATTGAATTAATTTAACTTGCACTACCTTGTTGATGTGAATATTGGTTGATACTAAAATTTCCGGATCTTGTAGGGTGTTTCTTTGCTCCACCATGACTTTAATCGGTTCATTATCAATCACAAATAATCTTGAATATTGTTTACCATCCCACCGATCAATTATATTTTTACTTCTTCTGCGTAAGGCCCAGACTGTGTAATCCAACCTAAATGGCGCAACAGGATGCAACACAAATGATGTCACCATACGCATTGATGAACCCTTTCAGTGGGGACTTCTTTTAGGATACCCTTCTTGACTGCGTACCACACGACTTTCTTGCGTATCGGGTGGTCACAGCTGCTACCTAAGCGACTTCCCTGTCGCACGAGACGTTGTCAGTATGCCGTATGAAAAATGCACATAAATAAGCGGGGGAAAATCGTTATAGAACTTTCACATTACTGGCAAAATCGCCTTTATCGCCCTGCTTTAACTCATAGGAAATACGCTGGCCTGGTTGCAATTCTTTATAGCCCGCGAGTTGAATTTCTGAAAAATGCACAAAAACCTCATTACCACCGGCATCTGGCTCAATAAAACCATAGCCTTTAATTTTATTAAAACGTTTCACTGTTCCACTTTGCATAAGACCCCTGTAAAGTAACTTTCAATTAGCGCTTACTATAGGTTGAAAATGCGTATTTTGGTAGATGCAGATGCTTGCCCGAAAATCATAAAAGAAATACTTTATCGCGCGGCCGAACGAGCGCAAATTGAATTAATTTTGGTTTCAAATCATGAGCTTACAACGCCGCCTTCGCCTTGGATTGCCAAGCTTCAAGTCACTGCGGGCTTTGATGTGGCGGATAATAAAATTGTCTCTTTACTAACCCCAAGGGACTTAGTCATTACCGCAGATATTCCACTCGCAGCTGAAGTGGTTCAAAAAGAGGCAATTGCACTCAACCCGCGCGGGGAGCGTTACACCCCATCTAATATCAAGCAACGGCTGTCCATGCGTAATTTTAGTGACAATTTGCGTAGCAGCGGTATCCGCACCAATGGACCGGCCACCCTCAGTAAAAAAGAAATTCAGCTGTTTGCGAATGAGTTAGATAAAATTCTTCGAGCTAGCATGAAAACCAAGTGAGTCAGTTAATTCGCGGTTCTCATCCAAAATGCTGTTTCACAAAATTCCCGATTTGTTGCAAAGCCCGTTTTGATTCGGGTAATGGAATAATTTGAAAAGCATGGGGCATATTCGGAACAATAGTATGCTGAATTTTGGCATGACAAGCTGCTAAGCGTGCAACCAATCGTTTGCCTTCGTCTAATAATTTCTCATCGCCGCCATTTTGAATTAACCCGGCGGGGAAGCCATTAAAATCAGCATAGAGTGGAGAAATGCAAGCCTCCTTCTGATTCATGCCTCTAGCATAATCCATCACCACTTGCTCGTACCAATCCTTAGGAAATAACAACATATAATCTTTATCATTAACGGCATTAAATGAGGCTGTCTTCAATGTTAGGTCGACCCAGGGGGATAAGCCAAACCAGCATCCAGGCAATGTTTCTTGATGGGTTTTTAAATCATTGATTAGAGCAAGCGTCAATCCACCACCCGCCGAATCACCGCCGATACAAATGTGTTGGGGAGAAATATTTAATTGGTGAGTTAAATATTCAAAGGCTTTTTTTGCCGCAGCCAAAATAGCAACATGGGAGGCTGTCGGCAACAAAGGGTAATGGGGAATAAAAACGGGTAGGCCACTGGATTTAGATAATTGATAAGCTAACGCAACAAATAAATCTGGCGCACCCGCCACAAAACCACCACCATGAAAATACAAAATGCATTTGTTCGTTATTTTGGTTTGTTTTGTTTGTACTTTTATCCCATTAAATCGCTCATTTGAAATTTTTTCGACCACAGCAAGTGGCACAGGCATTTTAATATTATTTATTTTTTGTTGTGCCAAATACATCCAGGCGCGTGGATCTTGCCGGTTGAGTTGTTGCGCTTTATGAATAAAATTTAATAAGTAGCGTCGGTAAAGAAAAGCAATTAAGTTGTGTTGAAAAGTACGCATGTTATGCTAACGTCTCGATCAAATCATTCACAGCAGTCAGTTCTTGGCCAGCTAGAAATGTTGCAGATAAATTAGCCCCTTTCTTCATGCAATGCCGACTCATTTAATGACGGTAATTTCAGTATAGAGCGACTGAATTTTAGCTTCAATCCTACAATTAAACTATTTATTTGATAGCAGCAATTAACTCATTGATTTTTAAAAGCAATTATTTAACCTGTTTAATATAACGTTAATAGATTTCTTGTATAATTTTGTCAATTACTCTTATTGGTACACACAATGCGAAGAACGAGCCTCCCTGTTGAGACACTAACTATAGAATCCATCGCAAGACAGGAAAAAACTGAATCCTGCTGGCTCGATGTGCGCTTACCTAAAGCTGAGATTGAGAAAGCCCATGCTCAAGTGCAGGAGCTGGTTGGCATTTTGAGCGCATTGTCCAATCGAAAATGGATGCTTAATTTAATCTTAGGAACTGAGCTTGAATCAAAATATGCAAAACTTCCAGAAACCATGAACGAACTTTTTTCCTTAATTGAAGAATTTCGTAACATTAAAATGGATGATTTTTTAGTGCTTGATGCAGAGGGGAACATTCAAAGGGATCCTTTTACAAACGCGATAATCATCCATAAAAAAATTGACAGCCAAATGATTGCGCAATTAGCAACCTGTTTAAAATCCTTAAGTTATAGCTGTAGTCATTCGGAAAAGGCAAAACGAGAAATGCCAACCATTATTAGATTGATTGCAGATATTATGGATTTTGCAAATAAACTTGCGCGCTCAATTGATGACGCTACTACAATTGCCGTGCAAAGGCATCATAAAAACCTACAACAAAAGCTGCAAGAGCAATTAAAAGCCAAAGAGCAAAATTATCAAGATCTTTTTCAGCGCCACTCTGCTTATATTGCAGAAAATCAAGGTAGCCCTAATGAAAAAACTCGTACGCTTGCAGATAAAACCAAACAAAATGAAGACCTGATCGCAGAGCTTACCGCCTTAAAGTTAGAGTGCGCCACTTTGCAGAAAAAAAATGAAATATTACAAAATAAAGTTGTCATCCAACAAGCTGAGCTTAACGTTGCGCAGCTTGATAATAAAATTTTAAAAAATGCGCTTTCTAAGCCGACGCCCAAATTGAAGCGCTTTTCTGCCTGGCGTCAGATTGCGGTAGGTGGGCTAGCAGTATTAGGTGCGGTACTTTTAGCTGCCGGCGTTACCCTATCGTTAACAGGAATAGGGGCTGTAATCGGCATTCCCACTATCGCTTTATCAATCGGAATTGGCGTTGGCGCAGCCGCTTTAGCAGGATCAGCGGGGCTTGGCTTATTTAATTTAATCAGTGCAAGTCGCGAAGATAAACGGTACAAAATTGCTGTTCAGCAATACCAAGATAAACATAATGCGCTTAAAGAAGATGATTCCAGTGTTAAAATCCAGAAGCAATTTGAAGCTAATCTGGATCAGCCGAGGAAAAATAGTGCGGCGCCAGAGGTAATCCTCAGAAAGAATAGTGCCGTTATACGAGTGCCGCGCAAATTAAGCTTTATGTCCTCGCTATAAACGACGACTTCTCATGCATTGACGCCGACATCGATTCACCAAAGTGAGGCTCCCAGGGCAACTAAGTAATTGATAATAATACGGGTGAGACCTATCGTTCCACGGCTGAACCCGCTACCGAGCCACCCTTTTCTTGCCGGAGAGAAGGGTGTTTGAATTGACAAAAGGGGTAGTAACCTTTTACTCTTTTGCCCTCATTATTTGAAGAACCCCACATGAAATCAGCGCTCGTATTAAATTCACCTTATCTTTGGTTTCTCACTTTAGGCTACACCATGGCGATGCTCCTCGCGAACTGGTTTGACCCAAGGCTAATCCAATTATTTGGTTATAATACCGATGCGGGCATTCTCATTTTCCCTTTCACTTTTCTACTGTCTAATTTAATCACTGAAGTATACGGTTACAAACATGCGCGCCGCGCCATGTGGTGTGGATTTTTATTTAATATTATTTTTATTTTGTTTGGCCAACTCGTCATTCATTTACCCAGCCCCAGCTTTGCTGACAATACCGCTTTTGATTCCTTATTTGCCTTTAACATCCGGATTATTGTCGCATCGATTATTAGTTACTTTTGCTCTGAGCCTTTAAATTCCTACATCTTAGCCAAATTAAAAATTAAAACACAAGGCCGCTTATTAGCGCTCCGCTTCCTCTCTTCCACTATCATTGCCGCAGGCGTGGATAGCTTTATCTTCATGAGCATCGCCTTCCAAGGGAAAATGAGCAACGCCAATCTTCTTTCCATTATTTTGACGATGTGGTTTATCAAAGTCAGCATTGAACTTCTCGGCTTGCCCGTTTCCATCCCCCTGGCCACCAAATTAAAACGCGCTGAAAACTTAGACATTTTTGATCGAAACACGAATTTTAATTTATTTAAATTAGATGCCACTTACCATGCCAGTGATAATCATTGCCAATTCATTACTGAAACAACAAGCGGAGAAGTTCACCCCGCGGCCACTGCCGCGGGGTAAAACCCTTTATTTAGTGGTGGGTTCTGCAGAAGGTGTAGCAGTTGTTTTTTCCGTGCTAGCAACCACTTTTTCAGGCGCTGCACTTTTTGTTTTATTTTCTCTCAATATGGTAAACAAATTTTCATAAACGTTATTAGCGCTCCAGACATACCAGCCATTAGCGCTTTTCGCATCTTCCACCGCACGAATTTCCGCTAATAAATATTTTTGTTTTTGCATATCACTCATTTTTTTCAAATAATGATAATTAGCCGCTTCAATGAATGCATGGATCTTAAAAGGCGGCTTGTGATCAAATTGACTTGATAAAGCATTCAAGGAACCATTAATGGTTTTGTATGGATCAGCTGAATATTTTTGATAAGGCCAGAAGTGAGAAGGGTAAACCATGGGGTTTACACCATCAACGCTATCGGCGAATAATTTAATATCTTGGCCGATGTGCATAGAGGGATAATAGCTCACCTCACCAAAAATATCGATTTCCATGGGAACTTTTTCAGCGTTTGTTTTTGCTTTAAACCATTTAATGACTTGATACACATCTTGCGCGTGTTGCGGGTTCGCAGGTTGCTTTGAACTATAGCGAATATAATCTAATTGAATGGTATCGGTGCCCGCTTTAATTGCATCTTCAATGTATTTATATTTTTGTGCCCAATACGCTTCATCACGCACTTGTTTTGCATCACCACCATTTGAAAACACCACAATACGGGTGACATTTTTAATGCCTGCGTCTTTAATTTTTTGAATAGCAGGCGCATAACGAGAGCTAAAGTAATCGTGATCAACCACAAACGTATTGATGCCCGTTTCTTTTGCCTGCTGAATGAAATAATCTAATCTCTTTGGATTTTCTACTGTGTATTGGGTCAAATAAATGCCTTTGTCCCAAGCATAAGCAGAACTAAGGGCGGCAAGCAATAATGTGGTTAGTATGGATTGTTTCCACATACTGAATTTCCTTTTCAGGTGGATGATTAAGTTAATAATAACACGAAAAAAACAGGGTTTTTGAAAACTCGTTATAAGATCATGATTCTATTATTAACTTAATTTTAGCTGCATTTTCGCTATGTTTTATTGTTAAGCCATCTTCTTGATTAATAGGGATTGATGAAATAAAGGTGCCGATTTTGTCTAGGCACACGGAATTGGTTTTCAGCTATAATTATAGAAGCTGGCCATAAAACACAAAACAAGGGAGGTTTCTTTATGTCTAATTCACGCGAAACACGTGAAGACTATTTAAAATTCTTTTATGAAATCCATGGCATGCATCAAGAAAACGGGCGGTGGGTTTATGCGGCAACGGAGACGCGCACATTCCACAATCAAGAAATATTGCCCGGCAGGATATTAAGCGGACCTGATGCTGTCTGGGTAGCAAATTTGGACATGCGTTCGAAGCTGCATGGCACTAGCACGGAAGAGGAACGAAAAATAAAAGATGTTTTCGACAAAATGACGAATTTACTCGCCACTGAAGAGCAGTACTTAAACCATCAGCAACGCACCGGTCGCGGCAGAAGACAAGAAATTCAGGGCAACACACTCGAAGAGATAAAAGAACAGCTAAAGCAGTTGCCGCAATTTGAACACATCCTAAGTCAATTTATTCGCAAAGCACCAACAAACACCACAAAAGAATTGTACGAAAAACTTGACGTACATCCCATGAAGCAACCAGAACAAACCCAACATAAAGCATCGAAGTTAGATAATTTTAAAATTAAACTGGATAGTGTCCGAAAAAGTATTAATGTAGCTAGAACGAAAATAAAAAATAAAGTGACTAAATCCGCACAAGAAACTCTCGAATCGGTAAAAGAATTAAAAGACCAAGCGGTGAGTGAAGTGCGAAATCGATTTAAAAAATAAGCGTTAGATACCCATACTTCATGAATGGCGCGAATTGCGTTCGCACCATTCACTAAAGGGGAGAACAACGATTAAGCCTACCGTTAAAATATTAACATCAGCCAATCCGAAAGACTTTTCCCGTGTCAGTGTGGGTTGCATTGTATTAAGTCATGATAAAAAAATCTTACTACAAGAACGCGATGCCGATTGTGTCACATTTCCCGGGCGCATTAGTACATTTGGCGGTGGATTAGAAGGAAATGAAACGCCACTTGCAGCCCTACAACGCGAATTAAATGAAGAACTGGGCGCTATTGTCCCGCCTCATCAACCTGTTGCGCTTGGCATGTTAATTGAACCAGATACAAAATTTCGTGAACTGATTTATGGTTTTTTTTGGCAAGATAAGGAAAATTCTATTACCGGTTGTTATGAAGGTAAGCTAAAACCATTTTTGACCGTTGAAGCCGCGTTAGCGCATCCGCTATTAATGAGTGATATTAGTTGGTTAATCGAGGAATGCCGTCGTCAACAATTACTGTGATCACGCCTGAGTAAAACACCAATTCGTTAAGCCGAAGGTTGCGTGAATCCTGACTCTTTGCTAGCCTTGCGCCAATTAAATTAAACAAAAGGGATTTACCATGCGCCTTCTCGCTTGCGCACTGCTTACCTTCTGCGCATCTACTACCTTTGCAAGCCCGCTTTCTGTTTATTATCAGCAAGCGTTATTAAAAAAATCGACTCGCGCCGAGACAGTAACGGAACATACTTTTAATCAATTAATCGATCATCAACAACCTGAACTAGGCACGTTTGCACAACATTATTTTTTAGATGAAAGTTACGTACAAAATCCCAATGCGCCAACTTTTTTCTTTATTTGCGGGGAACAAGCCTGCAATCCAGCCGTACTGGATGGCATTCGTCCGCTTGCAAAACGTTACCATGCGCGCTTAGTGGCATTTGAACATCGTTATTATGGACAAAGCCAACCGCGTTCAACCTTTAGCCCTGACGATTTGCGCTTTTTAACGTATGAAAATGCGTTACATGATTTGGCTGCCTTTGAAACGGATGCCATTCAAACTCAACACTGGCAGGGAAAATGGGTTGCGTTTGGCAGTTCTTATTCGGGCGTGCTGGCCGCTTATTACCATTCAACTTATCCGCAACTCTCCGTTGGCGCAATTGCTTCTTCCGCTCCAGTTATGCCGCTGCATACGTTTCCGCAGTTTGATGCCTATGCCGCAAAATTAGTCGGACCAACTTGTACGATGAATGTGCGTAAAGCATTAACTCAAATTGAAAATGCCACGCCAGAAGAATTAGCAGCCATTAAAACCCAATTCCAAGCGCAAAATATTCATGACAAAACGGATTTTCTCGGTTTATTGGCGGATGTCACTGGTCTTGCGATTCAGTTTGGCATGAAAGATTATTTTTGCTTTTCAATCGCCAGTTCACCCCTTGAAGGTTACGGTCAATTTACTTCTGACATTTTTAATACGTTGGGAATGGACCCTGTGCAGTTTACACCGGAAGGCGCTGTCAGCACCGATCCGAATCGCTATGGCGGTGTAATCGGTTTGCGGCAATGGACTTACCAAACATGCAGTGAATTTGGCGCATGGAACACTGCCAATGCAGATGAAAAAGCATCATTACGTTCATCACTCCTCAATACTGAGTATTATCAAAACGTTTGCAAACGCTTATTTGGTTTGGAAACGGCGCCCAATATTTCAGTGTTAGAGGAAAAGTATTATCAACCGCTTCTTAAAAACGCTAGCAATATTCATTTCACCAATGGCAGCAATGATCCATGGTCGAGAATGTCGTTGATTGTTGAAAATAATAACACCACGAATCCGCATTTAAGATACACGATGATTGAAAATGGTACGCATACTGAGGATTTAGCACCAGAGAGTGAAAATGATTCTGAGTCGTTAAAAACTGCGCGTGCCGTAACGGATACGCTAGTTGGACAATGGCTCAGATAATAATCGGTTACAGGAGAGGGGTCAGTGGGTTTAAGTGCTTTGCACACTCCCCTCCTCCCCGCGCAGCCTGGGGAGAAGGGCGCTTCATGATCTTTTACTTGAGATTTACCTCAAAACCGGTGTAAATATGCGTTGGGATTTTCATAATCAGGATGATTGCAATGCACTCTTTTCGTCTTAGTACGTTTGCCACTTTAGTTGGCGCAACCATTATCAGTCATAGCGCTTTCGCCGCCGCGTTCCAGCTTTATGAATTAGGCACACCCATTATTGGTACCGCAGGTGTCGGACAAGCCGTTGTTAACGATGCATCCAGCGCTTACTTCAATCCAGCCGCCATGGTGCCCTTAACTTCGTCCCAATTCATGCTGGGAGCGCAAACCGTCCTTCCCTATACCAATTTCTCGGTGAAACCCGGCAACACCTTAAGCGGCGATACCGGTGGCAATGCAGGCCTTTTAACACCCGGCATGAATTTATTCTATTCGTATGAATACAACCCCTGCCTTAAATTCGGTATCAGCTTTACCTCACCTTACGCAGGATCACTCAACTATACCAACGGCTGGGTGGGTCGTTACGTCATTCAACAAGCCACCTTCTACGCATTAAATTTAAACCCCAGCGTTGCGTTCCGCGTTAATGATTGGTTTACGGCGGGTGTTGGTGTTGCGGTTGAATACATGAATTTGCAGCAAACCACGGCATTACCGATTTACGGTTTGATCGATGGCCAAATTAACGTAAAAGCAGATAATGTTTCCGGTGGTTTCAATTTAGGCGCACTCTTTACTCCAACCACTGGCACAGAAATCGGTCTAGCTTACCGCTCGCAAATTAATCACAATTTACACGGTGATTTGACCTTCTTACGCATCAGCGACACGCCCAATACGAGCATTCGCATGATCATGCCACAAAATCTTATTTTGAGCTTAAACCAAAAACTCACACCGGAAGCGGCGCTTTTAGCAGAAGCGGGTTGGGCGCATTGGTCATCCATGCACAATTCCATTTTACATGTCGAGGGCTATACGGCAACGACGCCACGCGACTGGCACGATACATATCGCTTAGGTCTGGGTGGTCGCTATGATGTGACTTGCAATTTGACCTTGCAAGCCGGCGCATCGTTTGACTCTTCCCCAACGAATGCGGCGCACCGCCTACCCGATTTACCCATGGATAAACAAGTTCGTGCCGGTACGGGCTTTCAATATGCCGCCAGCAAAGCCATTAACATTGGCATGTCTTATGAGTACATGAACATGGGCCGCGCCCGCATTGATAACCCTTCCAGCAATGGCACATTAAAAGGTTCTTACTGGCGCAATTTTGGCAACTTTGTACAAGCTAGCATTAATGTGGCTGTGTAGGCATACTCCATTGTCCCGCAGTTGGCCGCGGGACAATGGGACTATTAAATACACTTGTGTTAAGAACAACGAGAACCCAACCATGTGCCCATGCGGCTCTAAACTCGATGCAGCAAATTGCTGCGCACCCTACCTGCAAAGTGCAAAACTTCCCCCCACTCCGGAAGCACTGATGCGCTCTCGCTACACGGCCTATACGCAAGCCAATATCGCCTACATCCAAGCCACTATGTGTAAAAAGGCTGCGGAAGGTTTTGATGCAGTAGAAGCATATACCTGGGCTAAATCCGTGCATTGGAAACGATTGCTGGTCGTAAAAAGCACCCAAACCGGTAATCAAGGACAAGTCGAATTCAAAGCGTATTTCGAGCATAACCATGAACAACAGGTATTGCATGAATTAAGTCAATTTGAACGCATCGATGGAAAATGGTTTTATGTGGATGGGAAAATGGGTGCTTAGCAGAAAGCGTTTATTTTCGTCATTTCACCTTGTGATATACTAAATTAAACCCCTCATTGAAAGCGAGTGCAGAGATATGACGGATCAAAAGGATAATCAAGAATCGAAATGCCCGTTTTTTAATCCCAATGCGCAGGTAAATAAAACTCCACAACAACAACCACCCACTCACCATCAACCACTACCCAAACAAAGGAACAATACTGTACGCTTATTATTGTGGTGCGTATTGCTAGTGGTTGCGCTCTATTCTGGTTATTTATATTTTTCTCATCCTCATAACGCCCCCGTCCCCGTCTCTGCTCCTGTCACCGCCACCGTTCCAGACAGCGGCAAAGATTCGACTCTTGTTAATCCAACGACCGCCACAAACGCTGATACTCAAGAACACTTACCAACCACTGAACAAGCTGAATCAACCAGCTAAAGGAGGAAGTAATGAAAAAAGATCAAGCTCCGCGTGAAATACCTAATCGCGATGATCCAGAAAAAAGTTATCCTGATAAAGCACCTAAAAAATAAGCATGCGTTTACCGGTGCAACGGGCAAGGTCCCCACTGCTTCAATAACTCGCGGTGTTCTTTCGTTGCATACCCTTTGTGTTTCGCGAAATTGTACTGCGGGAAAATGTCATGCCATTCCACCATTTCTGCATCACGAGTCACTTTCGCAATAATGGAAGCGGCACTAATCGCGGGAATGAGTTGGTCACCCTTCACAATGGTTTCTGCAGGAATGGTGATAACGGGTTTCGCACGACCATCAATTAAAACCAGTTGAGGGACAATAGCAAGGTTCGCTAAAGCACGCTGCATGGCTAATAAATTCGCGTGATAAATATTCAATGTGACAATTTCACCGACATCAGCGCGACCAATACCAACCGCCAAAGCACGCTCCATAATGCGTTCAAAAAGCACTTCGCGCTTTGCGGGCGTTAACATTTTTGAGTCACGCAAACCATTAATGCGTTTATCGGGATTTAAAATGACTGCAGCAGCAACCACAGGGCCCGCTAAAGGTCCCATGCCGACTTCGTCCACTCCCGCGATCAGGTTGCGCATTAATTAATCACTTATAGGTATTTCCATCATTTTGCGGAAGAATCGTTGCTCGGTCAAGTGAGATATCTCTCCGTACTTTAAGATGCTTTAAGTACAAATGACCCTAAACCTTTAAAAACGAGTGTGATATCTTTCCAAGGCCATTCGGCACATTGTTTTTATTAAAAGGAAAGTGATAATGCAACGGAATAAAATTCAAGCTTACTTGCCCGCTATTTTTGCCCTACTAAAGCACTTTAAATCCGAAGGAATTGATGTCACCGATGAAATGATTGTCATGGTCAGCGATTTTCAACGCACCATTCAAAATGACATATTATCTGAAGTACTCGCTGCCATCCATGGCAAAGAAATTTCGGTCATCGCAGAGAATTTAGAAATATATTGTCGTCTTTTTGCTGCATTATTACCTAAAAATTCGGATGAAACACGTGATGAAGCCATTCGCTCTTCGCTAACAGAATTAATTAAGCGCAATGAAGCACAAACCAAAGATGTTGTTTTAAATCGCTTGTATTTAAGTTTGCCTTTGAGTTATCTGACTCAAGAATACTCAGGAATATTTATTAATATTTCGAAACGCAATTTAGAACAAGAACATCCACTAGCAACACGGCTAGCTGCGTTTCGTACTTTTCATGCCTACATCCTTAACACCAAGGACCTAGAACTAAAGATGCGTTTGATAGGTCATTTATCGCAATACAGCGATGACAAAGAACAAGCGATTTGTGATGCCGTCCGTGCTGCGTTAACGCAGTTAATTCTAAAGAGTAACCAATTTACTGCGGCGGCATTTATCTCAGCCTGCCTCCACACTGGGTTGGCGGATTTGCAGGAAAAAATCAATCCTTCCATCACACCTTCCGAAGAAACTGCTTGGTTTGGTTTGCAGGACACCACAGAAAAAGCACCCGCAGTCATGCTAAAACTCGACATGAAAAAATGCCACGAAAAATTTATGGAACTCGTTAATCAAATCGGCGTACTTGAAAAGGAAATTGCCTATAAACTCGATGGTGAAATTGATGTTCCCATATCATTCTATATTAAAATAGCAGAAAAAGTTTTTAAATCGGATGCGGATGCTATTGTCGCAAGCTTTTTCCCCAAACTATCAGAAAATGATTGGTTAGCTAGAATATTGATTCGCCACTTTGCAGATAAAACGTCTCGTTGCGTAAAAGAACTAATGGTTGCCGAAATAAGAGCGACGAAATCGATGGATATTTCTGTACAAGCTGCTTTTTCAGATTGGCTTATCACTAGTGAAGCAACAGAACTCTATCGCGTTGCCTGTTATAATGCAAAAAAACCAACGATCGTTAATCATGATTGTTTTGCAGCACAATTGAATGCCGTATGTTGTCTTGGGCAACTGGGAGCGCAGGTGGATAAACACGAGCATCTTAAATTATTGCCCCATTTCCGTGATGATTGCGTACGGGAAATTTTAAGGATTATCAAAATTGGCTCGAAAGATGATGAAGCCATCATGTTAAATGAAATGGCTCTAGCGGCACTGACTAATATCATGCGCCATACCAGTAAATTGGGGTTTTTTACAATTTTGTCGCAATGTTTAACGCAGCAATTACAGCATTTGGAAACGAAGACGGCGGAGCTTACCGTTCAGCCTCCAGAGAAGCAGGATAAAATGCGGATGAAGCTTTTTGGGCGGCCGACTAAAGGGGTTGTGGTTAAGGGTGCGCAGAATAATGAGGTAAAAAATTGTGTGTTGATATAATGATCCCCCTCTCCCGTCAGCGGGAGAGGGGTTAGGGCAGTTAAGACCTCCTTCCTCTCCGTGTCTGAAGAAAATAACGCTATTTTGACAAATTATCCTCCACCTCAACCTCAGCTGTACTATTTTCAACCATGCAAACTTGCTAATACCGATTACACTTAAAATAGATCCCCTTAAAAGAAAAATCAAAAACGAGGTAGCTTGCCATGCAGCGATCAGCTCCCCACCAAAAAATTTACGAATATTTACTTTCCTCAACCGACCTCAGTCGGCCATTTGATGCTAGCCAGTATAAAACAATCAACGCATGGGGCGAGCACGCCTTACAATTAAACCTTGATGATGTGTTCGGAAAAATTCTTAAAAACGACCAGGGTGTATTGGAAGAACAACAAGGCTTATCCGTGGTCGAGTTTGGTAAAGATTCTGAGTATGCACAATTCATTGTCACGCTGTTACGTAAACGCTTACACAAAGTCACCGAAGATCTAACAAAATCTGAAAATATTGCCGCGTTTTTAAGTAGCCAAGACGCAAACGTTCGCAATGCGGTTCTCGCTGGATATGTTTTTAATGCCATCAATAAACGCATTCCGAAATATTTTCATCATTTAGACAAATTGCTTGATGAAAAATTAATTTCAGAACCATTCCGCGCACAGAAAATTGCAGAAATTCATATTATCGCCGAAATGCTTAAAATTATTAACGATGACTTAGTGGCTAATAAATCATTAAGCCAATCGATCGAGCATATTCATGCGAAAATGAAGCAGAAAGTCGCCATTATCATGGAAAAACAAATCGCAGCGCGCTTAAAGCCCGCCGCCACAATGGCACGTTATACCGATGTTGAGCGTGGACAATTAGCTGTTGCCGGCATCGATATGCGTGCTTTTAATATCATGATTCAAAATTACAGTGCTCTTGGCGAAGAATTTTTATTTGAACGCTTACAACGCACTGACCCCATTAGCCAAGAATTAAATGCCTGTTTAATTAATGCTTGGGCTAAAGTCGCCTATCAAATTGAAATTCAACTTTCTGAAACCGATCGCTTACAAATGGCAGTCATGGATAAAATTCGTCGTGAAATGGTTTTATCCCAAGAATTTGCAGGCTTAATTCAATTAACCAATGACGTGCAAAGCATTCGCGAGAAATATGAGAAACCATTTATGGGTTTCATTAATCGCGATTTAAATAATATTGCAAAAATGAAAACGTTAAAAAATATTGAAATTGCCATGAATGGTTTGATTGTTCAGTACCCACAATTAAATTTGACCCAAATTAAAGAAGCACTATTGCAAACCTTATACACACAAAAGTCCCTTATCCATGGCCGCAGTGACTTAAAAGATTACATTGATAAACTATCCCAAAAACTCGTGCAACAGCTCGACCAAGACGAGAGATTGGAAATACATTGAATTCAATGAGTTAAGAAGAAATTTAGCTTAAAATTGCCCTTTCGCGCTATACTATAGGTGTTTCATGGACAGTAAGGGTCGGGAATGAGCGCCTTATATCGGCTTCTCAGCATCGCTTTAATTTTAGTGCAGGTTGCCTGCACTCTTTTCATCGTCTTGACCTTACTCGGCATTGTCAAAGGCTTTATTGACCATAGGGAAATGTACAAATACTTAAGCATGGTTTTAGAGTATGAACACCACCTCAATAATTTCGTTCGTAGCATTATTCCAACGACGATTGGCGGCAAAGATGTCTCCCGCATTCTTACCCTCGTCTTTTTTTTCGTGTTAGGTGATATGGCGCGAAATCTTCGCGAAAAAGTATTCTTAAGCTTACAACGAAAAACCATGGCAAAAAAACTCATGCGCATGCAAACTGGATTTCGTAACAACAATATGAATTCCAGTGGGGACCAAAAAATATCAACTTTAAACCGTAAAATCGAAAGTAAAATTGAAAATTTACGCACTTCAAAGTCCAAAACCCGCGAAGAATTATTAAATGATTTCGTTTCCATCAAACGCGAACTAGAAAAAACTGGCCGCGATTTAGCTTTTTTAGCCATTGACGTCGTTGGCTCAACCGAAATGAAAAAAGGCGAAGAAACCGCCAACGTGCAACACGATTTTTTTCAATATCACAATTATGTTGAAGCCAAATTAAAAGAACATGGTTATATTAAAGCAACTTGGACGCCAGATGGTGTGATGGTCTGCTTTAATAACATTAACGATGCTGTGCAAGCAGCACAATCCATTATTAAAGGACTAGATTACTTTAATAAAAACATCAAAACGATGCAGGGCGACTTTAAAGTCCGCTGCGGCATCAATTCCGGTTTTATTTACTACGATGATAACGTGCCGCTTGAGAAACACAGCGATCGCACGATCGACATCGCCGGACACATGCAAAAATACGCTTCCCCCAATACCATCTTCATTGCTAAGCAAGTTATTAAGCCAGTAAAAAATAATTTAGAGTTTATACCCACCGAACGCGTTGTCGATGGTCTTGAAGTATGTGAATGGGCCCTGCAAAAACAAATCAAATAAAATCATACTGCTATTATTTTAAACACCCAAAATCCTTTCGCTAGTTTTTTCTTTGGATATCCAATAAGATAGCTAGATCGACAGCACATAGGGATGTGTGAGTAAGCACTATGATGAGCCCATTTAAGTTTAAATATGCTACATTACTGTCTTTTCTCTTAAGCACTCATGCCCTTGCTAATGTCGCCTTTTATTATGGCGAACATCCCCCTCAAGATAAATTACGCTGGTTTGATACCGTTGTCGTTTCACCGGACAGTCTGTTTAATCCACGTGATTTTAATACCCAACAAAGTAAAGCCTTAGCTTATCTTTCAGTTGGTGAAGCTCCAATTGCTGTGTCACGCACATTACCTAAAGAAGCCGTTATCGGAAAAAATACCATTTGGGCTTCAGAAGTGATGGATATTAGTAACCCCGCCTGGCAAAAGTATTTGCTGGATCAAGTTGCCAATCGCACGCGACAAGGTTACCAAGGTTTCTTTTTAGATACCCTCGATTCTTATCAACTCGCTGCCAAAACGGATGCAGACAAACAAAAACAAGTGGCTGCGTTAATTAGTTTGATTCAAAAAATCAAACAACAATCCCCACAAGCGCAAATCATTTTAAATCGCGGCTTTGAACTGGTGCCACAAGTTAAAAACCTCATTAACGGTGTTGCTGCAGAATCTTTATTTGCAAGCTGGGATCAAAAAAATAAACGCTATGTGCCCGTGCCTGCCAATGAACGCATGGCATTGTTAAAAGAACTCTATACGGTAAAAGCCCAACACATTCCGGTCATTTCCATTGAATATGTGCCAGATGGACAAACACAACTTGCTAATAATGTCATTAAGCAAGTCAATCAAATGGGATTTACGCCGTGGGTCACCAACGGCGAATTGACGAATTTAGATTTTATGTTGCCAAGTGGCATGCCACGCAAAATTATTGTGATTTGTGATGGCATTATTCCGCATTATGCCTTTGATTATGATGCGCTAAATTTCCTTTCTATGCCGATACAATATCTTGGCTATATTCCTATTTTGTGGGACATTGATAAACCTCTCCCAAATCTTTCTAATCGCGAATTTGCGGGTGTCGGCGTTTGGTTGAGCCGCGAGCATCCAGAACGCGCGGACAGTTTATATCGTTGGTTAATTAACAATAAAAATAAAAATATTCCCATTGCCTTTTTTGGTCGTTTTGGTTTTGGCACTGACAACACTAAATTACAGCCCTTTGGCTTAAATATCAAAACCAGCATACGCAATACGCATTGGATTAAAACTGAATACCAATCACCGATGATGGGATTTGAAACGCAGACTTATCCTAAACCCGAAGATTTTATCCCCATCACAACACGCAACGGTAAACCGTTAGTGACACTCGTGGATGCGATTGGAAACAAAGGTAATATGGCGGCCATAACGCCTTGGGGTGGCTATACCTTGTATCCTTACTTGGTAGAAGCAGTCACTAAAGATGAACCGCGTTGGGTGCTAAATCCTTTCCAATTTTTGCAACAAGCCTTACATTTGCCTTTAATGCCAATCCCTGATACCACCACAGAAAACGGTCGGCGGATTATGTTTGCGCATATCGATGGTGATGGTATTGCGAATAAAGGCGAATGGTTAAATGGGCCTTATTCTGGAAAAGTCATTTTAGACGACATACTCATGAAGTACCGCATTCCCACTTCCGTTTCCATTATTCAAGGCGAAGTGGCACCGAATGGTGTATTCCCACAATACTCCAAAGATTTAGAAGCCATCTCTCGGGAAATGTTTAAATTACCCTGGGTGGAAATTGCCAGCCACACCTTTAGCCACCCTTACAATTGGCAACCCAAAGCAATTGACCCTGAAATTCCGGCTAGCAACAAATTTGAAGCCTTTAATTTAAACATTCCCCATTATCGCTACAATTTGAAAGATGAAATTGCCGGTTCTGTTAACTACATCAATACGACGCTTGCACCAAAAGGTAAAACGTGTAAAGCGCTGTTTTGGTCTGGTGATGCGAATCCATCGGCCGAGGCGTTGCGCCAGACTTACGCGTTAAATTTACGCAATTTAAACGGCGGTGATTCTGACATTTCCAATTACAATAATTCAATCACGCAAGTTGGGCCACTTGGCCTTTTCCAAAATACATTTTTCCAAAATTTTGCACCGCTTCAAAATGATTATACTTACACTAACGAATGGACCGCTCCGTTTTATGGCTTTATCAATGTGATTGATGCCTTTAAATTAACGGAAAACCCCACCCGCTTAAAACCGATTGATATTTACTACCACATGTATGCGGGTTCTAAATTATCCGCCTTGGATGCGTTAAAGAAAATTTATGACTGGTGTTTAACGCAACCTATCATCAACGTATATGCAACAGACTACGTGGATAAAGTCAGCGACTTCAACAGCATCGCCATCAGCCGTCAAGGCCAAGGCTGGATTATTCGCAATAGCGGTAAATTACGCGAATTCCGTGTTCCCAAAACCGCTGGCTTCCCGGATTTACTCAGCAGTCAAAACGTGGTGGGCTATAACTCTCACGGCACTGATCATTACATTCACTTAGGTGCAAACACCCAAACGTATCTACAATTAACGCAAAACGCTCCGACCGTACCTTATTTGGTTGATGCGAATGCGATGATTAAGCAATTCGAACGCAAGAATAATGAATTGCATTTACAACTCACTGGTTATTTACCGCTGAAATTAACCCTTGGCAACATGAATAACTGCTGGACTGAAAGTGATAACAAAACGTTAACACCCAAAACACAGCAAAATGGCCAAATGACTTACGAATTAGCAGGTGTAACTGAGCATGCGTTCACGATTAAATGTAAATAAAGATAATGACAAAAAAAACTCTTTGAAATGGTGGCATTTCTTAGTATTTTTTTTACTATTTGCAGCCATTACCTATTTTCTATTTCCACAGCATATTATTACCTCGTATTTAGAAACGGAAAAGCCAAATAGTGTATCGCGGGCCTATTTGCGTAATATGGTTGAGAAGTACCCGGAAAATCCGACCTATAAAATTTTATTAGCCAATCAAGAATTAAGTGTCGGCAATATCGATTACGCGCAATCGCTAGTACGACCTTATTTCTCTAATGACCCTAAAAGCGCTGTTGATTGGTTAGCGGCCTGGAGTCAATATTTAATTGTGCGCACACAAGCCTTTCAATTACCGGAAAATAATCCGAAGCGTAAGCAGTTTGAAGCAAAAATGAAAGCTCAAATTCCGGTTTTAACACGCTCACCTTATCTCGCCACCAATGAAACATTGACTTTGGCCTCAGATGCCACCGCACTTAGCTCCATCAAAGAAGCTATCATTCTTTATCAACGTTTAATCGCAACGCCCATTAACACCATTCCCGCAAAAGTGTTTGCCAAAGCGGGGCAAACCGCTTTATTCATCAGCGATTATCGCGCCAGTGCCGATTTATATTTTGCCGCACAAGCACGCACGAATGATCCGGTAAAACAGCGTGAATACTTTATAAATGCACTGGATAGCCTTCAACAAGGCAACTTGATGACGGAAGCATTAACCGCCGCCAAAACACATATCGGCAATTTAAAAGATGACGGCGTCACGTTACGTTATTTAGCAAACCTTGCATTAAAAGCCAATCATCCCGAGACAGCACAAGATTATGCAATGCGCATGCTACAGCTCGAATATCGGAGTAATCCATGAAGAAACCGTTTAATTCCTTATTGATGATAACGCTAGCGCTAATTGCGTGTGATGATTATGCTGTGGCTGCACCAACCAAAGAAACGCCGAGCGTCACGCAACAAAATAGTAATTATCGCTTAATCTTACGGGATGAAAAAACCAATAAAAATATTAATGTCAGTTTAACGCAGTTTAATCCTGAGCTATATGATTTAGCTTACCGGATTTTCACCATGAATGACAAAACCATGGAAGCGTATTTGCTGGCACAAGCAGCCGTTAAACAACGCCCCAACGATTTAACTTGGCGCAGACGTTTGGCGCAAGTTTCGATCTGGAACAGCCAATATCAAACAGCGTTAGACCAATGGTTATTTATCACTCGACAAACCAATGACCCTAAAGATGCGGCGCAAGGTATTACCATTGCCAAGCAAATTTATAATTACGATGCCTTAAGCGAATTATATTGGTTAGAATTAAGCAAAGATCTCAACAATCAAGCACTCTGGAAAGATTACATTACTTCCATGCAAATTGCGGCCAAACCGCAAGGAGCAATCGATAAATTAAAATCCGTTTTAAAAACACACCCCAGCGAATTTTTGGAAACACAACTGGCTATTTTGTATCGCTCCTTAGGACAAATTAATCACGAGCAAGGTGAATTAAAATTAATTCACCATGAATCACCTACTGTTGCATTAAATGAAGCGCTGGTTTTAATTAATGAACATAAAGTAAAACAAGCCTTTGAAGCTTTAGAAAAAGCAAAGAACAATGCCTCTCCCGATGATAAAAACTTTTGGGCGATGTATTCGCAACTCGCTTGGACAGTGAATAATCGTGCGGGAGCAATTCATGGTTATCAGGTTGTCTTAAAACAAGGCAAGCCTGAGCTTGAAACATATCTTCGTCTAATTAGCTTGCTAAATGATAAAAATCCGCAATTAGCCTTGCAATACAGTAAGGATGCGAATGCGGCATTTAAAACGAATGCCGAAGTGCCATTGGATACTTTAGCGTTACAACAAAAATTAGGGCGCTGGCATGACATGGGTGAAACCATTTATCACCTAACGCCATCGCAATTAAAAGAATTAGAATTCCAACCTTATTTTTGGTCTTTAAAAGCGGAACGCTGGCAACAACAAGATCGTGATGATTTAGCACAGCAAGTATATCGGCAAGGTATTGCTGCATTACCCAACTCCGTGGATTTACGTAAAGATTATTGGTGGTTTTTAATTAATTCAGATAATCGACCCGCGTTAGCATTGGCACTCAACCAAGCACAGCCTACTTTACCCACGCAATCTGAATTATGGGGCCCCGCCGCCGTTGGATATTTTGTGTTAGGACAACGCGAAGCATCACGTAACATATTATCGCTTTACTCCAAAGACTTTAAGGACCATTTAAATGATCCTTATTGGTTATTAGATTATGCGGATGTGTACGATCAATCCGATATGAATTCGGGCACCGATTTTCCGCAGCGGAGTCATGAAGTACTTCGTTATACTTGGCCGCTTTACTTAAAATTAATACGCCAACAAGACTCACCGCTGTATTACGATCAACTGTTGGAATATTTAAAATTATCGCAGCAAGAAGCAGCAGGTGATCCGACTTATGCCGCGGCAGCGCTGTTAATGAAAGATTCAGCAACACCCGAATCCGCCGAATTAATTATCGCTTGGGCAACTGAACGAAACAATTTTGATGGTGCGCAAAGTTTTGTAAATTATTATCAACGCATGGGCATCAAGCCGCGCGCAACCGGTTTATTAGCACTCGCGTTACATCAAGAAAATCGTTATGCCATGCGCAAATTATTGGCCGATAGACCGAATAAATTGCAATACCGTGATCGCGTGCAAGCGGCAGCTCATTCGGGTGCCTTACTGCAAGCACAAACGTTAGCGTATCAAGGATTAAAAGAACATCCGACTGACAATCAAATGTATGAACTTTTTACGGATGTTATGTTCAGAACCTCCAATCATTTCGATATGCGTGAAGAATTTTATCAATATGGTCCGCTACAAGGGCCTCGCACTTATTTAGCGGCAACCTACTTTGTTACCCCAAAATTAAGTATTACGCCTTACACTTTAGATTGGTTTGTGCAATTAAACAGTAAAGAAGAAATGGCCATGACGCCCTCACCCGATTTAATTGGGGGTATTAAAGCGCGCTTGGTCAATGAACACGGCTTTAATCAAATCGATGTAGCGAGACGAAAAAGTTTAGAATCATTCACCACAGCGGAATTATCCGGTGAATACTCTATCTTGCATGATTTAACAGCGATCTGGGACTTAGGCTACCATCAATTAAGCAATGACACGGCCATCTTATACGAGGGTGGTTATCTAAATGAAGCAGCGGTACAGTTTAATTACACTTTAAGCCAATATGATTTCATTGATCTTGGCATCGCGCAAAAATATTTCTATACGCAAGATAATCGCTATTTATCGAGTGGCAACACCGAAGAAGTAGGCATAGAACATTATTTCTGGTTGGAATATCCAGATTTGTCACTTCGTTTTTATAATCGCGATAATCAATATCGTCCTAAAACACAGACATTATCGGGACCGATTTTAAAATTGTTACCGCCGAATGAAGACGGCATCGTTAATACAAATGTGAATCAAGCCATTCCACCATCGGCCACTGAGTTTGGTTTACGCGCACAATTTGGTATGAAATATCAAGAAGAATATACTCACAGTTACAAACCCTTCGCATCGTTTACCATCATGTATAACTCAAGCACTGGCATGGGTCATGTTTACGATGTGGGTGTAGCAGGCTCGGTCTTTGGTCGTGATCATCTCGCACTGTATTATGAAAATGGCACAAACCAAGCGCCGGGAATACAAAAAGAATTGTTAATTGGTTTAAGTTATCGGTATGATCTTTAATAAGTATAAGGAGATACTATGAAAACAGCGATCCGCGTCATAGCAGCCGCAGCCGTTCTTGCGTTGTTAAGCAGTTGTTCTACCATCAATTCACGTCGCGCTGGTGGTTTCTCATACTGCAATGGCACGTGGGGTATTGCAACTTTCACCAACAATACGGATGTTCCGCAAGCTGGCACACGCGCAACGTCTATCACCGCCGGTGTATTGCGCTCTAAAGGTATTGTTAACATCGCCATGTTGCAAGCAAACAAAACCTGTAATGAATTAATCGTCTGCCCAAACATGTCCATACCGATGAATGAAGTGCGTCGTTTTGGCCAAGAACATCATATACGTTACATGATGGTAGGTGCTGTTAATGAATGGCAATACAAAGTTGGTTTAGACGGTGAACCGGTTTCTTCTGTGTCTTTACAAGTAATAGATACCGAACGTAATCAAATCGTATGGACATCTGTCGGTAGCCGAATTGGTTCTTCTCATTCTGGTTTAAGCACGACAGCGCAAGACTTAATTAACACCATGTTAAAATCATTATAGGTTTTAAAATATGAAATTAGGTCAATTCTGGCAGCGGGAAAAGAGCACGGGTTGGGTTTGGGCAGAAAGCATCGTGATTACCCTTGTGGTACTCTTTGTATGTTACCTTACAAACCCTAGCAACCCTTTTTACATTAACAGCGTTTTCCCCTGGCCATGGCTTGCTTGTCTCATCGTTGCTCTGCAATATGGCTTTGGTCCCGGTTTAGTATCCATGTTGGTAATTGCAATTGCTATGGGGATGAATAATTCATTCGCCGTTTTAGGCATTGCACCTTATCAAGGGTACTTACTGACCGGATTATTGTTAGTTTGTTTGTGTGCTTTATACAGCTCCAGTTGGATGCAACGCGTTTTGCGGGCTGAAGAATTGTATAATTACACTGAGCAACGTTTGGATACTTTGTCTCGTTCGTATAACATTCTTCGCGTTTCATACGATTATTTAGAGCAAAGCTTAATTTCAAAACCCATTACATTGCGCGAAATTGAAAAAAACTTGCAACAATCCTTGTTGGACTCAGAAGGTCAAATCACACCTAACAATGCAACCCAATTTTTAGAAATCGCTAGTCAATATTGTGGCTTACAAGATGCGGGCATCTTTTTAATGGATGGCAAAAACCCAAGTCTTCGACCTATCGCTGCAATTGGCAATGTCGATATGCTAGAAATCAATGACCCCTTAATAAGTCATGTGATTGATAACGATGAATTAAACTATGTCACGTTAAATGACATGGGTGATCCAACCAATGCCGGCTATTTGGTGGTTGTGCCCATGTATGCCAGTAATAAACGGTTAGTGGCATTGCTTGTCGTTAAAGAAATGTCGTTCTGGAAATTAAATGCAGAAACCTTGCAAGTATTACAGATTCTCTGTTTATATTTTGCAGAAGAAGTTAACATTGTTGATCAAACCCAATTGTTACTCGCTGCATTCCCTGATTGCCCACCTGAATTTTTGAAAGAATTAGAAAAATTATTACACCTTAAACGCAGCATTGATATTGATAGTTCAATCATTGCGATTCGAGTTTACCCGTCAACACAAATAAATAATTTAGTCCACACGCTTAAAAAACAACAACGCGGCCTCGATTACCTCTGGGACCATGAAGATGAAAATGGTCGGGTATTGTTAACCTTAATGCCATTTACTAATGAAATCGGCATTTCCGGCTATTTATCGCGCGTTAACAATAACTTAACGGAAAATCACGGACAATCCATGCAAGAATTAGGCATGGTTGCTCGGTACATCTCGCTTTATAATCAAAAAGCGGAAGTGATCATAGCTGATTTGTTACAAGCCACTCAGCTTAATACGGATGTGCCGGCAAATGATTAAGGAATTAATTGAAGCAAACCATCTTCACTATTTGTTTGTGCCATCGCCTGGCTCAAGCGCATATTTTGATGCGTTTATTCTTAACTTAATCGTTTCTATTCCGCTTGTGATTATTATTTTATACCTTGTTCCAAGCCGCTTTAAAAAACCAGAATTATATTTTCTGTTATTAGCACTTTCGTTTTGCGCTTTCATACCCATTATAGGCGTCGTATTATTATTTTTATTAGCCATCTCATTACGATTTTATGCTAAAAAATATTCCTACGTGAATATTGCCAGTTCCATTCAAAAACAATATGGTTCTGAAAAAGTAGCCACTGTTGTGCCCTATGGTGCCGGCTGGGCTTATACGCGGATTTTTGATGAAAAATTTAATAAGAAAGACCGTGAACGCGCCTTGTATGCCATTAATCGTCAACGCTCAAAACAAGTGAATGATATTAATCGCGCGTTACTTTCTGATAATGTTGATGAAATTCGCCTTTATGCTTTTAATGCCCTTAATCGCCAACAAAGCCAGATCACGCATGCGATTAAGCAATATTTAGAAGCAAAAGACCATGCGATTAATGAACGGGATTTAGCCGAAATTAATAGATCGCTCGCTATTTTATATTGGGAATATCATTCCATTAATTTAAACCCCGGACAAATCGCTGATAATATGCTGCAAAAGGCCCTGCTTTATGCCAACGAAGCCATTCCGGTTTTAAGCACAGACAGCAGTTTATGGCTTTTATTAGCGAAAATTTTTCATGCTCAAGGTCACAACGATGAATATCGTCAAGCCTTGGAAACGGCAAGTCACTTACCCAATGCCCCGGCTGAAGTGTACCTGAATTTAGCGGCATTAAGTTTTGAAGAAAAAAATTACGACCAAGTCAAAAAATATTTATTGCACGGTGTGCAAAACCATATTATTTCCAGCAATGCCTCTCTCATTCAATTTTGGTGTGATCAGACATGAGCAATTGGTTAGATAAACAGTCTAAGGATATTGATATTTGCCTTATTGTGGAAGGCTCTTATCCTTATGTGCATGGCGGTGTATCAGCTTGGACGCATAAAGTTATTCAAGCCTTTCCTGAATACCGGTTTGGCATTATCTTTTTAGGCAGCTTACCGCAATATTACGTGCAAGGACCCAAGTATAAATTACCACCCAATGTGGTGTACTTTGCCATGCATTATTTATTTAATGAGAAAAACTCACCGGTGCGTCGGGTCAAAGCCAATCCTGAAAATTTTGCATGCATGGCTGAGTTTCACCACTTACTGCGCGAAGATCGCGAAAATCCGCAAGGCATTGCCGGGGATCTCAATTTCTATTTAGACCCTAACAAAAAAATTACCGAGGAACAATTCCTCTATAGCGAAGCAAGCTGGGATTATATTACTGAACAATATTCGCAATTTTCTACTGAGCCTTCATTTATTGATTATTTCTGGACGGTTAAAAATATTCATCAACCGCTTTGGCTCTTACCTAAAATCATTGAAACATTGCCGCCGCTTAAAGTGATTCATACTTTATCGACGGGTTATGCCGGTTTCTTGGGTGCCTTATTGCACGATCGATTTGGCTATCCACTTATTTTATCCGAACACGGTATTTACACCAAAGAACGGCGCGTTGAAATTATTAGCTCAGGCATTTTCCGCGACATTAATTTCATGCAGGAAGATATCGTAAACATTAGTTATTTAAGAACGCTGTGGAATAATTTCTTTGAATCCCTCGCGAAAACGTGTTACGCCGCCGCAGAACCCATTGTGAGCTTATTTGAAGGTGCCCACCACATTCAATTGGAATATGGCGTGGATGATAATAAAACGGCGATCATTCCTAATGGAATTGACGTTGAGCATTACGATGCCCTGGTACGCTCGTTTGATGAGAAACCGCAACCCATTATTGGGTTCATTGGCCGCATCGTTTCCATTAAAGATGTTAAAACTTTAATCCGCTCCATGGTCCTCGTTAAACAAGCCGTTGAAGACGTACAATTATGGATTATGGGTTCCGCCGAAGAAGAACCGCAGTATGTCCTAGAATGTGAAGATTTAATCATCAGTTTAGATTTGCAAGATAGCATCAGGATTATGCCTAACCAAGATTTAGCACCCATTTTTCCCCAATTAAAAGTGGTTGCACTAAGCTCCATCAGTGAAGGCATGCCCCTCGTTGTACTAGAAGCCAATGCCGCTGGCATTCCTGTTGTTGCAACCGATGTCGGCGCCTGTCGCGAATTAATTGAAGGACGTACCGGAGAAGATGCAGCACTCGGCAAGAGTGGTCGTATTGTCCGCATTGCTGATCCTGAAGGGTTGGCCAAAGCACTCACTCTCTTCTTATCTGATGCTCATGTTTGGCGCGAAGCAAGTGATGCCGGCCGTGCTCGGGTTAAAAAATATTATGAACACCATGACATGATTGAACGCTATCGCGACATTTACTCAGCGGGGCTAGACCAATGGCAGGCATAGGCATTCAACTACGCAATTTGTTAAAGCAAGATACCTACTATAATCTCGCACGCGCTTATGGCTTTGCCGGATTAATTGGCGCGGGACCCTGGATGTTATCCATCATTGGTATTTTATTTTTAGGTTTACTGATTCAAGTGAATTATGCGCATGACTATCAAGTGCCGCAATTCCAAGTTTCCGTCACCTACTTGATTGCGAGTAGTTTAATTTTTAGTAGTTTTGCACAGCACAGCTTTACCCGCTTTATTGCCGATGCGTTATTTAGAAAAGAATACCATCTCGTGGTATCCAATTTTAACGGCCTGTTATTGATGGTTACCTTGCTCGCCGGTATTTTTGGCTACTTCATGACGGATGTGTTTTTCCCACAACAAGATATCGCCTACCGCTTTTTAATGCTGAGCTCTTTCGTGTTGCTCTGTGATATCTGGGTTTTAACCAACCTTTTATCCGGCTTAAAAGATTATCGCGTCGTACTTTATGCTTATTTTGTTGGTTATGGTCTTGTTGTCATCACCAGTTTACTGTTGCAAGAATATGGCTTAGATGGCTTTTTATTCGGTTTTTTATTAGGTAACTCCGCCCTCTTTTTCATTTTAACCTTAAGCGTATACCGCGCCTATCCCACCACGACACTCATGTCATTTGAGTTTATGCGCCATGAAGACCGCTATTATTCCTTAGTGCTAACGAGCTTTTTGTTTAACGCCGGTATTTGGGCTGATAAATTCATTTTCTGGTACACCCCGTTAACCAGCGAAGCCGTGATTGGGCCACTACGCTCTTCATCCCTTTATGATATTCCTATCTTTCTCGCCTATCTTGCCATTATTCCTGGCATGGCAGTCTTTTTGTTACGCCTAGAAACCGACTTTGCTGAACAATACGCACGCTTTAACAATGCCATTCGCGATGGCGGCTCATTGGAACAAATTCGCTCGATTCGCCAACAAATGTCTGCGCATGCTAAATACAGTATTTTGGAGATTGTCAAAGTTCAAGCAGTGGTCGTCTCCATTGTATTTTTATTTGGTGGCAACATTTTACATTTACTGGGCATTTCACCAGTTTATCGCGACATTTTAAATATTGACGTTATCGGCAGTAGTTTACAGGTTATTTTCTTAGGTATTTTAAACGTCTCATTTTATTTAGATAAGCGCTTAGAAGCCTTTAAACTTTGCCTTATCATGTTGTTACTGAATATTGTGTTCACGATCATCAGTATCGAATTAGGCCCTTATTATTATGGCTATGGCTTTACGATGGCCTTTTTGATTAGCTGTATGTTGGGATACCATTGGTTAACGGAAATCATGCAAAATCTCGAATACAAAATGATTATGTTACGTAAATAAAAAGGTGAAAAAATATCATGAGTAAACGCATTGCGGTCATCGTGGGCAGCATTCGCAAAGATTCATTAAATCGTAAAATGGCGCAAACCTTAATTAAAATGGCGCATTTGCCGCTGCAATTGGAAATGGTTGAAATTGGTGATTTACCGCTTTACAACCAGGATCTCGATGATAACGGCACCCCACCTGCAGCTTGGACAAAATTTCGTGAAGCCGTTGCAAGCTGCTCAGGCGTTATCTTTATCACACCGGAATATAATCGCTCTGTGCCAGGCGTCTTAAAAAACGCTATAGACGTTGGATCGCGTCCGTGGGGTAAAAGTGTATGGGGTGGAAAACCAACGGCCATTATGAGTGTTTCTCCAAGTTCTGTTGGCGGTTTTGGTGCTAACCAACACCTGCGGCAATCCTTGGTTACCTTAGATGCCCCCACGATGCAGCAACCCGAGGCTTATATTGGCAATGCCGGTGACCTTTTTGATGGGCAAGGCGCAATTACGAAGAAAGAAGTGACCGAGATTGTGCAGAAGTTTTTAGATACGTATGCAGAATGGGTTAAAACGATTGTGCATTAGCGCTATCATCGTCCCGCGGTCAAGCCGCGGGACGACCTCGCCTAGGATTCAACCAACTCTTTCACCGGCCCATCGTTATACAGCATGTCCGCCAAATCATTCGCATGGTTTTCTTCTTGCTCTAAAATTTTCTCGAGCATGATCCGCGTGGTTGGGTCTTTTTCACCAAACCATTCAATCAACTTGCGATACACCATAATCGCGATGCGTTCTGCCACTAAATCGTCTTTAATCATATCAATCAAAGTCGTTGCATGACCGTATTCGGTTGTCGACTTTTCAACAACAAATTTCGGATCAAAATTTGGGTCGCCACCCAATTGATTAATCCGTTCCGCAAGCATCAACATATGCTCTGCTTCTTCTTCAGCATGTTCAATAAATTCGCTTTTCACTTCTTTATTATCAATGCCTTTTGCACTCACCGCGTGATGACGGTAGCGCAGCACACACATAATTTCCGTTGCCAATGCCTCATTTAACAATTCGCACGCTTTATGAATATCCAACGGATAATCTTTTGTCACCGCGCCATCGCGAATGGACTCTTTGGCTTCACGTTTAATCTTTTCAAGATCATAAGGCGCATCATTCATATTATTTCTCCTTCTTGACTAACCGACCTAATGTAATATTTTTTTGCGCACGAACTTCACGATTTGAATAAGTCCAAATTTCGCCGGTTTCATCAATCGCCACGGTCCACATGAGATCATATTCAGGACCGTAATCCAGCAAAAACCAAGCCAGACCGGGGCCTTTTGGTGTATTTAAAGGAATTGGAGGATTTAATTGCGTTACGTTCATTCAGCACTCCCTACTATTCACCCTCAATTTAACTATTATATCGAATTTCTATCTAATAAAGCGATCAAAGGTAAATAGCTGATTAGTTAGATTAATTTTCCTAATAGCACTTTACCCTACCACAACTTGTAATAATAATCGCCTATGCTATACCTAAACTAATATGTTGATAGATTTCGCTAGGAAAATGAAATGGAAAATCCTCTCCTATCGTTATTTAAAAAAAAAAATAAAAAGACTTAATGGAATAAGCATAAAACTTAAGAGAGGTGTGTGTCATGCAATTTAAGAAAACTTGGCAACGATTGTTGCTTGCTTTACCGCTGCTTGCTTTACCTGCTTTAAGCTTTGCAGCTCCCGTTTATAAACTTTCCACTTTCGTTGATATGAAACCCGGCAGTGCTTTTGCAAATAAATACTGTGGCAGTAATCCTTGCGCAGTAGAAGGTTCGACAAAAGATGCGCTAGGGAATTTATATTTAGCAATGGCATCTCCAAAAGGTAAGATTTTTAAAGTGACGCCAAGTGGTCAAGTCAGTGTATATGCAACTTTCCCTGTAAGCGATCCAAGCCCAGATAGCATTTTCAATTCCGTTAACTTGCGTTTGACCTTTGATTTAGAAGGAAATTTGTACGCTCCTTTCATTGATCTTTCAAACTATGCAACGAAAGAAACCACAGCAATGAATGGTGTGTGGAAAATCCCACCGGGTGGTGGTAATTGTAATTTAAACTCAGGGCCGTGCAAAAAAATCTGGCCAAATGGTCCAACGACACCCGTAGTACGCTTTCTGGATGGGGTAGCCGTGGATAACAAAGGCAGTTTATATGTTGCTGATGCTCAAATGGGTAATATATGGAAAGTAAATATTGTCAAAAAAACCGGTAAGTTATGGGCGGGTGTGGATGCCAATAATGGAACGGCCAATTTAGGTGGCAGTCCGGTTGATATCGCATTAGGTTCTCCAGAAGGACGTGGGTTAGGTGTAACAGGAATTACACTAGATACATTGGGAACTGCGCTTTATGCTGTTAACTTTGACAGGGGGCAAGCATTACGCATCCCTATTAAAGCGGATGGTTCTGCAGGTCCACAAAAAATCTTGTTAGATTTATCTTCACAAGATCGTCAAATGGATGCCGTGTTTTTCGATAAAATAACGCAAAATCTCTATGTTACTATCGATCAAACAGGGTTTATGGCTTTTAATCAATCATTATTAGCCTGCATCATTAACGGCACCATTGGTACACCTGCGTGTACGCTAGCCCCGTTCTTTGATGGACATCAAGTGTTATCTGCTAATCTCATTAAGTTTCAGCTGGGATTGGAAAATAACGTTAATTTAGCTGTTATTATTGATGATCCACGCATAGGGGTGACAACCGGTGTGAATGCAGCAGGTCCTGCTATTATTGGTAATTTATTAGGATCTTTATACATTGACGTATACAGCTCAACGGATGGAACCGGTCCAAAAGTGATGAAAGCGGATTTAATCAGTCCGTAATAAAAAGTCCTGTACGGCTCTTTTCTCGTTGATTTTAAGCGAGAAAAGAGCCAAATGACTCCTCCTTAAGCAAGCCTTAATTTCACTTCGTTAAACTAATGGCCATAAAACGAGGCCATATATTATGTTTAGAAAACGTAAAGAGTTATCCCCACTAGATCCATTGGAAAAAGATATTTTTGAACAATGGAATCATGCGCTAGACCGAATTGAAAGCAATAGGAAAAAGCCTGAACTCACCCAAGAAGAGCTCATCGCACCCTGTTTGCTTATGGCTCAATGCTTAGCCGTATCGGTTAATGAAACGACTAGCGATAAACTCGAACCCGTTCATGTTAATTATTTCACGGCTTACGCTGATGAGATATTTCAAACATTAAAAAATAGAAATCCTGAAGCGTTAAATGAAAAATTAAATTTAGCATTAATGAATAGCATTTACAGCTTATATACCACGCTTTTCCTCAAAACCAATAAAAACCCCGCTGAAAAAAAATTACAAATACAACTTGAAACTGGCTTATTAACCTTGCGCACGTTTATTCACAATGAGTCTTTAGAATCATTTTCCGTGACGCTAGATCTAAAATCATCCCCCGTTATTGATATGCGCTCCCATTTATTGCAACAACCACTGAATGCCATTATTGATGAGTTCTTTGTAGGCATTAGCCCACTAATCAATATTAAAACAATTCCTGCTGCACGCAACGCTGTTCTGAAAAGACTAATTGCAGATAGAACCAATATTGAAAAGGAAACTGAGCAATTACTGATAAATTACAGTGACTCAAGCACCGCCCAATTATTGTCGAAGATACCTGCTCTATTAGCGGACCCAATGTCTTTTAACTTAGTCAATTTGCATTTAAATAAAATACAAGATAAGCTGCAAGACCTTACTCAGCCAGAATTAGCTCAATATTATTTTCTTTTAGGGCGCATAGGCGCCATGAAAGGATTGACACAATCAGCAATCTATTATTTTCATAAAGCATTGAACTCGGAAGGCATATTCATGGGTTCCTGCTTTATTATCACCACACGATTATTATGCGCGATCCAGCAACACATGCTAGAAAAGAGTAATGAGCAAGAAAACAGCCAGGTCAGAGAATCGATTCCCTTATTAACTCGCGGTAAAAAGGTGACGCATTTTTTACGTCGTGATCCCATTATTTCACTTTGCGACGATGTTGGGTCGCCAATGACACTTTTTCAACCTAAACAAGGTTTGAAACCTTCTCAACTATCGAAACGGCGTCTACCCCAAGAACGCTTGGAAATTCTTCGTCCTACTGTTAGCCATTATGTGCAGGCATCAATTTTTATTTGTCACACTAATATTTCGATGATTAATCTTTTTGTAAATAGCATAATGAACCTTAGCTTTAAAGAAAACCCATCACTGCCAGCAGAGAAGAAGCAGAGTCCGAAACCTTTATAAAGTGTCGCTTGCGTTATCGTTCCGCGGCTTGACCATTAAGCCGCGGGACAATCATTAAACATTGGGTGTAATGATATTAAATGACATCGAAAAGTTATCAAATAACCCCATAAACTCATCCAGCTTCGCGGCATTTCCCTCAACATTAAGGCTGCCATTTTGTTTCGCATCTGCAATCGTGATTTTTTTCATCGTTAATTGATCAAATGCACTGCGTGTAATATTCACCGTTGCATCCGCACCTTGAATTTGCTTTTGCGGCGTATAAATCAACACGGAATTTTGTACGACTAACGCATATTGCTCTTTATTATCCGTAAAATTTAAATTAATCACGTATTTTTTACCGAGTGCTTTTTGACTGTTTAAACGAATGCCCATGAAGTCTAAATACATATCCATCGGCATGGCGCGTAATGTATCGGCACTCGCCGTTTCGGTGCCTGTTAATCTTGGCAAGCCGTTACGCAATTCCCAAGCACCCATTAAATACTCATTACGCCACGTCGCATTTTCCGTTTGATAACCTAATTGTTCGAAGGCATCCGCTTCTAAATTTCGCGCCTTTTGATTATGGGGCTCTGCAAACACCACTTTATTCATGACCGTTGCCACCCAACGGTAATCCCCTTTTTTAAAGGACTCGCGGGCTTTATCAATGACTGCATCAGCTCCACCCATAAATTCCACAAAATGTTTGCTTTCATCTGCGGGTGAAAGTGGATTTAAATTGGCGGGATTAGAATCATACCAACCTAAATAACGTTGATACACTGCTTTTGCATCATGACTCACTGATCCATAATAACCACGGTTGTACCATTCATTCGCTAAACTCGGCGGCAACGTTAAACGATTTCCGACTTCAGTCATCGTGTAACCTTGATTCATCATATGCAGCGTTTGATCATGAATGAACTTATATAAATCCCGTTGCTTTTCCAAATAATTAATAATATTCGCCTGTCCCCAAATCGGCCAATTATGCTGAGCAAAGACTACTTCCGAACGATTACCATAACGCTCAATGGCATTGTTTAATGTTTTCCACCAAGCAGCCGCATCACGCACTTGCGCACCACGCAACGTGTATAAGTTATGCAGTGTATGCACCGCATCTTCTGCTGAACACAGTGCTTTAAATTGTGGAAAATACAGGAGCATTTCCGCCGGCGCTTCCGTATTCGGCGCCATTTGAAATTCAATTTCAATGCCGTCGATCGTGTGTTTTTCACCGGTTTGCTTAATCAGATCTGTCGGTGCAATTAAAGTCACTTCGCCTAATGAAGTGGTTTTCCCTAATGCCCCATCCACTTGCGCTTTCGCATTTTTTGGCAATAAAGGACCATACATATACAATGCCCGGCGATTCATCGCATTTCCCGCGTAAACATTCTCACTCACCGCGCTTTCTAAAAATCCCGCTGGCGCATAAATTTTTACTTTTCCGGCTTGCACATCCGCTTCTGCAACCACCCCTTTTACACCACCGTAATGATCACCATGACTATGCGTATAAATAACCGCAACAACCGGTTTTGGAGCACGATGCCGATAATATAATTCCAAAGCCGCTTTTGCCGTTTCACGGCTAATCAGCGGATCAACAATAATTAAACCCGTTTTTCCTTCGATGATATCCATGTTTGAAATATCATAACCACGAACTTGATAAATCCCTTCTGTCACCTTGTACAAGCCATTGTTTAAATTTAATTGTGCCTGGCGCCATAAACTCGGGTTCACCGTGCTGGGTACGTTATTATTATTTAGAAATTGATAATCTTTTAATGACCACACCTCGTTCCCATAAGCATTGGTGATCGTTAAATTGGGAACATTGGCAACGAAACCTTGTTTAGCTAAATTAAAATCGGTTTGATTGGTAAAAGGCAGCGCACTGTTCACATTCGCATTCATTTGCGCCGTTTCCGGCGTCGCATCTTTGACGAGATTATTGTCAACCACTGGCAAAGTTGACTCGGGATTGGCAGACTGGACGGGTTGTGCTGACATATCTGCTGCAAAAGCGGTAGTAACTAAAAAGGAATAAAATGCGGTAACCATTATTAAGCGAGTCATCATCCCTGCCTTCTCGTTTAAACCATTGTGGTAACAGCATAATCTATTCCATTATTTTACTCACTTATTTTCTGCGCAGGTTTGCATCTTGAAGTAAATCCAGTCGACTCAAACTCTATTTCTTGCTATCTTGCTTTATCCTCTTATCGCTGAAGGGAGCTTGTTTTGCGAAGATCGTCGCTCAGTCTAATCCTTTGCTTAACTTTATCAGGTTGCGCTTATTATGGCGATTTAAGCCACCAAGCCAAGCCACTTTCGGCGCATGATCTTAAACAAACTCAACACTTCAATGCCAATGTCACTGCCCACAATCGCTGGGGACGCTTTAACGATCCATTACTGAATAGCTTAATCGCTTCCGCTCTCAACGATTCCCCAACATTACAAAACGCCGCTGCACGCATCCGTCGTGCCGAGGCGCTCGCAGCAGCCAGCATGACCACACTCTGGCCGAGTCTCGATTTTTCAGGTTATGTGCAGCGCCAACGCTTCGCCACTTATGGCCTAGTCCCACCACCTTTTAATGGCAAAACATACAACATTGGTGATCTTGCCCTTAACTTAAACTATGAATTGGATTTTTGGGGTAAAAACCGCGAGACGATTGCTGCCGCGGTCAGTAATGCTTGTGCCGCCCAAGGAGAAGCTGCGCAAGCGCGGTTAGTCCTTGCCGCAGCCGTTGCCAATGCGTATTTCGAACTTCAAGGTGCGGAAGCTGCCAAGAAATTGGCTGAAACCAATGCCCGTTATAGCAAAGAAATTGCAATGCTTGTTACCCATCGAGCCAAAAACGGCATTGATTCCGACATTCCCTTAAAATCCGCCGTAGTGGATCAACAAAACGCCACCCTTGCCGTTTCGCAATATCAACAACGCGCCGAATTAGCCGAACATCAACTGGCGATTTTGGTGGGGAAAAATCCCTTTACCACGCATATTCAAGCAGCACCTTTTAATGGCCAAGGCGTAACGCTACCTTCGCATCTACCCGCCAATTTACTCGCCAAACGCCCCGATGTTTTCGCAGCGATTGAACGCATGGAAGCAGCAGCACATGCAGTCAACGTTGCTAAAGCGCGCTTTTTCCCCGATATTAATTTAAATATTTTATATAGCTATCAGGCTGGCGGATTAAATCGCCTCTTCCTCGCCGATAGCAAAAATTACGCTTACACAGGCGCAGTTGATTTACCTATTTTTGATGCTGGCTTACGTCGCGCAAATTTAAAAGTCGATTATGCGGAATTCGACATGGCGATTACCGCTTACAATCAAACCCTCTTAACAGCATTACAAGACGTTGCTGATCAAACCAGCACGTTACACAACTTAGAGACTGAACTTAGCTCACAAACCGCTGCCGTTAACGCCACCCGCAGCAACTTTCATCTTTTTGAAGCACGTTATCAGCATGGTATCGTCAGTTATTTTCAAGTCTTAGAAATTAAACAAGCCCTTATTCAACAAGAAGCAACGACACTCAATTTAAAAGTTGAGCGCGCAAAAGCAACCGTTGCCTTATTAAAAGCATTAGGTGGTGAAGCATGACAGCACAAGGACCAACCGTTGACACGCGTCTCAAACGCCGTAAAGCGATTATTATTTTAAGCCTAATTTTTTCCGTCATTGCCATAATCTGGCTGATCCATTATTTAATTTGGGGTCAATTTGAAGCCTATACTGATGATGCGTATGTCAATGGCAACATTGTGTCGTTAATGTCACAAGTACCCGGCACGGTAATTACCATTCATGGTGATGACACGCAAATAGTGCATGCGGGCGAAGTAGTGGTTCAATTAGATCCTGCCGACACCGCCATTGCCTTAGAAGGCGCTAAAGCGAAATTAGCGCAGACAGTGCGACAAGTGAACCAATATTACGAACAAGCCCAGCAAGCAAAAGCACAAGTGCAGTTGCGTGCAGCGAATCTCACCAAAGCAAAAGAAGATGTCGCGCGTCGGGTGGGATTAGTTGGCGACCGCGCTATTTCTCGCGAAGAATTGCAACACTACCGCACCACGCTAGACGTGAGCCTTGCTCAATATAATATTGCACTTCATCAAATGGGCACCGCGCGTGCCCTCGTTGAAAATTCCACTTTATACTCGCACCCCTTAGTGGAAGCGGCAAAAACGAATTTGCGCACTGCCTATTTAAATCATGAACGCACCACTATTCTTGCGCCAGTGACCGGTGTCATTGCCAAACGCACTATCCAAGTGGGGCAACAAATCTCGGTGAACACACCGCTTTTAGCCATTATTCCTTTGTCAGAAGTGTGGGTGGATGCAAATTACAAAGAGTCACAATTAGCGGACATTAGAGCCGGACAACCTGTGACACTGTATGCCGATGCCTATTCTGACATGACTTATCATGGCAAAGTCGAAGGATTGAACGCAGGCACCGGTGCCGCATTTTCCTTATTACCCCCACAAAATGCGACCGGCAATTGGATCAAGATCGTGCAACGTTTACCTGTGCGCATTCGCCTTAATCCAGAAGAAATAAAAAAACAACCCTTGCAACTCGGTTTATCGATGCGGGTTACCACCGATATTCATCGCTTAGATCGCGCGAACAATAAAGTAAATAAGCCTACCGAATATTTAACAAAAATATATGCGCTGCAATTGCAACATGCGAATGCTTTAATTGACTCAATTTTAAAAGCCAATGCCAAAGAGGTGGCTTATTCTAAAAGCGATGCCAGCGCATGAATGCTTTAGCGCCCCTCTCCGGTTCACGCTTAGCGATATTAACCGTTGCGCTATCGCTTGGCATTTTCATGAACGTGCTCGATGTGTCGATTGCCAACGTTGCCATTCCCACCTTAGCAGGCGATTTGGCCGTTAGCCCCGACAATGGCACGTGGGTCATTACCTCTTTTGCCGTTAGCCAAGCGATTATGCTCCCCATCACCGGTTGGCTCGCCCGCCGGTTTGGCGAAGTGCGGTTATTTTTACTGTCCACCGCGCTCTTTACGCTGACATCGCTACTTTGCGGTTTAGCCATGAACTTACCGATGTTGATTTTCTTTCGCGTTTTACAGGGTGCTGTTTCAGGCCCCATGATCCCCTTATCACAAAGTATTTTGCTGGCGAACTATCCGGACGAGCGCAAAGGGTTTGCAACCGGTATCTGGGCCATGACGGCCGTCGTTGGCCCTATTCTCGGGCCCATTTTAGGGGGTTGGATTACAGACAATTACACGTGGCCGTGGATTTTTTATATCAATGTACCTGTCGGGATTTTCTCAGTCATTTTCACTGCCATTACCTTAAGCGGCCGCGAAACACCCATTGTAAAATCACCCATTGATACCGTAGGTCTTATTTTATTGGCGCTCGGCATTGGCTGCTTACAGGTGATGCTAGACAAAGGCAATGACTTAGATTGGTTCCATTCCCCATTCATCGTGGCACTTAGCATTATCTCCCTCATGGCGCTGTCTTATCTCATCATTTGGGAATTAACTGAACGTTATCCCATCATCGATCTATCCTTATTTACTGAGCGTAATTTTACGATTGGCACGATTGCCTTAACGCTGGGTTTTACCGTTTATTTTTCCAATGTGGTTATTTTCCCATTATGGCTACAAACGCAAATGGGTTACACGCCAACCTGGGCCGGTTTAGCCGCAGCGCCCGTTGGCATTTTGCCCTTTTTACTCACGCCCTTTGTCGGAAATTACATGGGCAAATTTGATTTACGAACGATTATTAGCATTGGCTTTTTGATGTTTGCAATAACATCATTCGCCCAATCGAATTTTTACACGGACGTGGGTTATTGGCAGTTAGTTAAACCGCGTTTCTGGCAAGGTTTAGGATTAGCATTCTTTTTTACCCCGCTTATTTCCATTATTTTATCCGGTTTACCACCCGCACGGCTCGCAAGCGCCTTAGGGCTTTCCAATTTTTGCCGCATTATCGGTGGTAGTTTTGGTACTTCTCTTAGCGTGACATTATGGGACCGTCGAGAAGCATTTCACCAGAGTCGCTTAGTTGAAAACATTAATCTTTATAATCCGATTGGTCGTGAATACGTGCAACAGCTTAATAGCGCAGGGGATACGAATTTAAAAGCGTTCGGTAAAATCACGAGTATCATTACTAATCAAGCGTTTATGCTTTCAACCAACGATATCTTTTGGTTATCAGGCTGGGTTTTTCTCTTATTATTAGTTATCATTTGGTTCACTAAGCCGCCTTTCTTGGCTAAAAAAGCAGGTGTGGCCGTAGAATAAATACATACCGAGGAACACATGCAAAACTCGTTTGACTACCTCGTCATTGGCGCAGGCCCCGCCGGCATTATCGCCATTGCCAAACTCTACAGTCTCGGTATTCGCTCTATCGCTTGGATCGATCCTGAATTTAAAGTCGGCGCGTTTGGCACCCTTTTAAGCGCGGGCACTGGCGTTCCTGGTAATACCACCGTGCGGAGTTATCAGCTGGTAATTCAAGGCATTTATGAAAGCATTCCAAGCATTCCCGTTGCCGTGCATGCGTTAGATAAACTGGCGCAAGATGACGCTTGTCATTTAAATGTGGCGCGAGAACCTTTTCAATATTTATCGAATGAATTAATGGCATTGGTCACACCGACCAGGGGTTATGTGCTGACAATTGATCATCGGAAAAAGGCTATTGAAGTGGTTTATCAGTCTCAAGAAAACCATAAGAAAACACTACTAACCAAACGGGTTATTTTAGCAATGGGTGCCGTACCAAAAACCCTGCCACTGCCGAATCATATTATTTCAATTGATCCGCATACCGCTTTTATTGCATCGAGTGTTAAAGCGTATATTGAGAATAATCCTAACCTAAAAAAAGTCGCTATCATTGGCTCCTCCCACTCCGCTGCACTCGCTTGCATGCAATTTTTAAAGGCAAATATTGCCGTTAAACAATTCATGAATAAACCCTATCGCTTTGCCACCCCGATCAAACAAGCAAATGGTGAAACGTATGTGCAATTTGATAATACGGGTTTAAAAGCAGAAGTCGCACGCTTTACGCGAGCCTTATTAGCGAATCCGCACCCCAGGTGGGAATGCACGCTAACACCGTTTACAGCGGATGAATTAAGCGATGTAACGCATGCCGTGTTTTGTATTGGTTATGCGGTAGATAATCCGCTATTGATCAATGGGCAACCCTTATCGGCGTTTGAATATGATACAACGCATTCGCAATTCATGACGCAAGAAAAAACCTATTTACCTGGTATATTTGGGATTGGAATAGCGTTTCCCAAACAAGTACAAAGTCCGTTTGGAGAATGGGAATTTGCAGTTGGGGTACGAAAATTTTGGGTGAGCTTGGATAAGTTAGTACTTAAGCGCTGGGCAACCGAAGCTGCTAAGTAAGCTGACGCGAGCCACAGCCTAAATACCAGCGGTTCCCGCTATCCAAAGTAACCTTTGCTAGTTCGTGGTCATGTGGAGACTTTTCGCAGACTTTTTGCTTTCTGGTGGCCCAGCTTTGTTAAAAAAGGGCCTTCGCATCTCTGGCCATTTTTCCCCTAAAAGATTTTAATATATTGCCCCCGTTTAACAATCCCTTAAGCATTTATTGATAAGATTTTGACCATTATATCAATACAACATCAAAACGAGGCTGTGATGCAACGTAATACCGAACCTGAATCCATGAAGGAAATTAGAGAACAATTACAACCGCAAACTAAAAAACATGGATTTGATCATGGTATCGACACGCGAGATACTAACCTATCTCCTATGGAATGTTTATTAAAAAGCACTAATCTAGCAAGAGATTTGCTTTCACCTCATCTTGATGTCGATAATTTCAGCCGTTCTGCTCGTACTTGCCGCGGTTCTAACACCATGTTCAAACCCTTGTTGCCCATATCACGAGCAGCGCACTATGTCATTGTCAAACCCAGTGTCGTTGAAATAAAAAAGATATTGGATCAACTGTTCGACCCCGCTTCATTAAAACTATTTTTGCAAAAGCAAGTCAAAAATGTATTGGGTCAATCTGGCATCACGTATGTGAACATGACGCTACTGCAACTGGCGTATAGTGCAGGTGATGATGACATGTGTCTGGTGCTAAAACCCTATTTTGAACGTGCCTTTGGCGGTCAAGAAGCTGCAACAGAAGAAATACACAAGCAGTTAAATGAAAAGTTTGCCGAAGGAAGTGAAGCAGAAAAAGCACAAAGAGAGATACGTGAGATTGAAATAAAAAACCACCTGCGGGGACTGCTAGCAACGGTGATGCAGGCGATCACCAATGAAAAATTTAATCATGGTCGCGATGCAGCTAAGAAGTTGATATTGAGCCCTGCCACACTGGATGCTATCACCACATTTAGAAAAGCATTGGATGCCCTCCAACCAAAGATAATCGACAAAGGTATGCACTTTCGTTACAACACCCTTCAGGAAATATATGACACTTATGCGCAGGCCTCAGCGCAGTGGGGATATGATTACAATCGCTGTGCTTTATTTGAAGATGGAGTAGTCGTTTCCGCGCTGTTAAATGTACCTGAAAACGACGCTCAAAAATTTAGTCAGGGTTTATATTACCTACAGAAGAACCCGCCGGAGGCGTTTGCTCGTAGCCTCAAGTTGCGGGGGACGGAGACTAATTTTTACGATTCGTGTCGTGGAGAGTCAGTCGATTTCGCGGGTCTTTCTGGTTCTTGTGTCGATATAGCCCGGTGGCGGGTGGGTACGGCGGGCGCGGGCGCGGGGCCGGGTACGGCGCGGCTATCAAATCTTATGTCGAACAAAAACTTCAAACTTACAGAGCTTACGCGGCCGAAGCGATCTCAGACTGCAGCACCCGGCGCGGTGATTTCATGAGGTAAAGTTGCTTGAGGCCAATGGCATAGTCGCATGTGGCCTCATGCCAACAAACATCAATAAATCGCTGTAAAAGTTCCTGGTATTCCCAGATGATTGAAGTATTTTGCCACCACATAACATAGCGATCCAGATAACGCCTGATCTTTCGGAAAGAGGTTCCATCGGCGACCATTTGTTTAACGTTCTCGCGTGCCTTTCGCAATGTCCTTGGATGAGGAACAACTTGCAAAGGCGCAGGCTGTTGATGATTATAAATTGGCCTACCCCCCCGAATGGTTAAAGAGTTATCAGTTGGCTGATCGATAAAATCATCGTTAGCATGTGTTGCTGTGGTGTTATTCTCCCTTTGCGTTGGAGAATAATTGACGCCCAAAAAGTGAAAGCCGGATTCGATAGAACCCATTCGTGACTTCTTGCGCGATAGTGTTAATTGTCTCTCCTGAAGAACTTTCATCATACGTTTGCGGCAACGGCTTAGCTGGCGCTTCGTTTTGCAAAACGCAATCAGATCATCTTGAAAGCGCAGGTAATGGATATTCATGCTCGAAAGAGAATCATCAAGCGGTTTGAGATATAACGCACTAAAGAACTGCGATAACGGGCCGCGCAACGCAATACCATGAGAAGGATTTCTCGTTCCTCTTGGTGTATCAATGGGGTTAGTGATGATATTTTCCAGCATCGCTATTACTTTTGGGTCGTGGTAATACTGCTTGATATCGCTTATTAACTTAA
>CAZQXH010000015.1:0-74796 GCA_964597435.1 uncultured Coxiellaceae bacterium | reverse complement strand
TTGATTTTAACAAAACCCTACTTCGATGGTGTACTAATTTAGGGAGGCCTTACCCTATTACTAGTCGTTATTAATGACTAGGTGGACCGGTATTAGCAGGGAGCGTTACAGAATGGCGAACCCAATTGGAAAACACAAACGATTTATTATTGGAGCCAAACTTTTAAACCACAAAAGCAAATTACTGCCCAGCATGCTTATCGACCGGGCGTAGGGTATGATTGGTTGGATTTCAGAAATGCAAAACAATGGAGTGATATCCGCCTAGATCCATCAAGGTCTTGGAACAACTATACAGTTGATGAAAACAGCAAAAAACAACTGCTTAAAGCAGTTAAAGCAGCCCATAAGCTAGGCGCTGAAAGCTGGCGGATTAGAGAAGTACAATATATTTTAACAACAGGAGCCAATTGGCAAGGCACTATTAAAAAGTTTCGTCTCACCGTTACCCCTCCGAACCCAACAACGCTTGTTCTTTGTAATTGGCCAGGTAAAGTAGAACACCAAAAAAATGGTGTTTATACGGTAAATCTTACTAACTTCAAACCGCAACAGGATCTAAAAGTTCTTTTTATCAATTTAGATCTAACCAAGCGTGATGGGTCAGCTATGGGGGTTTCTTAAAAAAAACGTAAGCACAATTGGTATATAACTAGTTGCGCATTTGCTCTTACCTTACTCGAATTCGCTCAGCAGGAGATCCCACCCATAACAAATATTTAAACAATTATAAATACAATCGGTTTGCGCAGATTAAGAGGCCGCCCCCAAAACAACTCACCTGCATGATAAAATTAGATTTAATAAGTTAAACCACGCACCCCTGCCAACCCCCGCAATTTATTTTGACTGAATCAAATAATTATCAGAAATTGAATAATGCATTTCTTTCCCATTCGATTTCGCAATAATTTGTAACGTTTTTTTATCAAAAAATACGCTACTTCCTTGCAGGATATAATTTGATTCATCCGCGGTTACTTTCAATAAGCGGAATTGAAATATTTTGTGAGCATCTTGTTGAATTAACCATACTAAAAATGCATCATTGTGCGCACCCTTGCCAATTAATTGGATAAATATAAATCGGTTTGCGCTGAGCGAATAAAGTTTATAATTGTCAGCTTTTCCGTCAGTGAAAAATATATTTAAATAAGGCAATTCACCAACGTTTTCTTTTACCACCGCATAAATTTCTGGAGCAATTTTTTCTCTTTGCATACTTTGTTCATAAGCACATAGAGCAAGTAAAATGCCACGTTCATTTTCACTCAAAACCCGTTTCGGATTAATTAAAATTTTGTCTAAAATACCATTTAACGTTTTGGCATCTTGTAGCTGCTGAAGAATTGATTGAATATAAAACTCTGAATTTTTATTCTGTGGAGCTGGTTTCAATGTCACAAAACTCAGAATATTCGACCCGGCAGTGCTGGGCTCTTCTGCGAAAAGGCTTACACAAAACAATAAAGCTAACAGAAATATACAAAAACGTTTCATCTTAATCTCTCATTTATAATCTTAATTTTTAATTCGACGCTGCATTCAGAGTGTCGGACGGGCAGAAACCTCTGCTTCACTTCTCATATTAAACTGACTAAAGAAGGTCGTAAAGTCGCTTATTTCCAAACAGGAATTAGCCAGTAACTGCTTGGCTGAAATTAATCTACCCATTTTTTCATTAATATCAGCAATTTCCTCGAAAGCTTTTTCGTAATTCTCCCTATTCACTTTCACCAGGGTTGCTTTATCATATACTTCATTATTGCGTGTCACACTGGCACCACTACTCATTGCCAAGTTAACACGTTCTTGAGTAAGAAAATGCGTATAATCGCCTAATTGCATTATGCGTTGCCGCATAAGTGTATAGGTATAATCAACACCCACTCTATAATCATTAATTAGCTTTTTTAACGCCTCATAGGTTTTACCATCCTCTGATGGAGAGGAAGTATTAGCACTGGCTTGAAAAGCATTAAAAGATGCTTCGTAGGCTTGATACTTTTCTTCATCACCTAACAACTCAAAAAGACGCAAGATGTTCGTATATAAATTAATAGCTTTGCGGCGAAATTTGGTATCTGTTTCAACTATTGCTGGTGGTTCTACAGCAGTTACTGCTAATATCTTATTCTCAGCTAAAATCGATACTAAGCTTTCTTTCGCCATAGGCGGTATTGCCATTAATTCTATTTGCGCCTCGGCGTTGTTATTCCCCAATTCGGGAGCAGGAGATTTAGGCAAATCCACCGCATTGTCATTGAGCTCTTCTGTGACACTATTTTTTTCTAAAGTCTGAGGCTCTTTTTTTAATTTTTCACTCGATTTTCCAGTTGATCGCACTTTAGAACGTGCTTTTATTTCAGTTGGCTCAACAATCAAAACAATCGGCTTAGCATTTTCTTCTTGCATTTGCTTACTAAGCTCTTCCAATTGACGACGAACTTCTAGTTTTTGGCGGTCAATAAACATACGACCTATTTTATCCAACCCAGGGCTCGCTCTATAGATTAAACTCGCTAAACGACTGATGCTTTCAATAACACTTAACCGAACTTGCAAATAAAATTTACGATCTTCCAAACTCACCTCTTTGTTTGGAATATTAGTAAAATGATCAAACCAAGTTAAGTAGACATAACAATGTTCCAAAATACATTCATATTTACTTTCTTGATTATCATTTTTCTTGCTGGGCTTTTCTAAGTTATAGGTATATTCATCTACTGCGGATTGAAACGCAGCTACCGTTTCCTTTGGAATGCTTGATATCCAAGGTTGCGTTAGGAAAAAAGGCGACATCATCGTACCCACTAAGGATGAAATATCTAACTTAATTAAATCATTACTTAAAAAAATGAACTCATCTAAGTTTGAAGGTTGCGTAGAGAAGCCCAGAAGTTCAGCAGATAACCCCAGCACATACGAAAACTCACACGTGCGTACAAAAGGCATTGAGACCACTTTATCATTTACTTCCTGGCTCATTACGTACTGCAATAAATTATTTGCATTTTCATACTTCCCAAAGTGGCAAAATAACTTAATCAGTTTTGGGAAATCCTCAAAATATACACATGAAAAATTTTTGGATTGAAATATTAAATAAACTTTCTCTAATAATTCTAATAAGCGATGTTTATAGCCTAGATTATTTTTAGCAATCTCTAACAGGGTATGAGTAAATTCCAAAGATAATAATGAATATATGCTATTTAGCTCCTCCTGTTCACAGGAGTTGCTTTCTAAAACTGTTAATGCTCTCTCTGTGGCGTTTAAAGTAACTGCGTTCCCAGCTTTTATTCTGCCCCACTTAACGGAATCTTCAAGATCAATCCTACAGCTTTCAGTATGAAAAAATGCCGAGGCTACTACTCTTAGCGCTTTATAATCTGGATTTATAAAAGCTTTTACAGAATCGTCCAGCGCCAAATCAACTGGCGCGAGTCCCGATGAATTTTTCTCGTGAAGTAATTCTGGTTTATGGTTTAATATGAAAAATAATAAGACATTATCGATCTTTTTTTCAATTGCTAAATGAGCCAGGTTATTTCCATTATCCGTTTGGTCTAGCAAATCAACATTTAGCAAATAACAGATTAGAGCATTTAATTTTGACGTTTTTATTGTATTAACCAGCAACATAAATCGTACTTCTTTTTTTAAACTTTGAAGCATTATTTTTGAGTCTAGCTCTGGCAAGGCATACATTTTTATGAGTAGATTATATGTTTTGTGGCGATACTCTTTATATTGATACACTATTCTGGCCAACCATATTTGAAACGTTTTAGTCAAAATAGCGGGCATCTCTTTGGAGCTTGCTAATAGTTTTCGAAGCGAAACTGCGCACTCATTCATGTGGTGTTCAAAGTCTGACACTAATATGCAGTCCAAGGCATTCTTAAGCAGTGTTAATCTTTTTTCTGGATTAAGCTTCGTATCCGTACAAAGGCAATCAATATAGGCCATTAAACTTTTACTGTTCATTGAATCCGATTGCATGATGGCGAGTATGGCACGATTCAGAATTTCGTCATTGCTACGGGCCAGGCAGCCATTTACTAAATAGGTGGTAAGCTCAGCACATCCATTACGTAGAGCGATATCTAATGCTATGTAAATGGTTTCAAAGTCGGCTTTTTCAACAGGGCACAATTCTTTAACGATTTCACTGTAATTTAATGACACAGCAATTAATATAATCTCAGGTAATTTATCAAACTTAGCCTTCATTAACCTTTTTACCGTGGCCAGATCATTCATTACTACAGCTTCTTGTAAATCATTAAAGAATAGCGATGCTGGTTTATTATTTACTGTCCTAATTAAGTAATGGATTGCGTCAAATGAGCCATATAATAATGCGGTTTCAAAAGGGGTAACTGCTTTGCCTGTTTCATCTTCAAGCGTTCCAACTAAATGTTTTTTACTGCTTGCGGCGATGTATTCTAAACCCGGGACAAAATTGTGCTGAGCACATAGTACTGCTAATTTTGAAAAATAGGATTTACCACAGTACTCTTCTTTTTTAAGCATCTCCAAAATAAGCAGTGCTTTTTCGCGTTTCTTTTGTACCTGTTCATCAAAGGTTTTCTCGCTGACAGGCCAATCTTCAATGAATCCCATAAAACGATCAAGCATCTGCCACCCTCTCGGTTCTAATTAGTAATTGATATACTTACCTTATTTGTTGAAGATTAAGGTTAAATGCTAGCGATTTTGTATCGATTGTAATCAGAATTCATTAAGAAAAACTTAACCAGTTTCTTACTGAATGGTGTAGTTGCTTTCAGAAGGGGGTTGCTTAAAGATTACACATAAATAAAGATGAAAAAGGCTACCTTCCTAGTGGCCTTTTCTTTTAGGTTGATTGAGGCTATTCTCTGCAACCACGGTTAATCACAGAGAATATGGATTAATTAACCTTTTAATTTAGGTGTTTCAATTTTCGATCCTGATTTATTTAGCGGCTTTCTAGGAGATTGAGGCTGGGACTCAAGTGGTGCGCCTAAAAGCCATTGTGCAGCTATCGAGACCTTGCTGGGTTGTTTTTTGATTTTCTTGTCAGCGTCTTGCATGGGGGGTATTTGTTTATCAAGATTTTTTTTTGACATTAAAATCTCCTCATGATTGATAATAATGGCAACTTTCTTATTTATAGTTTATAGCGCTTACCACATTGACATTATAGCACCTTAATCAAGAAAAGATTTGTTTGATTAATCTAAGAATTTTCTTACACACTTGATTAATAAGAATATAATAATAAGGTTTTTAGGAATAACAAAAACTCACACATAACCACGATAAATCTTAACCCTTGCATGTCATCGGAAACAACTTTGTATGAAAAATTTAGTATTAAGCTCATCCTCCCCCGCTCGTCAGCAATTATTACAACGCTTAAACATTTCATTTCTGATAAACGTGCCGGATATTGATGAAACACCATTGCCGGATGAGAATGTCATCGATCTTGTTACGCGATTGAGCATTGCCAAAGCTAAAAAATCTGCCGAGCGTTTTGCAGATGCATTAATTATTGGTTGTGACCAAGTGGGCTATGTTGACAATCGGATACTGGGGAAACCGCACACGGAAGAAAACGCGTTTAAACAATTACAATTCAAACGCGGTAAGCGGGTAACGTTTTATACGGGATTATGTTTATTAGATGCAAGCACGAATACTTCACAAGTTTCTGTCGAAACTTACGATGTACTCTTACGCAATTATAGTGATGAAAATATTCGACGTTATTTAGCTAAAGAAAAACCACTCCAATGCGCGGGCAGCATTGACGTGGAGGGCATGGGTATTTGCTTAATTGATAAATTATGCGGAGAAGATTACACGGCTTTAATTGGATTGCCCTTAATTCGATTAACAACAATGTTAGCGAATGCCGGCTTTCCACTTATCTAAATCTTAATTAAAGTGATGTTATCGTAAAAAACTCGCATGTGTAATTAAGCCAGCTCAGCTGGCTTAATTACACCACCTGCCCCGCCGCCCAACCAGACGACCAAGCCCATTGAAAATTATATCCGCCTAGCCAACCCGTCACATCTAATGCTTCACCAATAAAATATAATCCCGGAATATTTTTTGCCGCCATAGTTTTTGATGAAATGGCATCACAATCCACGCCACCTAGCGTTACTTCCGCCGTGCGATATCCTTCCGTTCCATTTGGATAAACTTGCCAGGCATGCCACTGCTCAGCTAGCGCGGCAAAATCACGATGACTGATGGTTGCCAACTTTCTCTCGCCCATCTCAGCCGTTAAGAAAATTTCAATCAAACGCTTTGGCAATAGCTCAGCTAATACCGTTTTTAATTGGCGCTGGGGATAGTGCATTTGTGCCGCTTTTAAATGTTCGGCTAATGAAAGTTGCGGTAATAAATTAATGGTTACACTTTCACCCGGCTGCCAGTACGATGAAATTTGTAAGATAGCAGGTCCACTTAAACCACGATGGGTAAATAACATATTTTCTTTGAATTCAATACGCTCATTTTTCACTTGTACTGATAAACTAACACCCGATAAATCAGACAATTTTTCTTTTAACTCCGGCTGCAGCGTAAAAGGCACTAACCCTGCACGCGTGGGCCAAACTTTAATATTAAATTGTTCTGCCAGGCGATAAGCAAAAGGCGATGAACCTAACGTTGGAATGGAAAGACCGCCACTAGCCACGACTAACGCTTCGCTAGAAAAATTTCCTTTGGTCGTGGAAAGATGAAAGCCCGCGGCTGCTTGAACTGCATTGATCTCAACTTCAAGTAAAATATCAACTCCCACTTGCTCACATTCTTTTAGCAACATTTGCAAAATATCTTTCGATTTATTATCGCAAAATAATTGTCCTAAGGTTTTCTCATGAAAAGCAATGCCATGCTTTTGCACCATGGCAATGAAATCCCATTGCGTATAGCGACTTAAAGCGGATTTACAAAAATGGGGATTGTGTGAAAGATAAGCATCGGGATGAATGTGATAGTTGGTAAAATTGCAGCGACCACCACCCGACATTAAAATTTTTTTCCCGGGCATATTTGCACGATCTAACACGAGCACCTTACGACCGCGCCGCCCCGCTTCTATCGCGCACATGAGGCCAGCTGCGCCAGCGCCAACAATAATGACATCGCTCGTTTTGGTATTTAACATTGATTAGACCGCTAATTGTTTAGGCCACATTATAAACATTGCGACCAAACAAAGCAAAACTTGCTTAGTTGTCCTTGAGAGCTAGCAATAAAAACTACTCCCGCAACAATCCTGCAGCGGTACGGCGCTTTATTAGCATTACCGTTGTTAATGATAAGGCGCATATCCCACTTAATAAGATGCCGAAATGAATAGGATTCAACGCTCCAGAAAAATACGTTTTATAAATTAAGCTAGTTATGGTCATTGAAACAACGCTTAAAAACACGGGCCGAATTAATTTTGCCCCTTTCGTGATAGCAAGGGTTGCGCCTAAACGCCCACCGATTAATTGACCGGCGGCCATGGCAAAGCCAATGCGGTAGTCAATGTTGCCACCAATCATGAAACAAACCGTTGCAATGATACTACTATTTAAATTAAATACTTTGGTATAAGCCGTTGCTTTCATTAAATTATAACCAAGCAAACAGGTTAAAGCGAAAACCCAAAACGAGCCCGTGCCAGGACCAAAAAATCCATCATAAAATCCTAGCAACAAGCCAAACACAGGATAAAACCACTCTGCTGGCATCCGAACTTTGCGATCTTCGGCGCCTAACTTAGGCGTCAATAAGGTATAGAGAAAAATAGCAGTTAATAAAATGGGTACTAAGCGCATTAAAATAGCGCCATCAATGGTTTGCCAGGCAGTGCTACCTAAAATGCCGCCGATAATGCCAAAGAAAATGCCGCGCGTAATGAGTCGAAAGGAGATTAAACCATGGCGATGATAACGCAACGTGGCCATGAAGGTACCGATAGAACCTTGTAATTTATTGGTTCCAAATGCAACATGAGGAGGTAGGCCAATGGCTAATAAAACCGGAACACTAATTAAACCACCGCCGCCAGCAATGGCATCCACTGACCCTGCTAGCAAACCCGCTAAAAATAGCAATAGTAAAATCATGCTTTGCCTTAAAGTATTATAACTTCACCTGCGGGATTATTTTAAAGCTTTTCATTATGACTGCAAGCACTAATTAAGAACAGTCGCTTCCATCGCACTTAATTCCATTAATAATTTATGTTCGGGCAAAGGACGGCTTAAATAATATCCCTGAATCATATCGCAACGATGTTCCGCCAACCACTCCACTTGTGAGGCACGCTCAACGCCTTCGGCAATCGTTTTAAGTTTAAGGCGCTGAGCCAAAGCCAAGACCGCCTTGACAATGCCCGCATCGTTTTGGTTATCAGGCAAATTACGAATTAAACTTTGATCGATTTTAAGTGTATCAACTTGGAATTGACGTAAATAATTAATGGATGAATAACCCGTACCAAAATCATCAATGGAAATGGCAACGCCCATTTTTTTTATTGCCGCTAATTTCTCACGAGCATATTCAACGTCATTCATCACCGAGCTTTCGGTGATTTCTAATTCCAGGAAGTTAGGCGCAAGCGCCGTTTCTTTTAAAATGGATTTCACCATATACTCAATGTCTTGAAACAAGAATTGTTTCGGAGATAAATTTACCGCCACATGAATACTCGGATAACCATGTTCTTGCCAGCGTTTACAAGCATGACATGCCTCACGCATCACCCATTCGCCAATTTCCATAATGAGATTTGTTTCTTCCGCCATGCCAACAAAACGGTTCGGCATCACCAGTCCTAATTCCGGATGTTGCCAGCGGAGTAATGCTTCCACACTTTGTATGCGACTAGTTTTTAAAGACATTTTGGGTTGATAATAAATAACTAACTCATTGCGCTCAATCGCTTTATGCAGCTGCGTTTCCAATTTAAAATCTTCACGCGATTGCTCGTTACTGGCCGGCGAATAAAATTGAAAAGTGGCACGATTAGCATGCTTAGCACGATACATTGCCGTATCAGCATTTTTTTGTAAATCTTCTAATGTCTTACCATCTTCCGGATAAAAACTTACACCAACGCTTGCTGTAATATATAATTCGTGATGACCCACTTGAATGGTTTCCGCTATAATGCTTAACAATTTTTCAGCAAACTCAGCTACCTCTTTATGATCATCTGCTTCCTTGTACAATAAAATAAATTCATCACCACCCAAACGCGCAAAGGTTCGCATGGAGTTAGTCAATAACTGCATGCGCCGCGCAACGGTTTTTAAAACCAAATCGCCCACGGCATGACCTAAGGCATCATTTATATGTTTAAAATGATCCAGGTCGATAAAAAGAATGGCAAATGTCGTGCCATTGGCTTCGGCATCCTTTATGCAAGCGGACAAGGTTTCATTAAATAATAAGCGGTTAGGCAAGGAGGTTAGTTGATCATAATGTGCAAGCTCTAACAATCGCGTCTTATGCGCCCTTAATTCTTGCTCAATCTGTTTACGCTCATTAATTTCCTGTAACAATAATTGATTCGTTGAAGCCAGTTCACTGGTACGCGTCATCACTTGCGCTTCTAAGGCTTCATAGTTCGATTGAATGGTATCTAACATATGATTAATCGTGGATGAGACAGAAGCAATTTCATCTGTTCCAACTACATTAACTCGCGTGCGCAATTCATGCGGATTATTAATTGCATCAATCCCTCGATTTAACTTCTCTAAACGGCCCACAAAAATTTTATGTATAAATAATGCGAGCAATAATGCCGAGATCAAACTCACCACAGCGACATAGTTAAAGAAATACTTTAATGCGTAATCACCTACTCTATAAATCCCGCGATTTAACGTCACGCGCATTAATGCAATAGGCACTGAATTGACATCGCGCATTAAAATATAGCCATACGCATTATTTTCATCTTGATAAGTCAAAAAATGCGTTTGGCTTGCGGTAATCTTCTTAAAAATTTCGTGGAGGGGTGGCTGCCTGTCGATTTCAGATAACTCAAACAAACGCATTTCAGTTTGGGTAATCGATTCAATATTTTTAATAATGTCTTTGCTTAAGTACCGCCCAGCCACTAAGCTTCCTACCGGTTTTGCTATGTTATCGCTATCGCTAACATTACTTGCTGAAATCATCATGATTCGGTGATTAAAGCGAATAAATCCATTAATACCATTAGCCGGTTTTTCTAAACGAATAAAAATACTATGCGGTGTAATAATTTTTTTAATCGCCTGATTAAAAGGGATGATTTTGTGACTTTGTAAGTCAATCATCATGCCAGCCCGCAAGTTGCCTTGGGCATCCCAATATGAGATTAAATTAACAGAGGAGTTTGATAGAGCCGTGGCTTTAATATTATTGGCCACAAACCCAGGATTTTTTCCTAATATAAAATAATAAGCATCATTCCAATGGGACCAATCGGAAGTAAACATTGTAAGTGTGGATATTTCTTCATTTAAAACTTGATCGACATGCGTCACTTGCTGGCGGACCCATTCCGTCTCAAGTTGACTAAATCCTTTTTGTAAAAATTGCCACGCGCCAAAATAGAGCAGTGCCGCACCCACAGCCAAAACGCCGGCAAAACTTAATAAAACTTTATTTTTTAATTTCATCCAGCAGACCCAAAGCGAGGGGCGCGGGTCATATAGGCTAGCAACCCACTATGCTTACCTTGTAACTGCAGTAAAGCGTCTTGAAGATGATTTAGAGTAATTACTAATGCGGCATTACGTTGCATCACTCAATCCTTTAAGTTCCGACCATCCTATCTTAAAGACTTTAGGCCAACCCTCACCGCAAATGCAAGCCTATTGATTAATTATAATTTATTTGAGTACAATAAAGGCTTCTTTACCTTTAGATTGGGGATTAGGGATGATCACTTTCATACGTCGCGCTTTGCTTGTCTCCCTCCTTGTTATTAGCGTCAATGCATTTGCCGAATCCGCTTGCCCACGGGCAGTGCCTACCGATAATCCGGGATTTTGCCCTTCGTTTAAATCCGTTGCCGCGTGCAATTGTGCTGCGAACGGCCAAGGCCCTGCTGTTTGCCAAAACATGAAGAAAATGTATGATGTGATGATCGGCATGTTTGGCAGCTTAAAATCAGCTTGTAACTTCCAGCATAACTCTCCCCCACAAGAGTGCATTGATGACTGGAACTGCTATATGAGTGGCGGTAAAGATTCGCAAGGTAAAGCTTGCAGTGGATCTGGCCGCGCATGCGAATAAGTCACGTTTTAGCCATTTTGGCATTGGGCATTTCTTCCGCGGCTTACGCTTTTCCGAGCGTAAGCCCAGCGGAATTGGCGCAGCATCCATTTTACTTTGGTATCGGTGCTGGCTACGGGTCAACCACCTGGAGTGGTCTTGTTCCCAATCGCAGCAATTCTTCGCCAGCGATGTTACTCGCGACCCCCATCAAAACCAGTGAAGGTGGCTTCAGTTGGACGGCTTTCGCCGGTTACGAGCTGAATCACTATTTTGCCGTAGAAGGTAAATACGAGCGTTATCCAACTGCGCGCGTTATATTTGATGTGGAAAATAGCCTTTATTCTTATAATCACAATGGGGATTCGTATTTTAGTTCGCAAACCGAATCGGTTGGCATTATGGGGAAAATCCTCATGGATATCCCACGCACTCCATTGCGTGCTTATTCCAATTTCGGCATCGCCGGTGTTCACCGGAGCGATAGCGTATTAAATCACTGGAATTTAGGCCCGACCTTCGGCTTTGGCTTGAATTATCCCTTTACCCCTCATTGGATGGCTGAACTGGGCATTACTTACACCGGTGGCAATGGTGAGCCAGAGCAAACCCCATGCGATGACTATACCCCCTTCATCTATGGCGGATTTCTCAGGATCGCCTATCGATTTTGAGCCCTTCTTAAGTCAAGGATGACTACATGCCTTTACGCCCTGTCTATATTGCTTCTAGTATTCGTATTCCTTTCGTTAAATCCCTTACCACTTATCGCCATGAAACCACGCAAGGCTTGATGACGACAACCTTACAAGGCTTAGTGAAGAAAAATGGTTTGGAAGGCGTGCTCATTGGCGATGTGGGTCTTGGCGCAGTCATTAATAGTTCTGCTAATTGGAATTTGGCGCGCGAATGTATTTTGGGGACTGACCTTGCACCGCGAACCCCCGGGTACACCCTACAACGTGCCTGTGGCACCAGCCTTGAAGCAACGCTGCAACTGGCATTAAAAATCTCCAATTATCAAATTGACACAGCCATTGCAGGTGGCGTTGATAGCAATAGCGATTTACCCATTATGGTACAAAGGACATTAGCGCAAAAATTAATTGATATCCGCCTAGCAAAAGGATTGGGTGAGAAAATTAAAGCGTTAACGACATTACGTCCGCACGATTTCAAGCCCTACTTTCCCGCCGTACAAGAACCTCGCACCGGAATGTCTATGGGCGAGCATTGCGAATTAATGGTGAAAGAATGGGGGATCAGCCGTGAAGCACAGGATGAACTAGCACTCCTTAGCCATCAACACGCTGCTAAAGCGTATGAGGCCGGATTTTTCAACGACTTAATGATGGAATTTAAAGGATTACATAAAGATGCATTTGTCCGCGGTGATACCTCATTAGAAAAGTTAGCGAAGTTAAAACCCGTCTTTGATTTAACCGGCACCGGCACGTTAACGGCTGGCAATAGCACCCCATTAACCGATGGCGCAGCGGCCGTGTTGCTAACCAGTGAAACCGCTGCCAAACAACACAATTTCCCGCTTTTGGCCCGCTTTGTTGATGCAGAAGTTGCTGGCGTTGATTTTGTGCATGGTGAGGGCTTATTGATGGCACCCACCATGGCCGTCTCCCGTTTATTACAACGCAATCAATTAAGCTTACAAGATTTCGATTTTTATGAAATTCATGAAGCGTTTGCTGGGCAAGTGCTCTGTACCTTAAAAGCCTGGGAGTCAGAAGATTATTGTCGCGATGTGTTAAACCGTAATGCACCATTAGGGAGCATTGACCTTAACAAACTCAATGTGAATGGCAGCAGTTTAGCCTTGGGTCATCCCTTCGCTGCAACGGGTGCACGCATTGTGGGTACTTTAGCTAAGTTATTACATGAACGCGGTAAAGGCCGGGGCTTAATCTCCATTTGCACCGCCGGCGGAATGGGCGTTGCAGCTATTTTGGAAGCGGTTTAAACATAAATGTAATGAGGGCATCCCCCCATTGACGAACCAGCGCAACTCACGCTAGTATCATCAGCATTCAATTCACGCTTTAAGCTATAACAGGAGTTTAGCTTATGCCGTTTGGTGATCCTGCGCTTAACGAATTTCTAGCCATTCAAAAAAAATGGGAAACCACTTTTCAATACAAATTATTGAGCATTCAGGATTATGAAGTTCTAATTCACTCTTGGATTCAATTTAAGCGCCAACTGGCTAGCCTTGCCGCGCGAGATAAATTTGGCATGCAACTTGATCAATGCGGCCAGCATCAGCTGAAAGCGAAAGAAATTTTACGTCAACTCCTCGAATTTTTTAATGCAACCGACTTAAATCAATTACCGGATACCGTTTCATTTCAAAATGAGTTTGTTAAAGCGGTTTCCTCTTGTCCTTTAAGTGGTTCCCCGTTAACTCACAGCATCTTTCGCGACACTGCCGCAGAACGAATTCGCTCAGCCATTATTCAGATTGAAACGCGCAGACAAGCGGAACAAACGGCACGCCTGCACCAAGAACAAGAACAGCGCGAACAAGCCTATCAAGCAGCAAAAAAATTTGCGCAAGAATGGGTTGAACAAGAAGTTTTTTATCAACAATTATTTCGTAATACCTTTACCACAATCACCCGCGAAAAAGAGCGGATTAGCGCATTAAATGCTAACGATAATCGAATTGCATTATTAACTACCTGCCTTAATCAACTCGAAACCATTCAAACTAAAACCAAAGAAGAATACACGACGTTAAAATTTTGCATGGGGAAAATTAAGCCTGAAAGGGATCATGCTTTAAAAGCGGCAAAAAAAACCGAAATAATGAGCCTCATTAATCAACAGCTTATTATCAACCAGCCATTAAATAGTTGGAGCAGAAAATTTGGCCGCTCGCTTTTAAATGCGTTAATGATTATTACTCTTTTCCCACTGGGTATTTGTTATGCTGCAACGGGTAACTTTTTATTAAATCGCAATACCGGTTGTCATCGAGCGATGAATACGCTGCATGGCAATTTATTGTCGCTTGAGCCAACTCGCGTTGGTATAACGGCATCGCGTTAGGCACGTTGAAATTTTTAATTCATCAATCGTTTCAGCTCAAGCAGATAGCCAAGCAAGACTTAGTTTTTTCTATGCGATTGTATTGAAGATGGTTCGCACATTGATTACTGGCTAACAACCAACATTATGCAAAAATGTGGCGTATGCAAGCGGGTGGTTTCTTGCCAGATGTGGAGAAACCAAACTGATTCCTTCTCCAAAGCCTTTGCAATGAGGAGAAGGAATTCAACTTGTAATACCTATAATTTAACCTTCGTTACATAAGCCCCAGACCATTATGCGCACGTTTCGGTTTTTGGTCCTCAGCCTCCTGTGTGCGTTTTTGTCTTAGCTCGCTAAGTAATTCCTTAAGCAGACTTTGTGTTTCTTTTAACTCCCATCGCAATTCTATTACTTCTTGTTTTGTTTCTTGTAACTTCTCACCCTGCTCTTCTTGTACAGTTTGCATATCCCGAATGGCGGCAAGATAAAGCTGTTCTGTTGGACTGAGTTTATAAAGGCGATTTAAAAGAATTACGCCGGTCTGTACAAGCTCCACACTTAAAAATTTTTCTTCTTTTCCATCCACCACAATTTTATCGTTTGCATGATAAAGCAATATTTCTGCGAGTAATACAGCTGCTGGATTCTTATCCTCTTTCAAATCATTCGCTGCTTTACAAAATTTTGCTAACAAGGTTGAAGTATCTAGCTTTGCTAAAGTTTGACGGAGAGTTGTAACATCTTGAAAACGACGTAACTCATCCTTAGAAATATTACACTCCAGATGCTGACCCACTTCAGAATCAACATGATACGCAGGAAAACTTGGATTTATTTGAGATAAAAATTCACAATATAATTGCAATAAATTTCTATTTGAAGGTTTTTCAACATGACTTCTAATTTCTGCCGGTAAAACCGAAATACTCATTTCAAATTTTGCGTATTTGGACATTACCTTTAATAATTCAAGACACATCGCATCTGATATGACACTTGTACTTAACAGAAACTCTAAACCTAATTTGGTAGCTTCCGCATCACTAGGTGTGAATCGGTTTCTAAGTTGCAGATATCGCTCAAAACTAGCAACAGAAAATGCGCCTTGAATTCTTTGTGTAACAAAAGCATCCATAAAAGGTCTATCGCTACGAACGATCGCCTCGTGGAATAGCAAATTCAATCGTTCATTCAATCCAGCAATTTTCGGTATCTGGTTAGTGAATATTAGTATCTGAATATCAGCAAGCCTTCTCACAACGGGCTGCGCCGCTCCATTTCCACCAAACCCTATCGATATTTTTGGGGTTTTGGAAATAATCGAAATAAAAATTTCCTCACTCCACCCTTCGGCTAATAGAGCGCAAATATATGGGTTGATTATATAGTCTGCAGACATGAATCCATATGGTTTATTATCATCGTCGAGTAATTTTACATCTCGCTTTAAAAGTACACGAACTATCTCCCATTGTTAGTCAAAATGGCAGCTGAAATTGCCGTGATATTCCCGCGATATTGATTTTTACTAGCTGGGACGAGAAAACTCATAGGACACTGGCCCTGGAAATTCACATCCGCACCCGCTTCTAATAGCTTGGTTACCGTTGCTAAATCACCCACAGCTGCTGCATTGATTAATTCTTGCGACATAAAACCACCCCAAGGTTATTTTTATAACCAAAAAAAAATTAAAACTGTTTTTAACATAATGTGCAAAAAAATCAACCAAATCCTTACTTGGAACTCAAACGAAACTAGTTAAGAGATAAAGATTGCCATATCGTTACGCTCCTTGCTATGGACAACCACACAAACTTATAGAAATAAAAAAGCGCGTAAAATACGCGCTTTTTTAAAACTTATTTGTAAAAATTAACTAGCATGTACAATCGCAACTTTATATTCTGATTTAACCACGTTATTACTGTAATATGCCGTTAAGCAACCATGCTTATCCACTGTTTCTTTAAGTAAACCACCCTCGGAATAACCATCTCTACCAACAAAGAAAATCTTGTTGGGGTTACCTGTTAGCGTTGCGTCTTCAATGTTCAGGCTAAAATAGTTCTGTGATTCTCCAGCAGAAAGCGGGATATGATCAAAACCGCTCGCTTTGGATAACTTACCTGTTGCATTAAATTCCAATTCACCACGCGTAACATAACTACCATCCACATAGATATAAGCGGAAAAATGATTTGAAGCTGTTTTTATAAAATATATCTCGTGGTCGTGAAGTTCACCTTTCATGTTAAAGTGCTGGCCGCCAACGCTATAATTAAATGTCGTTTCATCTGTAGGCTCAAAAGGTTTCGCTGGTGTTAGCGAGTTCGAATCAAAATTGATACTATAAATAAATTCAGTCGTCGGCTGCCCTTCCATCTTATCAGGCGCTGCTTTAATATCCACCAATTGACATGCTGTCTCATCCTGATCTGCGTGCATTGCATAACCTTGTAATCGGCTTCCCCATTCATAAAAATAACCATCCTTTTTTAACACTTCCCACGCATCAGCTATATATTCCATCTTACCGGTATTGGGATTTTTTAAAACCAATCGAGCATTAGACGTAGCGAGTTTTTTTAAATCTAAAACATTTGAATCACGATTCACTTGTATGCGCGGAATTTCAGCTAAAATATGCGTTGTGGGAATTGTATTGGCTAAAGCGGATGCCGAACTTAACAATAAAACAGACCATAAATATTTTTTCATGAAAACTTCCTTGTTCATAAAATAAAAAATTAAACACTATATTTTATACCACAAAAACCGAAGCAAAAAAAAGCGCGTAAAATACGCGCTTTTTTGAAAACTTATTTGCCCGGTTAACCCCGCGGTTGCCCGCGGGGAAGATAAGTCGGCGCATCCTGCGCAGCAACTTATCCCGAGCGGAAACTTATTTTCCGTCTTCTTCTTCGTTGCTGCTCATATGATCTTTGAAGAGATCACCAAACGTGGTTTTGAGACCCGTTTCAGCAGCTTTTTTCTTCTTGCCGGTGGTTGCTGTGCCAGTACTTGCCGTGGCGCCCGCAGCAGCTTTCGTTGCTTTGGTGGCAGCTGTTTTCTTGGCAGCTGGTGCTTTGGCTTCTTTAGCTTTCATTGAGAGCGTAATGGCATGGGTTTTACGATCCGTACCCATGATGCGCGCTTCAACGGAATCACCTAATTGCAACTTAGTACGAGCATCTTCTACTTTTTCAGCAGACATGTCCGCTGCACGTAAGATACCGCGAATACCATCTGCTAATTCGATGACGGCTTGCTTTTGGTCAATTTCAACCACTTTACCCGCAACCATGGTGCCTTTTTCATTTTCATTTAAGAAATTGGCTAATGGATCATCGGCTAATTGTTTTAAACCTAAGGCAATACGTTCACGTTCAACATCAATGGCTAAGATGACAGCTTCTAATTCATCACCTTTTTGATATTTACGTAAAGTGTCTTGTGCATCCGTTTCGCTCCAGGCGATGTCGGATAAGTAGATTAAGCCATCGATGCCGCCTTCCAATTCAAGGAAGATACCGAAATCGGTAATGGATTTAATCTTACCTTTAACGTGTTCACCTTTTTCATGGTTTTCAGCAAACGCAGCCCATGGATTGGATGTGCATTGCTTAATACCTAACGAAATACGACGACGTTCCGCATCCACATCTAACACCATGACTTCAACTTCTTGGCCTAAGTGGATTACTTTATTTGGATTGACGTTCTTGTTGGTCCAATCCATTTCAGACACGTGGACTAAGCCTTCAATGCCTTCTTCGATTTCAACGAAGCAGCCGTAATCGGTAATGTTGGTGACTTTACCTTTGATTTTTGCATTCACTGGATAACGTTGGCTAATATCTAACCATGGATCGCCGCCCAATTGTTTCAAGCCTAAGGAAACACGAACGGTTTCACGGTCGATTTTCAAGACTTTTACTTTTACTTCATCACCAATGGTTAAGATTTCGCTTGGATGTTTGATACGCTTCCAAGACATGTCAGTGATGTGTAACAAGCCGTCAACGCCGCCTAAATCGATAAATGCGCCGTAATCGGTCAGGTTCTTCACGATACCTTTAACTTCATCACCTTCATTGATGTTTTCTAATACTTGTGCACGTTCAACATTGCTTTCTGCTTCCAGCACTGCACGGCGAGAAACAACGATGTTGTTACGTTTCGGATCAACTTTGATAACTTTGAATTCAAATTCTTTACCTTCAAAGCTTTCTGGATCGCGGATGGGTTTAACATCGACTAATGAACCAGGTAAGAAGGCACGTACTTTATTGATTTCAACCGTGAAACCACCTTTAACGCGACCAACGATGGTACCGCGAATGGTTTCTTTTGCTTCGTATGCTTGTTCCAAGTGTGACCAGGACTCAAGACGTTTGGCGCGTTCACGTGATAAGCGAGTGCTGCCGAAGCCATCTTCAATGACTTCAAGGGCTACTTTAACTTCATCGCCAACTTTAATTTCAATGTTGCCGCTTTCATCTTTAAATTGTTCTAACGGAATGTAAGACTCAGATTTAAGACCAGCGTCGACTACAACATATTTTTCTTCGATTCGCTCAACGCTTGCGGAGATAATGGCGCCTGGAACCATGGGGAAACTATTTAAACTTTGCTCAAACAACTGCGAAAAATCCACTGGAACCTCAACTACAAAAAAACGGTTATTTATCAATAATCTTTACTCTGCTAACGTTGCATCAGTGAATCTATTCACTGGCGTCGACGTAGCAGGAAAGGCCTTTTTTCCATCAATATCCGATAGAATACATTCGACCACTTGGTCAATATTTAGACTGTCCGTATCAATAATAATTGCATCCTCAGCCGGTTTTAGGGGGGCAATGGTGCGTTGCTGATCCCGCCTATCCCGCTCTTCGAGCTCTTTTACAAGGTCGCTAAGGTTAACATTGATGCCCTGTTCTTTCAACTGGTTGAGTCGACGCATTGCGCGCTCAGCCGGGCTTGCTGTTAAGAAATATTTAAACTTAGCATCCGGGAAAATCACTGTTCCCATATCACGGCCATCCGCCACCAAGCCCGGCGCTTCACGAAATGCGCGTTGACGACTCAATAGCGCTGCGCGCACCGCAGGTAGCGCAGCAACGATAGAAGCCGCATTACCAATCTTTTCAGTTCGAATGACTTGGGTGACCTCTTCGCCCTCTAAAATGATGTGCGGCGCGGTTGACGTTTGCGCATAAAATTGCACATCTAAATGTTCAGCGAGCACTTCTAATGCTTTTTCATTATCCAACGCAACGGTATGCTTTTGTGCCGCCAAAGCTAATACCCGATATAAAGCGCCACTATCTAAAAAATTCCACTGCAAATGCCTTGCAATGAGTTGGCTGACCGTACCTTTGCCTGTACCGCTGGCGCCGTCGACGGTAATGACGGGAATATTATTCGCTGCCATCTTTACCTTCCTCTTCTTTGATATTTTGCACTCGTTCGAGACTGACCAAGGCTTCTTCTTCGCCTAAAGAAATTAACCGCACGCCTTGCGTGTTACGACCAATGACTGAAATTTCTGCAACCGGGGTACGTACTAATGTTCCCTTGTTGCTGATTAACATGACTTCATCGGTAGGCCCAACTTGAATCGCACCGACCACATCACCGTTGCGTTCATTGACGTGAATAGAAATCACACCCTGACCACCGCGACCACTTAATCGATATTCTTCCAGCGCCGTACGTTTACCATAACCTTTTTGCGTTGCTGTTAAAATTTCACCTTCACGCGACACAATTAATGAAACCACGCGTTGATCATCTTGTAATTTCACACCGCGCACACCACTTGCTTGTCGTCCCATACAGCGCACTTTGCTTTCAGGGAAGCGCACCACTTTACCCGCATTGGTAAAGAGCATGATGTCATGTTCACCATCAGTGATATCGGCTTGCACCAAACAATCGCCTTCATTCAAAGCAATGGCGATAATGCCGGAACTGCGTGGGCGTGAGAAATCAATTAAGGAAACTTTTTTCACTAAGCCTTTCGACGTTGCCATAACCACATATTCATTCACTTTGTATTCACGCACTGGCAAGACCGCATTGACGCGCTCGCCTTCTGCAAGCGGTAATAAATTCACAATGGGCCTGCCACGCGATGTGCGGCTTGCTTGCGGTAATTGGTAAACCTTCAACCAATACACCTTCCCGTGGGTGGTAAAGCAAAGCACTGTATCGTGAGTACGGGCAACCACTAAATACTCAACAAAATCTTCTTCTTTCATGATCGTTGCTGATTTGCCACGACCACCGCGATGTTGCGCTTGATAAATAGTCAGCAGTTGTGTCTTAACATAACCTTGACGTGATAGCGTCACCACCACTTCTTCATCAGGAATTAAATCTTCCATCACGACACCGCTTTCTTCTGTCGCAATCATTTCAGTGCGTCTTGCATCACCGAAATCGCGATTAATCGTGAGTAATTCTTCACGAATCACTTCCATTAAGCGCAGAGGATTTTGTAAAATTTCCATTAAAGAAGCAATTAACAGTTGTAATTCTTTATGTTCCGCAATGATTTTATCTTGTTCTAAGCCAGTTAAACGATGTAAACGCATTTCTAAAATAGCTTGCGCTTGTTCTGGCGAAAGAAGATAGCCTTCGGCAGTTAACCCGTATTGCTCGGTGATATGCATCATTGCATTGTGTTCACCCGCCCGGGTTAAAATTTCCACGGTAGAGGCCACTTTCCAAGCACGTGCCATTAACTGCGTTTTGGCAGTCGCAGCATCAGGGGCTTTCTTGATGAGCGCAATCATTTCATCAATGTTCGTTAATGCAACGGCCAAACCTTCTAAAATATGGACGCGATCACGCGCTTTGCGTAAATCAAAAATCGTGCGACGCGTAACCACTTCACGACGATGACGAACGAAATGCTCCAAAATTTGTTTTAAGTTTAAAATTTTGGGCTGACCATCAGCCAATGCCACCATGTTAATACCGAACACGGTTTGCAATTGGGTTTGTACAAATAAATTATTTAAAATGACATCGCTATTTTCACCGCGTTTTAATTCGATCACAACGCGCATACCGTCTTTATCAGATTCATCGCGTAATGCGCTGATCCCTTCGACTTTTTTATCTTTCACTAATTCAGCAACGCGCTCAACTAAACGCGCTTTATTCACTTGATAAGGTAGCTCGGTAATGATGATGCGGTCTTTATTGGTTTTTTCATCGGTTTCAATGTGCGTGCGGGCACGAATGACAACACGACCACGACCGGTATGATACGCTTCATAAATACCATTTTTGCCAAGGATCATGGCGCGTGTCGGAAAATCGGGCCCAGGAATATGTTCCATTAATTCAGGAATGGTAATTTCGGGTCGATCGATTAAGGCGATACAGCCATTAATCACTTCCGATAAATTATGCGGCGGAATATTCGTCGCCATACCGACTGCAATACCTGATGAACCATTGACTAATAATTGCGGAACGCGCGTTGGCATTACGATTGGCGCCATTTCGGTTTCATCGTAATTGGGGGCAAAATCAACGGTTTCTTTTTCAATGTCTGCCAACAAAGCATGGGCAAAGCGCGACATACGGATTTCGGTGTAACGCATGGCTGCTGCAGCATCGCCATCGACCGAACCGAAGTTGCCTTGTCCATCCACCAGTAAATAACGCATCGAGAAAGGCTGGGCCATACGAACGATGGTGTCATAAACCGCCGTATCACCATGAGGATGGTATTTACCGATAACATCACCGACGATACGCGCCGATTTTTTATAGGGTTTATTCCAATCATTACTGAGTTCATGCATGGCGTATAAAACGCGGCGGTGCACGGGTTTTAAACCATCCCGAACATCAGGCAAAGCACGTCCCACAATAACGCTCATGGCATAATCGAGGTAAGATTTTTTAAGCTCACTTTCTACGCTGACTTTTTGGATTTCTTTCGCGATTGAGTTATCCATACTGGGCTACATTTTTGGTTAGTAAGAACTGGCCGAATTATAGCACAAGCCGATCGATAAAGCAGCACAGAATAAGCTCAAAATGGGATTTAAATAAGGCACCTAGCCCTGGTTATGTGGCATTGTTGCACAGATGAGCGCCATTGGCTGCAGCCAAAAAAATGGCTTCGCCATAACGAACACTACGCCATCTATGGAACAATGCTTAGTTATGAGGCCTATCCCGCAAAGCGCGGCGCAAGATTTTGCCCACGTTGGTTTTGGGCAATTCCTCAACAAATTCGACGCGTTTTGGGATTTTATAAGGGGTTAAACGTTCCCGGCAAAAAGCAATAATGTTTTCTGCCGTTAAAGCAGGATTATCCCGCACAATCACCGCCCGTGGGACTTCGCCAGACATTTCATCTTGCATTGCCACCACCGCGACTTCACGCACACCCGGCAAGCGGGCAATGATATCTTCAATCTCATTGGGATACACATTAAACCCAGAGACTAAAATCATGTCTTTTTTCCGCTCCATGATGCGGATAAAGCCTTTTTCATCAATGGATGCCACATCCCCCGTTAATAACCAACCATCTTTTGTAAACACTTTGGCGGTTTCAGTGGGGTTATTCCAATAACCTTTCATGACTTGTGGGCCCTTAACCGCTAATTCACCTACTTGACCCATTGGTAATTCTTCATGGTTATCGTCTAAGATGACGACATCGGTGGAGGAAACTGGTAAACCGATTGAACCATTGTAACCTTGTAATTGCGCTGGATTTAAAGTCACGCAAGGTGAACACTCTGTTAAACCATAGGCTTCAACCAATGGGGTATGCGTTAACTCTTGCCAACGCTCCGCCACAACGCGCTGCACCGCCATCCCGCCGCCTAATGCCAAAATCATTTCTTTGAAGTTCAGCTTGGTGATTAACGGGGATTTCAACATGGCATTAAAGAGCGTATTAACACCGGTAATGGCCGTAAAACGAGAACGACTTAACGTCTTCATCATATTTTTAACATCGCGCGGATTCGTGATTAACAAATTCACCCCGCCTAATTTCGTAAAAAAGAGACAATTAGCAGTGAGCGAAAAGATATGGTAAAGCGGCAAAGCCGTTACCACGACCTCATTGCCCTCTTTCACGAGTTTTGCAAACCAAATGGAGACTTGTTGTAAATTCGCAACCATATTGCGATGGGTCAACATTGCACCCTTAGAAACACCCGTTGTGCCGCCGGTATATTGCAAAAAGGCAATATCATCACCTGACAACGGAATGGCGTTCAATGGTGACTCCTTCCCTTTTGCCATGATCGTTTTAAACGAAATAGTATTAGGAATATCCCAATTGGGGATTTTCTTCTGAATGTATTTTAATACCAAATGAACAATACTGGCTTTTAGGAAGGGGAAAAGATCGCCGACTCGCGTCACTATCACGTGTTTTAAATTAGGGAGTTCGGGTAAAGCTTTCTGTACGGTGCTAGCAAAATTTTCTAAGACTAAAATGGCGACTGTGCCAGAGTCACGCATTTGATGGGTTAATTCTTCCGGCGTATAAAGCGGATTCACATTCACAACAATTAAACCAGCGCGGAGAATACCTAGCATTGCAATGGGGTATTGCAATAAGTTCGGCAGCATAATTCCAACGCGATCGCCTTTCTTTAAACCTAGATCAGTCTGCAAATAGGCAGCAAAATCTCGACTCAAGCGTTCTAAGTCATCATAGCTAATGGAAACACCCATGTTAACGAAAGCCGTTTTGTCGTGAAATTGTTTACAACTATGGTCAAACAATTCGACTAGCGACCGATAGGCATCAGGATTAATCTCAGCTGGAATTCCTTCTTCATAGCTTTTCAACCAGACTTTTTCCATGGGAGCGTTTCCTTGCAGTGAGTTGAGAAGTCAAACTGATGTTCGGGACGGCCGGATTTGAACCGGCGACCACTTGCCCCCCAGACAAGTGCGCTACCAGGCTGCGCTACGCCCCGAATAAAGATGGCGAGATGAATCAAGTTATTTTCTGCTGTTACTCTGGATTCGCTCATCACGGCTCCACTTAAGTCACGAACAGGATTAAAAACTCTCCTTCATTTCAGACTGCAGATTTTGCAAAACACTTTCGAGTTCTGCAATAACTTTTTTTACTATCGCACTCGCTTTTATTTCTTGACTTACAGTCTCAGATGCGCATGACAATTGGGAGCGCGCACCTTCAATGGTAAATCCTTCTTCATAAAGCAACTTACGAATCTGCCTTACGAGTAAAATATCCTGTAATTGATAGCAGCGACGATTACCCTGTCGCTTTGCCGGCTTCAATTCCGAAAATTCTTGCTCCCAGTAGCGCAAAACATACGCTTTAACGCTACAGAGATGGCTCACTTCACTGATCGTGAAGTAAAGCTTATCGGGTATTGCCGGCAAATCCTTAGTCGCACTTTGCTTGCGTTTCTTAGGTGTCACTATGCTCACCCTGCTTATGTGCTTCACCCTGCTTCGCTTCAACATTCTTTTCAACGCGGGCTTTTAATTTTTGACCGCAATGAAAAGTCACGACACGACGGGCGCTAACAGGCACTTCTTCACCCGTGCGCGGATTGCGACCGGGGCGTTCGCGTTTATCGTGCAACTTGAAATTACCAAAGCCGGATAATTTCACTTGTTGGCCATTAAACAAGGCATCACCAATATATTGAAACGTAAGCTCGACAATTTCCTTGGCTTCCCGGTTCGTTAAACCGATTTGCTCATCCAAAAATTTAGCAATATCCGCCTTTGTTAGCGTCATATTAGCTCCTAAGGTCTGCTCCAAGTTCACGTTTGAGCGCCAGTGTGACACGCTCGATCACGCTAGTGATTTCTTCATCTTTTAGAGTTTGCGTTGGGTGTTGAAGAATTAATGCCAGCGCGATACTCTTAAGACCAGGTCCTATCCCTTTACCTTGGTAGACGTCGAAAATAAAAACGTCTTTTAACCAATCACCTGCATTCCTCTTTATTGTATCTGAAATCACATCGGCCGGTACAGCATCCTGTACTAAAAGTGCTAAATCACGTCTAGACTCTTGATAATTTGAGAGTTCTTTAATGTGTATGCGTTTTTCTTGATGTAGGGCTTTAAGGTTTAAGCTAAATAAATAGATTTTTTGTTTATAATCAAGCGCTTCACTGACACTGGGGTGTAATAAACCGAGCTGCCCCAGTAACGTTTCTTGATAATAAATGTCAGCAGATTGTCCTGGGTGTAAGGCAGGATGCGTACCTTGCTCATAACGTAAAGCTAGGCGAGGATAATATAAGCTAAGTAATTGTTCTACATCACCTTTTAGGTCGTAGAAATCTGCATCGCGCTTAGCTTCGCCCCATTGCAGAGGCACAAGCGGCCCGGTTACTAATCCAGCTAATTGTTCAGTTTGGATAATTTTATCGTCATTTGTAGCAAAGCACGCACCGAGCTCAAACAATTTTTGTCGATGCTGTTGGCGCGCCTGATTAAAATTAAACGTTTTTAGCAAACCAGGCCATAAATTGGTACGCATCACGGTCATGTCAGCCGTAATGGGATTAACGAGCGACAATGTTTCTTTTTCTGCCTGCAAACATTGCTGTAGTTTTTCATCTACAAAACTATAAGAAATAATTTCCGCGAACCCCAAATCCGCAAGTGTTTTACGCACCACACTCCAATCCGGGTCCTCGCCGACCAGACTACGACTTTGCAAAGGAACATGTAACGTCGTCATGGGGATCTTGTCGTAACCATGTAAACGCACGACTTCTTCAATTAAATCTTCTGATAAGGTGATATCCGGGCGATAGAGTGGCACCGTCACCTTCCAACCCGCTTGCGCTTTTTCCAAGTGAAAACCCAATGCGGATAGAATGCGTTCTACCTCTGCTTTCGGCACGCTAAAACCTAACACTTTGTTTAAGTGCTCTTCCGACAACACTAACTGTATGGGTTTTGGTAACGCGGCCAAATTTTCTTCGATTAAAATGGGGGCTGCTTTACCGCCAGCAATTTGAATTAATAATTCAGTGGCGCGCTGAATGGCTCTTTCTTGTAATTGCGGATCAATACCGCGCTCAAATCGATAGGCTGAATCCGATTGAATTTGATAATGCTGGCGCGATGAAGCAACGCTCGCTTGAGTGAAGTAAGCGCTTTCAAAAAAGATATTCGTTGTTTCTGCCGTGACTGCGGAGGCAAGACCACCCATTACCCCTGCGATTGCCAGCGGACCCCTTCCATCCGCAATCACCAAAGTACTTGCCGTTAATTCACGCGTCGTATCATCTAACAAAGCAAGGCTCTCACCTGTTTTTGCTTTGCGCACAACAATATTTGCTTGTAATTTATCAAAGTCAAATGCATGCATGGGTTGGCCTAATTCCAGCATGACATAATTGGTGACATCAACCGCAGGACTAATGCTACGAATGCCACTACGACGTAAACTTTCTTGCAACCAAATGGGACTTTGCGCATTGGGATTAATGCCACGCACTATCCGCCCAATGTAACGCGGGCAATCTTCTTTTGCTTCAAGCGCAATAGAAAAACGGTCCGCTAAGTCCACTGCGTTCGTCTTCACTGACGGCTCTTGATAGGCGGTTTGCGTTAAAGCAGCCACTTCGCGCGCAAGGCCACGAATGCTTAAACAATCACCGCGATTCGGTGTAATCGACACTTCAATCACATGGTCTGCTAATTGAAGATAATCTCGTAATGATTCGCCAAGCGGCGCATCATTGGGTAACTCTAATAAACCTTGGCCTTCTTCGCGCAAACCCAATTCCACCGCGGAACACAACATGCCTGATGAAGGCACGCCGCGAATTTTACTGGCTTTAATGTTTAAATCATTTGGAAGTTTTGCGCCAATCATCGCTACCGCGACTTTCATCCCGACACGAACATTACTCGCACCACACACAATGCTTAGCGGTTCAGCTGCACCAACATTAACACTGCAAATTTGCAAGCGATCTGCCTCAGGATGTTTAGCAAGCGTTAACACATCGCCTATAACTACATCGGTAAAAGGTTTAGCAACGGGTTCAATCCCTTCTACTTCTAAACCTGCTAAGGTGAGCGCATCGCCCAACGCTTCACGGGAAATGCTTGGGTTCACCCAACTTCTTAACCAGGTTTCACTGAATTTCATGCCTTATTCGCCTACTAGAATTGACTTAAGAAACGCAAATCATTTTCAAACAATGCGCGTAAATCATTGATGCCGTATTTTAACATCGTGAGTCGATCAATCCCGACACCAAAAGCAAAACCGCGATACCGTTCGCTATCGATGCCAACCCCTTTTAACACATTGGGATGCACCATTCCGCTTCCCAATACTTCCAACCAACCGGTTTGTTTGCAAATACGGCAACCTTTTTGTTGGCATTGCAAACAACCAATATCCACTTCTGCGGAAGGTTCGGTGAAAGGGAAATACGAGGGACGTAACCGGATCGGCACTTCACGCTCAAAGAAAGCGCGTAAGAATTCGCTTAGCAACCCTTTCAAATGAGCAAACGTGACATTTTCATCCACCACTAAACATTCCATTTGATGGAACATCGGTGTGTGCGTTAAATCAAAGTCACGGCGATAAACGCGGCCGAGAGCAACCATGCGCAGCGGCGGTTCGCTATTTTGCATAGCATGAATTTGCACGGGTGACATTTGACTGCGCAGTAAAAAATTATCGTTGATATAAAAGGTATCTTGCATGGCGCGCGCGGGATGCAGCGGCGGAATATTCAGCGCCGTAAAATTATAATAATCTTCTTCAATTTCAGGACCTGCCATAAAACGAAAACCCATGGCAGTAAAGATGCGACGTAGATCGGCAAACGTGCGGCTGATGGGATGAATCTGGCCTTTACCGGCTTCACGCCCAGGCAAAGTGATATCGATAGTTTCAGCGCGTAATTGCTCAGCAATTTCTGCTTTTTTTAAATCGGCATCCCGTGTCTCTAATTCAACTTGGATTTGGGATTTAATGAGATTAACTTTTTGGCCCACTAACGGGCGTTGCTCGGGCGGCAATTGACCTAAATTTTTTAAATATTCGGTTAACTCGCCTTTTTTACCTAGGTATTGCACACGGACATGATCAAGGGATTTTGCATCCGTTGCAGCGGCAATGGCCGATTTTGCTTGTTGGTATATGGTATCGAGAGCTTCCATGGGGATCCTTTACGCTTATGAGTTTTATTCCTCCCCTCACCTTTGCCCTCCCCTCACTTTATTGTGAAGAGAGGGAAAACAAAAGGTTAAGCGGCTGCTTTATGTTGTTCGCACGCTTTTTTAGCGCAATCAACTAAGGCAGCAAATGCAGCTTTATCATGCACTGCAATGTCAGCTAAGATTTTACGATCGATTTCAATCGCGGCTTTTTTCAAGCCATTCATGAACGTACTGTAGCTCATGCCATGTGAACGAGCAGCGGCATTAACACGCACGATCCACAAGGAACGGAATTCACGTTTACGTTGACGGCGATCACGGAAAGCATATTGGGCAGCTTTAATGACGGCTTGTTTAGCAACACGCAAGACTCGGCTGCGTGCGCCATAGTAACCTTTGGCTTTTGCGAGAATTTTTTTATGTCGTGCTCGCGCGACTACACCACGTTTAACTCTTGCCATTACTCTATCCTCTTTAATTTAACTTGGCCAAGCACCGACTAGTCAGTAGCGATTGGCGGGAATTTAGGTTTTAATTGTATTGTGTTTACGCGTATGGCAACAATTGCTCAACACGACCTGCATCTTCATCACGCACAATGAAACCAGCACGTGCATGACGCTTCATTTTCGTCGTTTTGCAAGACAATTGGTGACGACGTTTTACGCCAGCACATTTAAAACCACCAGCGGTTGCGCGAAAACGCTTACCTGCGCCACTGTTGGATTTTAACTTCTTTGTTTTAGCACCTTTATAAGCTCTAGGCATTATTAACTCCAAATTGAAAAACTAAAAACGCACTTACAGCAAAAAGCCAAGATGATGATTCACCTTAGCTATTTCTTCTTCGGCCCCAATACCATCACAATTTGGCGACCTTCAAACTTTGGCGATTGCTCAACTGTCGCTTGATCACCCAACTCAGCAATCATTTTTTGCAATAATTGCATGCCGAGTTCAGGATGCGACATTTCGCGGCCGCGGAAGCGAATGGTAACTTTTGCTTTGTCACCCTCTTCCAAGAATTTCGTAATATTGCGCAATTTAACTTTGTAATCCGCATCTTCTGTCGCGGGGCGCAATTTAATTTCTTTAATTTGTATTTGTTTTTGTTTTTTTCTAGCAGCGGCTTTACGCTTGCTGAGTTCAAACTTATATTTGCCATAGTCCATGACACGGCAAACCGGCGGATTCGCTTCTGGTGAAACTTCAACCAGGTCAAAACCGGCTTCTTCGCTCATTTTGATGGCGTCTCGAGTAGAAATTACTCCTAACTGTTCGCCACCTGCGCCAATTAAACGCACTTCTGGTACACGAATCTCTTCATTAACTCGTGGTTTTTTTTCGGTACTAATTCTACTACCCTCCAATTATGTCCGGCTACGACGCTCAATATCCGCTTGAATTCTTTCAATAAATTCAGCAATGGGCATACTGCCTAAATCAGTGCCATCTAAGGTACGCACTGCGGCAGAGCCGGATTCGACCTCACGGTCGCCCATTACGAGCAAATACGGCACATGCTGTAACGTGTGTTCGCGGATTTTAAAGCCGATCTTCTCATTTCTCAAGTCCGATTTTGCACGAATGCCCTTTTCAGTCAATAATTTCACGGTTTGGGCGACATAATCAGCCTGTTTGTCCGTAATATTCATGACCACAACTTGATCAGGGCTCAACCAAACCGGTAGTTTGCCGGCAAAGTTCTCAATTAAGATACCCATGAACCGTTCCAATGAACCTAAAATGGCGCGGTGCAACATCGCAGGCACCTGCTTACTACCATCTTCAGCAATATAATAAGCTTCAAGGCGTTCAGGCATATTATAATCAAGCTGCAAGGTACCACATTGCCACATCCGACCGATAGAGTCTTTTAAGTGGAACTCAATTTTGGGACCATAAAACCCCCCTTCGCCCGGCAAAATCTCATATTTAAGGCCTAAGCCTTCTAATGCCGCCGCTAAAGAGGCTTCTGCACGATCCCACACATCATCTGCCCCAATGCGTTTTTCTGGTCGCAAAGCAAGCTTAATAGTGACGTCATTAAAGCCAAAATCTTTATAAACATCTAAAACGAGCAGGATAAAACGTGCTGCTTCTTCTTGAATTTGATTTTCCGTGCAGAAAATATGCGCATCATCTTGCGTTAATTGACGCACACGCATTAAACCATGCATGGCGCCCGTCATTTCATTTCGATGCACACAACCGAACTCGGCTAAACGCAGCGGTAAATCACGATAACTTTTTAAACCCTGCTTGAAAATTTGCACGTGACACGGGCAATTCATGGGCTTGATCGCAAAGGTGCGATCATCAGATTGCAAGGTAAACATGTCGTCGTTGAACATGCTAAAGTGGCCAGACTTTTTCCACAGCTCGATATCGACAATTTGCGGTGTAGCGACTTCTTGGTAACCTTGCGCGGCAATTTTTTTGCTAATGAAATCTTTTAAAGCCCGATAAATGGTCCAACCATTCGGATGCCAAAACACCATGCCTGGCGCTTCTTCTTGGAAATGGAATAAATCCATTTGTTTCGCTAATTTGCGATGGTCACGCTTTTCAGCTTCTTCTAAATTTTTTAAATATTCTTCTAATGTTTTTTTGTCTTTCCAAGCCGTGCCATAAACACGCTGTAACATTTCATTGTTCGAGTCACCGCGCCAATAAGCACCGGACACTTTGGTTAATTTAAATGCTTTTAATAGACTGGTGCGCGGCACGTGGGGGCCACGACATAAATCAGCAAAATCGCCTTGCTGATAAACGGATAATTCTTCCGCGGCAGGAATGCTTTCAATGATTTGAACTTTATAGTTTTCGCCCATGGCGCGGAATTTTTGGACCGCCGCATCACGCGATAAAACTTCACGCGAAACAGTAAAATTTTGCTCTGCCAATTCCTGCATTTTCGCTTCAATTTGTGCTAAATCTTCCACTGAAAACGCGCGTTCAAACGCAAAATCGTAATAAAAACCATTTTCAATGACTGGGCCAATCGTGACTTGCGCAGCAGGAAACAGCGTTTTGACGGCATGCGCTAATAAATGAGCGGTGGAATGGCGAATAATTTCCAAGCCTTCTGGATCGCGATCGGTAATGATGCGAATAGTGGCGTCATCGTTTACCGTATAAAACGTATCCACTAATTTACCATTTATGCTGCCAGCGATAGCGGCTTTGGCTAAACCTGCCCCAATACTTGCTGCAATATCAGCAATGCTTACTGGAGTGTCATAAGTGCGTTGACTTCCGTCTGGTAAAGTAATGACCGGCATAAGAGAGGGCCCTGCTTGGCAAAAAATACCATTACAAAAAAAATCCCCTGCAAAAGCAAGGGATTTACGATTCTGGTAGGCACGAGTGGGATCGAACCACCGACCACCACCATGTCAAGGTGGTGCTCTACCACTGAGCTACGTGCCTGCAACGGGTGCTAAAGATAGCGTGTAAGCTCATCTTTAGCAAGTAGATTATTTATAATTTTGAGGATTATTTATAGGCGGCGCACCAGCCGAGTTTATGCTTGTACCAAGGGGGTGAAATCACGATTCCTCCCCCATCGGCGTGAGGCTACTGTTTCAAGAGTAAGTCTTTTAATTGTTGAATTAAATCGCGCACTTTCGCCGCGTCTTCGAACTCTAAATTATGTGCATGATTAAACATTGTCGTTTCAAGTTTGCTAATTTGTTGGGTTAACGCCTCTCGAGACAGATTTATATAAGGTTGAATGGCGGCAGTATTACCCGGCTTACCGTATAATTTGCCACGCGGGGTTCCTTCCGAATAAGCGCCCTCCATCACATCATGTACCGCTTTTTGAATAGAGCGCGGAATAATGCCATGCGCTTCATTATGCGCTTGCTGTTTTAAACGGCGACGTGCGGTTTCATCCATTGCACGCTGCATGGAGCCAGTGATGCGATCAGCATATAAAATCGCCTTACCATTAAAATTACGCGCAACCCGGCCAATGGTTTGAATGAGTGCGGTTTCGGAACGTAAAAAACCTTCTTTGTCAGCATCCAAAATCGTGACCAGCGAAACTTCCGGCAAGTCTAAGCCTTCGCGCAATAAGTTAATCCCCACCAACACATCAAATGTACCTAAACGCAAATCGCGTAAAATTTCCACGCGCTCGACCGTTTCCACATCCGAATGCAAATAGCGCACGCGCACTTGATGCTCCATCAAGTATTCCGTCAAATCTTCCGACATGCGCTTGGTGAGTGTTGTGACTAATACACGTTCATTTTTAGCAACACGCAATTTTATTTCTGATAATAAATCATCAACCTGATGCAGCGCTGGCCTTACCTCAACAACCGGATCTAATAAACCAGTCGGTCGCACCACTTGCTCTGCCACCTGATCTGAATTTTTCAATTCATATTGACTGGGTGTTGCCGAAACATACACCGTTTGCGGCGCACGTGCTTCAAATTCACTGAACATTAACGGCCGGTTATCTAACGCGGAAGGCAAACGAAAACCATATTCCACTAGAGTTTCTTTCCGCGAGCGATCCCCACGATACATTGCGTTTAATTGCGGCACCGTGACATGAGATTCATCAATCACTAATAACGAACCTTGCGGCAAATAATCAAATAAAGTGGGCGGCGCCTCACCGGGTGCACGACCAGATAAATACCGCGAATAATTTTCAATGCCTTGGCAATAACCCAGTTCTTGCATTAATTCGATATCATACGTTGTGCGCTGCTCTAAGCGCTGCGCTTCCACTAATTTATTACTGTGATATAACTCTTCTAACCGTTTGCGCAAATCCACTTTAATGTGATCAATCGCTTCAATGACTTTTTCACGTTTCGTCACATAATGTGATTTAGGATAAATTGTTAAGCGTGGCACGCGGCGTAAAATTTCACCGGTTAGCGGATCAAAAAACGCTAGGTTTTCAATTTCATCGTCAAATAATTCGATGCGCACCGCTTCACGATCAGATTCCGCTGGAAACACATCAATCACATCACCGTGCACTCGAAACGTTGCTCGATGCAAATCCACATCGTTACGCGTATATTGCAATTCTGCTAAACGCCTTAAAATAGTGCGTTGATCCATTTTATCGCCGCGATCAAGGTGCATCACCATACTTAAATACATGCGCGGATCGCCTAAACCGTAAATGGCTGACACCGTTGCGACAATGATGGCATCACGGCGCTCAAGCAGTGCTTTCGTCGCGGATAAACGCATTTGTTCAATGTGTTCGTTAATAGAAGCATCTTTCGCAATATAGGTATCCGACGAAGGCACATAGGCTTCTGGTTGATAATAATCATAATAAGAAACAAAATATTCGACCGAATTATGCGGAAAAAATTCTTTCATTTCGCCATACAATTGTGCCGCAAGGGTCTTATTCGGTGCTAAAATGAGGGTGGGTCTTTGTACTGCCTGAATGACATTGGCCATTGTGAAGGTTTTCCCGGAACCCGTCACACCGAGTAAGGTTTGATGCACCAGTCCGGTTTCTAAACCCTGCGTTAACTGCTTGATTGCATTAGGTTGATCGCCAGATGGGTCGAATTTTGCTTGAAGATCGAATGATTTCATATAACTGGTGCTACCTACAGAATTTCATTATAATCGCGCGCTTTGATTGTGTTCGCCGTCACAAATTGAGGAGATAGTGTACCATGACACCCACTCGAAAATTACCAGGAAATGGGTCTGAATTAGCATTAAGCCTTGCCCAACGTGTTCAACGCATTAAGCCCTCCCCTACTCTTGCTGTCTCTGCACGCGCAGATGAGCTCATAGCAGAAGGTAAACCCATTATTAATTTAGGCGTTGGCGAACCTGATTTTGACACCCCGCAACACATTAAAGAAGCCGCTATCAAAGCCTTACGGGATGGTCAAACTAAGTATACTGCAGTCGATGGCACAAAAACCTTAAGACAAGCCATTGTCGATAAATTTCAGCATGAAAATCAATTAAGCTATGAATTAAATCAAATTTTAGTGTCTTGTGGCGCAAAACACAGCATCTTTAATTTACTGGCTGCCGTGTTAAATGCAGGCGATGAAGTGATTATTCCTGCGCCATTTTGGGTTTCCTATCCCGACATGGTGAAATTAGCCGATGGCGAACCCGTTATTGTTAAAACCGATTTTCAGCAACAATTTAAAATGACACCTGCCCAATTAAATGGCGCGATCACGGATAAAACCCGTGTGGTTATTTTAAATAGTCCCTCAAACCCAACGGGTGTTGCCTATTCAAAAGCAGAACTTGCTGCGCTCGGTGAAGTCATTTTACAACACCCAAGTTTAATGGTTGTAACCGACGACATTTATGAGCATACCTTATGGAACCATACCCCATTTGCGAATATCGTCAATGCTACGCCGGAACTCTACGATCGGACCATTGTCATTAATGGTGTTTCAAAATCATATGCCATGACCGGTTGGCGCATTGGTTATGCAGCGGGCCCTGCTAAAATCATTGCGGCGATGAAAAAAATTCAATCGCAAAGCACGTCAAACCCAACCAGTATTGCGCAATATGCAGCTGAAGCGGCTTTAAAAGGCGACCAAGCCTGCGTTAAAGCTATGACCAAAGCGTATCACGAACGTCATGACTTCGTTTTAAAAAGCATGGAAAGCATTCCGGGCATGAAAGCGCTGCCATCGGATGGCACGTTTTACACTTTCCCTAGTGTCGAGGGGCTTTTAACGAAACAACCTGAAATCAACACTGACTTAGCCTTAGCAGACTATTTATTGTCTGAAGCCAATGTCGCTGTCATTCCTGGATCGGCTTTTGGCGGCCCCGGCCACTTACGGATGAGCTATGCGACCAGCATGCATAACTTAGAAACCGCTTTAAGTCGCATCAAAACCGCATTAGCAAAGCTTTAAATCCTGCCACATGGCATTTTCTTTTGAAGGTGCCATGGCTTTCCCTCTAATTGAATTCAAGCCTAAACCCCAACCCTGAAGCCACTCGAAATGCGCGTAAGGTGAGTGCTTTTAAACCAATTCCAGTGCGCGCTAACTCCCTAAGAAAATAAGCAAATATTTTTTTTCAAAGGTATTGACGCGAACGCAAACCACGATTAGTATTCACGTCACTTAAAACATTCCCCGGTAGCTCAGTCGGTAGAGCAAGTGGCTGTTAACCACTGGGTCGGCGGTTCGAGTCCGTCCCGGGGAGTGAGTAAAGCAAGATCATCTCCGCAGTTGTTAGGCAAACCAATCGTTTCATTCAGGGAGTATTCATGGCCAAGCCAGGATTGCAGGAAGCACTCGCATTAGAAAATCCCCTTCAAGTTGTCGGCACCATTAATGCCTATACCGCCCTTCTCGCGCAGCAAGCAGGCTTTAAAGCCATTTACTTATCAGGCGCCGGTGTTGCGAATGCGTCCTATGGCTTACCGGATTTGGGGATTACCAGTTTAGATAACGTATTGGAAGATGTCCGGCGCATAACCGATGCTTCCGATTTACCCTTGCTAGTGGATATTGATACTGGCTGGGGATCAGCCTTTAATATTGCCCGCACTATTCGCAGCATGATTCGCGCTGGTGCCTCGGGTGCACACATTGAAGACCAAGTTCAAGCGAAACGCTGCGGCCATCGCCCTAAAAAAGAAGTCGTGGAAACGAGCGAAATGGTTGATCGCATTAAAGCGGCCGTGGATGCCAAAACGGACCCCCACTTTACCCTCATGGCCCGCACCGATGCACTCGCCAAAGAAGGGTTAGAAAAAACCTTAGAACGCATTGCACGCTATGTTGAAGCGGGCGCCGACATGATTTTCTTTGAAGGCGTTACCGAACTAAGCCAATATCAAGCCTTAACCAGCCAATGCGCCGTACCCGTCTTAGCAAACATTACCGAATTTGGCGTAACCCCTTTATTTACCAAAACCGAATTAGCGAGCGTTGGCATTCAACTCATCTTGTATCCTTTGAGTGCCTCTCGCGCCATGAGCAAAGCTGCAATCGCTGTTTATGACACCATTCGCCAAGACGGCACACAAAAAGCAGCCATTCCCAGCATGCAAACGCGGGAAGAATTATATTCTGTATTAAATTATTATCAGTATGAACAAAAACTCGATGCATTATTTGCAAAAGGAAGCGAGAAATGACAACCAAAGGTGGCGGTTTAGAAGGAATTATTGTTGGCACCACAGCCATTAGCACAGTGGGCAAAGAAGGAGTAGGTTTAACTTATCGCGGTTATGATATTCACGACTTAGCCAAATACGCGACATTTGAAGAAGTCGCTTACTTGTTACTTTATGGTGAATTGCCTTCCGCGAGCCAATTGAGCGCTTACCGCGATCGTCTGATTAAATTGCGCCGCATTCCCAATGAATTAAAAGCCTTATTAGAATCCATTCCCTCTTCCGCTCAACCCATGGATGTGCTCCGCACCGGGATTTCCATGCTGGGTACGCTAGAGTCTGAATCCGCTCAATATGAAGAACATCAAATTGCAGATCGCTTATTGGCTTGCACACCCAGCATATTGCTCTATTGGTATCAATTTCATAAAAACAATGTGCGCATTGAACCCTGGCAAAGCGATGAGCAAACCATTGCGGGTCATTTCCTGCATTTATTATTAGGTAAAAATCCTGAAGAAGAAGTGCGTCGCGCGGTTGATGTTTCATTAATCTTATACGCAGAACATGAATTCAATGCCTCAACGTTTGCCGCACGTGTAACAGCGTCTACCCTTTCTGATTTTTACTCAGCGATTGTTTCTGCCATTGGCACATTGCGCGGCCCCCTACACGGTGGCGCCAATGAAGAAGCCATGCGTTTAATTAGCCAATTCAAAACGCCAGAACAAGCAGTACAGGGCTTACATGACATGTTAGCAAATAAAGCTAAAATCATGGGCTTTGGCCATCGGGTATATAAAAATTCCGATCCGCGGTCTGACATCATTAAAGAATGGTCACGCAAATTATCGCAGCACGCTCGTGATGGCTACTTGTTCCCCGTTTCCGAAGCCATTGAAAAAGTCATGTGGGATGAGAAAAAATTATTTCCCAATTTAGATTTTTACAGTGCGTCTGCTTATCATTTTTGCGGCATACCGACATCATTATTCACACCCGTCTTTGTGATGTCTCGCATTAGCGGCTGGAGTGCGCATATTTTTGAACAACGCGCCAACAATCGCTTAATTCGTCCAGAAGCAGAATATGTTGGTCCCGAACCACGCGCTTTACCAAAAGAATTAGTTTAAATACGAGGATGCAATCATGGCGCTACACAGTGTTGATATCAATAACCGGCCCGCATTAGATCAAGAATTAATGCACATTGCCGAATACGCCAGCAAACCCCTGCAAGCGACTGAGCTCGCTTTAACAACGGCACGGTATTGCTTGATGGATGCATTGGGTTGCGCGATGCTCGCTTTAAACTACCCGGCTTGCACCGCCTTATTAGGGCCTATCGTCTCTGGCACCACCGTACCGAATGGCGCACGAGTTCCAGGCACCCATTTCGAATTAGATCCGATTTTAGCGGCCTTTAATATTGGCGCATTAGTACGTTGGCTGGATTTCAATGACACTTGGTTAGCCGCTGAATGGGGCCACCCTTCCGATAATTTAGGTGCCATTTTAGCATTAGGTGATTACTTAAGTCGTCAACGCATTAGCAATAAACAATCACCTTTGTCTGTGCGTGATATTTTAGATGCCATGATTAAAGCCCATGAAATTCAAGGCGTTTTAGCATTAGAAAATGGCTTTAATCGTCTCGGCTTTGATCACGTTATTTTAGTGAAAATTGCCTCCACTGCCGTTGCCACTTTCCTGTTAGGAGGTAATGAAGAAGAAGTTGCGAATGCTTTATCACAAGCTTGGCTAGATGGTGCCGCGCTTCGCACCTATCGCCACGCACCCAATACCGGCTCACGCAAATCCTGGGCCGCGGGTGATGCAACGAGCCGCGCGACGCGGTTAGCCTGGCTGACGATGCAAGGTGAAATGGGTTATCCAAGCGTTCTCACTGCAAAAAAATGGGGCTTTTATGATTGCATCACCAAAGGCCATCCCTTAAAAATAGCACGCCCGTTTGGTAATTATGTGATGGAAAATGTGTTGTTTAAAATTGCGTTCCCTGCCGAATTCCATGCACAGACCGCTGTTGAATGCGCCATTAAATTACATCCGGAAGTGATTAAACGTTTAGACCAAATTGCTAAAATCCATCTCTACACGCAAGAATCTGCGGTGCGCATTATTAGCAAATCAGGCCCACTGCATAACCCTGCTGATCGCGATCATTGTTTACAATATATGGTGGCCATTGGTTTGCTCGAAGGCAATTTAACGGCTGATCATTACGAAAATAATTATGCCAAAGATCCGCGCATTGATCAGCTTCGCGAAAAAATGCAGGTACAAGAAGACGAACGTTATACGAAAGATTATTTAGACCCTGAAAAACGCTCTATTGCCAATGCGATTCAAATTGAATTCACGGATGGCAGTAAAACTGAAAAGGTAGAAATTGAATACCCCATCGGTCATCGTCGTCGCCGCGAAGAAGGCATCCCTGTCTTGTTGACCAAATTCAAAAATAGTTTGAATGGCCATTTCAGTGGCGAGCGCGCACAGAAAATTATTGCCGCTTTTGAAGATCAAGCCCGCTTGGAAAAAATGCCGATTAATGAACTGATGGATTTGTTTGTTAAGTCGTAATTTTTAGACCCCCTCTCCCGTGCGCGGGAGAGGGTTACTTAGCGGCTTGTTTTATAATTTTTTCTCGTAATGTGACAAAGGTATTATGCTAGCCAGAAACACATCAGAAATAATTGCCGCAGCCAATGCAGCTATTGTGCTTTATGAAAAAAATTGCAATGAAATTCCAGCGGGTAAAAATGGCATTGCGCGTAAAGAAAGACTAAAAACCTTGCTAATTCAAATAGCGCTTGCCAGTCCTACCGAGGCGTTTATACAACTTTATGTTTTCTTAAGCACTGATGCCAAGCTAAGCCGCTTGTTAAATTATCTGGAAATTAAGTTGCTCGAGATAGCCAACATTCCAACAAAACCTTTCACGAACCTCTTTCACTTTACCCCACAACACTTAAACCCTGAGGAACAATTGGCTACGTTTGTGAAGAAGTTGGGATATGAACCACAACAACATTATGGGATAAATTAACCCGGACGCATCGTATTCACTTTTTCATGTGAATGATCTTCGAGTCTCAAGCAAATGAGCCGCACCATGGATTTAGGATCACGCTTTTCTTGCTCAAAATTTTGTTGAGTTAAATAGTATTTGCGCTCAACCAGTTTAGCTAAGCCATTACTGCGCTCAAGACCAATTCGCACCAACTCATTAACGAGTTCAAAATTATTTTCACTCACATTCTTGAAATATTTTTTTGTTAACGCCTGCGCTATTGCTGCCGTGCACTTAGGATCACTCGCAACCACTTTCTCAATTTCTGCTAACAGCTTCGGCGCATCCCAATCCATTTTATCTTTTAAAAATTTAGATGAGTTAAGCGTTTTTTGCGCTTCGCATAATGCTTGATAAATTCTTTTAAAGGCTTGCGCTTTTTGGTTTTGCTTATCCGCGATTACTTTTTCTAATTGTTCTTCAAAGTGCGAGTTACTCTGCGATTTGAAAAATTGACGCATCGCTTCAATATGCGGATGATTTTCTAAAATATTATCCTCTGCAACGCGCCTTAGCACCTCAGTGCAAACCGCCTCATGTAGCGCTTTGCCAGCAGATGACCCAATACCTTTATTTTTAAATTTAGAAAGCATTGACAATAAAACATCGGAAGGTAATCTAGCCGCTAATGCTTGATCACACAAAGCAATGTAGGCATATTTATAACGTTCACGCACTAAATGCTGTGAAAGATCTTTTTCGATCTCACTGATTATTTGTTCTGTTTCAGGGTGTTTCTTTAAAAAGATTAAGCGCTCTTCCAGATTTTCTTGGCACATTTCCCTATAAAGCGTTAATGCTTTTTGATGGTTACAGAGAAGATTGCTTATGCTATTAAGGCCATCACAAACAGGTGAAATCTTGACAGTAGCGCCTGATATTGCTTGCGAACATTGGCTAATGAGTTCTAGGGTTGTCTCAAGAAAAGTGATGGCAGATTCTGAATTCCACCGCACATCATTCCCATGTAGCGCAGTAAATTCCGTTTGATTGCTAACTATTTTATCTTGGTTGACTTGAATCATCTGCGTTGCGGTAGCATCATCAGTCACCATTGCTGGGGCAGATGAACCCATCAATTGTCGCATCGCCTGACCCGTGGAAGTAAGATACGTTTGCGCCGCGGTTGCATATTCTTGCGCAGTTGTTAATTCCTGTGTCAAATCAGGCTTAGGCACATAACCCGCCAACCCTGCAACATTATCAAATAAGCCTCGGAACATAGTTTTTTCACCTTTCTTTAATCTTTGTAACTATGCCAAGTTAAGCTTAACGTTAACTTAAATCACTGCAGTGATGAACTAATTTGACTTGCCGTGCTTTGAATAGATGAATTCGCATCTTGCAGCGCTTGATTGATTTTACCGCGTAAATTATTCAATGTTGGCGAAACATAATTTGCCAACCATTGCACATACGGCTGGTATTTCTGCACAAATTGCGATTGCGCAAACCAGCTTGAGTTACCGAATGGCGATAGTTGAATTAAGAAAATTAAAACTAAATTGATAAAAAAACCACGCACAGTACCGAACATAGCGCCCAACAAACGGTTGCCTAGACCTAGTACGCCTGTTTGAAAAATGGAATTTAAAATAAGTTTAACAATGCCGCCCAACAACATTGTTCCAAAAAAAATCAGGCCAAAGCTAATAGCCAAGGCGATATAAGAAACGGGCTCAGAGGTACTAACCCCAATCGCGCTCGATGTTTGCGACACAACGCCTTTAACAGTCGATGTGGCGGTAAAATAGTTAGCCAGTGGCGAGGTGAAATGAATAGCAATGAAAATGGCAACAATTAAGGTAACGAGAGAAACGACTTCTCCGACAAATCCCCGACCAAATCCGATCAATATGGATGAGAAGAAAACAAGCAAAATGACTATATCAACAATATTTAAACTTTCCATAAAAAGACCTCAAAAGAAGCTCGTCATTTAAGCTCACATGGTATACCAAGTGTGGGTTTAGTTCTAGGAAATGCTATTAAGAAGATCAGGATGGTCAGAAAAAACGGCATCGACCCCTTGTGTCAGTAGCGCCTTAGCCGCTTCAGGGTCATTGACCGTGTAGGTTAATAAAGATAAACCACGCGCTTTAATGGCATTAATTTTATCAGGGGTGATTAACTCACAATTTAGATGCACAGAAGTGCAAGCGAGCTCATCGACCATTATCTCCCAATCGGGCTTCCATTCGTGCAATAGCAACCCAATACGGCACGCGGGATCTTGCCGGCGTAATACACGCAGTGCTTCGAGGGAAAAACTGGAAAACAATAAACGTCCACTTTCTAATAAAGGTTTCATGGTGGCTAAAACCGTCGTGACTAGGGTGGCCTCATCACCCGCTCGCGGCTTCAGCTCAATATTGACATAGACCGTATTAGTCAATAACCAATCAACCATCGCTGCCAAGGTCGGGATTTTTTCACCTGCAAATTGCGGGGCAAACCAAGCGCCCGCATCGAGTTTTGCTAATTCGGGGTAAGGTTGATTATGAATGGAACCAGCCCCATTGGTGGTTCGCTCTAAATGTTCATCGTGGAATATAATCGGTGTGCCGCAAGCGGCGAGCGTGACGTCAAATTCAATCCAAGCAGCGTTTGCGGCAAGCGCTTGATTAAATGCAGAAAACGTATTTTCCGGTGCCTTTTTGCTAGCGCCGCGGTGGGCGATGACCGTTGATTTAAATTTGCTCACAAACGTCCTTAAACCCCTTGGAATGTCACTTTAACTATAGCTGAATTTTAGTGGTGTCACATCTCGATTTTCGAGGGTTGGTTAAAAATTTGCACTGAACATAGTCACCTTCTACCATTGCCATCCTTGCAAGCTCGACGTCCCCCACCATCTCAGGTAAAATCAGCCGCTTTAACCGATTAACTCCCATGATGACTCAGGATATTTTTCACCCGCCTAAGCCTTCCGAGCAAGCACAGCACTTTCAACACTTAGTTGGCAGCAGCTTAAGCTTAGCTTTAACGCAAATCTTGAGGGAAGCGCGTAACCCCGTATTGATCATTGCGCCGGATAGTTTAACAGCCGCCAGATTAACGGATGAACTGCATTTTTTTGGTGGGGGTCTAAACCCCGTTTTACCTTTTCCTGATTGGGAAACACTGCCTTACGATCACTTTTCACCGCATCAAGACATTATTTCCGAACGACTGACCGCACTGAATAAAATTCCACGCTTAAAAACCGGTGGCATTTTAGCAACCCCCGCGACATTACTCCAACGCTTGCCGCCTTGTGACTATACTGAAGCAAATAGTTTTCTTTTAAAAAAAGGCGATCAAGTAAATTTAGAAACATTACGCCAACAATTAACTCGCGCCGGATACCAAGTAGCCAGTCAAGTGCGTGAACACGGTGAATTTGCCATTCGCGGTTCATTACTCGATTTATTTCCCATGGGCAGTAAAACGCCTTTTCGCATCGATTTATTTGATGATGAAGTCGAATCCATTCGTTTATTTTCTGTTGACACGCAATTATCAACTGAACCGGTGGAAAGCATTCATCTTTTACCTGCAAAAGAATTTCCATTAACAGAAACCGGTATTGATACCTTTCGCCAAGCCTGGCGCGATGCATTTTCTGGCGATCCACTGCATTGCCCTATTTATCAAGACATCAGTGAAGGCATTCCCTCCCCTGGCATTGAATATTATTTACCGTTATTTTTTTCTGAGACCGCAAGCTTATTTGCGTATCTACCAAAAAACACATTAATCATTTGCATTGGTGATACCGAAGCAAAATTACAAGAACAATGGCAAGAAATCCTTTCACGCTTTGAAATTGGTCGTCATGATCGTTCGCGTCCTTTATTGCCACCGATGCAAGCCTTCTTCGCACCAGAATGGGTTAAAACCGAATTCACGCGTTTTAACCAAATGACATTCAACGATCCAAAGCAAACGAGCACTATCGAATTTGGCATAAGCAGCACACCGAATGTAGCGGGCCTACCCGCTTTACAACAATTCATTGCGGAAAATAAAGGACGTGTATTATTTGCGGTTGAATCTTTAGGGCGTCGCGAAGTAGTGTTAAAGCTCACCCAACTAGTTGGCATTACGTTAACGCCGTACACTAATTGGGAGCAATTTATTGAAGCGCACGCAACCTATGGCGTTGTCGTCGCACCCTTGGATGAAGGATTCCAATTACATACACCACCACTTACCGTCATCACTGAAAGCCAATTATACGGCAAGCGCGTCATGCAACGGCGTTTACGCAAAAAAACGGCCGCGACCGACCCTGAAGCCATCATTCGTGATTTAACCGAATTGCAAATTGGCGATCCAGTCGTACACATTGATCATGGTGTGGGACGCTATTTAGGATTACAAACCATTACCGTTGCCGATCAAATCGGTGAATTCTTAACATTAGAATATCAAGGCGGTGACAAACTTTATATTCCTGTTGCGGCATTACATTTAATTAGTCGCTACACAGGCGCCGATATTGAACACACACCCATTCACAAACTGGGCAATGATGTTTGGTCACGCTTAAAACGTAAAGCTGCTGAAAAAGCACGCGATGTCGCAGCAGAACTTTTAGATTTGTATGCAAAACGCGCGGCACGCGAAGGCTTCACGTATGAATTACCACAAGATCAATATGAAACCTTTACTGCCTCGTTCCCTTTTGAAGAAACGCCTGATCAATTAAATGCAATTCAAAATGTGTTTAATGATATGGCCTCCAGCAAAGCCATGGATCGTGTAGTCTGCGGCGATGTCGGTTTTGGTAAAACCGAAGTCGCGTTACGGGCAGCGTTTTTAGCCGTGCAAAACAATAAACAAGTTGCTGTTTTAGTTCCAACGACCTTGTTGGCGCAACAGCATTTTGAAAATTTCCGCAATCGCTTTGCTGATTGGCCAGTGCAAGTGGAAGTGTTATCGCGTTTTCGCACCGCCAAAGAACAAAAACAAGTCTTGGCACGGTTGCAAGAAGGCAAAGTGGATATTGTGATTGGCACGCACAAATTAATCCAAAGCGATTTAAAATTCAAAGCGTTGGGTTTAGTCATTATCGACGAAGAACATCGTTTTGGGGTTAAACAAAAAGAACAATTAAAAGCATTGCGTGCATCAGTAGATATTCTGACACTAACCGCAACGCCCATTCCACGCACGCTCAACATGGCGCTTGCCGGTATTCGCGACTTATCCATCATTGCAACACCACCAGCACGGCGCTTATCCGTTAAAACCTTTGTGCATGAATATCAAGAAGGAATTATTCAAGAAGCAATCCAGCGTGAATTATTACGCGGTGGTCAAGTGTATTTCTTGCATAATGATGTCGCGACCATCAATAAAAAAGCCGATGAAATTGCTAAACTTGTCCGCGAAGCGCGTACGAGTGTGGCGCATGGTCAAATGCACGAGCGCGAATTAGAACAAGTGATGGCCGCTTTTTATCATCGCCAAACCAATGTATTAGTTTGCTCAACCATTATTGAGAGCGGCATTGACATTCCAACGGCCAACACCATCATCATCAATCGTGCGGATAAATTAGGGTTAGCGCAATTACATCAATTACGCGGTCGTGTCGGTCGTTCACATCATCAAGCTTACGCCTACTTATTAACCCCGCCGCGACAAAGTTTAACCGCAGACGCGAGCAAACGTTTAGATGCCATTGCCAACTTGGGCGACTTAGGGGTTGGCTTCACCCTGTCCACGCACGATTTAGAAATTCGGGGCGCCGGTGAATTATTGGGTGAAGGACAATCGGGTAATATGCACGAAGTGGGTTATAGTCTTTACATGGATTTATTATCACGTGCCGTGCAAGCAATCAAAGACGGTGTTGAACCTAACTTTGATGAAGCTTTATCAATAAAACGTACCGAAGTTGATTTGCATTTAACCGCGCTCATTCCTGCCGACTACCTAGGCGATATCCAATTACGTTTGCAATTTTATAAACGTTTAGCCAGCACGAAATCAGAACGCGAGTTAGATGACATCCAAGTGGAATTAATTGATCGCTTTGGGTTAATGCCAGATGCTTTAAAGCAGTTAGTCGCAAACATGGAATTAAAACAATTAGCAGAACCGTTAGGCATTTTAAAATTGGATGTTAATGATAAAGGGGGTAAAATTGACTTTACAACCGCCCCACAAGTTAAACCCGAAACCATTATTCGCTTACTTCAAGCTAAAAATAGTCCGTATCGTTTAGATGGCCCAACGCGTCTTCGCTTTACGCTACCCTCTCATGAAGCCGGCATGCGTACCGAGCTAGTACGGAAAATTTTACAGGAGTTGAGCACATGAAATTGAGTCACCCGACGAAAGAAGTCAAGCCCTGGTTTGCCTTTCTCGTTCTGATCGCACTTGGTTTCATTTGGGGAACCGGTTACTCCATTGCGCGTTTTGCCATGACCCATGGTGTGGAACCCGTTGGTTACAGTTTTTGGCAATCCTTAGGCCCTGCTATTTTAATTAGCCTGCTGGCACTCATCACCCAACGCCGTGAAATAACCTTCAACGCATCACACTTAATGTTTTACTTTATGTGTGGCTTGCTGGGGATTTGTATTCCAAACACCATCATGTATTTTGCAGCACCGCACTTACCCGCCCACATTTTAGCAATCATTGTTAATACCGTACCCATCATGGCTTATCCGCTTGCCTTGTTCGTGAAACTCGAAAAATTTCATTGGTTGCGCTTCATTGGCATCCTGCTCGGCTTGGCAGGCCTGCTACTGATTATTCTTCCCCAAGGCAGCTTACCTGCACCGAATTTAATTCCATGGGTCATTTTTACCTTACTCACCCCACTTTGTTTCGCTGTCTGCTCCATTTATATTGCGCGTTATCGTCCTGAAAAAACCAGCACCATTGCTATGACCGCCGGCACTTTAATTTTTTCTAGCTTACTGTTAGTCCCCTTAGTTATTTTTACCAACCAATTTTATAGCCTAAATTTTCCCCTCAACTTACCGGATAAAGTTATCTTATTAGAAATTGCTCTATCGAGTGTGGGTTATTTGTTATTTTTTTATTTATTAAAAATTGCTGGCCCGGTCTATTACAGTTTGGTGGATACCGTGGTGGTTTTAACGGGCGTGTTTTGGGGATATTTATTATTTCACGAAACATTAAATCGTTTTACTTTACCCGCCGTCCTCTTCATTTTAATGGCGCTTATATTAGTGACGCAGCAACAACGTCAGGCAAATAAGGATAAGCATGCAAGCATCGGACCTCATTGAGTTACTGTTAAGCGATGGTTCCTGCACCGTTTTAACACCGAATCGTCGCTTAGCGGCCGTATTACTAGAAGCCATTGCACGCGAACAAAACCAAAAAGCCGTACAGGTATTTGAAACGCCGGATGTATTATCCATTAATCAATGGTTAGTGCGACTTTTTCAGGAACAAACGCGCAGTGATATTGCCGACCATCCTTTATTACTCACCGCTTCCCAAGAACGTTTTCTATGGGAAAAAATTATTCGCGAAAGCAAACAGCAAGAATATTTATTACAACTCAGTGAAACCGCGGCACTTGCTGAAAGCGCTTGGGCCTTATTACAACAATGGCAAATTCCATTAAGTCATGCAGCCTTTGATCAATCAGAAGACGCACGAGCCTTGCATGAGTGGCTAAGCACTTTTGATGCATTGTTGAAAAATGAAAATTGGTTAGATGAAGCAAGTTTACCGACTTGGTTAAGTACCAAACTATCAAACACTCAATACACTATACCGCTGGTACTCCTCGGATTTACTGAACTTACCCCCCAATGGCAGGCATTTTTTTCCCGATTTACTCAATTAAGTCGGAGTGATTTTCATCAACACATCGCAAAAATGCAGCGTGCGGAAATAAAAGATCATGATCAAGAGTTAATGCACATGGCACATTGGGCAAAGACGCGCGCGAAACAACATCCAGAGGCGCGCATTGCTTGTGTGCTGCCAAACTTGGAAAAGGAACGCGATCGTGTTTGGCAAATTTTTTCTGAATGCTTTGCTGATACTGGCATTCCAGTTAATCTTTCAGCGGGTCGCACTTTATCTTGCTACCCCCTTATTCGCACGGCTTTACAATTATTAAATTTAAATTTGCAAGCTATTCCCATTAAGACTTGGCAAGAACTATTATGTTCGCCATTTTTTGCCGAAAGTGAATCTGAACAATTACAGCGTTTAACCCATTTAGAAATGCTGAGCAGGGGAAATTACACCCATTATTCCGTGCAAGAAGCCACACAAGAATCGCGTTTAATTAAACTCAGTAAGCGCTTACAAGATTGGCGTGATGTATTTGTGGAATTGCCTCAGCAACAATCATTTTATGCCTGGGGCCAAACTTTTGCTAATTTATTAACTTTACTGGGCTGGCCTGGCGAACGCAGTATAAATAGTGAAGAATATCAACTAGTCGAACGTTGGTTTGACGTGTTACAAGAATTGGCCCGCCTTGATCAAATGCAACCGAGCGCTACTTATTCACAAGCGTTACGAGTATTACAGCAACTCGCTGATCGCAATCCGTTCCAACCCCAAAGCCCGGCTGCGAACGTGCAAATTCTCGGTATGTTAGAAGCAAGTGGCGTGCCATTTGATCATGTTTGGGTTTCTGGATTAGATGATCTTGCTTGGCCACCGGCTCCCAAACCGCATCCGTTTATTCCTAAATCATTACAGCGCGAATTAAATATGCCGCATGCGACGGCCGCACGTGAATTGGCATATTGCCAACAATTGCTGGCTCAGTGGCAAGCAACCTGTCAGGAGTTAATTGTTAGCAGCATAGAAAAACGGGATGAAGTCGAATTACAACCGAGTCCCTTGATCCGGCATTTTCCTTTACTAAATTTACCAGCGTTGCCAGCGAGTTGCATTCAACAACTCTTTGCTAGTCGTGATTTAGAAAACTGGGAAGATCATGAGGCACCGCCTATGGACACAAGCCAATCCATTCCAGGCGGCAGCGATATTATCAAGCAACAAGCACTCTGCCCTTTTCGCGCTTTTGTTAAATGGCGTTTGCGTGCACAAGCAACTGAAGACAGTACCTTAGGGTTACGGGCAAAAGACCGTGGCAATTTAATTCATCACACATTGGAACTGATTTGGTTACAGCTTAAAACGCAACACGCCTTGTTGCAAATGGACGAAGCATCGTTACAAACTCTTATTCGTCATGCGATAGAAACCGCCATCGAAAAAACCGCGCCGCCAGGCACAAAAACACAACAACTGCTGCGCCTTGAAGCGGAACGCTTGCAACATTTATTGCGTGATTGGTTAGAACATGAAAAGCAACGCGAACCTTTTACCGTGTTACAACAAGAAAGCAAAGCCGAAGTCACCATTGGCCCGCTCACCGTGTCATTGCGCATTGATCGCATTGATGAATTAGCGAATGGTAAACGTCTAATTATCGACTATAAAACCGCGCGCTATTTAAATTATCTGGATTGGTTTGACGCACGTATTCAAGAACCGCAATTACCGATTTACGCATTAGTTGCACCGGAACAAACGAGTGGCATTGCTTTTGCACAAGTCAATATTAGTGCCTTGGGTTATAAAGGCGTGAGCGCAGAACCATTAGCCATTTCAGGCGTTAAAGTACTTTCTGACGTTCCGCAAATTTCAGCTCCTGACTTTTCAACCCAAATCCAAACTTGGCTTAACGATTGCAGTGAGTTAGCCTTTGCTTTTACTAGCGGCAAAGCCAATCCCGACCCAATTGATGCTACCCAAACCTGCGCGCAATGCGATTACAAACCAATTTGTCGAATTCGTGAATTACAAGGATAAATAGTATGCTTGCCACGCAAACCGTTAACTTAGACGATCAAGCGGAACGCAGTGAAGCCTTGTCGATTCATCATTCCTTTATTGTGCAGGCACCCGCGGGCTCTGGCAAAACCGAAATTTTAATCCAGCGTTTATTAGCTTTACTTGGCAATGTTAATAAACCGGAGGAAATTTTAGCGATCACCTTCACCAAAAAAGCGGCGAATGAAATGCGAGTGCGGGTGCTCAAGGCATTGAAACAAGCGCAATCTGAACCAGAACCTTTAACCGCGCATGGCGCGCTAACTTGGCGCTTGGCAAGAAAGGTGCTCGCACGGGATGCTGAATTAAAATGGGATTTATTAACTAATCCTAATCAATTACGCATTCAAACCATTGATTCACTTTGTTCCTTACTCACGAAACAGTTACCACTGCTCGCGCATTTTGGTGCACAACCTGCGCTTTCCGATCAACCCCAAGCACTTTATCGCAGTTCCGTGCAAGCTGTGCTCGCGCATTTAGATCAAGCGCTTCCCTGGTCGCAAACCATTGCCGAAATTTTACAGCACTTGGATAATGATATGAATAAGCTTGAAGACTTACTCATGCATTTATTAGCAAAGCGCGATCAATGGTTGCCGTATATTCAGTTTAGTGCCTCAGATGCCAGCATTCGTCAAACGCTAGAAACTCATTTAGGGCGCATCATTAATGAAGCACTGCAACCTTTGCCCGATTTAGTTAACGAAGCCGACGCACATATTCTGCTAACGGTTGCGCGTTTCGCCAACCAACATTTACCGCACGACAAACCGGATCTGGATTTAGCGGCATGTGCGAATTTAAAAAAATTACCGGGTACAACACCAAACGATCTCATGGCTTGGCGAGGATTAGCGCGACTCTTATTAACGAAAAGTTTTACTTGGCGTAAACGCTTTGATGCCGATATGGGTTTTCCGGCTTTAGCCTCATTAAAAGCGCCCGGCGAAAAAGCCCTGCATCAAGCCATGCGCGCAGATCTTACCAGCATTATTGAAGGTTTAAGTGATAACGAAGTATTCCGCAGCAAACTCGAACAATTATTTTATCTCCCCTATCCGACTTATTCCGATCAACAATGGCAGATTTTGCAAGCATTGTTACACGTGTTAAAAGTGTGCGTGGCGGAATTACGCGTGCGGTTTCAGCAAAGCGGACAAATTGATTTTATCGAGAATACGCAAGCTGCCTTATTGGCATTAGGCGATGAAACCGAACCGACGGATTTAGCACTCGCTTTGGATTATCAAATTCGACATATCTTAATTGATGAATTTCAAGATACCTCATTCACCCAATATCAATTGCTGAGTAAACTAACGCAAGAATGGCAACCTAATGATGGCCGCACTTTGTTTGTGGTGGGTGACCCCATGCAATCGATTTACCGTTTTCGTGAAGCGGAAGTCGGTTTATTTTTGCGGATGCGGAAATTAGGGATTGGTCATTTAAAATTAAAACCGTTAACGCTTACGCGAAATTTTCGCTCAACCAGCACGATTGTAGATTGGAACAATGAACATTTCACTGCCCTCTTCCCAAAAATAAATGACATTGCAACGGGTGCCGTAAGTTTCAGCCAAAGCATTGCGGTGCAAAAAGCGCATGAGAAAAGTTATGTTGAAATTCATGCCACACACCACGATGAGCCGCAACAACAAACTGCGGCAATCGTTGCCGTTATTCAAAAAACCTTAGCAGAACATCCACATGAATCCATTGCCCTTTTGGTGCGTTCGCGCAGTCATTTGCAATTTATTATTCCGGCTTTAAAAGCCGCACGCATTCCGTATCGTGCAATCGATATTGATCCGCTCGCTGAGCGACAAATCATTCAAGATTTAATGTCATTAACGAAAAGTTTAATGAACCAAGCTGATCGAATTGCCTGGTTTGCGATTTTGCGCACGCCCTGGTTCGGTTTGAGCTTGGCTGATTTATTAGTTTTTAGTGATCCGCGCACCACCATTTGGATGCAATTAAATAATCCCGCGCTGCAAGAGAAATTATCTGCCGATGGACAGCTACGCTTAAAACGCGCGTTACCCATTCTCGCAAGTGCCCTCAATCAACGGGATCGCCTGGCGATTCGCACTTGGATAGAAACAACTTGGGTACAATTGGGAGGCCCTGCTGGCCTTAAAGCAGAAAGCGATATTGAAGATGTCGCGGCTTTTTTCGCTTTACTTCAATCCATTCATGAACAAGGTGGGCATTTACAGTTAGATGAGTTAAATGAAAAATTAAAAACACTTTACTCCAGTGTTAACACGCCGAATGCGAAATTACAATTAATGACGATTCACACGGCAAAAGGTTTAGAGTTTGACACGGTATTGATTCCTCATTTAGAACGCAAATTACCAAGCGATGATAAAGCTTTGTTAAGCTGGATGGAACAACCTTTACAACGCGGACAAGCGGCCTTGTTACTCGCGCCGATTCATGCAACCGGTGATGAAACAGACCCCCTCTACGAATACATTCAGCGTCAACAGCGTGTTAAAGTAAACTATGAAGTGGATCGCTTATTCTACGTTGCAACCACACGCGCCAAACAACGCCTGCATTTATTTTTCAAAGTGACGCCAAAAAAGGAAGATGGCATTGCCACGCAATCCGGCAGTTTTTTAAGTAAGCTTTGGCCTTTGATTGATAGGAAAATTCCATTACCGAGCGCAACCATGGAAACGCCTGAAAAAATCGTTGCAGCAAAATCACTGATTTTGTCACGATTAAAAAGCACATGGCAGCATCCTTTACCCCTCGCACTTAATCCAGTCTCAACGGCGCATGAACAGCCCGGATTTAAATGGCGCTCCAATCATCACGCCGTCATCGGTACGACTGTGCATGCTATTTTGCGTGAATTAGCCATCCGCGGTTTAACGTGGTGGACGAATCAAACACAGCATGATGTGTATATCCGCCAACTATTATTGCAAACCGGACTTGCGCGCTCTTTGCTAAGCGAATCGGTGAGCAAAGTGATGATGATGATCACAAACACCGTATCAGATGAACGCGGACGTTGGATTGTCACCGGTGGCCAAGAGAATAAAGCGGAATATCCACTTACGCTTTGCAATGCCGAAGGTAAAGTTAAACGAATTATTGTTGACCGAACATTTATTGAAAACGACACACGCTGGATTATCGATTACAAAACCGCAGAGCCCCCGCTAAATCAAAGCTTAGATGTGTTTTTGAAAAATGAAAGCACAATACATGCTGAACAGTTGGCTGGATATCGCGAGGCGTTAAGTCAGCTGGATAAACGCCCGATTCGAGTTGGGTTATATTTTCCGGCGATTAACCATTGGTTAGAGCTATAAATTAAAAGAGCTAACAACGAAACCATTTCATTATAAGTAGGTATTTATCTATGCTGTCATTAAAGCACCTGAGGATATTTTTAATACTAAATATCTTGGCTCTCATTATCGATACTATTTTAGTAGTATACTATGACCCAACTATTTCTCCTTTATTATCCCAAGCTGCCCAAATTCAAAAGGACGTTGTTATAAGTAATGGCCTAGGCGCGGCATTCTTTTTTCTTATGTATACGCTGCTCGAGATATTTGCTCTAACTTACTCCACAATAGCACTTTGGATTGGACATCAATCAGGAAAATGGATGTTTATCATTTATCTTATTTTAGGATGTACGGATTACTACTTTGCAAAAATAATAGCGATAAGTTGGCTTTCGGCGTGTGTAGTGAATTTATCAATGATATTTTCAGGAGTGATTTTGGCAATCGCATTTTCGGGAGCAAGTACCCCTGTTAAGAGAACAAATAACTAAAAATGGACATTTAGATAACGTGCCTGGCTTATTTAGTTTAGTGTTTGAACCCCAACGCATGTGATCACTTATTGATCACATTGTTTTTGGAGGAATAACGACGATTAATGATTTTGGTCGTATCGACACCTAATTGGTTGAATTTTAACTACAATGATCATATATTGATCAATTTGATGTTATTAGTTAAAATAGCGACTCACATAAACCAATGGTGCATTTATGTCTAATCCATTTTCCGTTTTTTCGGCCTTATCAACGGCCACTCAAAAACTCGACAAGGCAACCCTTTACGCTTTCTTGCCCCTCAGTTTCATCACCTTCATACTGACCGTGATATATTATTTATCCAAAGGCTCCCTTCATCCTATTGCTTTTGTTTTCATTGGATTGGTAAGAAGTACTTTTTTATTTTTAGTGACATTCTCCAAAAAATATTTCGCTATTCAAAGAGCCAAAAACCAACCAATTTCTATCGAACTGGCAACCAAACCATTTACAGCTAATATTATTATTTCTTCTATATTAGCTATGTTCATTAAAGGCGTAATATTAACTCCAATAGCGCTGCTGTTTTTATTTCATGGCCGTATTTACACCCTTATATTGAGCATCGCATTACTAGCTTATATTTTAATTCGCTTTAGCTTGGCCGATTATTTTATTATTGAAAAAAACATGACGGCGTTTGATGCAATTGAAGCTTCGTTTGCTGCAACACGGTGGCAATTTTGGAAAATCCTAGGCGCAATCACTCTCACAATAGCAATGATTTTTGGCATTGCATTAACGGTAGGCATTGGTGGAATTTGGTTAATACCTCTAATTCAAATTTTTTGGGGCGAAATCTATCTGCAACTTTCACAACCAACCTCTACCTTGCAAAGTTATAAACCGGCAAAGGGTTTAGAGTCAGAAATGCATTTGGATAATTAAAGTTCGATTTATTTTCACTGCGAGGAAACGTTACATGTCACACACACTTTCTATTCGAACAGCATTTAGCAATGCCGTTAGCAAGGTTAATGGCTCGAAATGGGCTTTTATGCAGTTATTGTTATGTCAACTTTTATTAGTCTTATGTTTTGTTGTCATTCGGATTTATGATCACATTTCGACAGGCGCGGGATCTCATATCATATTGGAAGTAATTCGAATGATAATAGATTACATACTCTTTATGGCTTGTACCTATTTTGGTATTAGGCGCGCTCAGGGTCAATCAATCTCAATAAATGATATTCGCAATGTTTTACAATTTCGAATTATTTTCAATCAATTTGCTTATATCATCTTTTGGATTCTAGTGTGCTTCATTTTCATTTTAATAAGCTTAATGGAACCATACTCTGCATTATTAGGGGGAGGTGTAATAGCTTTCTTTGGCGTGCGATTAACTTTAACCACTTCTTTTATCATTGATAAAAATATGAATTTTATTGATGCCATTGAATCGTCTTTCAATTCCACCAATGGCAATTTTTGGAAATTAACCGCTAGCTGGTTTTTGACTGTCTGCTTATTTTTAAGCGGAATCGTTACGCTGGGCATTGGAATTATTTGGTTAATCCCACTCATTTATATCTTCATGGGTGAAATTTACCTTCAGCTTTCGGATGGGTTTGATAAGAAAAAAGAGTTAGAGTTTCATCTAGGTTAAGTATTGATTTACTTCTCCCCGTCTTCGGGGAGAAGGGCAGTTTTACTTAGTCATCAATCTTCATCTACGAAAATATCTTTTAACACCGGAATAAAGCGGTGCATGGCATATTGTCTGAAGTTAGTGACACCGCGCATCCGTAATAATGTTTCATCGATAAAGAAATTTCCCGTCACATTGCGACTATTACTCGTTAAAATAGCGTGCGCAGCATCTGCCATGATCACGGGCTTGCGGCTCGCGTGATATAAAAATCGAGAAAAGTTGACGGAGATTGCTGCAGTTGCGATGGTGGTTTTAGGCCATAGTGAGTTTACCGCAATGCCATCGTCTTTAAATTCGGCTGCCATTCCTAAAGTGCACATACTCATGCCGTACTTAGACATCGTGTACGCTAAATGTTTCTTAAACCACTTGGAACGCATGCTGAGCGGTGGGGATAACGTTAAAATATGTGGGTTATCGGATTTCTTCAAATGGGGAATACAGAGTTTTGAACAAAGATACGTGGCGCGCACATTCACAGAAAAAATTAAATCAAAGCGTTTCATGGGTAAATCAAGAGTATCGGCTAAATTAATGGCACTGGCATTATTGACTAGCGCATCAATACGTCCAAAGGTGGCAATGGTTTTATCGACCGCTTCAGCCACGGCTGCCTCATCGCGCACATCAACCACTAGGGGTAAAGCTTGACCGCCAGCTTTAACGACCTCATCAGCAACCGAGTAAATAGTGCCCGGCAACTTTTTATTTTCTTCAGCCGATTTCGCCGCAATGACAATTTTGGCGCCATCTTGCGCACATCGCAGGGCAATTTCCCGCCCGATTCCACGGCTTGCGCCGGTAATGAAAATGACTCGATCTCTGAGGTTAAGTAGCATAATTGCTTCCTGCATGGTTTTAAGCGTAGCTATCAGTGTAACAACATTTAAGCGAGGCGCCAATGTTGCCGACCAAAGTGGAAGCGGGTTTCTTCAGGGCAAGCATTTGGCTTCCCGACTGGCACAGCGTAAACACTTTGCAAGACGCGCTCAATCGTACTTTGTGCCAAATTGCCGCTTAAGAATTGAATTTGGTAAAAACGCGCCCCAAGACACGGGTTAAGACCTAAGTCCGTCATTAACACGTAATAATTTTCACCCGCGTACTGCCAAAGACAAGCGTGTTCTTGCCACCAGTGCAAACCATGCGCCGGCCCTTCTGCAGCGGGTAGCACACAATGTAAATTGGCTAATACATTTTCTTCAAATGCTGCTAATGCCAACTGCTCGTGCTGCTCCTCTTTTAGCACAATACTCTGCACGGCAGTGACTTGTTGCAGTTGAAGTAATGCTTTAACATTGAGTAATAGCATCAATAAAGCCATCGGCAGCAATAATAAAACCAATAATAAAGCGACGCCACGTTGCTTCATATGCGCACTTCTTGCCAAAAATGCCAACGGCTTACTTGATTTTGACATTGAAAATGCACGGTAGCACTTACCCCCTCTTGTGTTTTCTCCAAAAGAAGCGCTTGAATATTTTTTATTAAAGTCTGAGTCCGCCCACCTTCACGGCGCAACAACGTGGCGGCTTTTAGAAAATAATATTCATCGCGATATAAGAAAACTTCGGCTTGCGAGAAAGCGGATTTTAAGGGAGCTGCCAGAATTAATTGCTGATTGGTAATTTTCACCACGCGATTTAATTCTGCGCTGACGCAATCTGCAATTAAAACATGATCGCCCACTGCAAATGTTCTCGTGTTGGCGAGTAAAAGAATTTGCGGATGGTTTATTGCTAAGATTCTTTCAGCACTACCCGGATCAGCATAACGCACCTGCCATGCTTTGGGCGCAAGTTGCAACGCATTTTCTTCTGTTAAACTTAATTCTTCGAACGGTATGACAGGAGGCGCTGTTGATAAACGCCGGCACCCTCTAAACCCAGCATTTTCTATTGCCTGTCGAAACCATTGTGAAAATGATTCAACCGCATTTAATTCACAAGCACGCTGGTTTACTTGCTGCATTTGTTTGTCAAAGCCGCAGTAAAATAATATAACTGCTTGCAATAATAAAACACTCAGGGTTAGCGCTAAAACATATTCCAACAAACTAAAGCCGGCTATTTTCATCATATGTGACCTTAATGCATCCTTTTAAGCGATTACTCACTATTTGACATGGCGCGCTTTGCGACAATCCCCAGCGAATTTCCAGTGAGGCATTCGCCTCATCAAGCACACCGTAAGCCTTCGGTAATTCCGTTTTAATTTGCGCTTGCCATGTGGAAAAATTTTCATAAATAACTTCGCTGTTATGATGAGTTTCGCGCAGAAAACTATTTAATAACTGTTGCGCATGCAAGGTGGTTCGTAAGTTTTCCGTTGCATTCGCGAGATAAGTAATAAGTTTGGCACAACCGACTTGGAGACTCATGAGCAGTAATAGCGTGAGTAATAATTCAAAAAAAGTATTGCCGCGTTGCATTTGCACGTGGGGTATCCTGGTTGAGGTGGTATGAGGAAAAATCGGGGACGGGAAGGATGGCACGGGTTGGGGATAAAATGCAAATATTTTTTAAACACGTCGTTCCGCGGATCTTGTCCGCAGAACGACGAAGTCAAATTTAACTGTACTGCTTCGCAAAATCCGTCATGAATTTCGCGAGTGCCATTGCGCCCTCTTCCGGAAATGCATTATACATACTCGCCCTCACCCCGCCACTTACGCGGTGGCCTTGCAAATGAATCAGCCCACTTTCTTTTGCCGCTGCGAAAAAAGTATCTGTTAATTCGACACGCTGTAAATTAAACGTAACATTCATTAGCGAGCGATACGGTTTTTCAACACGCGGTAAATAAAATTCAGAGAATTGATCCAATACATCATACACTGCTTGTGCTTTACGTAAATTTGCCGCGTACATCGCTGCCACTCCGCCGTGTTTTTTCATCCACGCCAGAACCAAACCCATGATGTACCAACTGTATGTCGGTGGTGTGTTATAAAACGATTGATGCTCGCGGTGTAATTGATAGTGGTATAAGGTTGGTGTGCGCGCCAAAGGTTCTTGAATTAAATCATCACGAATAATTACAATGGTAATTCCCGCTTGACCAACATTTTTTTGTGCGCCTGCATAAATCAAACCATAATCGGTTATATTAACAGGACGCGATAAAATCATCGATGTCATGTCTGCAACGAGTGGCACGTTACCCGTTTCAGGAACGTATGGAAATTCTAAACCCGCAACGGTTTCATTAGGGGTGTAATGCACATAAGCGGCATCTTTCGTTAAACTCCATTCGGCAGGCTCAGGAATACTGAAGCGCCCTTCATGTTCAAACGCCTCTGCTGCTACGTGAACACAGCCATAACGCGCCGCTTCCGTTTGAGCTTTGTGCGACCACAAACCCGTGACGAGATAATCGGCTTTATTGTTTTGGGCCAATAAATTAATGGGCACCATGGCAAACTGCGCTGTCGCACCGCCTGGCAAAAAAAACACCTGATAATTTTCTGGAATACCCATGAGTTCGCGTAAATTTGCTTCGGATTCCGCAGCTAACGCGTGAAATTCAGGGCCACGATGACCTAACTCCATGATTGAACAACCCGTTCCGTGCCAATCAAGCATTTCTTGCTGGGCCGTCAATAAAACTTCTTCCGGCAAAATGGCAGGACCGGCACTAAAATTATAGTTTTTACGCATATTTCCTCTCTCCATAACGATCGCGATATCCTAGCAATTCTGATTGCGCTTCGCTATGATGACGGCATTAATTTTGGAGAGACTATGAATTACGCTGAAAGCGTCAAATTTTTGGTCGCCATGATAATCATGATGAACCCTCTTGGCTCGCTGTCTTTTTACCTGCAGCTAACTTCGCGTTACTCGAAGGCAGAACGGCGTCAAACAGCATTAAAATGCGGTTTAACCATTGCGATTATTATGTTTGTGACCATCTGGGCAGGTAGTCAACTACTTGATTTATTAGGCATAACGATCGATTCGTTTCGCTTTGCCGGCGGCATTATTTTACTGCTGACTGGTTTATCCATGTTGCAGTCAAAAGAAAGCCCCATCAATCACACCCCAGAAGATGATGTTGCGGCTACTGAGAGAAGTTCGGTAGCGATTGTGCCATTGGCCATGCCTTTTATTATCGGTCCCGGCGCAATCAGCTCCATGATTATTACCACCTCAGACCATGCCACCCTCACCAATAAACTTTGGCTGAGCTTGTTAGCAGGTGGTTTAGCACTCGGTATGCTAATAGTGCTTTATTTTGGCAACACCATTGGCAAAATGGTTGGCGAATCCGTGATGAAAGTCATTACGCGAATTATGGGCATGATCATCATGGCAATTGCAGCGGGGATGCTTTCAAATGGGATTATGGGTTTAATTCCAGCGCTGGGGCATAGTTTCTAGATTGAACAGCGCTTAGCTTTTGAAACAAACGCTATCTCGTCACGGCAAGATAGCGTTTTTGTTTTGCGGAGAATTTACTGTGGCCCCAACATTAACTCTGGGCGCACTAATTTTTTAAACTCATCTTCCGACAAATATCCTAATCCCAAACACGCATCTAACAAGGTCGTACCATCGTGCCAAGCTTTATGCGCAATTTCAGCCGCTTTGTCATAACCTATTTTTGGTGCTAACGCAGTAACCAGCATTAAGGAGTTATGCACTGAAGTTTGAATCGCTTTTTCATCCGCCACTAAATCCGTCACGCAATATTTATTAAACATGTGCGCCGAATCAGCTAACAAACGGGCTGAGTGCATGAAGTTATGAATGATCACCGGTTTAAATACATTAAGTTCAAAGTTACCTTGCGAACCGGCAAAACCAATCGCCGCATCATTTCCAAAAACTTGCGCTGCAACCATGGTCATGGCTTCTGATTGCGTTGGGTTAACTTTACCAGGCATGATGGATGAACCGGGTTCATTCGCTGGCAAAATTAATTCCCCTAATCCGCAACGCGGACCAGAACCCAACCAACGCACGTCATTAGCAATTTTCATAAAGGCCGCTGCCAGTGTTTTTAATGCACCGCTTGCAAAAATTAATGCATCATGTGCTGCCAAGGCTGCAAATTTATTCGGTGCACTCACAAATGGTTGGCCGGTGTATTCCGCAATTTTCTTTGCCACTTTTTCTGCAAACTGCGGATGCGTATTTAAACCGGTTCCCACTGCCGTGCCGCCAATGGCAAGCTCATACAAACCCGGCAAGGTTTTTTTAATGTTATCCATTGCCGCATCTAATTGTGCAACATAGCCTGAAAATTCTTGGCCTAATGTCAATGGCACCGCATCTTGTAAATGCGTACGACCAATTTTCACAATATCTTTAAACGCTTGTTGCTTAGCATATAAACCATCGCGTAATTCTTTTACGGCTGGCAACAAACGATTAATTAAAATATCCACGGCCGCAATGTGCATTGCCGTTGGAAAGGTATCATTTGAAGATTGTGATTGGTTCACGTGATCATTCGGGTGAATGGGCTTCTTGCTACCAATCGTTCCATTCGCTAATTCAATGGCGCGATTACTGATCACTTCATTCACATTCATGTTCGTTTGCGTGCCGCTTCCGGTTTGCCACACTTTCAACGGGAACTCATCATTCCATTTTCCGGCAATCACTTCATCGGCTGCGCGTGCAATTAAAGATTGTAATTCGGGTTTTAATAAACCGAGCTCTTGGTTTGTGGTCGCGGCGGCTTTTTTCAAAATACCAAATGCGCGGATTAATTCTTCCGGCATGCGATCGTTGCCAATCGCAAAATGTTCTAAAGAGCGCTGCGTTTGTGCACCCCAATAGTGATTAGCGGGCACATCAATCGTGCCCATGCTATCGGATTCAGTGCGTAAGTTTTTCGTTGCTGTCGTCATGGTGCCTCTACTCTAAACTTTTGGTCACAAGTTCGTATAAATCCTTGGAAAGTTTTTGATCACGACGAAGCACTTCCAGTTGCTGCCGCATTAAGCTTTGTCGTTCTTTATCATACCGTTTCAAGCTAGTCAAAGGTTTTACCATGCGAGCGGCAACTTGCGGATTAATTTTATCCAGCTGCGCTAAAATTTCTCGCAAAAACACATAACCCGACCCATCTTGCGCATGAAAGGTGATGGCATTGCGTTGCCCAAAAGCACCGATTAAAGAATAAACTTTATTGGGATTTTTCAAATCAAACGCTGGGTGTTTCACCAGGCGCTGCATTTCTGCTAACTCATTAGGAATTGTTGCAACAGCTTGAATGGATAGCCATTTATCCACGACTAATGCATCGTGTTGCCACGCATTATAAAATGCTTCCAATGCTTTCGCACGATACGGATTTTCATGGATAGCCAGTCCAACCAGCGCCGCCTGCGTATCAGTCATATTCGTTTTTAAAGCGGCCTCAAATTGTTTCCAACCTAATTCCGCATGCTGCGGTAATTGCAACAAATAAGCTAAAGCACGATTTTTTAATTGACGCTTTCCAACTGCGAGCATAGTAAATTCATAAGCGCTATTGTCTTGATTGGATTTGTAAACGGATAACCAAAGGGGTTCGAGCCGCGCGGACAGTTCTGACAAAACAAATTCACGCGCCGCATGTATGGCATCCACATCAATCACGTCCATTTGCTCGGCTACATATTTCTCAGAAGGTATCATCAATAATTCAGACAAAAATAAGGCATCTTGATCCGCGTGTTCAAGCGCATAGCGCATCATCGTCGCCCATTCTTCGGGGAAAACTAACGCTTGTTTTTGCTGATAAGCACCCACTAAGCGCAGCAATTGGCGCACGGCATATTGCTGGCCAGCTTCCCACCGATTAAAAGGATCTTGATCGTGTTTAAATAAAAACTCTAATGCCGAATCTTTATAATTAAACTGCCATTTAACGGGGGCAGAAAAATCTCGGAACAAAGAAGGAATGGGTTGTTTCGCGACATTTTTAAATGTGTAGGTTTTATGGGTTTTAGTAAAGTGTAAAACGGTTTCTAACCCAAAATCTTCTTCACCTATTTGCAATGGCAAAGGCTCACCGGTTTCGGCATCGAGTAAACCCATGCGCACAGGAACATGAAAAGGCGCTTTAATATCTTGGTTGGGTGTGGGCGGGCAAGCTTGATCAAAACTTAACGTATACGTTTTAGCAGCCGCATCATAAACCTCATCGACCATAACACACGGCGTACCAGATTGCGCATACCACAAACGGAATTGGGTTAAATCAATTCCTGAAACATCTTCCATGGTTTTAACATAATCTTCAATCGTGACCGCTTGACCATCATGACGAGCAAAATATAAATCCATGCCTTTACGGAATAATACGGGGCCCAAGATGGTCCGCAACATGCGTAACACTTCTGCGCCTTTGTTATAAACCGTCGAGGTATAAAAATTGTTAATTTCGATGTAGGATTCAGGTCGCACGGGATGCGCCAAAGGCCCGGCATCTTCAGGGAATTGTGTTTCTCTTAAATCGTTAACGGAATGAATACGCATCACGGCATGGGATAACACATCTTCACTAAAAGATTGATCACGGAAAATGGTCAACCCCTCTTTTAAACTCAATTGAAACCAATCGCGACAGGTGACGCGATTCCCGCTCCAATTATGAAAATATTCGTGGCCGACAACGCTTAAAATATGAATGTAGTCTTGGTCTGTGGCGGTTTCCGGTTTTGCCAAAATATATTTCGTATTAAAAATATTTAACCCTTTATTTTCCATCGCGCCCATATTGAAATCGCTAATAGCAACAATCATGTAGGTATCTAAATCGTATTCACGGCCATAAGCGGTTTCATCCCAACGCATGGCTTCTTGTAATGAATACAATGCATGTCCTGCTTGATCACCGTAACCCTTCTCCACATAAACCCGCAAATCAATCATTCGGCCGGATTGCGTTTTAAAATCGCCCGCTAATAAATCAAAATCGCCGGCAACTAAAGCAAATAAATAGCTGGGTTTTTTAAAAGGATCTTGCCACGTAGCAAAATGACGATCGTTCGGTAAATCACCGCTATCAATTAAATTACCGTTCGATAACAACGTGGGATAGCGTTTTTTATCTGCCGTAATGGTGGTAACAAAACGGGCGAGCACATCGGGTTGATCTAAATAATAAGTGATGCGACGAAAACCTTGTGCTTCGCATTGGGTGCAAAAGGTGCCGCGCGAACAATATAACCCACTTAATGCGGTATTTTTATGTGGATAAGTTTTACAAACAATTTGCAATTGAAAATTATCGGGTAATCCTTTTACGGTTAAGCCGTGCTCACTCACTATATAGGCTTCTTTAGGTAATGCTTTACCTTCCAGCGCAATGGATTGCAATTCCAAGTTTTCGCCATGTAAAAATAAATCGCCGGAATTTTCTTTACCATGTCGATTACGACGCATGATCAACTGCGATGTCACTAGCGCATGATCATCGTAAAGATCCACTTTCAGTTCAATGTCATCAATGAAAAATTGTGGCGCTTGGTAATCTTTTAAATAAATCGTATGAGGAGCGTACGCCTCAGATAACATTGACTCAGCCATGGGGGCCTCCGCGCGTTTAATTAGTTAGAGGGGTTTGATGTGGTAGCTGCATTGACTGCGGCAGACGGAACGTTATTTGTGGGTATCGTGGTGACTGTAACAGCGGCTGAAGGTGAAGACAGGTCCGTGTTAGGATTCGGGTTCTCACTGCTCGTGACAGTTTGGTTGGTTGCTGTTGAAGTTGCTGCAGGCTTTTGCGTATCAACCACTTTTAAATTGCCATTGGCATCAATGATAGTGGTTTGCGCATTCCCGCTGGCCGTTGCGGTTTCGATGGTTTGATCTGCAAAGCTCACGCCGGTTATTGTCAGCAAAGCCAATACCAACCCCACACGTTTCAACATAGCGAAAATCCTTTTAATCAGACAGTTAGTGTGAGTTTATAATAATCGTAAGCGGATGTGCATGCAATTAGCTAAAACATTGACAGAAATTGTGGCGCTGGCAGAATGGTCACAACTTCAAAGGGCATTTATGATGAGTAATGTGGATCAACACGAATTGAATAAATTTGCCGACTTAGCGGCCCACTGGTGGGACGCGGCGGGCGAACTTAAAACCTTACATCAAGTAAATCCGTTAAGATTAGGATTTATTAAGCAAAAAGTGAATTTAGCTGGTTTAAAAGCAGTCGACATTGGTTGCGGCGGCGGCATCCTCACTGAAAGTTTAGCAGCAGAAAAAGCACAAGCGACCGGCATCGACTTAAACCCCTCTTTGATTGATGTCGCTAAATTACACTTATATGAGTCAAAACTACCGGTCACTTATGAAATGATTAGCGCCGAAGACTTTGCCAAAAGTCATGCAGGTCAATTCAATGTCGTGACTTGCATGGAGTTACTGGAGCACGTGCCTGACCCCGTTAGCATTATTAAAGCCTGCGCAGACCTTGCAACCCCTGACGGTGATGTGTTCTTTTCCACCTTAAACCGCCACCCTAAAGCATATTTGCTGGCGATTTTAGGTGCAGAATATATCCTACGGCTATTGCCGCGCGGCACCCACGAGTATGCTAAATTCATTCGCCCCGCTGAACTATCCGCTTGGTGCGAGGAGGCAGGTTTAAGCATACAAGCCATCCGTGGCATCAGCTATAATCCTTTTAATAAACAATTTCGATTAAGTGACGATATCGATGTGAATTATATCGTACACGCCACCAAAGCAGGTTAATCATGGCAGAACCTATTCGCGGTGTACTATTTGATTTAGATGGTACTTTATTGGATACCGCCCAAGATTTAGTTCGCACCTTAAACCGCATTCGCAGCCACCGCGCTTTGCCAGAATGGCCGATTGAGGAAATGCGCAATATCGCCAATCAAGGTTCAAAAGCAATTTTAAAAGAAGCCTTTGGCCTTGAGGAAGATTCAAGCCAAATCAAAGGGTTGCGAGAAGAATTTCTAGCAGATTATGAAGAGCATTTGGCAGACCATACGCAATTTTTCCCGAATGTTTTGTCGCTACTTGATTATCTTGATGAAAATAAAATCCCCTGGGGCATTGTTACCAATAAACTGACTCAGCACACGCATCCACTATTAAAAACATTAAAGATCGCAGATCGTGCTCATAGTGTGGTTTGCGGTGATACTTTAGCAACGGCAAAGCCCGATCCCGCCCCTATTTTACATGCCTGCCAACTGTTGGATTTAGATCCCAAGCATTGTTTATATTTAGGGGATGCCGAGGGCGATGTCATTGCTAGTAAAGCCGCTGGCGCCTTAAGCCTTGTCGCCTTGTATGGCTATATTGGCAGAGGCGATGACCCCGCGCGCTGGAAAGCGGATGGTTATATTAACGATCCGCTCGAACTTATTCCCTGGCTGAAAGGACGCTAGCTGCGTCAGTGAGCTTAACGCCGGCAGCTTGCATTTCAATATAAGCTGCCGCGCTATCCCCTGCGGTCAATTCCACACCGCGACAAGCATCTTGAATAACATAGACGGTAAAACCCAGCTTAACCGCATCTAAGGCAGAATATTTTACGCAATAATCGGTAGCCAAACCCACGATATAAACTGTGTGTATATTTTCGGCTTTTAAATAATCATAAAGCCCCGTGCTGCGCTGGTGGGCATTATCGTAAAAAGCACTATAGCTATCGATAGCAGGATCAATGCCTTTATGGACGATATGCTGCACTCGGGTTTGATCCAGTAACGCATGAAACAGGGCACCGTTTGATGCTTGCACGCAATGCACTGGCCATAACACTTGCGGCGCACCCGCGATTTCAATCACATCCCCCACAGCCAAACCAGGATGATTGGCAGCAAAACTGGCATGGTCTAAAGGATGCCAATCTTGTGTGGCGACGATTAATTTAAAGTGTGACTGCAATACATTAATCACCGGCATGATTTGATCCCCTTCTGGCACGGCCAAACTGCCGCCAGGACAAAAATCATTTTGCAAATCAACCATTATTAATGCTGCATCAATCATAAGCGCCTCCTAGTATGGACGCACCTTAGCGGCAGAACCTCAAAAGATCAAGCTCCCTTCTGCTGGAAAGGGGAAGAGAAGAACCATTATTTTTTATCTCCGCAAAAAACTAGCGTATTATAATATGGAATAAAATTAGGACCTACGATAACCCATGACCCGCTTGTATCAATTAACTGATTTTGGCGTTTTAAGCATCACTGGCAGTGGCAACTTGGCGCTGTTACAAGGCCAGCTTACTGCCGATGTGAATTCTATTCCCGAACAAGCTGGACAATTGGCCGCGCATTGTTTGCCCAATGGCAGGGTCATTAGTTTATTTTATTTAGCCAAAATAGCGGATGCTTTTTACTGCATCATGCCACGGGATTTACTGCCCACTGCACAGAAAGCATTGCAAAAATACGCACCGTTTTTTAAAGCCACATTGAATGATGTAAGTGCGGATTGGTTTGTTTATGGGGATGAGGGGGCAGACATTTCGCCGGAAAATATTGGCGCCACCATCCAGCTACCCTCGGCCCCGCGGTCAAGTTCGACGACAAAACGTCAATTGTTACTGAGTAGCCATGCTCTCGATAGCCAGGGTCATTCCGCGCTGTGGCACGCGCTTGATATTCAAGCGGGCATTCCACGCATCAATGCAACCACCAGCGGACTTTTTTTACCGCACGAATTAAGGTTGCCGCAGTTAGGCGCGGTCAGTTTCAACAAAGGTTGCTACACGGGCCAAGAGATCATTGCGCGCATGCAATACCGTGGTAAATTAAAAACGCATTTATTGCTTGCAACCTCCGCGTTGCTTGCAACCTCCGCCAATTCAATTCCTTTACAGCCAGGAAGCGATATTACCACACCCGAATTCAATGCAACGGTTGTCGATATTTGTCACGCCGATAATCAAACGCACGCATTATGCATATCACAACAAGTACAACCTGCTTTTACTTATAATGACGCTACTTTCATCTTGACGGATTTATCACATGCCTAAATTACGCATTGCGATGGCGCAGCTAAATTTATTAGTTGGCGACATTAACGGAAATTTAACAAAACACATTAACGCTGCCGAAACAGCACGCGATGAGTTAAAAGCCGACATCATTGTGTTCCCTGAATTAAGTTTAACGGGTTATGCCGCAGACGATTTATTTTTACGGCCCGCTTTTACAGAAGCAGCACAAATGGCCTTACAGCAATTGACGCAAAGCGTACGCGGCATTTATTGCATTGTCGGGCATCCGGTGCGCGTCAGAGACAAACTGTATAACGCTTGCAGTTTAATCCACGATGGAAAAATTCTTCACACCTATCACAAACAGCGCTTACCCAACTATGGGGTGTTTGATGAAGACCGTTATTTCACACCAGGAAATGAAACCTGTGTCACTTCCATCAAAGGCGTTGCCGTTGGTATTTTAATTTGTGAAGATCTTTGGCGTGTCCACCCAGCAAAAACAGCACGAGCGGCAGGTGCGGAAATTTTATTAGTGCCAAATGCTTCGCCATTTGAAACCGATAAACATGAACAACGCGTGAATTTATTATCGACTCGTGCCCGCAGTAATCAAGTGCCGATTGTGTATGTGAATCATGTTAGCGGACAAGATGATTTAATTTTTGATGGCGGCTCGTTAGCCGTGGATGCAACAGGCGAACTCCGTATTTGCGCCGGTTTTTTTAATGAAACCTTATCATTAGTTGAAATGGAAACGGATAAAACCCTTAACGCAGCGCCTTACAACATCCCCACTCCGCTTGCACGCATCTATCAAGCGTTAGTATTAAGCATGCGCGATTACGTGCAAAAAAATGGTTTTAAAAGTGTGATCGTTGGCTCATCAGGCGGTATCGATTCCGCGTTAACATTAACCATTGCCACCGATGCCCTAGGTAGCGATAAAGTGCATGCTGTCATGATGCCATCTCGTTATAACGCAGAAATCAGCATGGAAGATGCAAAAGAGCTGGCGAAGCGTTTAGCCATTAAAGCGGAAGTGATTTCGATTGAGCCCAGTTTTAATGCGTTTTTATCCTCACTCGCGCCCACGTTGGGCGATACGCAAGGTGGTTTAACCGAACAAAATATTCAAGCACGATGCCGCGGCGTTTTACTCATGGCGCTTTCCAATCAATTCGGCCATCTCGTTTTAACAACCGGCAACCGCAGTGAAATAGCAGTGGGATATTGCACGTTATATGGTGACATGGCAGGTGGTTTTGCCGTATTAAAAGACATTCCTAAAACGTTGGTGTATGAACTAGCCCGTTATCGCAATAGTCAAAATGCGGTTATCCCCGAGCGTATTTTAACGCGCGCACCGACAGCGGAACTTGCGCCCAATCAAACCGATCAAGATAGCTTACCGCCGTATGAAGAATTAGATCAGATTTTATTTTGGCATTTAAATGAAAGGTTGAGTGCTGAGGCGATTATTGCAAAAGGGATGAATGAAAAAAGCGTGCGTGATGTGGTGCGCATGGTGCGGATTAATGAATATAAACGCAAGCAAGCACCGCTTGGACCGCGTATTAATCACACGTCCTTTATTCGAGATTGGCGTTATCCGGTGAGCAATGGGTTTAAGTAGATGAAAATAGGGGTGAGAGAAGAAGCTTCATTGAACCCAGCTTGCTTCGCTCACTCCCCTCTTCCTCATGTGATGAGAACAGTTTATTTATTAGCGTTAATAACCGCTAAAGTGTCCTGCTCCAATTTCGTCAATCCCAACGCGCGATAGGAATTCGCCATGAGCATTAAACCTGGCATCACAGCCGGCGCGCCTTGGTAATGCGCCACCAAATCACTAGCACGGTTCGCTGCCGCCATAAAGGCTTTACGGTCATAATAATATTGCGCTACGTGTAATTCGTGCTCTGCCATCACATTACGCAAATACACCATGAATTGATGCGCAGAAGGGGCGAAACGACTTTGTGGATATTGCGTGACTAAATCATTGAAATCACCAAAGGCTTTGCGAACTTGCACTAAATCGCGATTGGATAAATCCACTCTAAATAACCGTTCAATCACACCAATGTTTTGATAGAAATCAGCTAAACCACGCACATACAGCGCATAGTCCGCATGCGGGCTGGTGGGGTGTAAACGCACAAAGCGTTCAGCGGCAGCAACGGATAAAGCGTATTCTTCTTTCTTATAATAGGTATAAACTAAATAAAGCTGAGCATTTTCGGTTTGCGTATTAAACGGATATTGCACATCCAGCGCTTCGAAATGTTTCGTCGCTTCCGCATAATCATAACCTTCTAAACTGGTTTTCCCTTCAGTATAAATTTGTTGCGGGGTTTGACCAGGATAGGCTTCCGCTGGGTCAGTGGTCGAGGAGCAAGCGCTTAAAGCTGCCGCTAATGCAATGAAAGCCAGGGCATAAAGGCCGCGCAGATTGAATCGGTTCATAAATATTCCTGTCTCGAACGAAGATCTGGCGTGCATTGTAAACTAATTTCTGTCATCATTCACAGCGTTATGTTAAAGACAAGCAAACTTACTCTGACAATTGCAACACCAGCCCCGACACAACGGCTTGACCAAGTGTTGGCCAGCTTGTTGCCTGACTATTCCCGCTCGCAAATTAAGGCGTGGATTGATGACGGCTTCGTTTTAGTCAATGATCAGCCCGCCAGCGGAAAAATGAAATTAAGGGGCGGCGAAATTGTAACCGTGGTTCCACAACTACGCGAATTAATCCAATCGGTTGCACAAGATATTCCGCTTAATATCGTCCACGAAGACAGCGCCTTACTCATTATTAATAAACCCATCGGCTTAGTGGTTCATCCCGGCGCAGGCAATCCGGATAATACCTTAATGAATGCCCTGCTCCACCATGCACCCGAACTACGAGCCCTACCACGCGCCGGCATTTTACACCGTATCGATAAAAACACGTCCGGCTTACTTGTCATTGCGAAATCCGAAAGCGCCTTAACCCACCTAGGCGAACAATTGAAAGAGCGCACGTTAGGCCGCGAATACCAGGCCATCGTATATGGCAATATGATTAGTGGTGGCACCGTTGATGCGCCCATTGACCGCCATCCCATTGACAGAAAACGCATGCACGTCAGTGAAACGGGTAAAATGGCGATTACCCATTATCGCGTTGCAGAACGTTTTCCTTTTCACACCTTATTAAATATCAAACTAGAAACCGGCCGCACGCACCAAATTCGGGTGCATTTATCCCATATCCATTACCCCCTAGTGGGCGATGTCGCTTATGGTGGGCGAGTGCAGCTAAAAAAAGGCATGGGTAATGAATTAATTACGGCGTTGCGCGAGTTTAAACGCCAAGCGCTGCACGCTTTTGCATTAAACTTAATCCATCCTGAAACCGGCGAGACAATGCGCTTTGAGGCTCCCCTGCCAGCTGATATGCTAAGCCTATTGGACGTTTTACGTTGCGATAAAAACAGGAAAGAATAATGGCTTACATCACGCCTAATTGGCCTGCTCCTCCACACGTCCGTGCGTTTACGACCACACGCTGCGGTTGGCATGGTCCTGTTTTAACGCTTGAAAGCGCAACCCTATCTGAATTATTAGAATTTCCCAGTGAACCGGCCTGGTTAAAACAAGTTCATGGCAATGTCGCTGTGCCCGCATTACCCAGCTCAACCCGACCTGAAGCCGATGCCAGTTTTACCAGTCGACCCAATACGGTTTGTGTGATTCTGACGGCTGATTGCTTACCCATATTAATTTGCGATCGCAGTGGTCAATACGTTGCCGCCATTCATGCCGGTTGGCGCGGATTAGCAAGTGGCGTGATTGAAAATACCATTCAAGCCATGCAGGTCGATCCTAAAAAATTATTAGTATGGCTAGGCCCTGCCATTGGTCCAAATCATTTTGAAGTCGGTGAAGATGTTTATTCCGCTTTTATTCAACATGATAAACAAGCCGAAAAAGCCTTTAAGCCCCACCAGTCAGGCAAATGGATGGCCAACCTTTACACCTTAGCTGAGCAACGTTTGAACGCCCTCGACATCCACTCCATCTACGGCGGCGATTACTGCACTTACTCACAAGAAGAACTCTTTTTTTCCTATCGCCGTGAAAAAGGCCAAACCGGTCGCATGGCAAGCGCTATTTGGTTTGAACGCGCATAAAGTGTTATCATAGGCCCCTTGCCAACTTTTCATGATAAATCACGGGGATCGCTCTATGTCTCGATTAATTCAATCCTTCATTATCAGCCTCTTTTGTTTAATCAGCGCCCTTAGCTTTGCTGGTTTACCCCTTGATGGTTCCATTGCACCCATGTTAAAGCGCGTCATGCCGGCAGTGGTGAATATTAAATGCGTTATTAAAGTGACTGACTTTAATACTTTGCTAGAATTGCAAAAACAGCGCGCCAAAAAATCCGATGATGTTGACGATGAAGTACCAACTACCTTTACCTCTGTTGGCTCTGGCGTCATCATTGATCCTAACCACGGTTATATTATTACAAATGCTCACGTCATTAATGATGCCCAAACCATTACGGTTACCTTGGGTGATGGACGGCACTTCACGGCTAAAAACATCGGCACTGACAAACCCTCGGATGTTGCCTTATTGAAAATTGATGCCAAAGGTTTAACGGGCATTCAATTAGCCAACTCCAATGATCTTAAAGTCGGTGATTTTGTTGCTGCCATTGGCAATCCATTTGGTTTAAGCCAAACGGTTACCTCCGGCATCGTTAGTGCACTGGGTCGCACAACGTTAGGCATCGAAAATTATGAAAACTTTATTCAAACCGATGCGCCCATTAATCCTGGCAACTCAGGCGGCGCGCTGATTAATATGCAAGGGCAATTAATCGGTATTAATACGGCAATTTTAGCACCCGATCGCGGTAGTGTTGGTATTGGCTTTGCCATTCCTGCCAACATGGCGAAAAGTGTAACCGCACAATTATTAGCGTTTGGTAATGTTAAACGCGGCACACTCGGCATTGGCGCACAAGATGTTACGCCCGAATTAGCGGCGGCATTTAACATGCCAACAACACAAGGCGCTGCCATTACACAAGTATTGCAACATTCTCCCGCGCAGGAAAGCGGTTTGAAAGTAGGCGATATTATTACCGCGGTAAATGGTGTGACGGTAAAAAGCGCTAGCGATGTGGTCAATACCGTTGGTTTTCTCCGAGTTGATTCCAAAATCAAAGTGGATTTATTACGTCAGGGTAAAGCCATTACGGCTGCGGTGACCTTATCCGATCAGGGTAAACGGTTAGAAGCAAATGAGCACACGGACCCATTCTTCTTTGGCGTGGCCATGAAAAACTTCACCATCACGAGCCCAACGCACGGCAATGTGCAAGGTATATTGGTGGTTTCTGTGGAACAAGCTAGTAAAGCCTGGCAATCCGATTTAAGGCCTGGTGATGTGATCACATCCGTTAATCAGCAAACCGTTAACAGCATTGCCGATCTTCGTCGCCAAGCAAGCACTAATAACAAAATGGCGCTATTAAATGTGTTACGTGGCAACGGCGCGATGTTTTTAGTGATTGATAAATCTTAATCGTTACGTCATTGCAATCTGAGCTGTCATGCGCATTGGTGATGGCTCAGGTTGCGAATCGATAAAAGCGGATGAAAAAATTCCTTCCTAAACCTCTCAAAAATCGAGCGGCGGCCTCACCAACCTCTTGATTACATGATCCTTCTTGAAAAAAAATTCCCCCTCTGCTGCCATGCTATAATATCAGTATCACAATAATTAAAATGGTACAAAACGATGGGATGGAATCTGCAAAAAGCATTTCTATTTTCCGGCAGTTTTTTTGGTGCCGCTATTTGTTTAGCTAATCCCGTTTTAGACAATGTTGCATCCGGTAATGTTTCCATTCAGCAAACTCCCAATGTCACTACCGTTAATCAAGCGTCACAAAACGCTATTATTAATTGGCAAAGTTTTAATATTGGCGCAAATCAAGCTACGCACTTTATTCAACCTGCTGGCGGTGTGGCGTTAAATCGCATTTCACCATTGCAAGGTGCATCTCAAATTTACGGCACGTTAACTGCAACCGGTAAAATTATTTTAATTAATCCGGCCGGCGTATATTTTGGGCCGAATTCATTTGTGAATGTCGGTAGCTTGATTGCGACCACTTCTAATTTAACCGATGAAAATTTCTTAAAAGGTATTTATCACTTTGATGCCGTGCCAGGTTATAACGGTAGCATTGTTAACGCAGGTACCATTCAAGCAGCGCAACATGGTTTAGTTGCGCTGGTGGGTTCTAATGTTACGAATGATGGCAAGATTCAAGCGAATCTTGGTCATGTAGTTTTAGCGAGTGGTGATGCGTTTACGATGAGCTTTGCAGGGAATGATTTAATTAATTTTGCTATTGATAAACCGGCTGCGAATGCGAAAGTGACGAACAATGGTTCCGTGATTGCCGATGGCGGTAGAATTTTAGTGACCGCTAAAACCGCCTCTGCTGTGTTAGATAACATCATTAATTTAAACGGTGTGTTACAAGCGAAATCCGTTTATTCACAAAATGGTGAAATTATTATATCTGGTGATGCCAATGGTGGCGGCGTTCACATTAAAGCGCAATTAATTGCATCCGGTAAAAATGCCGGCGAAAAAGGCGGCACGATTATCGTCACTGGTCATGATATTTTAGTGGATTCAGGAACAGTAATTGATGCGAGCGGTGATTTAGGTGGCGGTAAAATCATTATTGGTAAAGATGAATTCGGTCATTTAGCGAATAGCACTATCATTCAACCAGAAGTTGCCTTAATTGCAAATGCCATCAGTGGTGGTAACGGTGGTTTTATTGAAACCTCTGCCGATCATTTATTTTTAGGGGATAATTTAACCGTTAACACCAGTGCGCCAGATCATAAAAATGGGGGCACTTGGTTAATCGATCCCACCGATTTATTCATTGGCACAAATCCAACGGCCTATATGTGGTTTGGCCCAGGTTCTTTTACCGGTGATCCCAATATCAGCGTCAGCTTCTTAAACATTAATACGCTGTTAAACCAATTAAATAATTCTAATGTCGTTGTACAAACCACCAGCGGCGGCCCGGGTAGTGGTTCCGGTAACTTAACCGTAACCACAAACATTAATTGGAATTCCGTTTACAGCTTAACCTTAACGGCATTTAACAATTTAATCATCAATAACGGCGTTAGCATTACCAACAGTAATCCGCTTGCCAATTTAACTTTAATCGCGAATAACGGTGGCAATTACAGCACCGCTTCCGGCAATGGCCGCGTCATCATGAATGGTTTGGTGAATATGGCCGGTACCGTTAGCATTTACACCAACCCTGCTAGCATGGCTTATAACGTACCTAGCTTTAGTAATCTCACTGCGGGGTTAACTAACATTTACATGCTGATTAGCAACGGCAGTGAATTAGATGCAGTAAGCGACGACAGCACCTTATGGGATAAAAACTTCGCTTTAGCTAAATCCATTGATTTAAGTGGCATTGTCTTAAACCCCATCGGTAATACCGTTACTGCTTTCACGGGTGTATTCGATGGGTTAGGCCATATCGTTAAAAACTTAAATCTCTCTGGTACTGATAATGTTGGTCTATTCGGGGTTAATAATGGCACCATTCAAAACATCGGCGTCACTGGCACAGTTAATGGCAACAACCAAGTCGGTTTATTAGTCGGTGATAATCAAGGCACTGTGAAAAATGCTTTTAGCCAAGGCT
>CAZQXH010000014.1:64434-80578 GCA_964597435.1 uncultured Coxiellaceae bacterium | reverse complement strand
CCGCGGCTCCGTCATGGCGACCTTTTCCTTACCCATCACCGACCACGTGATGCTATATACACAGTATTTTAATGGGTATGGACAAAGTTTGATCGAATATAATCATCGCACCCAGGGCTTAGGGGTTGGTCTTGCCTTAAATGATTGGATCTAGGTAAGTTAAGCGACAATTTGCTATACTGAAAATAAATCGATCAAGGGAAGGAATACCATTATGTCGCTCAAAGTAAATTGGTTGGCAACCTTGAGAGTATGGGCATTTACTTCCATCAAAATTCCTTTAGTGCATTGGTTGCGCCCACGCGTCATTGAATTAAACGATGAGCGCGCCATGATCCTTATTCCCTTAAGACGTCGCTCCAAAAATCATTTAGGCTCCATGTATTTTGGTGCCTTGTGCGTTGGTGCGGATTTGGCACCCGGTTTAATTGCAATGCACTTGCAACGTAACTTTAAAGAAAAATACAGCTTTGTCTTTAAAGATATCCAAGCTGATTTTTTAAAACGCGCTGAAGGCGATGTGTTATTCACCTGCGAAGAAGGTGCAGCGATTGCACAAGCAATTCGCACAGCGGTTCAAACCGGTGAACGCCAACAGGTTTTGATCAACATCGTTGCGACGGTTCCCGACCAAGATCGCTTTGCACCCGTTGCAAAATTTAAACTCAGTTTATCCGTTAAACTGCGTAAGCCCAGTGCGAAAACAATGCCAAACGCCAAACCCGTTTAATACTTACCACCACTGTCACAATTATAATCAATAAGACTACTTATTGCACAACTCCATTAAAATCATTCTTTCAAATACCCACTTGATGTTATAAAATTTGCCAAATTTATAAACACAACAACGAGAGTGGGCAGATGGCTAAAGAATTTCTATTCAGTTTACCTGGAATTACTTGCTCCGAATGCGTTCGTGGGCTTAAAAATGAACTAGAAAGCTTGCAAGCCCAACCCGGTAACGACTTTCACATCCTATCCCACGCCATCGACCTCTCCGCAAAGCAAATTTTAATCACGGTGCAGACCGACCTTAGCAATGCCGCAATCAGTCTAAAATTAAAAGAGCTCATTGAAGACGTTGGCGTGGATTGCCAAGAAATTGAAAAGATCCAACCCGAATCTGAAATTGACCTTGAAAAAGGGGAGCAACAGCCACTCATCCCTAAAAAAACGACTCAAACCAATTCACTTTTTTCTCACCTCGTTCGCGGAATCGGTGGTTTAGCGTTTGGTTTTGGTTTAATGATTCTAACCTGGACAGGATTAGCCCTTCCCGCAAGCCTCATGTACACACTGATTGTGTTAAGTTCATTTGCAACCATTGCCTTAGGGATGGATTCCTACATCGATGCGAGTAAGAAATTTATTAAATCACGCACATTAACAATGGATGCCTTGTTCACCATCAGCTCCATTACCGCCATTGCTGTTTCCATCGTGCATATTTTTCTACCCTGGTTACCCATGATGATGGAAGCAGGATTGTTGATTTTTGGGTTTCGTCACATTGGCCGCGCGATTGAAGATTCCATTAATCAGCGCGTTACCAAACAACTTACCTTTAAAGAAAAAGCACCCAAACGGATTGAGAAAGAAATCACCCGCGAGCAATACGAAATTACTTTAGTCAGTATGTTACAACCCAATACCATTATCCGCGTGAAAGCCGGTCAAACCATTCCTGTAGATGGCATTTGTCTCGATGAAAGCACTTCCATTTATAAAACGATCGTTACCGGCCACACTCTGCCCGCATCGCTTAAGCAAGGCGAAGAAATCTTAGCTGGCATGGTTGTCCCCGAAGATGTGCCCTTACTCCGCATGCAAGTGGTGCGCCGCGCCTCGGAATCACTTTTAGAAAAAAAAGATCGCGCTGTTTTAAGAGCGAATGAAAAGAAAGCGCCCATCGAACTGATCGCTGACCGCATTCTGCAATATTTCGTTCCAGGGGTCATCCTGCTTGCGATTGGCACCAGCATTGGAGTGGGATTTTTATTTAATCCTACGCTGGCTATTCAATGGGGAACCTCTCTCGTTGTTTCGGCTTGTCCTTGCACGTTTGGCTTTCTGATTGCATTAGCGGTAAAAAACGGCATGGCAGAATCGCTTAAAAATGGCGTTAATTTTAAAACCAGCCATGAATTACAAACCGGCTCTTCCATTAAAATTGTGGCTTTAGATTTAAATGGCACTTTAACTACGGGTGTACCAACGGTTACTAAACATTGCGTTTATTTCGATAAAGGCATTACCGCGCAACAATTTTGTAATTACATTAATGAAATTGAAAAAAATTCTCGTCACCCGTTTGCCAAAGCCATTTGCGCTTATTTGCAAAAATCAGTCACGCTCGATTTGGATTGCGAGGTAAGCGATATTGATCTCACGCATCGCTCGGGTATTAAAGCGAAAATCAATCATGATTATTACTTGGTTGGTAATAAGCAACTTTTACAAGATCATCAGATTGCCGTTGATAAAATTGCCGATGAGCCTTCACCCATTGAGCATGTTATTTATTTCGCAAGAGAACGTGATAAAACCTTATTGGGCTATATTAAAATACAAGATCCATTGCGCGATGACGCGGCATTAACGGTCAAGGGCTTACAAGCACAAGGCAAAGAAGTCGTCATGTGCACAGGCACTGACAAAGACACTGCCTTACGTTATGCAAGCCTCCTCGGTATTCCCGAAAAGAATGTTTATGCCGCTTGTGTGGATAAATTAAGTATTGTTGCAGAGCTAAAAAAACGCGGGGAAACCACCATGGTGGGCGATGCCTCTAATGACGTTGAAGCGGTGACAGGTTCCACATTAGGAATCGCCATTAAATCGCATTCTGGCTGTGAAATTACGCAAGATCGAGCTGGAGCAATCATTGAAAATCCTAATTTAATGTCGCTGGTAACCACTTTCGCAATTGCGAATGCGACTGCGTCTAATATTAAACAAAATCTTATTATCAGTATCGCTTACAACGTTTTGATGTTCGTCGTTGCAGGTGGATTATTACTTTATAAAAATATCACGATTCCAGCCGGGATTGCGGCAGGATTAATGGTCGCGCAAACTTGCTTAATCTTACTGAATCAATATCGTATTTCACGTGCTGGATATACGCCACCCACTGTTCCAATGAATACCGTCAGTTCGGTTGTACCACACACGTATCAGTTACTGCATCGAAACGGCATCGGCCCAACAACACCGAGTGTGCGGTTGCAAGAAGACACGGTAGACGTGGAGTTGGGTTTAAAAAGTGTTGTGGCGAATTACCTTCCTGAGGCGTCAGCAACGCAACGAGACATGGGGGTTCAGGAAAGTGATTTGGAAATGGCGCGGGTATCTCGATTGTAGAAAGATTGAGAGCTGTCAAATCGGCGCACAACCAAGTCAGGAAAAATTAATTTTTGATCGACGCAATGCGGAATATGCATTCTATTAAAACCCCAATTTGGAAAATTAATCCCCAACTGTCAATAGCTTAATCGCATAAGTCTATTATCATCATAAAATTAAGATATCATATATATTACTGTTTAATGGACGCCTTCTTAAACCTTACGGAGATAAACGCATGAAACTCTCGAACGTTTCCAAAGCAGCTTTAACTTCAGTATTAATTGCAGGCGCATTACTTTCGACCGCCGCTGATGCCAAAGCGAAATTTTTTATTAATTTTTGTACCTCGTACGCTAGACTGGGTGCCGGTAATAGCATATCAGGCACACCTAACATAACCATGGCTTACACGGACGGATACAACTTAACCTTTACACCACGGACAACAGCTGATTGCTCGCAAAATCAAAAAAGTATTCTCGCGGCAATTGATCCTGGAAAAGATAATTTCAAAAATTGGAAACCACAAGACGGTCAATACGTTACTGCCTACATGACCGTGACCAGCCCATCAGTATCAGGCGTCAAAAATGGTACTTGCAGTGTTAATCCAAAAATCCGCTTTGTTGTAACCGGCAAAGATAGCGATGGTTATATCACTTTTGCTCCAGCATACCAAGGCACGGCTAACATAGCCGGAAATGGTTTCATAAAACTAGAGGTTGCCTCTCTGCCCAGCATGCCTACACCAGTTTGCAACTACAGCACCGATATATAAAATTTAAAAACCCGCCAAATAGCGGGTTTTTTAAAATGCTAAATCTACTCTTATTCGATGGTTGGAAGTGAAGGCAGTTAAGTCCACATGCCTTCACCTCCTCGCTTCGTTTGTTAATTAAACACTGCTGCGGGTTTATAAAGTGAAGTTACCTCACCCATCAAATCCCCACCATTCACTAAATCTAACTTCATAACAGGTGCGCCCGCTTGCAAGTTGAATTTAGTTAAATCTGTCCAATGAATGCCGAAACTCGATGTTGAGTTAAAATAATAAATTCGGTGCACTAAATCGGTTACGGTGCGCCAATTAGAATATCCATAGAGGGGGCGTTCTGGGCTTGGCATACCAATCGGTTGGCCTGCATTTTGCAACACACTAAATACCCCAAACACTGCATCACGCGTGGTCGAAAACTGAGGCAAATGACTTAAATAAAAACTCGCGCGCACAAAGCGATCACCTGCATAGGTTGTGCCCGGTAATGGATTGTCACCACCAAAGCCTTGGTAATTTTTTAAATTCACGACTTGTTGATCATACGTCGGATCGTTCGTTAGGACAGTCTTATCTCGGCCATGATAAATCTGCGCTTTACCATCAACGTATTCAATAATAGCAGAATCACCACTGGCATCATCCAATGCCAAATGCAATTTAATTTCACCTATCGCTGGCACAACACCCGCTACTAATTGCAAAGGATGAATTTGCGTAAAACGCACGGCCTCTGCCACTGAATTAAAATTATCTAAATAAAATTGCGCCCATTCGATATTTAATAAACCGGGTTTCGTTATGTCGCGCGTGCCATAACCCGAGGAACGTAACGCCAACAAATGCGCTGCCAACCCTTTTTCATTCACGCCATTGGATGCCGCGACCTCATAAGACACAGCCACCAAGCTGCCGTACTTTGAAGTCCATTTTACCGGATGCTCCGTCACGTGACTAACATGACTCAACCCGGCGGGTAACACATATAAATTGGTGGGCATATTTTCCATCCAATCCATATTATTACCAACTAAAACCGTTTGCGGATTGGGCGCGTATAAAACGCGGGTACAGGCATCCGTATTAACACTGGCGAATGCTAAACTTAAACAAGACAATAAAATTAAGGGATTCAATTTCGACATAGAGGCTCCTTTTAACTTTGTCCCATGCCGGTGGCATGGGACAAAGGACACTACCTATAAATCAATTAACCACATTGAGCGGTATTGATGCCAACACCTTTAAACGCACGCGTCACGGCACCCGTTGGATAACCGTAATCTTTTGTTGCCTTCATCACACCACATGCTGCATCTTGGAAAGTGCTATCGGTTTTCCAATAGTCCATGTTGGCTTTGACCATCACATCGAATGCTTTGCGCGTATTCCACCCTTTTGTTGTGGCTAAACGATAAAAGGCTTTATTGAAAATACCGCTGGAATAATGCACGTTCAATCCATCATTGTAATCACGGATGTGGCCAATAGAGTGTCCATCTTTAGGTGGGTTATCCATGTAACGTAATGCCCCTTCTCCTTTAAAGATTTCTGGACCAATCTGCCAATTATTCGTGCCCCTAGCATAATATTCTGCCGCTTGAGCCGCCATGTCAGAAAAGGATTCATTCAACCCACCCGATTGGTTTTCATAAACTAAATTGGAATGGCCTGACGTAAAACCATGGCTTAATTCATGCGCGCCCACACCGAGCGAAGTTAATGGATAAAATAGTTTTACACCATCACCAAAATACATCCCATTGGTTAATTGCGTGAAGAACGCGTTATCCATCGGTTTGCCATACATGTCTTTTGCATGAACATGCATGTTTAATTCAAGCGGCATGCCATACATTGTTAACACTGGCACGTTATACCAATCTTGATATAATTTTTGCACGATCGTACCAATGTAAAGCGCGTCATTCGCCGGTGAAAAACCACCATTGATATTATCTATATCAGCATCCCAATATAAATTATTATGGTCTTGATCTTGGGCCGCACAAGCAAAACCTTCCAGTGGCGATTGCGAAAAAGGACCTTGTGCATTTTTATCATCATGCACCGCGACATTGTTCGCTTTTAGCAAACAACGATTTTTTAAATTACGCGTTAAATCTAATTTGGGATAGTCGCTACCATCGTAAGCTAATTTACCGGTTTTTAAATTGCCGCCAAAACCACCACCTTCGACCATACCGAGTGATTGTAAATTATTCCATTCGTTATACACGGCCAACGTGTTGGCATCTAAAATATAAGTTGGCACCATGGGCGCGCCGTCTGCATCAGCAGAGAGGAAGCTAATTAAATAAGCGTAATGTGCTTTTTTATTCGCATCAATAAAGACAATTTGTTCTGAGTGAGACAGGTTTGCATCATAGGCGGTTGAACCGGTTTTTTGCTGATGCAAATTACGAGCTTGTTGCAGCGCGCGATCGGCTTGGACTGACATTAAAGCAAAACCCGCATTGTTTGCTAAATCAGCTGATAAATCAGCGTACACGGTTCCTTCACGGCTAACCGGTGCACGAGTTCCGGTGTGCGTAATCACGTTCGCATTCCAAACGCGCATGCCGTTAAACGTTTGATAAGAACGAATATGCGTTACTTGATTAAAATCCGTGTGACGAGAAATTTCTTTCAATGTAACTTGGGGTGATAACGCTTGCTGATTGAGTTGAATGGCGGTTGCCGAAAAGGCGGAGGCAGATGCGAGTGCGATTGCGCCCAGCACGAAAGGAATGGAACGCTTAAACATGAATATCTCTCCTTGAGATTGCAAAATTAGGAAAGCATTATGGCACCAGCTAAGGGGGATGTCACCCTAACTCTTTTTAGGTTAAATTACCTTAATACCGTGGCTAAGGATAAACATGTTATGAAATTGATCATCTTATTGTGCTGCGTATTCATGCCTTTAGCAGCACTGGCTAAATACCCACCCATTAATCCTAATTGTGATCTTAATTGCTCTTATGGCATCACGTATCCGCATTATCATGAGGTAGATACGGCTTGTGTTGATTTTTGTTTAGACCATTATCATACTTTAACTCAGTGCACCCGGAGCTGTTCCAACTAAGGAGAGTCTTTATGCAAGCCATGGCGAAAAACGTTTTAGCAACTCGGCCACCTAGTAGCATCACCGTTGCTGATTTAGAAGCAACTTTCGCCTTTCATCAGCCGCACATCGCTCTCCTCTCTTTAGATTGCTTTGATACCTTACTTTGGCGCACAACGGCTGCGCCCAAAGATATTTTTGCGATATTAGCAAACCATCCTTTATTTAAACAATATGGCATCACCGCTCACCAACGGCGCGCCGCTGCGGCACGCGCTTATCGTTTGCAATTTGCCAAAACGGGCCATCACGAAATTACCTTAAGCGATATTTATGCAAGCTTTACCGCTTTAACCGATTCCGAGCGCAATCGCTTAATGGAAGTGGAATTAGCAACGGAATTAGCACATTTATATGCTCTTCCGGCCACAGTCAAGCTCATGCAAGCGGCCATTGCTGCAAATCTTCCCATGGTTATTGTCAGTGATACCTACCTGACCGAAAAAGAATTACGCCATCTTCTCAAGCAACATTTACCCACTGAAGTCATGCAGGGCATCACCGCCATTTATTGTTCTTCCCAGTACAAAACAAACAAATCCACTGCGTTGTTTTCGCACGTGTTACAAGAACAAGGATTCAATGCAAATCAAGTATTGCATATTGGTGATCATCCCATTTCAGATTTAAAACAACCACTACAATTGGGTTTGCGCGCGCATGCTTTATTGCATGCAACGCCGGAAGTAAGTAATTTAATGCGCCTGCAAAATGCGGCAGCCAATTTAGACATTTTAAATGAACCGAGTAATGGCACAGTAAATCCTCTGCGCTTTAATCCATTTCGCGGCTTATTTGCAAGCACCTCTCTTAATACGCAAGCCGAGACGTTAATTGGTTATCATAGTTTCGGCCCCATTCTGTTTGCTTTCGCAAATTTTTTAATGCAAGAAATTCAAACCCTCGCCAGTAAGCAGCCGAAAGTATTTTTCTTATTACGCGACGGCCATCAACTCGCCCAAGCTTGCGAAGCGTATGCTGGTCGATCACTCGGTCAACGCGTGCATTTGCGAAAATTTTCTGCCGTTGCCGCATCATTTCGCACCGTAGACGATGTGGATTTTTATTTAGCAAACATCAAACCCGAACATTATAATTTTTATGTTATTTGCGAACAATTACTGATTCCAACCCCATTAATTCATCAAATTATTGCCGCCGCACAAAATAGCCAAAATCCTCAAGCCACGTTCAATACCATTATTCATCGCGATGATGTTTTATCGATCGTGTTTCAACACTCCAGCGCTTATCGTGCGCGTTTTAAAAAATATTTACTGAAACATTTAGATTTAAAAGCGGGCGACACGGTCGTGCTAGTCGATATGGGTTACATTGGCGTCACACAAAAACATTTAACGCGAGCTTTCGCCGATGATTTAAGCATCACCATAACGGGGCGCTATGTCTTAGGGTCCCATGAACCCGATCGCCCCGATTGTCGCGCACTCATCACAACGACCGCCTGCGATCATACCTTGTTTGAACAGGCTGCCACTTTCGAAGAAGGAGCAGTGATTGATTACGATGAAAATGGCGATCCTATTTTTGAACCCATCCGCTTAAGCCGCGAACAATATCAAAAAGTACGTGCTATTCAACAAGAAGGTTTACGGTTTATCAACGAAGCCAAAGCGTTTTTTGCTGCTACGCAACAAACACTGCAAGCAGAAACGTTATATGCAACAGCACGTGCTGCGCTAAGGCGACACATTCACTTCCCATTACCCAGTGAAATCGCTTATTTTGCTGGCTTTCAACATGATAAAGACATGGGGGCGGATGGTAAAAAAACTGTCTTTAATTTAAATCACGGCGTTGAACAATGGCATCAACAAGTAAGCCCGTGGGCTTTAACGCCGTATGAAGCGCGTTATTTGCAATTGGAAACGGCAGTATTCAATCAAGTTGATCGCGCTTTGCAATTGGAAATAACCACTGAAGACATGAATTATCGCTATGAAACCATTCCTGCTTTATTAGACGCAGGCACCGTAACAGAGCAGGCGATTAGCGCGCAAGCCACACACGATGGGTATTTTACTTTTACAGTGATCGTTCCACCGCAGGCAAAAATAGCGATTTTATTTGGGCGGTGTTATCAGTGGTTACAAATTCAAAATTTACAATTAGTGGCCCCCGCGTTTCAAAATGCAAGTCTGGTGCGGAATGCATTGGGTTGGCATGCGTTAACTAAACGTAGTGGTGATTTATTTGAATGCACAACCAATGAGAGTGCCTTAGTATTAAATAGCTTAGCAAATGTTACGCAAGCGCAAACGTATCGCTTCACGATTCGACCTGTTATCAAGCGGTAAATTAAGCGGAGAACCCCACGTTTATTTTGTTTCTCAAAAATAAACGTGGGCACACGGTAACGCTTAAGTCGCCTCGCAAAACCGACTCAAATTACCTAACATCAATGACATCTTCGAAAGCTTCTGCTCTTGTTCAATAAGTTGCAAAAATTTTTTAACCCGATCTCTTTCCAGTGTTTGCAACAGCGGATTATTATGAAACGGTGCGTAATATTGCAAAATATCATTCGCGGCAGGATGATTGGCGTCAATTAAAATACCCAAACCCAAAATGGCTGGCACATGAATCCAATGTAATTTACGCCCACTCACTGCGATAAAATCTTCAACTGCAGTCAATACGCCATTTTTGGGCCCACCTTCTTCGAGCGCCCAATTAGGGCCCTTAAACCCTCCAGCAAATGAAACCGCTTGATCTAAAGTGATTCCGAGTTCTGAGGAATAAGGCTTGCGGTATTCTGCTGGAATACTCTCTGGACTGTAATACATATCGCGTCGTGCGCATGGCCAGCTCACATCATGTAAAAACAACACATACGGCCGCCCTTCGGAATGGGTTTCAATTTGTTGTAATTCATTAAAAACGGTATACCAGTTGTGATCGCCATCGATGAACCAAATGTCAGCCGTTTTAACCTGACTAATGCCTTGCAAGCTGGGTTGTTTGATATGACGCACCACATCGGCATTTTGAGCGGCGAAATCAATGAATACTTGTTGCGGCATGGGATCGATTGAGAAGAGCTGTCCTTGGCGTGGTCTTAGAAACTCACAGAGTAATTTTGAATGACCGCCGGCACTCGCGCCAATTTCCGCAATGCGTTTGGGGTTTAGGTGATTCAGCACCGGTAAAACAATGGGTGCAAATTCTGTCATTGATGTCATCCAAGTGGCTGTCACGTTTGCGCTCTCCTTTTGCACATTTCCTACCATTCTACGTAGGATTAGGAACCATGCAAAGTTTTTTGCAATCACCCCTTGCTGTGTTAGAGTAACGCCCGAACATTTATTACTAGAGAAGGGATATCATGCGCAAATTACTGCATTTCATTGCGGTTGGCTGCTTGCTCGCTGTTAGTCTCATGAGCTTTGCTGCCCCCGCCTCACCTAAAAACTGGACCTTTTTAATTTATTTAAACGGCAATAATAACCTCGATTACTTTGGTGCGGAAAACCTGCGCGCCATGGAAAAAGTCGGCTCCAATGATCAGGTCAATGTGGTTGTGCAATGGGCATCGCTTGCCCGCCAAAGCACGGTGCGCTTATTAGTACAAAAAAGCACCAACCCAAAACAAGTGACCTCACCCATTCTAGAAGATATCGGCAATGTCGATATGGGCAGCAAAGCCACTTTGAATGACTTCGTTGCTTGGGGCGTGAAAAACTTCCCCGCGGAGCATTACTTCATTGCGGTTTGGGACCATGGCAGTGGCTGGCACTTTGCGCCTGAAAAACAACGCGCTCTCTTAAGCGGTAAAAAAGCCCTCCCCTATCCTTCTGATATTAGCTGGGATGAAAACACCGGCAATTTCATCAGCACGGAACAATTGGGTGAATCCATGGCCTACGCTGCCAGCATCATCGGCCATAAAGTGGATGTCTATGGTAGTGACGCCTGCTTAATGGGCATGGCGGAAGTGGCAAACCAGATGTCTGATAACGTGGCTTACTTTATTGGTTCGCAAGAAACAGAACCTGGCGCTGGCTGGCCCTATGATGATTTATTAGCAAAATGGGAAGCAACTGCCAACGCAACACCAGCCGATGTATCAAACATATTAGTGGATACGTATGTTGCCTGGTATGAAAATCATGGTCGTCAACAAGTAACTATGTCTGCTTATGATTTAACGAAAGTAGCGGCTCTTGATGACGCTGTGGCAAAATTAGGCGCTGAAATTCGCACGTTAAATGCAATCAATCGCACTAAAGTCATCAACATGCTGCCAAAGGTACAACGCTTTGCTTATGATGATTATGCCGACTTGCTCGATTTCACCAAACGGTTAGGCAACATGAAATTAAAAGGCATTCAATCTCAAACCCTCATCGATGTGACAACAACGGCGAAGGATTTAGTGCTTGCGAATAAAGATACGAGCAGTTTCTGGCGCGCTAACGGCGTTTCTATTTGGTTACCGACCGACAGCGGAACGTATCAAACCAATGCAGAACGTTATCATAATTTGGTGTTTACCCAAATGACGGCTTGGGATAATACCATCGCCTTCTTGCTAAATAGTTGATCGCTAAAAAAAACGGGGCGAAAGCCCCGTTTTTTTCTTTAAACTCTTGTAAATTGCCATTCAGCACGTATACTCACAAATAAGCAGGTATTGATCGAAGCCCTACAAGCATGCCTGAAGGAAGTCAGAAAGTGGTTGCTGTGTGCAGACCTTTTCTAAAGGGAGCCTAACGCTTCACTGAGACATCCACCTATCATATTCGGGCCTTCGATCAAGCCTGCTTTTTTATTGTTAACGCAATGTTGATAATCCTAGGCAACCGTGCTTACTTAATCGCGTTATTTGCGTTTCACATAAAGCGTTTTGACAACCGACGCGACATTTTCCCCAGCCAGATTTTTAATCACCACCGTCTTATCAAAAACATATTTACCCGCTTCATCTGCCTTGCGCCGAATTTCTGCGATTTCTTCAGGTGAAATAACAAAATGCGCCACCAATTTCCCGCGGCCGGGAATGAGATAATCAATGCGTGAAGCCTTATCCCACACAATATAATCACGGCCTAAATTTTTTATTAAAATAAGCATGTAAAAGGGATCTGTCATCAAAAACATAGAACCCCCAAACTGCGTACCAACATAATTTTGCGTATACCAATGGGATTTCAAGTGCACCGTGATATCGCGAAAGTCAGGGGAGATAGAGCGCACGGAAACACCAGCGCCGATAAAGGGTGGCCAGCAATTCATAACTATTCGGAACCAACGAGGTGAAATACGGCTTTTCCAATCTTTTGACACTTGCAACCTCCCGGCAATATGGCATCCTGTCAAGCCTTACTGGAGCAGTAAAATGCAACGTCAAGAAGATGAGACGAAAGCATTACCTCATCCTAATCCGAAACCGGCATTGGATCAACCGGCAAGCGCGGGATTAATGGCCCCATTGCGCACCGTGCAGCGCTGGTTTTCTCTTTATTCAGCTAACCCCTCTCCGAATCCCCCCGTGCGCACCTGGCGCTTACCGGAGCGCAGTGGTACGAACTTAATCGAAAAGAATAAATCCCTCGCGAAACATCGCGCACACGGCGCAACGCTGGCCCACTATCTCGCCCATGACCCAACGCTACCGCCCATACGCTGGTTACAATTCGCTGCAAAATTAGCTCGATTTGCCGAAGAAACCAAATTTAGTTCGCGATTAAATCTGCAAACATTGCGTTATGAGGAAGCAACCGAAAACTTATTTTTATTAAACCACCAGCCCGAACCGCTAATAACCAAGGAATTTACCCGTCTTTTAGCAGAAGTGCTGGGGTTTACTTTACAGGATGCACAATTACTCATTACGACAAAAACGTTAAACCGACTCGCACCGCGCAATATCACTGAAACCTTACAACAATTTTTACAGGAAAACCTCTGTTGCAATAGACCATTTGAAGAGCGCATAGGGGATTTTCTTAATGTGTTTGATGAATGCGCCTTAAGATGTAGCGATTTAGTGGGAGCCGTGCGTAGAATTGCCTTATTAAATCTGGACGACTATACGAGACCGTTGCAGCGCATCATGTTAGATGCACTGCACAGCGCCTTACAAGCCGCCGATCAAGTCATGCTCATTGATCTTAATCAACAGTATCAAGCGCGCTATGCGGAAATTGCAGAAAAATTGCAGGCTGCGCAAATTAAATTTAGTCATAAAATTATTTTTACCAAAAACGCTAAGACTTCGTTAGAAACGCTTCTCACTCGTCTCACTCAATTAAAACAATTACCGGATGACACACCCGCCTATTATTTCTTTGTGACAACGCAATTTTATTCTGAGCAGTGGACTAATTCTTTAAAACGTTATGGCCTTACCACCTTATTTGTTGACCCGTTATTTAGAAAGAATGACTACGAAATTCACATGCGCGATGAAATTTGGATTAGACGCAATGGCTTTTTTCTTAATTGCCAAATCCGTTATGTGCTAAATGAGTTGCGCACGGAGGTGCGCTGGCTCCAAAACACTTACCTAAACAAACCATCTCCTTTTTTAATTCGCGAAACAGCACATGCCAATGTTGATACATTAAATTTCATGATTAATCAGCTAGATAACGCCTCAATGGTGAAAAAAATGACATTGGAAGAGATAATGGAAATTATCGCACCATTAACTCCTATTATTTTAAATAGAATGAATAACATAATGCAGGTTTTAGCAGAGCAACGCCCCAATGCAAGATATCAGCTACAAAGGCTCGCACCATGATATACTAAGGTTATCACTCAAGGAGTAAGTGAGCAGCCAATGGACACCCAAGACAATTCAATTTATACGGTTCAGCAAATTCAGCAGATCTTAAGCGAGATTGCTAAATCCATCACGTCCTTATTAGACGCAGACCACATCACCAAAGCAATCATGGAACAAATAGAGATTTTATTTGAACCCAGTAATTGGAGTTTATTTAAAGTCGACTCCCAGAAAAAAGAATTGTATTTTGCGACGGCAAAAGGCATTGATATTGCGAAAGTCGCAGATGTGCGCATCAAATTAGGCGAAGGCATTGTTGGGCATGTTGCAGAAACGCGCGAGCCGGTCTTAATTACCGACATTAGCAAAGAAACCCGTTTCACTAATAAAATTGATAAATTAACGGGATTTAAAACCCGCTCAATTATTGCCGTGCCTATTACCTATGCGAATCAATTGTATGGTGTGATTGAATTAATTAATGCTGTCGATAAACGCGCTTTTACTACCATTGAAGTTTCATTATTAAATACCATTGCCGATTTTGCCGCCATTGCGTTAAACAATGCGGTTTTACATGAACAAATGGTCACTTTAGCCAATCGTGATCAGCTCACGGGTTTATATAATCGTACTTATCTCGACAAACTTATTTACACTTGCAATCAAGTGGTTGGCAATCAACGGGCAAATGATAGCACTTATTGCGTCACTGCCTGGATCGACATTGATAAATTCAAGCAAGTAAATGATCGTTACAATCATAGTAAAGGCGATGAAATTTTAGTCCGCCTAAGTGATTTTTTAAAAACGTATTGCCGCAACCAAGATTACGCTTTTCGTATTGGTGGCGACGAATTTTTATTAGTGTTTACTAATTTGAAAGAACAACACATAAACGCGGTGATGATGCGCATTGATAAGAACTTAGCCGAAGCGTCCACACAGTTAGCCCCTTGTCCTGGCATTTCATATGGCATTGCTTATGGGCCACAAAGCCAAATTCAACAAATTATTTTAAGTGCCGATAAACTCATGTATATCAACAAGGAAAGTAAAGCAAGAGAACTTGTGGCCGAATAAGGAGCGATATTATGCGCGTACTCGTCACGGGTGGCTGCGGATTCATTGGCTCACACATGGTTGAGCGGCATTTATCACGAGGTGATACGGTACACGTTGTCGATGACCTAACCACCGGCTCCTTAAAAAATATTATCAATTTTGAAAATAATCCGAATTTTTTATTTGATAAAGCCGATATTATCGCCTGGCATGATTTAACGAATGCCGTGGCAGCGGCAGATCGCATTTATCACTTCGCCGCCGTGGTCGGAACTTATCGTGTATTATCAGAACCTATTCGTGTTATTTCCACAAACATTGCTGGCACCGAACGCTTATTACGCGCTATCAATGCAACGGGTGGCAAACAACGCCTCTTAATCGCCTCCTCCGCTGCCGTTTACGGGCCGACTGAACACGCTGAATCGTCGGAGACCGATCTTTTATTGAGTAATACCACCTCCTTAAATGCTTCTTACGCAACCAGCAAAATTACCGATGAGGCACTCGGGCTTGCCTATTATCATGCCGCTAAAATTCCCATCACCATTGCGCGCTTATTTAATGTCATTGGCCCACGTCAATCGGGACGATTTGGCATGGTGACACCGCGTTTTATTCGCCAAGCGTGCAACAATGAACCCATTACCGTTTATGGCAATGGCATGCAAACGCGTTGTTTTATGGATGTACGCGATGTCGTTGCTGCGCTCGATTTATTAATGAATACCCCGCATGGGGTTGGGCAAATCGTTAATGTGGGTAACAATAATGAAATTAACATGAATGAGTTAGCCGCACTCATTAAACGTCGCGCTAACAGTGATGCTGAGATTATTCATATTCCGTACGAAGAAGCTTATCATCAAGAATTTAACGACTTACCGCACTTAAAACCAAATTTAAACAAGCTTTATCAATTAACGCATTTTCGTTCCAAATGGATGTTAGAAAACACCATTGATGCTTTGATTGATGAATTCATGAGTATTAAAACGGCACCCATCAATCACGCTTTGAGAAGCGAAGCGTGATGGCTGTTTTTATGAATGGTGCGAATTAAATTCGC
>CAZQXH010000014.1:30900-64334 GCA_964597435.1 uncultured Coxiellaceae bacterium | reverse complement strand
CTTTGAGAAGCGAAGCGTGATGGCTGTTTTTATGAATGGTGCGAATTAAATTCGCTTCAAATGGTGGTGCTTATTTTTTCTTGGTCCATTCCCATACTTCTAAACCATCGACTAGGCGTTTGTTGGGTTCAAACTCGCCATCATTTGGAACCGGCGTGACAATTTGTTTGGCGATAAAAATGGTATTTGGAGTAGCCGACTTTTGCATATGCGCGGCAATGTCAATAACGCGATCACTCATTTTTTCAAGCGGAACCGACTCATCAAAATACAGAAAACCAGAGTTGATGCCACATCGCACGGAAAAATCCGTTTTTAATGTTTTTACCTCACCATTAAAATACGGCAACGCGCGCAAAATATCTTGTGCGGCACGCACAGCATCATCAATCGAATTAAAACAAGCCATTATGCCATCACCCGTCCAAGTGCATTTAATGACATGATTAGCGTTAATTTTGGATTCAATCAGCTTACGGTATTCTGCAAAATCATGTTCAACGTTGCTTGGATCTTCCCCTTCTTTCATACCCGCTGAATTCACCACATCCACCGCTAAAAAGGCAAGCTCGCGCCCGCCCTTTTCTAATTCGCGCTTAATGGCTACAAAATCACTTAACAACGTTTGCCTATCACGCGCTTTAGAAAATTTAATTGCTTCAATTTTGCTATTAATTAAGGAAACCTTCGCATCATTTTTAGAAGTGCGGTAACCATTTTGTAGGCGCATCAATTCTTCGGTGATCGCATGCCGTTGCATGCGCAAGCTCCATTTAATCTGCAAATTGCGCGTCACATCACCCAAGACAAAAGCGATAATGATGGTAATAATGCGTGAAGCATCTCTACCGACTAATTGGGTGGGAATATTGGCTTTAATAAATTGATTGATGTCTTGTTCAAAACCTAAAATTTTTACTAAATAATCGTATGAATTGATACCACTGACATAACCCTGCAACAAGCCGAAGATGGTAAGAACAATTAAAAGAGTCATAGCGAGGCTAACTAAGCCCAACATCCAATCAACCAGTGTGTAAAAAGGTTTAACCATTGGTACCGTCCTCTGAGATCCTCCTTACATTTTATACTAGATTCAGCGACTTAGCGATTATGATTTTTAATTGAACATAAGCAGCTGTTCAGGTACAATTCCAACCGATAAAAATCCTTAAAATATAAAATAAGCCATTGATAATAAAGGTATTCCATGCAAGCTCGCGAACACACACCCACCAATTACTATAATAACTTTGAATGTTTAATTATTGTTGCAATAGCTATTCAAGATGATGCTAGTAATAACGCGTTTTTTCCTATGCTTTATGGAAATTTTTTGAATTTTTGTAAAGTCGAGGATAGGCCACGTGATTTGCAAACATTCGTTGAGGTGATGTTGCAATTAGCAGGTTTCATTCATTATCAAGTGGCAGGTTTTCCTGCAGGTCGAATTGCAGTGCTGCTACACTCCCACAACATCCTCGATAATCTCATTGGATTGTGCACCAAGAATGAGCCGTTTCCAAGTGTTTTGCTGCAACCAAAATACGCACGATATTTTGTATTAGGCATAGAAAGATATTTGCAACTCATTATTAACTTGGAGACGGGCACAGAAAGCATACTTAATATAGGAAATGTGAATACCGCGCCACGTCTATCACAACTTAAAGTCATTTTAGCCTTTTTTTTGGATCATTATGTAACCCTCGATGAAGCACGCTTTGGCGCATTATATTTATTAAGTAAAGTGGTAACGCCTTATGAATTTTATAAAAAGAACTATGATCCGGATGTCATAAAGCATTTAGATTTCTGCAAAAATAATGCGAACTTTGAGAAAATCAAACAAGAATTTTTTACCAATCTGCAACTTAATCAGGACTATCTTTATTTAAAAGGCATGGCGCATTTAGTACAGTTACGTGAAATTCGTGCTGTGCATTACTCACACCAAGAGCCGTCACTACAAGAGTCACTATTGGAAGAGGCCAAGAACCTAGTGAAAAGGAACAAGAAGCAAGACTCCAAAATTTACGTTGATAAAAATAAAGAATTACGTAAAAAAGTGCGCGTGAAAAAATTTGCCAGTTTAGTTTGCGCATTTAACATTGAAGACTCATATAAATTACTCCTAACGCTTTGTGAAAAGCATAAACCCGTTGATTTTGAAGTCTTCCCTGAATTACACTTTGGAATGGTTCTTCCGCAAGAATTACTAAACAGCTTTATAACTACGTATCAATGCTTTGCTAAATATCCAGAACAATTTGCCGATAATCAACCTGTGTTGCGTATGCTTGCAAAATGGAATCTGACTATTCAAAATTTATTAAAATTGACTTTAGCTAAAGAGACGATAGATAAAGCCAATTTGGTTTTAATTCAACGTTATATTATAGAAAACCAAGAGACCCTCAAACGATTTTTACCAGCGGAAGAAATCACCCTCGTTGCAACCGAAGCGGTCAAATTTGATCCCATTCAAGTCAGTCCTGAAGAACAAAAAAATTACGCTAAACATGGAACAACCTCTCCTCAGCGGGCAAAAACAAAACAACCTAAGCGAGCCGTAGCAAAACAACCCGTGAAAACGACAGTAGAAACTAAAACAACTGCAAACGCCCTAAAAACGACACCAGAAAAACCTATTGTTACATTTGGCAATGCCGCTATCCAACAAATGATTTTGACCAGGCAATTTGTACAAGCCAAAGTGAAAGCGGAGCATTTGGCGAAAAAAGCGCACACCGACATACAAAAATTAGTGGCCGAACTTTGCTTAGGCGATGTTTATTTTGCCTGGTCATCAGCCCAATCTTCAGAAGAAAAAAATAAATTACTGCAAAGCTGTGCCACACATTATTTTAATTGCGTGCGTTTAGCCGATAGCCTCCCGGAATCGGCTGAACTTGAAAATTTAAAAACTTTTTTACATCACCAAATTAAATTGATAGACCCAAATCTATTAAAACCTCGCGAAAATCCTGCACCCTTACCCGAGCTCAACATGGTATCCGCTGACATCTTATTACCTGCATCCGTTTTGGATGTCATTAGTCGCCTTAAAAAGCGGGATTATAAAACGTATTTGGTTGGTGGCGCCGTCCGCGATTATTATTTACAACGCACACCAAAGGATTATGACCTAGTAACAACAGCACCATTTGATGTCATTCAAAATGAATTTGGAGAGGAAGGTAAAACCATTGGCAGTTTTGGGGTCAACTTTGAATTCCACAACGGCTTGATCCAAATGGGCGGCATGAATACGCTCTCAAAAGAAGGGCAGCCAGAGCTAGTGATCAGCTCAAATCAAAATGTAGTCGTATCTTACCGCACCACGTCACTTCTCGAAGATGCAAAACGCCGCGATGTGAATATTAATTCGCTATATTATGATCCGGAAACAAAATGCGTCATTGACCCGCTTAATGCTTTACCGGATTTATTAGCCAGTCAATTCGCGATTAATTTGGGTACACTTCAAGGCCCCATGCATTTATTGCGCTGTTTACGCTTGGCCATTAAATTGCAATGGTCAATCAATGCTGAAACCAAAGCCATCATCCATACGCATGCGAAAACGGTAGGTCAATTTAAATTGCCCAAAACATTCTATTACGAATTGACTAAATTTTTAATGTTGCAGCCAGCAACTACCATGTTGAGTTTGTTAGCCGAGTTTAATCTGCTGCAACATGCACTTAAAATTTCTGCTGCTGATGAGAAATGCGTACTCGCTTTATTGAAACAGCATTTTGCCAGCCCCAATCGCAAGGATGACTTATTATGGGCTTTCTTGTTACATTCACGTGTCAAAGCGTTTGTTAAAACCAGCGAAGCTGATTTTAAAATGCAGGCCCAAACACTGTGTCGTGAAGTGGGAATGCCACGATCGGAAGACTACATTGAATTAATTTATCAACATTATTATCAAAGCAAAGCCGTACCCGGTTTTAGCGAGATAATAAATGCCGTTGAAAATAAAGCGCTGCTCAAAGCTACGGGTAAAGAAATATTGAATGCTGGTTTATTCCCCAAGCAATCGCTGCAAGAAAATTTAATGCCAACCTTAAAAACCATTGCAGAAAATCAATACCGTCTCAGCATCGTACAACAGGGCAAAACACTGACACTGCGCGCAATTCCTTTAGCCGATAGTTTTGCTGCGAAAGCGAAATTGAACACCATTCAACTCTGCTTAGAACAAATCATCGTCACAATCAACGCAGCAAACCACCAAACCCAATGGCTCGAAGACAAAAAAGGTTTTTCAATTGAAGCATCGCATGCGGAAAAAGCGCAGTGTTTGCAAGGGTTGATAATGCATTTAATGGATAAAGTTAGTAAGAAAAGTCACCTTATTTAAGGAGAATACAATACTGCAACTGAAATGCCATCCTATTTTAAGATACTCCGTGGGCTTGTTGTTTTACTACAAGCCCACTCATTTTTCTCCGTGGGGAACAAATATCAAAAACCAAGGCTTAGTTAAAGATGATTCAAACAACCCCTAGCTACTAACAGTTTCAGGCAAGAGCACAACATCATTTCCCGTTTAATTAAGGCTTTAATCGATGATCGCGATCCAATGGTTTCTCATCTAAATCTAAATTGATCCCAGAACCTGTCCCACTCGAATTAGTGCTGATTTTAAGGTTATCAAGGTCGAATTTAAGCTGAGTTCTTGCGAGTAGCTCTTTCGCGGCTCTCTCTACATCAAGCAATTCAGGGTACTCAATGTTCGTGTATAAATACAGTTTAACCGCCCTGCACTCTTCCTCTGTCATGGCCGCTTGCAAACTATCAACATCGCTTTTTGCCAAATCAATTTGGCGTGCTTTTAGAAAACTCATCAATTGCAACCGCAGGATAATTTCCGCTAATTCATCCTCTTTTTCACCCGCTGCAATGAACTCACTTAATGCCTTTCTCTCTTCAGCAGATAACGCCTTTTCTATTTTATCAGCGAAGCCAAATGCCTTTGTTAAATCTGCTTGTGATTCTAAATTAATATCTAGCTCTTTGTTTAATAAATAACTTAATACTTTTATTTTTTCGCTTAATGAATAATTCCAAGCGCGATCTTGCATGAAGCGATTTTTTAAAACCGCTAGCGCCTCAAATCCTTGGATGATTTTTGCGAACGCTTCTTTTCTTTCACCCGTTTCAATATAGTCATCCAGCACTTTTTTATCTTCATGACTTAAGGTTGCTTCTATGTTTTTTGCTAGCGCAAAGATTTGCGTAAGAGTTGCATTGGCATCTGGCCTTTCCGTCAAAAGATAACTTAATACTTTTAATTTTTCGATTAACTCAATATAACCCACACCACGCTCTACCTCTTCCGCTTTGATAATCGGTTCTACCTGCTTTGTGAGTTCTGGTGCAAGCTCAACCATCAGATTGGCTAAAGCATAATAATCTGAACGAAAGCCGACATATTGTTCTTGCTCATAATTTTTAAAATGACTAAACGACGCTTTTAATTCGGGCGCAGTCTGTTTTTGCCCTTTCCGAAATAATTGTACTAACGGCATGAAAGCATGTGAAACGGGCTTGGTACTATACAAAGATAAATGCTGTAGATGACGAACCTCATCCACACTCACGCCGCGGCCAAAATCAATGACATTCACTTTATATTGGTCATCGATCATGAAATTATCTGCTTTTAAATCGCGATGGATAATACCTTTCTTATGAATTGCTTTTACAGAACGGTCCACATTAAGAATAATTTTAAGGCGGGTGTCAAAATTTTTGGTGGCTAACTCTTTCTCGATGAAAGATGAGAGCGGTTTGCCTTTAAAAAACGGCGTGGTTAGGTAAATAAAACCGTCATGAATTATATGCCAGCACTTAAAGCTATCTGAATTGTAAGCTAATTGGGACAATCTCACATCGCTCATAGCGGAACCATTACTGACCGGTATGCTTTTGACGCAAATTTGGAAGAGCTTGCCGTCTTTTTCTAACTCAAACATACTCACGCTGCCATTATCACCACTTTGTAGCGGTTTTAATAACTCAATTTTAGCTTGGTATTGCGCTTGAATGAACGTAGTGACTACATTCGGTATATCTCTTTGCATGGGACCCACCACACCTCAAATTCTTGATTTGCATGAAGTATACCAGCTAAACCTTAAATTTTGATGAGCTGGCTATTATCAATAAATCAATCACATAGGTTAAATTTCTGCTTTAGGCATAAAAAAACCAGCAGAATTAGGCTGCTGGTTTTAGGATTCTTCTACCAATCCTATTGGTGAAAAAGTAATTTGCGCTTTTTATTATATCCCTATTATTTTATAGCACTCCTTCCCAATCACTCATCTCGTTTTGTTATTCGTTGCTAGTGGTGGTTGCAACCGTAATGGTTGATTTAACCTCTTTTACACCACGAACCTCTTTAGCAATGGTTACTGCATTATCAATTTGAGCTTGGTTATCGGCCGTACCACTTAAGGAAACGACACCATTATTCGTTTCAACATTAATGCTCATTGCGGCGACGTCTTGATCGCCAAATAATCTTTGTTGAATGAACTTGCCTTTAATTTTAGCGGTAATCATCGCATCCGTGATTGGGTGCGCACTGCCCTTGACGGTTAAATTGGAATCATCCACATCTTTTGCGCTCGCTGCGGAACTCGCAATTTGAGTTGCAGTACTTGCTTGGGTTTCAGAATCCACTTTACCTGCTAAATCCACTACGCCATCTTGGGTGGTAACAGTGATTGCTGTGCCTTTTAGGGAGCTATCAGCGGCAATTTTAGATTGTACCTCTTTCGTAATGCTCGCATCCGTTGAGGTGTTTGCGAAAGTTGCACTCGACAATACTAATGCAGCAAACATTGCTGCCATTAATTTAGTTAGCTGTTTCATGATTCGCCTCCTTTTGCATTTTTATGTCATGCTGCGCATGATTTTTGGGTCGAATTTTTATTTTGTGAACTGAGCACACTCGGTTTAATTAGTGTCTATAATAATTATAACAAAGTTTTTAAATGGATATATGGATATATAAAGCGCAAAAAATAATAATCAGTCTATTTTCTCTGCGATTTTTTCAATAATTCGATTTGCTCCAGTAAATCCAAGATGACAGCAATGCCCGCAGCATTCACTTCTAAATCGCGCTTTAAGCGCAATGCCGTTTTAGCACGCTGCAAGGAAATTAGGTCAAATAACCATTGGTCGGGGGCATTTCCTTCTGGTTGCAAGACATCAAACTCCACCAATTCATAAATGAAAGTGGTTTCAACCCCAACCACGGCGACCAGCTCCACTAAAGTCAGTGGATGGGAAGCATCAGAATAATCCGCGATGATGATCTGGTTTGTTGACATACTGACCTCATTGCCACTGTTGACGGGGATTAAAAGGTATTTTTTGTGCTAAGGTTTCAAACAAGGCTTTTTGCTCGGGTGTCGTGACTGGCGGCACCACAATTTGCACTACTGCATATTGATCGCCTGCCGTTGGCTTTGCGGGCATTCCCCGACCTTTTAACCGTAGCTTCTGACCCGCGCTTGCTCCTGCTGGCACTTTCAATTCCACTTTCCCTGCCAATGTCGGCAAAGTCACTTGCGTACCGAGTGCCGCTTCCCAAGGTGAAATAGGCAAGGTCAAATAAATATCCTTTCCATCCAGTTGATATAAAGGATGCGGTAAAATTTCCGTGGTCAAAAATAAATCACCTGCTGGCCCGCCATTAAACCCGGGGCCACCTTGTCCTGCCAAACGCAATTGTTGCCCCGGCATGGTGCCTGCTGGAATGGTGAGTTTAATTGTTTTGATATGTTGTTGAACTTGGCCATCCGCTGTAAATTCGGGCACTTGCAATTGGAAGGTTTTGCTAGCGCCATGAAACGCTTCTTCCAGCGTCAAGGTGATAATGGCTTGTTGATCCGCACCGCGTTGCTTGAAATCGCCTTCATCAGCATACTGACGAGAGCCTCGCTGCCCGCGAAAGAGATTGGAAAAGAAATCGCTAAAACCTGCCATTTCTTCAGCACTAAATTGGTGCTCACCTTGCTGACGCCCGCTTCTTGCGCCTTCCCAATTCGGTGGTGGACGAAATTCTTGGCCCGCCTGCCAGTTACTGCCTAACTGATCATAAGCAGCCCGCTTCTCAGGATTTTTTAAAACCTCATATGCTTCCTGCACCGATTTAAACTTATCTTCAGCATTTGCTTCTTTGCTGACATCGGGATGGAACTTTCGCGCAAGACGCCGATAAGCCTGCTTGATATCGTCAGCAGTGGCCTTTTTATCGACACCTAAAGTCGCGTAATAGTCTTTATATTCCATGACTACTCCTGCAATTAGTCCATCTCTATATTACATGAGTCCCTTGCTCTCGGAAACAGGCCCAGACAACTAGGCACAATCCTGCGGCCGTTTATTTACAGCCGACAGGCGGAAGAAGTATAACCCTCAATAATAGGCCGACGCTCTTCATCGTCGCAATGGCTATGCGAGGAAGAGGAAGCTGGCGGAACGTCAATTGCCGTGTGGTGCATGTCATGGTGGTCATGGTGGTCATGGTGGTCATGGTGGCGAGCATGATTCTTGTAAAATCTGATGAAGCCAATACAACAGGCAACTAAAGCAACCGTAAAGCAAATGGCACCACCAGCAACTTCTGCCGAAAGCGCAATGTTACTTTCGCCTTTATGGTGATCATTACTAGGCTCTGTCGTATTTAATGCCGCTGGATGAATGATGATTTGGGCACTACTGGAACTGACGAGTGCGAAAGGCATGGCCATCTTGACGAGAGGATAAAATTGATCGATTACTTCTCCCGCGCATTCGCCGAGAAAATTAGCTGCTTGTTGACGATGACGATTACGCTGAAATAAATGAGGCATGCATGATTCCTTTTATATTACCTAAGTGTGGTGCTCCGATCTTATTGAAGCACCACACTGAATTCAAGGATTACACTTAATTCATGCAGAGATATTTTATTTCCAAATAATCTTCCATGCCATATTTTGAACCTTCTCGACCCATGCCTGATTCTTTTACACCACCGAATGGCGCGACTTCTGTAGAGATAATGCCTGCATTAATACCGACCATGCCATATTCCAATCGTTCAGCGACACGCCAAATGCGTTCTATATTAGTGCTGTAAAAATAAGAAGCTAAGCCAAATTCTGTATCATTCGCCATGCGCAACGCTTCTTCTTCCGTTTTAAAACGGAACAATGGCGCAACCGGCCCAAACGTTTCTTCACGGGCAATTAACATGTCTGTCGTCACATTCATTAACACCGTGGGTTCAAAAAATAATGCGCCAACCTGACTCTTCGCACCGCCTGTCCGCAGCTCTGCGCCATTTTCTACTGCATCAGCGACATGCTTTGCGACTTTTTTTAATCCCGCTTCATTAATCAGCGGGCCTTGCGTCACACCCTCCGATAAACCATTCCCTAATTTTAATTGTTTTACGGCGGTCACTAATTTTTCTGAAAACGTATCATAAATTTCATCGGCCACTAAAATGCGGTTAGCGCACACACAAGTTTGACCACTATTACGAAACTTAGAAGCCATCACACCCGCCACCGCCGCGTCCAAATTAGCATCCGCAAAAACAATAAAGGGCGCATTGCCACCTAATTCTAAGGATAATTTTTTTAACGTGCTCGCGGATTGTTGCATTAATAATTTACCTACGGCAGTTGAGCCCGTAAAAGAAACTTTGCGCACGAGCGGATTACTCGTTAATTCCGCGCCAATGATTTTCGGATCACCGGTAATAACATTGATTACACCAGCAGGAATTCCCGCTTGCTCCGCAAGATAAGCAAGTGCCAATGCTGAAAATGGCGTTGCTTCGGCAGGTTTGATCACAACGGGACAACCTGCCGCCAGTGCTGGCGCACACTTTCGCGTAATCATTGCAATGGGGAAATTCCACGGTGCAATCGCAGCGACAACACCAATGGCTTGCTTTAATACTAAAATATGTTGATTGGCTTTATTGGAAGGAATGATATCCCCATAAACACGGCGCGCTTCTTCAGCAAACCATTCAATAAACGAGTTACCATAATCGATTTCACTTTGCGCTTCTGCGAGAGGCTTGCCTTGTTCTAATGTCATTAACGTGGCTAAATCATTTTTATGCGTGCGAATTAAATCTGCCCAACGCCACAAACTATCGCAACGTTCTTTTGCCGTTAAATCACGCCATTTGGGCCAAGCAGCATGAGCTGCTTGAATAGCGCGTTTTGTTTCCGCCACACCGCAGTCAGGCACCGTGCCTAACTGCAGTTGGTCAAACGGATTATAAACCGGAAAAGTTTTCCCACTGTCTGCCGCTTCCCATTTTCCGTTGATAAAACAGTTCTGGCGAAATAATGCGGGCTGAGTCAGGGGCAACATAACTTCTCCTTAACCGTAAACGCGAAGACCTTCGTCTAATTGGCAAACAAATGAATGCTTTTCTGTGAGTAGCGCGAACGTTTGCGCATCCATGGTTTGATAGTTTAAGGTCATTTTACCATCTTTTGCTAATGTGTAGCGAGAAAAGACATACACCGGACGACCTAGGAAGCCAGGTTCGTTTAAGGTGAAATGTAAAATGGACGTTGCTAAATAGCCGGCATCGTTATTCATGACCATTTCATTTGGCACAATGTATCCAGAATAATTTAAAGTTGAAATATTTTTTGCACTGGCTTCACATTTTGAAAAATCTAACACGAAATGAATGCGCGAACCTTTTTCTAAAACGTTTTGCACATCGGCATAGGAATGTAATTGATGTGCACTGACACTTCCTGCCGCTAATAATGCAAGCGCTGCGACGACACCACTTTTCATGATGAGCTATCCTTATTATTAAAACGCAAGCTTAAATGATTTTAAAATGCTAAGCATTAGAATTTTTTCGAAAAGCAGCAAATAACAAACTTAACCAACCGAGCATTAAAATGGTGCCACCGCTGGGCGTGATTTTTAACCATAATGAATTATGCGTTAGCTCGGCTGCGTAAATACTAAATGAAAACAATGTGATGCCCAAAATAAAACATAAACTTGAAATTAGGAAATGTTTTTGGCGAGTGTGAAAACTTAAAACGATTATTAATACTGCGTGCAATTGTTGATAACGAATGGCCGTGCTCACGGTATCCCATGCGGCGGCTGATAATGATATTTTTAGTACATGATCTGCGTAAGCGCCACAGGCAACGCCTAAAAAACCAAATAAGGCACCGAAAAACAAAATGTAATTCATGTCGCAATCCTTCTCTTTAAGCAGCTATGATATACTATCTATTCGTACTTTAAGATGCAAAATTCCATCTTGAAGCGCTGCCTAGAAATAAAAACAATTAGGGAGGAGTTAACATGGACGCTCGCAAACCCACGATTTCCACTTTCAACTTGTATTCAGATAGTTTGTCGGACTTAGGCGTCACCGATAATCGTAAAATAGGGCCAATCCCGATGAGCTGGATCACAGGGCTTGCTACCGATTCGCCACGGGGTTTATTTAGCAATGGTTATGGTTGGGCAGAATATTTAATCACTTCCATTAGCAACCGCTTCCTCATCAACACTGCCACCCATCATAATGCCTTACACGTCCATCATAATTTAAATAGCGCTGACATTGCCGATGATATTTTAACCGGTCAAAATAAACCGCATGCTATCGAACCCATTGCAGCCAATCTGGATGTTGCGGATCGACTACTGACCGATACTAAATTTGATCAGCTCATTGATCGCAGTTATGACTTAGGTCACGATAAATACATTCGCTATCAAGGTCGCGATATCTTACGCAGTTATGCAGAAGGTGGCGTTACGGCGCACAATTATCGTTGGTCTTTTACTCCGAATATTAAATTATTTTTTACCCGTCTTATTTTGCGCAATCTCACGGATAAACGTAAAGCCAGTTTTGAATATAATAAACAGCATAAAATAACCGCCAAACAAAAATCAGAAACGTTGGTGTTCGAGTGGACGGGTGCGAATGATTTAATCACCGTTAACGAAAGTCCCACGCGCGGCGAAGCAGATAAAGCGGTGATGGCACGCATCAATAATCTTAAAAAATTAGTAGAGCATGGTTATCGTAATATCATTTTAATGAATCTCCCCAATCTTTCTAAAGTACCACGCTTTGCCAACATGAAAGGCGACGAGGGGGAAGCAAAGCGCGCCAATGCGGGTTTAGTTTCTGATTATTTCAACGAACAACTGCGAGCACAAGTAGATGCCACCGCGGCAGAATTAAAACAAAAATATCCTGATGTGAACATTGAACTATTTGATGTAAATCAAATCTTTTTAGCACTCTACAATGATACGCTGAACGAAACGCACCTTTTTCCAGGCAAATTAAGCAAAGACAAACTTAACAAGCCGTTTGTGGATTCGAAAGATTTTAATAATAAAAACGGCATCTCTAGTGCAACGGGATATTTTTTCTGGGATGATGTGCATCCTGCCGCTGATACATTAGCTATCATTGCCGATATTCTGACCCAGCACTGCAGAGAGAAATTTAACTTCGTGCCGCCCAAAGCGGATACCGCACAATCTTTGTGTGATGAATTTCGCAACCACTTAAAGACACAGTTAAGCGCTGACAGGAACCGCTTTTTTAGCCAGTATAAAAGCTATCAAGCACCTGCTTTGGATCCTACGCATCCGCAACGTACGCTGCAGGCTATTTTAGCGCATGCAAAAACGAAGGAAGGAAAATTAACACAGGAAATTCTGACAGAGCTTGGCTGGTGTGATGCAAATGGAGCATTGAATACGAAAATGCCACCATTAAAAATGGCGCAATTATCAACGGAACACCGCAAAGAAAAAGCACGCCGCATGGTTGCAAGCTAAACCAAGTGAGGACACCGCAGGTTAGATTCGCACCGATGGAAACCCCATCGCGTAGGGAGCACTTCAAGATGCAAAAGTCGCATCTTGAAGTGCGAATGATATACGGCCAGACAAATTTTACATCCCAATGGTGGCGTTATTGTAAATGGATAAAAGCGAGTAAATACTCATGTTATCCAGTTGCTCTGAGTGACAGGCACTCTTCTGAAACCGGTGTGGGCTGCGGGCTGACTTCTTTAAAAAGTGCGGCCACCATATTATCTGTCAATAATTTTGCCGCTTCTAAGCCTTGTAACGCTGAACTAATCGGTGTGATTTTTTGTACTTTATCGGCGGTCTTCAGCAGGCTCAATCCAGTGGCATTGAATAATTTTGCTTGAATTAATGCCGTCGAACCCATTGATATTTGTTCTGGATGAGGCGATTCGATTAATAAATCGAGTACTTTCTCTAACTCGGCTTGCTGATTTTTAAATGGCAATACAGCACTGTAAAAACCGCGAAACCACTCGGCTTTTTTTAACGCTAAGCTTTTACAACGCTCTGGCGTTAAAAGATTAGGCGATATGCTTGCTATTGCTAGAATTAAAATATCATTTAACTCAGCATTAATGATGAGCTCACAGCATTCTTTCGTTAAACCCGAAATTTCATATAAAGCATACCTGGTATGTTCCGGAGATTTTTTGAGCGAAATGAGTTTCTCGTGGTACTCACAACTGACTGCTAAATTTTGCAATATTCGCAACTCTTTTGCTAGCCGCAATGGAAAAGCTGAATGGATTATTGCGCGTATGTTTGTTACACCGTGCTCTGCCGCATACTGCAAAGCGTCCGATAATTCGGATGTAATGGTTACACCGCGTAATTGCTCACGAATTTCTGGTTTATTCAATTGCGGATGAGACTTAATTTCTAAAAGAAACAGCGCTGCTTCTAATGGATTAGCGTCTTTCTTTATTTCGTCTAACTCCGCAGCCGTTAGGCGTTGCAAGGCTTTTGCTTTTCTAATGTAGTTCTTCGTTGCTGACTCAGGGTCTTCACTCCCACAGATACTATCCATTAAAAATGGAGGTGGGGCTGGCACTTTCAAAAGTTTTTCCAAAAGTGATGCCTTTGAATAATCGCACGGGTCTGGTGTCAATTCACCTATAGTAATACTCCAACGCAAATAAAGCGACGTAAGCGATTTTTGGGGCAGCAAATGCAGATTCATAACGTGTTTTACAAATCCCAAGGCGCGCTCACTTGGCGCAACCGGTTGAGTGGCTAAGATTGGATTGGCGACGGAATTGGTTTGCAATGCGGTTAATACTTCCCAGTTAAACTGTGGCGATGAAACCGCAACACATAAAATCTCTCTCATACCGGGAGAACACTCATTATGCCACAAGTCATGATAAAGACGAGCGAACCAAATCGGCTTTGTATACAATTCTTCTTTTATATTAGCAAGAATCTGAATGAGTTGGATTTTATCTTCATTCGTTAATTTTTTATCCTCACGGCCAATATTATCTGTAATGAATTGCCGTAATGAAAGCAGGGAAGCTATATTATTTACATTATTTTCACCCGATAACCAAGCCCACCATCCTAGATTTATATTTTGATATTTATTAAAGACAGCTTCTATTTGCGTGAAGGTGAGATTCTGCCACATGCTGGTTTCCCTTTTAATTTTTCCTAGACTGGAATTACAGCAGAAATAAAAGCGGGTTACAACACCCGCCTTAAACGCGAAGTGTAAAGGGAGTACTTCAAGTTGCAAAAAGCGCATCTTGAAGTACGAATGGTATATTTTTTCTTACTTTTACATGATTAAAGCGGCGCTACCGCATTTAAAAAAGGGTAGCTGCATTCTCAATACCGCCTCGGTTACGGCTTACAAAGGCAGTGACTACCTGTTAGATTACTCCGCAACCAAAGACACCATTGTGGCGTTATTGTAAATGGATAAAAGCGAGTAAATACTCATGTTATCCAGTTGCTCTGAGTGACAGGCACTCTTCTGAAACCGGTGTGGGCTGCGGGCTGACTTCTTTAAAAAGTGCGGCCACCATATTATCTGTCAATAATTTTGCCGCTTCTAAGCCTTGTAACGCTGAACTAATCGGTGTGATTTTTTGTACTTTATCGGCGGTCTTCAGCAGGCTCAATCCAGTGGCATTGAATAATTTTGCTTGAATTAATGCCGTCGAACCAATACCCATTTGATCTGGATGAGGTGATTCGATTAATAAATCAAACACTTTTTCCAACTCAGCGGGTTGGTCTTTTAATCGCAACACGGCCTGGTGAAATTGGTTAAACCATTCGGTTTTTTTTAATGTTAATTTTTTATAACGCTCGGCGGTTAAAAGATCAGGCATCCTTGCTATTGTTAGCAAACCAGGCGTTATTTGCTCGGGATGAGGCGCTGCAATGAATAAATCGAGCACTTTTTCCAACTCGACTTGTTGATTTTTAAAGGATGACACTGCATTGTAAAATTCGCAAAACCAATCAGGTTGTTTTAATGCTAAGGTTTTACACCGCTCGTGCGTTAGAAGATCCGGCGATATGCATGCTATTGCTCGAATTAGATGATCGTTTAATCTAGCATCAATAATGAGCTCACAGTATTCTTTAGTTAAACTCGAAATTTCATATAAAGTACACATCCTGTGTTTCAGTTGCTCTTCGAGCACAAGGAACTTATCTTGGTATTCACGACCAACCGCTAAATTTTGCAAAATTTTCAACTCTTGTGCCAGCCGCAATGGATAGGCTGAATGAATTATTGCACGTATACTGGTCAAACCGTGCCCTGTCAGATACGGCAAAGCATTCAATAATTCGGATGTAATGGTTACACCGCGTAAATGCTCACGAATTTCGGGTTTATCTAATTCCGGATGGGACTTAATCTCTAAACGAAATAGTGCCGCCTCTAATGGATTAGCCTCATTCTTTATTTCTTCTAATTCCGCAGCCGTCAGTTGTTGCAATGCTTTTGCTTTTTTAATGTAATCCGCCGTTGCTGACCTAGGGTATGGACTCCTACAGATACTATCCATCAAAAAGGGATAGGGAGCAGGAACTTTCAAAAGGCTTTCCAAAAGTTTTCTCGCCGAATAATCGTCCGAGTTGTTTAGTAGCGACTCACCCATTGCAATACACCAACGCAAATACAGCGGCGTAACTGCGTTTTGGGGCTGTAAATGCCAAACTATAGCTTGTCTTACGAATGTCAAAGCATGTTCACTTGGCGCAACCGGTTGAGTGGCCAAGCTCGGATGGGGGATGGAATTGGTTTGCAATGCGGTTAATACTTCCCAGTTAAACTGTGGTGATGAAGCCATAGCACATAAAAGTTCTCTCATGCCGTGAGAAAATTCATTATGCCACAAGTCACGATAAAGAAGAGCGAACGCTTCCGGCTTTCCATAAATTTCTTCTTTTATGTTAGCCAGAATCTGAATGAATTGGATTTTATCCTCATTCGTTAATTTTTCATCAGCACGCCCAATGTTATCGGTAATGAATTGTCGCAATGGAAGCAGAGGAGCCATATTACTTACACCTGATAACCAAGCCCACCACCCTCGATTATTTTTTTCATATTTATCAAGAACGGCTTTTATTTGTGTGAAGGTGAGATTCTGCCACATGCTGGTTTCCCTTTTAATTTTTCAAGCTGGGATTACAGCAGAAATAAAAGCAGGTGACAACACTCGCCTTATTTTAATCAACCAAATGCTGTAGCCACCACCCGAGGCAGTTTATGGCCAACAGTAAGCAGATTTGGTATAATGATAAAATTGAACTTTTGATCAAGGAGCACGCCATGGCTGGAAAACACATTGCTGAAGTTTTAATTGAAGCGAATAAAAAAATTTCCACCATCATTGATAAAATTCAAACCGATGATATGCAAACCCATAAGAAAAATTGGATTGAAGATTTAAATGAAATTATTCGTAAACTCGATCACATTGTGGAAGATTTAGAAAAATAAATTAGCTGATTTTGCGGTACTTATGCGTGGGTTTAATGTGTAAATTTAGGTACCGCCCTCGTGAACGCGCCGTTAATAATGCTCTAAATTCGGCTCGTGATACTCGCTCGTAAAGGTATTCATCCCCATCATTAAATCGAACCAATAATGTTCCTGGCTCATAAGCAACCGCCTTAATCGCCGTTGATTTCACTGGTATCCAAATGGTCATTTTTTCTCCTCGTTTTATTTATTATTATATCCCCTTTTTATGTTGTCTTTTTTGCTGCCTTCCCACACGCGAGAAAAGAACATCATATGGCTGTGATCATTTGTTTTGATTTCCGTACATATTTCAAATTATACTAAGCTTTTGGAGGAAACCTCATGCCAAGCGGTGGAGCAAGAAAAGGGGCTGGCCGCCCAAAAGGCCGCGGCAAATATCAAGAACCCACCCAGGCCATCCGGCTACCCATGAGCATGATAAACGCGATCACTGAAGGAAAATTTCCAAGCCTCCTGCCCCTTTACCTATCGAAAGTGAGCGCGGGCTTCCCCTCGCCCGCCGATGAGGATTTGGCAGATAAACTCGATCTCAACGAACACTTGATCAAGCACCCCGCGGCCACTTTCCTTGTTCGCGCCAATGGCGATTCCATGATTAATGCCGGGATACACGACAACGATATTTTAATCGTCGATCGCAGCCTTCCCGCTATTGATGGCAAAGTCGTGATTGTTGCCATTGACGGGCAACTGACCGTGAAGCGATTGCAAAAAAAGAAAGACGGTAGTGTTTTACTGTTGGCTGAAAACCCACACTACAAACCCATCGAAATTCATGATGGCAATGAATTACAAATTTGGGGAGTGGTCACTAACGTGATTCACAGCGTGTAGCTATGTATGCCCTAGTCGATTGCAATAACTTTTATGGCTCTTGCGAAAGCGCTTTCGCACCGCATTTAAAAGATAAGCCGCTGATTGTCTTGTCGAACAATGATGGCTGCATCATCTCGCGCTCGCGGGAAGCAAAAGCACTGGGTATTCCCATGGGGGCGCCATATCATGAATGGAAAGCGTTTTGTAAAGCGCACAACGTTACCATCTTTTCATCGAATTACGAATTATATGGTGATATGTCACAACGTATTATGACCTTGTTAAAAGATTATCATCCCAACATGGAAATCTATTCCATTGATGAAGCTTTTTTACAAGTCGAAAACCATATTACCATTGCTGAATTAGCGCAATTACATGATCGCATTCTCATGCAAACCGGCCTACCCACTTCCATTGGTTTAGGCCGCACTAAAACCTTGGCCAAATTAGCCAACCAAATCGCGAAAGAACAGCAACTAAAAGTATTTTATTTAAATGATGAAAACAAACAAATGTGCCTGCAGCAGTGTACCGTGCGAAAAATTTGGGGCATTGGCAGCCGGTTAGCAGAACGTTTGCAAGCTTTGCAAATTCATACCGCTGCGCAATTAGCCGCAATCGATAGCAAACAATTACGCTTGCAATTTAATGTGACGTTAGAAAAAACCGTACAAGAATTACAAGGCATCGCCTGCATTGGTCTTGAAATCCCGAAAAACAAAAAACAAATTATCGCCTCCCGCTCCTTTGGTAAATTAGTGACGCGCCTTGAAGATTTAGAAGAGGCGGTCAGCACTTACAGCACGCGCGCTGCGCTCAAATTACGCAAACAACATTGCGTCGCCAGTGCAATGTATGTCTATGTCCAAACCAACGCGTTTCGAAAAAATCATCCCCAATATGGTAATGGCGTAACCTTTACCTTTCCTGCACCAACCGCTGACACGCGTTATTTTATTCGTGCCGCAAAATTATGCTTACGGCGTATTTATAAAAAAGGTTATCAATATCATAAAGCCGGCGTCATGCTGCTGGATATCGCGCCGCAAGAACAACGCCAATATGATTTCTTCATGGAAGTAATCGATCAAAAAAGCGAACGCGTCATGGCGACGCTCGATGCAGTTAATGCGGCATTGGGAAAAAACACTTTAAGCTTTGCTGCTAGCGGTATTAAAAAAACGTGGGCCATTCAGTCCAACCACCGCTCACCGCGCTATACTACGCGTTGGAATGAATTAGTGCGGGCTTATTGTGTGTAATTAAAAAGAGACGGTCGCGCAGTATCCGCGTGATAATGAATAAGCGCCCCGTTTTTGACACAAAAATTTAAGTTACAGGGAAAATCAGAGAGAGACAGCGGGTGAATCTTGCTTTGCTGACAGCGCTCTTGCATCTTCGCCATGGGAGAGTAGTGGTTAAGGATCAGCTCTCCTTTATAATCCGTTGAAATAGTAAAACCACCCTTTTGCATCGACTGGGTCAGTGTCTCGGTGAGGACATCCGTGACAATAGCAATGTATTGTAAGGATAATTCAACGTTCGCATTAGCACAGGCAATGAAATTATTGAGCCAATCCGCTAGCGCAGGCTCTGTTATATCTTGCGATACCAGGTGATAAAACCGCTCGAGATAATCACCCCTCGTCATATTAGCGAGATAGGTTTTTATATCGGTCTTCGACCAACCTTCTTCTTTAAATTTTGAAAATTGCGCCAAGGCGCTAACTGCATCTAGATGACATAATCGTAACGTGGCGGTAAAAGCAGTCACAAGAGAATGAATTGTCCATTCTTTTTCAGGAATATGTGAAAAAAATCCTTGAGTGGATGCGCCACGTTGCATTTTTATAAGACCTATAAGAATCTGGTAAAAAGAGAGCATAGCACTAAAGAAAAAGGAAGGGAATTCATGACACAGAGAGAAGGAGCAAACCTCTGATAGTTCATCAATAAGCGTAAAAAATAAAGCGGGTTGGCGCCAACTCACAATGACTACTTTTTATCATCATTATTTTGATCATCATCGTCATCTTCATCGCGCACCCAATTCGTTGGCCCCATGCGTAATGGCGTCATGAAAGGCGCAGGTCGAAAGCGCGCTTTCTTTTCGACACGTTGTTTTTGTGCCGCCGCTTGCCCTTCTCGCTCTATGCTTTCTGGCGTTACTTTTTCAATAAATTGCCTGCCGTTAAAAATAAAATAGGTTGCCGGATCATTTTTGAAAATATGGCGCAAAAACCAGCGTGCTGTTTCGATTCCAATAAATTTGGCAATAACACTTTGCTCTTTCAAGGCGCGAAACGGCTCAGCAAAGGGTTCCGGTAAATCAGCATCGCCGCTCGCAAATTGTGCTCTGCCACAGGTAATGTCTAAATGATTCAGATTATATTCTTGTGTCAATTGCCCATTTTCATACAATCGATAAATGCGCACAAAATTTTCACGCAAGTCTTCATCCGCCTGCCCACTAATAAAGGCCACCGCATGTGCCCGATAAGCAAACTCTGCTAAAGGCAGCTCTTTCTCTCGGGCATATTGTCGCGTTACCTGAAACTGCATAATTATTACCCACCGCTTACATGACACCAGCATTTTACCACGTTATAATGCCTGGATGGATCACACGGAGCAAAGCCAATGTCGCCCACCCAACGCCAAACGAACAATCGCATTTTTATTGTGGCACTAGGCTTAATCGTCTTTGCTGTCTTTTATGCTCTATCTGCCGTCTTAGCCCCTTTTTTTGCAGGCGCGCTCATTGCTTACCTTTGCGACCCACTTGTCACACGCCTGATGAGATGGGGCGTGCCACGCTCATATGCAGCATTAATTGTCTTCCTTACTGCCTTAATTGGCACAATCGCCATTATCCTTCTCACCATTCCCCTCATTGAAACTCAAGTCACTGCACTTATCCGCCAATTGCCGCAAACGGTTTTATGGTTAAGCGATAATTCAAAAGCCTTATTAGCACATTACGATATTAATTTTAGCTTTGATGCTAATACTTTTAAAAATTTACTCACTGATTATATTACCAAAGCCGGTGGCATATTAAATTGGCTCTTTTTTACATCGGTTAATTCTGGCAAAAAGATTTTTGAAATTTTACTCTATCTCTTTTTAATTCCGATTGTTGCTTTCTATTTATTACGTGATTGGGATTTAGTCTTAAGTGGCTTAGAAAGCATTTTACCGCGTAAATTTAAACGACGCGTCATAACCATTGCGAAAGAATGTGACGAAGTCATTGGTGCATTTTTCCGTGGACAATTACTCGTCATGTTAGCGCTTGGAATTTATTACTCGATTGGTTTAACGTTATTAGGATTAAATGTAGGCGTGGTAATTGGCTTAATCATCGGCTTAATTAGCATCGTACCGTATTTAGGTTCTATTGTCGGGATTTTGATTGCCGCTTTAACGACTTACACGCAATTTGGTGATACCACGCATTTAATTTGGTTAGCCGTATTATTTGCCATTGGACACTTCTTAGAAAACTTTGTGCTCTCACCACTTTTGATTGGTAACCGGGTTGGCTTACATCCTGTTGCCGTTATCTTTGCTATTTTAGCGGGTGGTACCTTATTTGGCTTGTTAGGCGTGTTGCTTGCCATTCCTTTTGCAGCGATTATTTTAATTATTTTACGCCACCTATTAAAGCACTATCATGCTCGCGTAGATGATTTAGGCTAAGGTTAGGAATGCTGCATTAACCGGTGTTTTTTCCAAATGATGCGGATTAACTCCGACAAATTCATCGGATCAAATGGTTTGGTGATGACCTCGACCGCCCGCATCCCATGGTAGCGAGCAATTTCTTCGGGCTGAATTTTAGCCGTCATAAAAATAACGGGGATATTTTGATAATAAGGCAATTTACGCACTTCCTGTAGCGCCGTTGGGCCATCCATTTCTGGCATCATGACATCAAGCAGCAATAATTCTGGCTTTAAGTCGGGTGCCTTTTCGACAAACTCTTTACCATTACTACAGTAGAAAACTTTAAATTTCCCTACTTCTTCCAGGGCAATTTTAGCAATTTCACGAATATCGGCTTCGTCCTCTACGTACAGAATTGTTTGAAGTTCTTCATTCGACATACTGATCATCCTTAATCGTTTCCTTTAACAAACGTTCAATGCTTTGAATAAATTCCTCATTTGAAATCTTTGATTTAACTAATGCTTCTGATGCATATTTAGCGTATTCGCTATCTAAATCAAAAGCAGAGTAAACTACGATGGGTAGTTGATATTTTGAAAAAATAGGTAATAAGTCAGAGCCATTACCATCTGGCAATAACAAATCTAAAATAACCAGATCAAAGGTCATCTGGCCTAATTTTCGCACGGCTTCATGGATAGTGGAAGCATTCGTGATGGCAGCACGATTTTCTAAGACCGAAGCAACCACTTGTTGTGTGTCCAAGTCATCCTCCACATGCAAAATCGCCGGCTTTTTTAACACGTTGCTTTGATGGGGCTTAAGGCGCTCTAAAGCAGGAATGAGTTTATGATAATTGGCCGGATTATCTAACCAATCAAGCACAACCACTGCATTACCTGAAATCTCACATTCCGGTTTCGGCTGCAATGATAAAACAATGATCGGCAAATCCATTGTTTTACTGTCATTACGCAATTCGCGAATGAAAGAAATGCCATCTTCTTCTGGCTGCATTAAGTTCAATAACAAAGCTTGATACGTCTTTTCTTTTAACATCTCACGCGCTTGATTTATAGTTTGCGCAATGTCAACGTTAAAGTTTTCTTTTTCCAGTAGTTTAGAGATTTTCTTCGCTGGCTCCCCATTGGAACAAACCAAACACATGGCTGGCGTTGAGACATTACTTCTTGGATTCGCAAGATAAATCGGCAAATCAAAATAAAACGTCGAACCTTGATTAGGCACGCTTTTAAAATTAATATGACCACCCATTTTCTCAATTAGGGATTTACTGATGCTTAATCCTAAACCTGTACCACATTGATTACGCGCATCGGATGAATCCGCTTGCGAAAATTTTTCAAAAATACGACTTTGAAACTCGAGTGGAATGCCTTGGCCCTTATCAACGACCGCCACGCGCACTTGATTATGATTGCGGATAACATCCAACGTGACCGCATTACCTGCTTTAGAAAATTTTATGGCATTTGAAATTAAATTTGCTAGCACCTGCAATAATCGGCATTCGTCCGAATAGACAGCAACATCAGAAACGCCTTGTCCCAACTGCAATTTGACGTCAAATTTTTCAGCATAACCTTTATTCATCGCAAGCGCCTCATTAACGAGACGCGTAATATCCAGTGCTTTTAAATCAAACTGCATTTTGTTAGCTTGCAGTTTTTCTAAATCCAAAATATCGTTAATTAATAATAACAATCGCTCACAATTCTTATTGGCGATCGTTAATAAATGATTTGCACGATCCGATAACTCGCCAGCCATCCCACCACTTAGTAAACCCAATGTGCCACGAATGGAGGTCAACGGCGTGCGCAATTCATGGCTAACAATAGAGACAAATTCGCGCTTCATTTTTTCGGACTTTTTAATTTCTGTCACATCATGAATAGCAATGACGGCGCCCAATTTTTTCCCCTGCGCATTACGGATGGGTTGACCATCAATGATCACTTCGCGCCTTAACCCCTCTTTCAATACTAGGGAATATTCAGCCGCATGAACAGTCTCGCCTGCCAATGCACGCGCGAGGGGTAACTCGTTTTCAGGAACGGGAGTGGATGAATTTTCCGCGTATAATTGTAATGTCTTATATTTATCATTTAACTCACCGGTCATTAATTGCATATTATTTTGCAAAGCATCATTAAGGACAGTGACATTACCTGCGCTATCACAAGCAATGATGCCATCTTCTAAATTATCTAACATGGCATTTAAAAAGTCTTTTTCATTTTGTACCGCGGCAATCATATTTTTATAATAATTAGAAACGGTCAATGCCAAACTAATAATTAAACAGGTGATACCCGCAACAAAAATCGCTAGCAAGTCTGGCGGAATGCTTTCACCTTCCATCACGTGATTGGGAATGGGCATAAACACGGCCGCTGCCATGCCAGTATAATGCATACCACAAATAGCAATCCCCATGATCAAAGCACTAACCATTTTTAAATTAAACTGTTTGCGCACTGACCCTTCATTACTTTTTAAAGCAAGCCACAAAGCCGCTTCCGAGGCAACAATTGCAATCACAATGGATAATAGGAATAAACCTGGCAAATACGAGACGGTAGCGTATTTAGTCATCGCCTGCATTCCCATGTAATGCATGGTCGCAATGCCTAACCCAATTAACACACCGCCTGAGAGGATATAGCTTGCTTTAAGCTTTTTATCCCGCAAGAGATATAAAGCAAAACCCGAAGCCAACAATGCACTTGCCAAGGATAGCGCTGTCCAACCGAAACTGTAGCCCATGTTCATTGGCATCACAAAAGCCAGCATGCCGATAAAATGCATGGACCAAATGCCCGTACCCATCGCAAATGCGCCGCCCACTAACCAATAAGCTTGCGCGGCAGCGCTTTTCTCGGCACGTAATCGACCGACAAAATCGAGTGCGACAAAAGAGGCAAGCACCGCAATGAGATAGGATAAAAAGACAAGCTTATAATCATAGGTACCCAACATTTGGGTAGCAGGAATGGGGGTCAATTGAAAAAACGCAGCAGACATAGTAACGTCCTTTTTTAAAACAGCTCCTATAGGATTAGTGTACTCCTTTTCCGCCTGAAAGATGAAAAACTCTTTAAAATATACCATTCATACTTCAAGATGCGATTTTTTGCATCTTGAAGTACTCCCTGCGCGATGAGGTTTCCAAGGGGTCAATGGTGCGAATTAAATTCGCACCATTCGTAAAAACAGGTGTATCGCCCAATAATTATCCATACTTATTTTTTTGATAAATTAAAATCCATAAACGCAACTTACTATTCCAGTATAAGGAGTAGTATTTTGAATGACTAGCGAACCTATCGCGTCTGCTAAACGCTCTCCCGGACCCAAAGGACCCACAGTTTTTAAGACGACAGGTAAGGGCGTGGTTGGCACGCACACCCCGAGATACGGCCAAGAAAAGCTTCCAGCAGTCGCGCCTGAATTGTCATAACAAAAAATATTAGGATGCGTACCAGTATTGTCAGCAAAAGAATAATTCGCGTTCAATTTACAATTCGGCGCTAGCACCACATTATAAAAAGGCACCGTTTGCGACTGGCTAGCACAGGGTGCTGGCACATCACATGCCAGGGCTGTGTTAAAACCCAGCATCATGACTAAGACTAATCGTTTAACCATTTGTCTTGCTCGCTTTAGGATTCGTTGTACCGGATGTCGATAACGCACCATTTACAATATTAGCAAATGTTTTCAGCGATTGGCTCTGAATAATCATAAAGCGCGGTTCTGCCATGGCGCGATAATTCCGATTGGCTGTACGCGCATCAATCGTAAATGCCATTTCATAGCCTGCTCGTGCTGCAGCCGCTTCCAATTCCGGTGTGTAAATACCAAATGGCCAAGCCAAATAACGAATGGGATGGCCCATTTTTTCTTCCAAGATTCTTTTTGAATCCGCTAATTCACGCTGCAATAATGTATCAAATTGCGCGGGCGCGCGGTGTTTCTGTTCTTGCTTAAAATTGGGGTGAGAATAAGTATGCGCCTGGACGTCAAATAAGCCCGTTTGTTGCAATTCTGTTAACTCTTGCCAAGTCATGGCATTTTTACCAGAGGAAATGGTTTGCGGATAAATAAACAATGTCACTGGAATATTATACTTCTTCACAATGGGATAGAGGTAAGTGTAAACCGATTGCCAACCATCATCTGCACTAATGACAACCGCTTTTGGTGGCAAATTGGTTCGCGAACCTTGCAAATATTCTACGGCTTCTTGTAGGGGAATCACGGTAAAGCCATTGGTTTTAAGCCAGCTTAATTGTGCTTCTAAGGTTTGTGGCGTTAAATTCATACTGCCAGGTTTGACGGGATTAAAATTGTGATAGCAAAGAATAGGGATATTAACAACGGGCTCGGCGAGCGCCTGCAGCGGGATGCAAAACAGTAATACTAAAATGAAGCGCAATAAGACCATAGACCATCCTCCATGATGATTGGCATTATTTTACGCCATTGCCATGGTCTCGGGTAGTCCTATTTTTTAGTGGTTGCGTAAAAGCATTTTCTGGCGCGCGGCCCTAAAATCCACAATTTGCGCTTCGTCCTTCGGCTTTTGCGGCAGCTTAAATTGCAAAACCGGCGCTGCCTCGCACTTGCTCTGCGGCATAAAATGATACCACTTACGAAGGTCCAGCTCCGTTGCCAAACGAATTTTTTTAACTTTATTTATTTCTTGAAAATCGTTATTACTTTCTTCTATCCGATGAATGGCTTGTGCTTTTTTATCTTTTTTGTATGCATAATAAATAGAAACGGCCGCAATGGTTAATCCAAAGGTAATAGCAAGACCCAAAATCATCCAGCCCACAATCGGCACCGGCGCAAGACCTGCAAATACTCCTACTCCCGTTAACATGCCCAACGCACCAGCACCGCAACCAGCCAACGAACCGAATGCGGCGCAAAAACTCATGATTCCCGTTTTCACATAGCGCCCGAGATGCAATTTAAAATTCGCTTCCGGAATGCAGATATGATGCGCTTTATAAAAAGCAGTTAATATAGGTGCTAATTGCTGCTTTGCTTCAGAATACAAATTCAATGCAAAATCGCTTGGCGGATTTTTTTCAGTTGTTGCTATTATTTTCTCTAATAAATTATTACCTGTCGGGCTAGTAATTAATTGTCTCACTATTTTCCAGTTGGCGGGCGAAAAATAGTAACACGAGTGATTAATTTCATTCCGAATTTTACGCTTTACTGCCGCTAAGAAAGTTGACTGGTCTCGCGCAATGCTCTCTTGTTGTTCTAACAACGTTTCATTGATGGTGTTGAATAAATAATCCAGTAAATGGTTATCAAACAAACGGCGCTGATTACGCAAATTGCATTTTTGTTTTCTTCTTTCTTGCTTAAATTGATGATAAGACCAAATTGTGACAGGAACTGCCACAATTAAAAATAACACACAAGTAAGTGCACCCAGCCAAATCGTCGCCAATCCTGCGCTAGTCAGCGATAGCGTTCCAGAAACGATACCAAAAATCGGCCACGCTACACCTGCCGCGGTTCCGATGCCATCGCCAATGGATTTAATAAAATGCATAAAGCCTCCGCATTTGGCAAACACAAAAGGCTTAGTTTACGGAATTAATGGGCAGGGAAATTGACATTTATCAATTGAAATTCAGGGTACCGAAAGGGCATTTTAAAATGGTTTTTCCGCATTTTGGCGATTAATTGCCCTTAGCATCCACGGCCACTTCATTGAATCGCATAAATTGATTACAAGCTAGCGCCGTTTGAACGAAGAAGAACCTGGCTCTTCCGGTTTATTCACTTTATCTGGCTCTTTTACCACCTGTTGCGCTGGCATGACATTTTTCTCTGGCGCTTTTGTCTCAACGATTAATGGGGTAGCGGTTTTTTCATTAAGATTTTTCACGCCCAAAACTTTGAACATTTTAGCGGATGAGTTTACGTTTACATCATTGCTTAAATCCACGTTCGCATAGTGCGTGCGCGCCTCAATTGGATCAACATTGGCGTAAACCGTTTTTTGTGGCGGCGTATTAGGGGGAGGAAGCACAGCAAGCATGTCAATTAATGCATATTCTTCTGCGACTTGATGCAAGGTTTTACCGTCAACGGTTATATTGACATCCGCCCCGTTGTTAACTAGCAATTGCGCCGTCTCAATATCACCTGATTCCATCGCAGTAAAGAGTGCCGTTTTACCCCATGCATTTTTAGCATGAATATCAGCCCCTTGATTCAGCAAGAATTCCACCATTTTTTGCTGCCCATGCATTGCCGCAGCAATCAGTGGTGTATCAGCATTATATTTATTGGCAGCAAGAAATTGCTCATCATTTGTGTTAATGTGTTTTAGTAACAGTTTATAGGTATCTTCCGCGCCATAACGCGCGGCTGCTACCAATAAACTATCACCACTTTCATTCACTTGATATAAATTCACTTTAGCATTAATAAACTGTTTTAAAATATCTGGCCGGTTATATTGAACCGCATAAAAAAGTATGGGATCAAACTCATCGCTATCCTTTTTTGTAATGAGAATTGCGCCATTTTTTGCGAGCGTTTTAACAATATCAAATGCACCGACACTGGCTGCCGCTAATAGGGGTGAAATTGCTTGATTATCGACAATGGATACATCGGCCTTGTTACGAATCAGCTCTTCAACTGCCGCTAAATTACCCGTCATGGCGGCAATGCTGAGTGCTGTTCGCCCTGACGCGTCTTGGCGATTAATATTCGTTTTTGAATGCTTAGCTAAAAATTCAACGATCGACTCATTTTGGTTAATAATGGCATGCATTAATGGCGTCATACCATTATTATCGCCACGATCAAGAGGGGCGCCTTGTTCAACTAATATATGAAATAAAGCAGAATCACTTAACGTTGCAGCCACCATCAAAGGGGTTCGACCATACTCATCTCGTTCGTCTAAAAAATCTTTGTTGGACTCGTCTGCTAATAAATAGGTTACTTCGCGAATATCCCCCATTTCCAAAGCAGACCAAAGGGAATTAGCCATAGGAACCTCGGCATGATTTGTTTTTATATATTAAGTATAGGATAAAAAATGGCAGCAATTGTCGAATAGCGATATAACTAACCGATTGAATAAAAGGAATTTTCTACGAAAGAACCTCAAACACGCATTCAGAACTTGAAAAATAGGGCTGCGCCTATATATGCTTACCGACGCAGTACCAGGAGTTAAATTAAGAGGACCGAACTATGGAATCCATCAGCCGCGCCACGCAACAAGTAGACATTTTCTCCGCCATCGATCATTGGCGCCATTATTTAAACCAACGCGTGTTGGGCCAAGCGAATTTAGTTAACCGTTTATTAATCGCCGTTTTGTGCAATGGTCATTTATTAATTGAAGGCGCACCCGGACTTGCAAAAACGAAAGTGATTCGTGAATTAGCCGGCGGGCTAGAGGCAAAGTTTAAACGCATCCAATTCACGCCTGACTTATTACCAGGCGATATCACCGGTACCGACATATACCGTCCGGAGAAGTGCAGTTTCGAATTTTTGCCCGGGCCTATTTTTAATCATTTTATTCTCGCCGATGAAATTAATCGTGCACCCGCCAAAGTACAAGCGGCCTTACTGGAAGCCATGGAAGAAAGACAAGTCAGTATTGGTAATCATACGTATAAATTACCTGACTTATTTTTAGTGATGGCAACGCAAAACCCAATTGAACAGGAAGGCACTTATCCCTTGCCTGAAGCGGAACTCGATCGTTTTATGTTGTTTGTTAAAATGGATTATCCCGCCGCCATGTATGAAAGCAAAATTGTGGAATTAGCACGCGCTGAAGCCATGCAAAAAGTCTCGCTGCAGCATGCGAACCCGCCAACGCTTTCACAAACGGAAATTTTTACAGCACGCGATCAAATCTTAAATTTGCACATGAGCCCTGCCTTAATGCAATATCTGGTGGAACTGGTTTTAGCAACGCGCACACCGGAACGGTATGGCGAAGATTTGCGACAATGGATACGTTATGGTGCCAGCCCACGCGCAACCATCGCACTGGATCGTGCGGCACGCGCGCATGCGTGGCTACATCAGCGAGATTATGTGACACCGGATGATATTCAATCCATCGTGTATGATGTGCTGCGTCATCGCCTCATCTTAACTTACGCCGCCATTGCAGAAGGTGTGTCAACGGACGATGTCATTCGTGCTATTTTATCGCGGGTTGCCATACCGTAAAGAGGCTGCCATGTCGCATCAATCGATTTCGCAGCAGAACAGCACTGCCGTTACATTAGAAGCGTTAATTGCCTTGCGCAAGCTCGCCTTGCAGCAATCCATTAACCCTGTCACGAAGAAATTAACTTTGCCCGGGCAAAAACTTACCGTCATCCGCGGGCGCGGCATTGAATTTGATGCCACACGCGAATACCAAGCGGGTGATGACATCCGTAGCATGGCTTGGCGCGTGACAGCGCGGAGCTTAAAACCGCATATTAAAGTGTATCGGGAAGAAAAAGAGCGTCCCGCCTGGTTGGCTATTGATTTAAGCCCCAGTTTGTATTTTGGGACGCGCGCCATGTTTAAATCGGTAAGAAGTATTACCCAGGCGACATTGATGGGTTGGTCCTCCTTATCCAAACGGGAAAAAATTGGCGCCATTATTAGCGGCGCCACCAAACCACACGTGTTTCAACCGAAAGCCTGTGAAAAATATTTTTTAACCATATTAAAATCACTGGCTGAAGCATCCGCGTTGCAGCCACCATTTAATGAAAAATCGCATCTGCACGCACTCTTGTTAACACTGCAACAACAGGTCCGTCCAGGAAATTTGATTTACCTTTACAGTGATTTTTGGTCATTTAACGCAGAAACCGAGCGTTTGCTTGGAGCACTCGCTGAGCGCACGCAGATCATTTTAAATTTTGTGTATGATCCCTTTGAGTCAACGCCGCCTCCGCCTTATCAATATCACTTAACCAATGGTCAACAAAAAATTGTCTTTAACATGCAAGATGCAAAAAATCGCGAAAATTATCGGCAGCTATTCCAAGATAAAACCCAGCATTTAAAGCATTTTGCGCGCAAGCATCAAATGGCTTTAAACCTTTATTGCACTGACCCAGCACGAAAGGAAGCGGTATGACACAAAACCCCGCCTTGCAACAATTAAAAGATATTCATCTGCCATTAGCTATATCCGGCTGGCCAATCGCCCCAGGATGGATAATGCTGTATATTGCAGCATTCATCCTACTTGGATACGGCATTTATTATTGGCAGCAAAGAAAGCGGCGGCGCTTGGTAATTCGTTATGCGTTGCAGCAATTATATCAGTTACAGGTTTTACAGACGCAAAATCCCGACAATATTAATATTGCTGCTGAAATTTCAACGCTTATACGGCGTACCGCTTTACATTATTTCCAGCGCGCCGCCATTGCTGGGTTATCCGGACAAGACTGGCTGCAATTTTTAAATACGAGTGGCAATACCACTGCATTTACTGAAAGCACAGGCCAATTATTACTGGATGCCCCTTATCGCAAACTAAACGACACGGATATCGCACCCCTTTTTTCGGTAACGAAAAACTGGTTGCAAGTTATTGGCAAAATGAAAAGAAAGGAGCAATAATCATGTTTGCCTTCACCTGGCCTTATATTTTATTGTTGCTACCCCTTCTTTTCATTGTGCGAAAGTTTTTCCCTGGCAAACCCGCTAATAATGATGCGCTGCTGCGCGCGCCCTTTCTTCCGCAATGGCAAACCTTGAACCAACAGACAACCACAACCCAGTTTAAAAATAAATTACACCAATTTTATGCTATCAGTGCCTGGGGTTTATTATTACTCGCTTGTGCCAATCCAGAGTGGCTCGGTGCCCCCTTACCGGTTCATCAAGAAGGTCGCAATATCTTGCTCGCAGTCGACCTTTCACCCAGCATGGCAATACCGGATTTACAACGCGATGATCAGTTAATTAACCGTCTAGAAAGCGTTAAAACCGTTGCGGCTAATTTTATTGATAAACGCCAAGGCGACAAGCTCGGTTTAATTGTGTTTGGCAGTAAAGCCTACCTACAAACGCCACTCACGTTTGATCGTAAAACAGTACGCAGTATGCTCGATGATGCAACCGTGGGTCTTGCTGGCGATCGCACGGCTATCGGCGATGCATTGGGTCTTGCCACGCAAAAATTAATAACGGAAAGTGCAAAAAGCCGTATTCTGATTTTATTAACGGATGGTGGTAATAACACAGGGTTAATGGAACCCTTAGAAGCGATGGAATTAGCGAAGCGCAATCAAGTTAAAATTTACACCGTTGGCATTGGCGCGTCGCAATTACAAATTCGCAATAGCTTTGGTTCACAAATGATTAACCCATCCACAGACCTTGATGAAAATTTATTAAAACGTATTGCGAGTAAAACGAATGGACTTTATTTTCGCGCAGAAGATGAAGCAGCACTTAACGCCATTTTAGAATCGATTAACCAACTTGAACCCATCAGTGCAGAGAATAAAACAGCACGGCCCATAACGGCGCTGTTTTATTGGCCGTTAGCGGCGGCACTGTTATTTTTTACACTACTCCTTTTTCCAACTTTAAAGGTGAAGTTACCGCGATGATGTTACATTTTATTCGTCCTAATTGGTTATGGATGTTATTGCCAGCCGCGTTATATTTGGGTTGGGTCATGCATTCCGTTCGACAACATAATCCCTGGAAAAAAGTGTGCGATGCACATTTATTGCCGATGCTACTCGAAACTAATCGAGCGCAATCACAACGTCTATTTCAGTGCGCCTTGGTGTTGTTATATGCCATCAGTATTTTTGCCTTAGCAGGGCCTGCTTTAAAAAAAGTATCGTTACCGGTTTATCGTGATGTTAGCTCCGTGATGTTGGTGCTTGATCTTTCTAATGCCATGAATGAAACGGATCTCAAACCGAGCCGTCTTGCACGCGCAAAATATAAAATTCGTGATTTAATTAATATCGCGCAAAACATGCAAATGGGTTTGGTGGTATTTACTGAAGAAGCATTTACAGCATCTCCTTTATCACAAGACGCTAACACGCTGAGCACATTATTGGATGAATTAGATCCTGCGATGATGCCCTTACCCGGCTCGGATAGTGGCCAAGGTTTGACAGAAGGCTACCAATTATTAAAACAAGCTGGCGCCCCACACGGCAACGTGTTGCTGATTACCGCGAGTGACCCGACAGCAAGCAGCTTCAGTGCGGCTAAAACGATTGCAGCTGCGGGCGGCCATGTCAATGTATTAGCAATGCTTGATAATATCCCTTCTAATCAAAATACCCTTTCCCATTTACAACAATTGGCAACAACGGGTGGCGGCACGCTAACGCTTTTTACTGCGAATGCCAGTGATATACAAAGCATTGTAAGCGCCGTTAGCAGTAAACACGTTATGAATAATGAAAATAGTGAAAATGCTTATGTTTGGCTGGATGCAGGACCGTGGTTATGTTTGCTATTGATTCCGCTTGCCTTGTGGATTTTACGGGAGAACAACCGGCATGAAAACCGTTAAGCACTTACTATCGCTTTTTATCCTGTTACCAACCACAGCGCTGGCGTGGCAATGGATGGATTTATGGCAAACGCGTGATCAGCAAGGCGCTAGTCTTTTACAGGCAGGTAAAGCAGAGGCAGCGGCTGAGCGATTTGAAGATAAAACATGGCAAGGCGTGGCCAACTATCGTGCTGGACAATATGCACAAGCCTTTCAGCAATTTAACGCCTATCAAACCAGTGATGGACAATATAATGCAGGCAATGCCGCGGCTTTTCTAGGAAAATATCAGGAAGCGATTGCGGCTTATGATAAAGCACTCGCATTAAATCCAAAAAATCAAGATGCCATTTTTAATCGCGACATTGTTAAAAAATTATTACAAAAGCAACCGCCACAGCAAAAACAACAGCAGCAACAGCAGCAACAGCA
>CAZQXH010000014.1:0-30800 GCA_964597435.1 uncultured Coxiellaceae bacterium | reverse complement strand
TATTACAAAAGCAACCGCCACAGCAAAAACAACAGCAGCAACAGCAGCAACAGCAACAACAGCAACAACAGCAACAACAGCAACAACAGCAACAACAACAGAAGCAGCAGCAAAATCAAACAAATAAAGATTCCGATAACAACAATAAAAATCGGGCTGATGATTTCAAGCAGAATCCCAACTCAAAACAAACTGAAGAGAAGCAGAACCAGCAGCAAGCTGATAAGCAAAACCAATCACAATCCGGACAGCTTAATAACAATACGCAGACCAAATCAACTACCAGCAGCGCGCAACAAAGGCAAGCTGAAAACAATAAACAATTATTGCAACGCTTAGCAGATGATGCGGGTGGATTGTTACAACGTAAGTTTTTACGCGATTATGCCCATCGGCATGGTACCGACGAAAATGACAATCAGGGAGGAAATTATTAATGTCTCTGAATAAAATTAAATTAGGCTGTGCACTTTTATTGTGCGCCATGCACATGGCACATGCTTTAGAAACGCAATTATCAAGCGAACAAGTGAGTTTAGGTGACGTGGTATATGTTACCTATATTAGTAATAATACGGGCACCCATCTGACGCCTGATTTTTCCCCGCTACAAAAAGATTTCGAAATTCGCTACACGGATTATGGCAATACCGTTAATATCATTAATGGTGTGACGTCCACGCAAACCTATTGGCGACTACAATTACAACCGAAGAAAGTGGGCACGTTAGTCCTACCCGCTATTAATTTTGGCAATGAACAATCTACGCCGCGGCAACTAAAAGTGAATGGTTATGCCGATAATCCCTTCATGCGCTATCATACCGTTAATACACAACAAACTTACCCGGTTTTGGTACGCGGCGAAATTAGCACACCCTCACCTTATGTGCAGAGCCAATTGCTTTATACCTTTAAACTGTATTTTCGCACGCAATTACGCGATCCCCGCATTGAATTGCCGCAAATGAAAGACGCCAACTTTTACGAGCTTGGCGCCACACAAAATTATCAAGCGGCGTTAAATGGGCAAGTTTACAATGTTGTTCAAAAGACCTTTGCCTTGTTTCCCAAAAAACCGGGCGCGATGACCATTGAACCCTTTAAATTTCGCGCCTTGGCTTTTAATCCTAGCGCTAACTCGTACGATGCATTATTTAATTTTTCTGAACCTAAATCCATCGCTGCGGCCACCAAACCCGTTAACTTAATGGTGCGTGACATACCAGCCAAGTATCAGGGCACAGCTTGGCTACCGGCAAAAGCGATTACGGTGACAGAACAATGGAGTGATACGGAGCATTTAGAACCCGGCACACCCGTGACACGAACAATTTTGGTAAAAGCACAAGGTTTACGCGCCGATCAATTGCCTGATTTTTCTTTCGATAAAATTGCGGGTATTAGCGTCTATGCTGAGAGACCCAAGCGCAGCAACGTTCCTCACACTGATGCGATAGAAGGCGTATACGAACAAAAGATCACGTATATTCCCAATAACGTTGCCTCATTTACGATTCCAGCGCTTACGCTTAATTGGTGGAATATTAAAACCGATAACAATGCCGTAGCACAGTTACAGCAACGCACCTTACGGGTAAATGCTGCAGTTGGTGCAGTAAACGCACCCAACTCTAGTGTGATGAAGGCAACAGCGACTCCCATTAAATCTATTTCTACTCCATTTTATCAAACGCTGTGGTTCTGGATCGCGACTACGCTGTTTGCTTTATGGATCGTTACCGTTTGGTTTATGTTACGTAAAAAACCAGCTGCCTGTGCTGAGAAAAGGTTAACAACCAATCTTTCACCTGAAAAAGCACTGGAAGAAGCGTGTCACAGCAATCAACCTGATGCAGCTCTTCAATCGCTATTAGCTTGGGCAAAAACCAAATGGCCTAATAGGGCGTTAAATTTATCAACGCTGCGGGAATTAATTAAGGACGATGCCTTTCAACAAGCATTAGCTGAGTTGGAAAAAACATTATACGCTAAAAAAACAGGGGTTTGGAACGGCACCGCATTATTAATAGCATTTAAGCGAGTTAAAAAATTACATACACCTTTTAACCAGGCTTCAAAACGCCATGACCCGTTACCGCCCCTTAATCCACAATAATATCCCTAAGACTGACACGCAAGCTCAACGCACTTTGCACTTGCAGTGTCATTCTCTGTTTAAGAGTGTAGCGTCTGCCACTGACCATTTAAGAAAAACGGTTGTGTCCATTGTAATTTTAATGGCTTATCTTTATTTGTGATCGCAGTCTTACGCTTATTACTCTGCACAATAACCGTATGCGGCGTGTCATCAATTTTTCTAATCGTGATTAGATTGCTTTGTTGGTAATTAATAAAAGGTGGCAGCGTTATTTGCACATCACCCACTTTCGCATCAACATCAATATTACAATCATTCGGATTGACCACATAACGATTATTATCGCTGCTATTTATTGTGGTATGCGTACAATGATTTGCAGCTGTTAACAGCAGATCGCTCGCTTTATATTTTTTTTCGTTCGCCAATCGATTCAAAAATTCCGCGAGATCACCGCTATAGCCACATAAATTAATTCGAATGAAATCCTCAGAAGCACCCATGCTATCACCGTTATCAACTGCAGCATTAATATCTTGCAAGATAACTTTTTGACCGGTTATTTTGGTGTCGGATGAGTAATGCAGTTTTGCAAAAACAGTAGGGCTCCCAGCAATGCTAACGACTTCAGTACCAGGATAACGCTTCATCAATTCGGTTTTGACAAGATTGTAGCGTTTCACGATAGTTTTATACGCATCCGTACGCAGTGATTGGCCCGCATCAGGCAATGCAAGGAGCGCAGAAACCAGATTCAATGCATCCGCAACGCCAGGGGTGCTCTCTCCCACTGTTAACTTCCAAGTGTAAGAGAAAAAGTTATGAAATATATCTGCCGCATAAGCATCACTCATTGGAAACCACATATAACCAAGTCGATAACCGGGCCTTCCCAGTGCTTTGGAAACGGAATTAAAAGCAAAAACATGTTTGCCATCACTCCTCGCTTTCGCTATCCAAGCACTATTTTTTTGTATGTAACCCGTGCCATCACTACCATACGTAGGTGAAGCAAACACAAAATCGGCAATAATGATATTCGCTTTGGTGTAAGGTTCGCGGAATGTTCCATCGGGATTATTAGGTGAAGTAACAAATTCCACTAATATTTCACCGGGTTTAGGTTTTACTTCACTGGGATCATTAAAACCTTGGAATCTTGCATTCGGATAAGACCGATAACTAATGGCATGCTCGTGAAAAGAATAAAAGGGGATTTTTTCAACAAACAAAAAGTTTTTTTGTGGTTCCGTGGTTGCAATTGAATAGACCAGTGCGAAAATAATTTGTAAAGAACCATTGGTAGGACAAAAGATTGCTTTTGTTTCTTGTGGATCAAGAAATAATGCTTGGTTGCCTATGCGGGTATGATAGGCACGCAGCGTTTGATCGACATCCTTAAAAAAGGCTGTGCTGGAAGGGATTAATAAACTTTTTTCACCGGGTTGACCGAGATAGATTGAGCTATCATAAACGTGTAACTCGGGGGGATTTAGCAAACCATAGTGTTGGTATAATTCGGTAAATAATGGGGTTTCATTGGGACGCATATAAATTAATGGTTCAGGTGCACCCATAGCCAAGAGGGGGGCTAACATTAAAAAACTCAAAACTGATTTTATAAAATCCTTTTTATGCATTATTCAATACTCCTTAAATAGGCTTATTGAGGTTATAACTTGGAGGGACTATCGGTCAAGCTCAGATAATGGACAAAAGCAATGCCTCACAATCAAGGCGTGCGATTGACTTTTTCGTCATGCTGCAAATCCATACCAGGAAGCAACGTCCCACAGCTAGCTTTGAAAATCGATTGCTTGGGTAAAATGGGAGGCTGCATGCGCTGTAAAAGTGCTTCATCAACAGCACTACGATTACGAAATTCACAAAAAACTTCATAAGCAATCGAAAAATTATATTTAAACACATCACATGATCGAAAAAAAATGCGGCCGTTTGCTAATCTTTCCTGAAGCGCTACAAATTTCATACCGGATTTCAGCCAATTTAAATTGGTGCATATTGCATCGATATGAAAAATAATATCGGTATAAGCCATTTCTCCCATAAAGCATAATGAGGCCCTATCAACATAATCTGAAGAATCGCTCCAAGCAAAACCTTGTAGACAAGACATATTAACTTCTCGGATGTATAAGTTAAATGGTGTCATCCGCATTTTCCCATACCCCGAAACCCAAGCTTTGGTTTCAAAATGGGGATCAGCGTCTCTCTTTAGTAAAAGATGAATGATATTATTGAGGCGTAACATACAAGCCCAATGCAGGGCGGTTAAGCCTCTTACATCTTTTTCGTGCACATTGATATGCGCATGCTGCAAAAGGGCAGCTGCAATAGCAATTTGACCACGCTTTAAGGCGAGTAAAAGCGGTGTGTTTTGTAAAGACTGTGCATTGATGAGTACCGCTTCAATATCTTCTCGAATTAATTGCAGCGCTTTTTCTGTTTCATTAGCAAGAATTGCTTTGTGCAATACATTATTAATGGGATGCTGAACCAACCCAAGGTTTCCGGTACTTCTATGCATAATTATCCGTATTCAAAGATTAAATGGAAAAAGTGAGTAAAATTATATCAAGAGAAGTATTAACACAATCTTAATTCCTCTTCCAGGGATACTCATAAACTAAAAATGACAATTTTGTCATTTTTACGTCAGCCCTTTGTCAGCCACCGCTAAATATAATAGCTATAAAATATTATTAAGAGGATGGTTATATGTCTGCATCTACATCATTAATTGGGTTTAATTTAGCAAATACCTTTGAAAATAAAGACAAAGAAGGTGTTCCTTTGTTAAAACGTAACACAGAGAATTCAATCCTTATAAAAACCCTGAGAAGCAAAGAAATCGCGGCCATTCAGGAGATTTTTTCCAATATCCGTAAGAAACTTGAAGACACAGATGAAAAAGATTTGTTGATGAATGCTATTTTCAAGGATCTATTAGACGCTTCAAATGAGCTTGAAAAAACACTCCTTGACGAGATAAATGATCCCACAAAAAACATTACTCGCGCGCGCATAACTGCTCTGCATTATCAAAGTGCCCTTAATGATGTATTGAATAATAATAAAAATTTAGCGGACAAGACGCATTCCATATCAGAATTTAGAAATCATGCGCGTGGTAGTAAAATTAGCAATTCCAAAAGGCAGATCATCGGCGCAGCGGTTGGCGCGCTATTTTCCAACGCATTATTTTTTGGAGTGCTGGCCGTTACCGGTAGTTTCGCACTAGCAATGGGCCCGATTGGCTTAGGCGTTTTGGGCATTGGCGTATTAATTTGCATTGGTATCGGCGCCACACTGGGAATCATGGCCGCTAATCGCCTTGCAAAAAATCACGAGGAAAAACGCGGCCGAGATGTTAGCAAACACCTAGACCGACTAGCCGTTGCGAAAAATCGATTCTTCCTACCACCGCAAAAACCGAAGGCCGAAATTGTACCAATGGCTAGCATGCAATTATAATAATTGAGGTTATAGTGGAGATACAATTCTGCAGCAGGTTGCTGCAGAAACTTTTTTTTGTGAAGTCCTCTATCAACCTATTAAATCAATTAGTTAACAATCCCCTGCCAGAAATGAGCTAAATATTGCGTAAACCGTCTATTTTGCAATTAAAATATGCTATCCTTTCGCTTCTCTTTGTCCATTCATAACTAAACTCCGTTTAAATATATAGAATCCAATCCGGATTATTTGAATGGAAATATTGAGTTATTTATAAAATTTAAGGGCGCGAAAATGGAAAGCAAATTATCTATAGAACAGCAAGCCAATGAGCTTAATCCAGATCGATTATGGCTTATGCCCTACCTTATTGTACTCGCAACGTCACTTGCATTAGCGGCAGGTAATATTTATATGCCGAGTCTTCCGCAAATGGCGCATTACTTTGAATGCGACACTAGTACCTTATTAATTTCTATCAGTATTTTTTATGCTGGCTTTGCCTCATCAGGAATTATTTATGGCGCACTGGCTGATTACTTTGGGCGCCGTCTTACTTTATTGTATGGATTTGCAACCTTCCTCCTAGGCGCAACCATGTGTCTCGTTTCTGTGAAATTATGGATGTTTATGCTAGGGAGTCTGCTAGAAGGAATTGGAGGTGCTTCAGCATTGATTGTGGGATTAGCTACTATTCAAGACATGTATACAGCCGAAAAAAGCGTTAAAACGCTTGGATGGACCGGTGCATTACTCGTTATCATGCCATCGCTATCGCCAATATTAGGTGGGTATCTTTCAACGGCCGGATGGCGCACGAATTATTTATTGATAACAATACTTAGCTCCCTATTATTTATTTTATTGAATAACTTTTTTGTTGAAACTCACAAAGAAAGTAATCGCCAATCGGGTACCATTAAACGATTCTTTTTATCTTATTTCACTGTGATAAAACACACTGGGTTTTTGCGTTACGCATCAATCTATCCGGTTTTAGTAATGGGATCTACCGCATTATTGACTGCAATGCCTATCTACCTCATGGAAAAACTAGGGTTTGATTCTAAAACATGCGGATACTTTATCGGATTTATGACCATTGGTTACGCATTCGGTAGCATTGCAGCTTCCAAATTAGTCACCCACTATGGAATCAAAATTACACTTAAATTTGGCCTTCTTCTTTCGCTAGTTAGCTCCATGATGCTAGTGGTTTGCTGTATGTTAAATGGAAAAAATTTAGCATTTTTAATTGCTGCTTTCTTTCTACAAAGCGGAATGGCAATTGCTCATCCACCCTCCACAACAACTGCCATTCGATATTTCTCTGATCTAAGAGCAAGCGCCTCTGCAGTAAGAGGAACCTTCAGCGTATTAGGGTCTGCCATAGGAGCAGCTATAGCATCTTATATAGGCGGTTTTAATATTTTATCTATCGCTGTTGTCACCGTTATCGCTTCATCGATCGCTTTACTTTTATCGTTAGTAAGTTCGAATAACAATCGACTCTATTTTTTATCAAATCGCAAGCGCTAGCAGGATGTGCATTACCTATTTTCATCACCGCTTGCATCGCCGCACTAATGACGGTTCATCGATTGTGCACTAAGTAATTCTCCTTTCTGGGGATGACTCAAAATCCAATAGAAACCCATTGATATTGAAATTATTGACAAGACTAGCATCGTCAAATTTAAACCAAATGCCTGAATTAAATTGCCACATACGTAGCTACCAATAACCTGAGATAATGCAAAAAATACATAATATAATCCAATGAGACGTGATCGAATATGTTGTGGAAAATCTGCTTGTAGATTGCCATTAAAAATTGAAATTGATAACGACCAGGCCACACCAAATATAATCATCAAACCAAAATAGTTTACTAATGAATTTGTCATATTAAAGAAAAGCATTACTATTCCGGTAAATAGCAATGCACATGCTGTTAAAGAATTTTCACTCCATTTTTTCCTTAGCTTCTGGAGGTATAAGGCATTTAAAACAGCGCCAATACCTGCACCACTAATAAGTAATCCTAAATCACTATTACCCATGTGATGATACGTAATGATTATATAAGGCAATGCCGCCCAAAAACAGGAAGCCAAAAGAAAATAGGTTGAAGATTTTAAAATGATATTTTTTAAAAGAGGATATTCATTTATGAAATTAAATGTTTCTTTAAAAGCAGTAGCTGCTTGTTTGAAATTAACTTTTTTAGCCAAATCAGGCTGCGAAATGGTTTTAAATTTTAGCATCAAAATGACGCCAACAAATGATACTGAATTTAGCAAAAATAAAGGTCCTGGGCCAAGTTTTGAAAAATAAAAACCGGCTATGGCAGGACCGATACACCTTGATATATTAAAACTTAGGTTATTCAAGGCCGCGGCTTGCTTTATATCTTGCGTAGGAATCAATGTGGATGCGAATGCTTGCCATGCGGGTTGATTGAATGCAAAACCAATATTTAACAAAAAAGTCATCGCTAGCAACAAAGCGGGAGACATATAGCCAACATAAACACAACATGCCATTAATAATGCTAGCAATGACATAATAATTTGCGCACCAATAATAATATTTCTACGATCGTACAAATCAGCCAATACACCAGCAGGTATCGCAAACAGAAAAACAGGTAACATTGCAAAAGTCTGAACCAATGCAATTAATGTTGATGAGGTGGTCAGTTGAGTCATCACCAAAGAACTGGTAACCGTATGCGCCCATGTTCCAACATTTGAAAAAAACATTGCCAGCCAGACAAATCGATACACTGCACTTTTAAAAGGGGAATAAAAATCGTTACTCATACAATCCTCTTCCAACCAACATGACTTAGACTATATCCTGGGCATTCTCTCACATTTAAATGTAATTTTTACTATAATCAGACTTACCCAAAAAAAAGCCAATCACCCGCTTCCCGCTAGGTAGTTCAAGAAGGCTTCTTTCTAAGACAAACCCGCCCCTCCATTATCTATAACAACCCATTGCACAATTTGATCCAGATACCCTTTATTATTTGCCGCTCTTTCTGCATAATGCTCATTCGGAATTTGTCAATACAAGGGAAGTATGAAAATGAGTCGCGCTTATAAACTTCTATGCGGAGCAGCATTTCTGTCTGCGGCAATCAACGCAGCACAAGCGGATAACACCACCACTACTTTAATGAGCCCAGTCCTGCAGGGCAATTACACAGGCTGGTTCGCGCCAACAGCAGCTTATAATGTTTTGGGTGAAGTGGGTGTCAATAATTATCGGTTAAATTTAACCGCTGGCACCCTGCTGAATGACCAAAATCGTATAAAATTATCAGCCGAATATTTAAGGCAAAATATCAAGTATCAGTTTTTATCCGGCACCACACAACAGTGGTTACAACAATACGCCGTGGGTGGAGGCTATCAATACGGTGTTTGTGATGACTTTAAATGTTTTGTTGGTTTGAATGCTTATGCCTCTCATGCCCCCAGCAAATCCCTAAACCCAAGAGACGTTATTATTAACGTTGCGGGCACTCCCACTCCTTTTTTTGATAATAGACACATTGCTGGTTCCAATGCTTATAACATTAGCCCAGGAATTGGCTTTAATGTATGGCAAGGGGGCACACTGGGTCTTAACCTCAATTATGATAATGTTCGTTATAATCAAATCTATTCCTCCGATCAAATCGTCAGTGGATTTGGTGGAACCATTAGGCTTAATCAAGCATTAACCGACCAGGTTGGATTGGGTGTTAAAGCCACTGTCGGCCAGCCTTTTAACAATTATGAAGCCACACTTAAATGGTTAAACGCATTTTACAATGGCCGTGTCAGCTTAGGATTATTTGCCGCCTACACCGATGGCAAAGAAGGCTTACCTAACACATTGAACGCGGGTCTTAGTGTGAATTTTGCTGATTGCAACCCTGTCGTCGTCGCCCCTCTGAAAACAAACTACAAAGGAGAGGTAGATAGCGAGTTTTGCTTGCCTAGCGGTCAATATGTGATGGTGCCAAATGCCTACACAGCACCGCAAATGCTTGCCTCTCGACCTCTGCAATTAGGTCCAAAATTACCTATTGTTAATGCGAAATTTAAGTAATAGTGAGAATTATTATGATTAAAAATTTAATTGGATTTGTTATTTTGTCTTTTTTTATAACACTTAATGCTTTTGCAGAAAGCTCAGCCATTGCAAATGTGGTTTGGGTAAAGGGCAGCTTCAGTGCAAATGGCCGAGCCTTACAAAAAAGCTCTCCCATTTATCAAAATGAAGTCTTGCGCACAGCCGCTAACTCGCAAGCCCAAGTCGTTTTCTCTGATAATTCATTAATGACATTTAAAGAAAACACTACATTCTCAGTCGATAATTATCGTTTTACCAAAAACGCTAATGCGGGTAGCTTTATCGGCAATCTGATAACGGGTGGATTTCGCACTATCACCGGCGCCATTGCCAAACACAATCCTGCCGATTATCAAGTGAAGACTCCGATCCGTCTATTGGGTGTACGGGGTACCGATTATCAAGCGGTAATGAATAATGGCGCATTATACGTGGAAGTTTTCCGTGGCAGAGTGTGCATGAATAATGCTCCCAATGCGCCAGCACCAAGAAATAGTGGTTTTGAAAACTGGGTTTCTGAGCCTGCTGTATATGTGCCGCAGGTTTTAACGAAAACAGAAGAAAAAATTGAGCCAAACACTTGTCCTAATGGGATTAAAGCAACTTTCTTAGGTGGATTAAATCCAAATCAAACTACATTTTCAGGGATAGGCAACGTTAATTTCGCGCCCTATTTTAGCGGCACCGACCTAACATACGCCATTGCTTCAATCTCTCCAGCCTTCAGTGGAACTGACACGGTTACTATTGATCCCATTACAGGTGTTTTAAGCTTTAATAGCGATACTACACTTTATCATGTCGTCGTATCAGCAACCAATTCTTGCGGTATCGCGTTGACTAATTCGATCACAGTAGGTCCTTCCATTATTTAGGCACAGAAAAAAGCCCCGCTTAGGTGGGGCTTTTTTGATTCGTGAAAATCTGCATTCTTCCACAAACCAATCCGTTGATTAATGTCTCGTTGCCGCCGGCCTAGGCATGTACGGCTCTTCTGGGGGTAAATTTACCACAAACGGATTAAGGGCATCAAAGGCACTTACTAACCCGTTAACATTAGCAGCAGCAGGCGCAGGCTGTGGCAAGGGAACAGTGTGAGTGGCCACAGTAATAAAATCGATAGAAACCTTACCCTCGCCTAATACCATGTGCACATTTTGAATTCCGTTAACGTTTTTAAACCTATTTTTTAATTTAGGGTCTCCCAATAATGCGGCAGCAAAACAATGGTAAGCGTTAGTAGGATCAAATGATACAGGATCATTACCTTGAGAGTGAGTAGCTATTTTACCCGTTGGTGATATGGTATTCGCACCCACTGTAACATACTCAACCGTCACTCTTTTTACATTAGCGGCTTGTAGATTCTTGCAGTATTCATCGTGATTTGCAGCAAATTCCGCAAAATAGCGGTCAATCTCATAAACGTCAGGCGCTTTTGCTTTAATAGCCTCTAATAGGTATGCAGGAATAATATTAATCTTCTCTAGCACCAAATCCTCGTGAAGACGAACCACCTCTGCAACTATTTTAGCCAACCCCTCATTTTCGACGGTGGTGCCTTGAGGTTTACAGTTAATAATCACTGTCTGACCTCCAAAAATCCCAGGACTGGCCGGCCCAAATTGAATGCTCTCAATCCCAATTAAGTGACTGATATGCGCAAAGACTGCATGCATATATTCTTGGGTATTGGTTTGCGAACCCCTACTCGTTAAAACAATTTGCATAATAACCTCATTTTAAAATTTATATGCCCATTTCACCTTAAAAGCGAAGTGGGATGGGTATAGTCCCATTTTTCATAGTAAGGATACAGCAGCGAATTCGAATAAGGACGCAGCCTTATTTAACGGTGCGGACGATTCAATGTAGGCATCAGGTCGGACTAAAATTGCCTGGTTTATATAATTAAGGTTATTTGTCCAATAATCTGCCTTGCATTTGCTTGAATGAATTTGTATAACTTTTATAAATTCGGGTATGTTTGAAAAATTTACTTCATCCTCACCGAAGATTAGCAGGGCGAATTTAGTATAATCTAGAAGCGAGTAAAGCCGTGTCTTGACACTGCCGTTAAAAATTTCAAAGTCAAAAAGTCGCGAGCCACGGAGCCCCTCATCTCCATAACGAATCCCCATCCCCGTTATATTCCCTGCATGTTTTTCGACAATCTTGACATAGTCTTTGGCGTGAGTACCATTCTTTGAATATTTAGTCGAACGGACCAGCTCACCAGAAGTCTCAATTACACTTTGCGCAACTGGCCTGCGCTCGTCTTCATAACTCTGTAAAAGTTCAGTAGAGGCACCCCAATTCAGCACCCCATTTAACTTCCATATTAGATTGAATGCATCGGCAAGACCTGTGTTAAGACCTTGCCCTCCATTGACTGAGTGAATATGGCATGCATCCCCTGCGAGAAAAATACGATCGTGTACGAAAAATTTCTCGGCAACCGATTCTTTTACTGCAAATTGTGAAAACCAGATAAGCTCTTTGAAATTTAAGGTATAAGGCTGTAGAGCGTGGTTTATTTTGTCAATTGCGTCTTTAAGACTAAAGTCGTTGGTATCCATTCTTACGTAAAATCGATCAATTTTTCCCTCCCTCGGAATCCATGCCACATCGGAGGTGCTTGCCTGAAAAACGATTATTTCAGGAACCTTTGGGAAATTCGTCTCTATAATGCCATCAATCACTGCCCATATCATTTGAGGTCTTATTATTTCAAACGGTATTTTAAAGTGATTACGAACGAAAGACCGAGAACCATCAGCACCAATGAGGTAACTTGATTGGATTCTCTCGCCATTTGAGAGTGTTGTTAGACAGCCCGCTTGATTAAGCTCAATATTTTTAATTGTTGTGGAACGCTTGACTCCTGCTCCCATCTTACTAAGCTTCTCATCCAATCGATTTTCCAGGTAGGATTGTCCCAGCATGAGAAAATGTTTATGCAAGCACCCTTCAAGTTCAACCCACCATGAAGATTGACGGGAAATAAATTTTCCATCTGCCCACACAGAACTGGTGTTACATATCTTTCCTAAAGGATATAGCTCTGCAAACAAATCGACTAACTCAAGCAGTTGTAAAGTACGTGCGTTTAATGCATCTGCTCTACCCACTTTTAGCGGCTCGTCAGACTTATCTACAACAACAGTGCGCATACCACAAAGTTGTCCTAGGTAGGCACACATGAGCCCTACAGGACCCGCCCCAACGATAACAATGTCAGCGGTATGTGTGCTCATTGATAAGACTTAAGACCAGGATTATCAAAAGGAGGATCACTCAAGACATGAACCCGTTGCAAATGGCGAGGAGACTTAGCGATAAATTCCTCTCTACCATGGAGAAGTGAAAAGTTATCAGCAATGACTACATCTCCTGCTTGCCATTCATGAGCATAAAAGTTGCGTGGGGCATAAAGGGCTTGTTTTAAACTAAAATGAAAGCTTTCTAACTCCTCAAGACTAACGCCAGTAAACTCAAGCACGGGTGGATTCACAAAACGGCCTTTTTCTTCAGAGGGCGGTTCATTATAACGAATGACAGAAAAGTCTTTATAAGGGTGCTTATTGATAATGGGTGATACTGTCTTACTATTATAAAATTCCATTTTTCTTTGATAGATACCCGTTACCTTACTCCAAAGCTTTTTCGATTCCGAAGGAGCATATTTCAAAGCTAGAATGGTGTTTGAAAATGTTGTTCTTCCTCCTTGCCCTGATAGTGGCGCTTCTACACAATGAAAAATTTGAAACTCAGGGATCTGGCGGCGATACATACCATCCCAATGCAGTGGAACATAATTATTATCAAAAATATGATCTTCTGGATTGTCTTGCTCAATCAACTCAAGCACTTTTCCGAAAGGCCAAATGCTTATTTCACCCCAACGCTCACAGTACTTTGAAAACGCTTCAGCATTTTGGAACGTTTGAAATCCTCTTAATACGATGAGATGCTCATGATTGATGAGGTCGCGCAAGTGCTTTACATCAAGATCGCCCAAATTATTGAGAGCTTCTTTAGGTTCCAAAAGTAAACCAAAAGGTCGAAGCGGTGTGATTTTAGGCTCCATACAAAATCCCCCGCAGCTTAGAAATTTTTTGTTTATCATCCAATTCATAATGACTTGGCTTGCCTTCCCGATAAATTACGCGCGCACCAAGGCCTTCTGCTTGTGCACGTTTAAGTAGCACAAAACTTCCACCTATCTCCATAGCAACACCGTGCCACGGCGTCATCCAACGCTCCGCTTCCATCAGGCGAATACCTAATTTAGCAGCGCCACACGTCTGGGGATGAATAGAAAGACGAACGGCATGAGGAAAATGCTGCGCGATTAATTCACTCCAAGCTCTACTTCGTTGGATGACAATATAGGCGCGTTGTCGGCACTCTTTTTGTATCGCATTGCGGCTAAGTGACTGCCCCGGACGAGTGGCGTCCTCCACTAGAAAACGCGTAATGCCACAATATTGCCGATGCACCTCTTCATCCGCTATGCTGCACGACATTTTGCTCCCTCTGCGAACAGCATCTTTGACAGCTTCCAGCTGCTCGCCATATTGTTCCATCAATCGATTACGCATCTGATTGAAGTCAGAACCTGAATATAAATCATCAAGATTGAATGTGGAAATAAAAGTAAAAGATAGTTTTTCTATTAACAAAGATAACGCTCGCTGATAATCAGTCACGTCTCTGTCGCGTATGCCCACTACATTGTTAAAAACCCTGCCATCAGAACATAAAATGACGTGAGCACCTGGCGAATAGATTTTTTGAATTTGTTGACAAAGGTTATTAAGAAACTCAAGCGAAAGTTGCTCAGCCATGTCAGGAAGGATTCCAATGACCTTCGCCGGATTAGGGGATTTTCCAGGAAACGCCGGCAACACAAATAATATTGGCCGTTGCGCTTCAATTGCAGAAATAACTTGAGGAAGATGAGGTTTTAGACACGATTCGCAAATCGACGTGGCACAGGGCATTTTGGAATTGGACATCCTGCGAAACGACATCACCATTAGCATGATTTTTCGGGCTAAGTAGGAGGCAGTTTCGTGTAACGGTGAAATCTCATGTCTTATTCCTGTTGCGACATGAGTGCCTTTCATCGTTGAGCTGAATAAAGACTTTGTTCCTTCCATTGCTATCATACTCATCTAATACTTCAACTCAGTTTAGCAACCGCTTATATATTAATAAAATTGATAATTATTATTGATGACATAGAAAAAACCTATGGATATACTAGCCAACCTATGATTTTACTTTTTATGCGTCTTCAGTAAGATAAGAGGATAGGTATAATTATGATCGCATCACCCAACGATTTAATTTATTTTGTTGAAATCTCTCATACCTTAAATTTATCCCGCACTGCTAAGCGCATTGGTATTAGCCAACCTTCATTAACGCTAGCCGTAAAACGGTTGGAACAAGCCATCGGAACCGAGCTTTTCATTAGAGGCAAAAATGGTGTGGTACTAACAAAGGCAGGGAAACGCCTTCTATCTCATGCGAAACAGTTACTTCAGTTATGGGATAGCGTAAAAGCGGAAAGCTTAGCTTCGCATTATGAAATCCAGGGAAAATTTACTCTTGGCGCCCATCCTTCCGTTGCTTTAGGTACCTTATCTCGTTTTTTACCGAAATTGTTAATGGATTATCCAAAACTAGAAATTCAATTAACACATGACTCATCACGAAATATTGCAGAAGGGATTATTAATCTTTCCATTGATATTGGATTAATAGTTAATCCTATTAAGCATCCCGATTTAATTATCCAGAAACTTTATGATGGTAAAATAACTTTTTGGCATACGGGAGAAAAAAATGTCAACCAGCAAATTGATTCCGGCGAAGCGGTGCTTATCTTTGATCCTGATCTAACACAAACGAATTCGTTATTAAAACGTATTCATCGGCAAGGGTTAAAATATAAACGCGTGCTAACCAGCAATAGCCTAGAAGTGATTGCAAATTTAACGGCAAACGGTAGCGGCATTGGGATTCTGCCAACCTGCGTTGCGCTCTCAGCCTACCCTAACAAACTTAAGCCCGTCCCTAAAATGCCCTGTCACCATGATGAAATTTGCTTAGTGTACCGACATGAAAATCGAAATGTTAAAGCAGTGCAAGCAATAATAAGCTCTATTAAAGAAGGTTTTATTGGTAGAAAGTAATATTACTTACCGCCTGTAAATAGTTAATAAGCACCTCTCTGAAGAAAGCACCACTCATAAAAATAGCGGGCCATACCCATTACACTTCGCTTTTTGAAGTGTAATGGGCATACCTAATTGAAATTATTACCCACAGGCGCTCGTGCAGGTAAAATAAAACAATTTTAGATATAAATTCAAATAATCCGATATAGAGGCTAAAGCTCAACTTACTCGTGAGCATAAAAGCAATAAAAATGGTGGATATTGTTCCAAATAGACGCCAACTTACTGCTTTAATAATGCTATATTTATGAGAATCAATCACTATATGTTCTCACATTGTTCAACCGTGTCAGCCTCTTCTTCTGCAGCAGATAATGAATAAAGAGGATTAATTTGTGCCAATTGGAGATAACCTTCATCTTGTAAGAAATCAATAATTTTTTTAATTGCACCATCAATATCAAGAACAGCCGTATCAATAATTATCTCGGGGTTAACTGGTTTTTCATAAGGATCATCAATTCCTGTTAATCCGTTCATTTCACCCTTTCGAGCTTTAGCATATAAGCCTTTTGTATCTCTTTGCTCACAAACAGCCAAAGAAGTGGAGACAAACACCTCGATATAACCACCATGTTGTGATACTAATTGCCGACATTCATTTCTGACATCTTGATACGGGGCAATCGCAGCACACAGGGCAATGCCTCCCGCTTTAGTGATTTCTGACGCAACGAAACCAATCCGTTTAATATTTAAATCACGATCTGCTTTGCTAAATCCTAGCTCTGTTGCCAGCACACGCCTAACAATATCTCCGTCAAGCAAGCTTGTGCTTCTTGTATCCACACTCTTTAATTTCGCTATCAGTGCATTTGCTAAGGTTGATTTACCTGCGCCTGACAGTCCGGTGAAAAATATTGTGAACCCTTGCTTATGCTTTGGTGGATAAGAAAGATGTAGTTCACGCATAACCGCTGGGAATGAAAACCATTCCGGAACGGGATTGCCTGTTACTAATGCCTGCCGTAATTGCGTACCTGAAATAGTAGCGATTGTTTCATCAGGCTTTACTTCATTCGCTAAGCAATAGTGTTTTCTTTCTTTTACATAAACCATTTCCTGAAAGGGAATGATTTTAATTCCTATTTCTTCTTGGTATTCCTGCACAAAATCCTGGGCAGCATATGGATCATAAAATGGTTTATTCGCCGAATCATTACCCGGCCCAGCATGATCACGTCCCACTATAAAATGTGTACAGCCGTAATTTTTACGAATGATGGCATGCCATAAAGCTTCTTTAGGCCCCGCCATTCGCATGGCTAATGGCAATAAACTTAAAGTGGCTGCTTGTTCTGGATAATAATTTAATAAAGTTTGATAACATCTTACGCGCGTGAAGTGATCAACATCACCTGGTTTCGTAACACCCACCACTGGATGAAGTAAAATATGCGCTTCGTATTCTTTGGCTGCTCTCAGAGTAAGTTCCATATGCGCTCTATGCATTGGATTTCTTGTTTGGAACCCCACAATCCTTTGATGACCCGCTTTAAAAAATTGTTGTTTTAATGATTGAGGCGTATGCCGTAGCTCAACAAAATCATAATGTTTGGGGACTTGTATTGCTTGTACAGGGCCTCCCAAGTACCAGCTACCCATCGCATTAAATAAATAATTAACGCCAGGGTGCATTAAATCTTCAGTAGCAAAAATAGCTTTTGCTTCTAAATTTTTATCAGGCTGCCATTTATCGGTGACTTTCATTGATGCTAAAACAGAATTATCACTATCACACAGGAAAATATCTTCACCAAGGCTAACACTGGCTGCAAATTTTTCATCAACATCTAACACAATAGGCATGGGCCAAAGCTGATTATTTTCCAACCTATTGAGATTCAAAACGTTTTGATAGTCTGCTTGTGATAAAAAACCCGTTAATGGGTTAAATCCTTGCGTTAATAACATTTCCAAATCATAACGCTGCCTGAAATTGACAATCCATTTATTCTCACTCACAAAACTCTCCTTTGCTAAAACCTATTCAGATGAAGATGACCAAACTATAATTACCTCTCTTATGAATAGCAAGATTTAAGGAATTTCGAGTGATAAGAGAATTAATTACTTTAGCGCAAACAGCTGGCGAGATTGTATCACGTATTTATCAACAACCGGAAATTAAAACCATAAATAAAAATGACAATTCTGTATTAACATTAGCTGATACTGCATCACACCAGTTTATTTGTGACCAACTTAAACAATTATTTCCCTCCATCCCTATCATTTCTGAAGAATCATCATTAGAGCATCAATATGAAATTAGAAAACACTGGCAATGCTTTTTTCTAGTAGATCCCTTGGATGGCACAAAAGAATTTATCCAGAGAAATAATGAATTTACTATTAACATTGCTTTAATTCAAAACAATAAGCCAATTATAGGAGTCATACACGCTCCTGCGCTTAATTTAACTTACTACGCAGAAAAACACAAAGGTGCCTACAAAATCTCCTCACATGAAACCGTAAAGTTGCTACCCAAAACAAATAATGATAGCATCTTACGTGTTGTAACATCCCGCTCTCATCTCTCTGCTAAAACTCAAGATTTTTTAAACAAACTAATCAATGATGGAAATAAATTAGCAATTGTTCCCATGGGAAGCGCGCTTAAATTTGGTTTAATAGCTGAAAATAGTGCTGATATTTATCCAAGATTATCGCCTACAATGGAGTGGGATACGGCGGCGGGAGATATTATCGTACAAGAAGTTGGGAAAAGAATATTACGAATCGACGATGGGTTACCCTTAGAGTACAATAAAGCTGAACTAATAAATCCAAGCTTTATTGTACAATAAATAGGTCAATCATATTCTATACCATTCGTACATCAAGATGCGATTTTTGCATCTTGATGTACTCCCTACGCGATGGGGTTTCCTAAGGGGAGAATCGCGATTTTCCCCTTGGATAAATGGGTGGTAACAGCCAGAGAAAAAGCGTGTTTGCCTATCTGCTCACACTCTCGTCATCTCTAAATTATCAAAACATGCCGTTATTATTAGCAGCCTTCTCTGGAATATCTTGGATAACATCCCAATGCTCAACAATTTTTCCATTGTCCAATCTAAATATATCGACAATGGCAAGGCCGCGCGTGCCTGGCTTTAAAACAAAATGCACATGGAGAATAACGTAATCTTTTTCGGCAAAAACTTTTTTAATGTCACTATGTGCTGCAGGATATTGATTTTGTAACCACTGAATATAGCCCTTCAATCCTTCCGCTCCATCTGCTGCCGTAGGATTGTGCTGCGTATAATAAGCACCTAAGTATTTTTCTGCATTCAAAAAATTCTTCTCATTGGTAACTTGATTATAAAATTCAGTAACTATTTGTTTATTTTCATCCATTGGTTGCTGATCTAAAGCCATTGTGCTGAGTGAAAATACTAAGCTCATTAAACAACATAAATACACCGTCACTTTTTTCATTTCTAATTTCCTTCTTTGCGTTTCATTTTTAGGTTACCTCTGGCAAACTATAGGAAGTTTAGTATTAATTCGCAATTAGGCACCTAAAAGTGCCCTAGGTACTTTATGCATACTAGTAAAAAGCCTCAGTGGGACGTTTACCAAGAAAATTGTCCAACACGCATGGTTCTTGATCGAATCGCAGACAAATGGACGATATTAATTATTGGTCAACTGCATAAGAAAACATTTCGGTTTAATGAATTGCGCCGCGTCATTCCCGGCATTACCCAAAAGATGCTGACTCAAACATTAAAAGGTTTAGAAAAAGACGGCTTAGTGGATAGAAAAATTTACCCAACCGTTCCGCTTAAAGTTGAGTACTCTTTAACTCCGTTAGGTTCAAGCTTAACCAGGATACTGAATAATGTCGCCACGTGGGCCGAAACCCACATTGAACAGATTATGAAAGCGCAGAAATGCTATGAAAAATCTAAAAATTAAAATGCATATGAACTTGATGATTTTCTAGCAACAAGAAACTGATCGTGACCATTCTGCTTATCGAAATGATTATTGGCTAAGTCGTGAGCCTCGTGATTGCTGAAAACCAGTCTCTTAAGCCAACCGGCATTCGCAAGCAAACTTAATTTTTGATAAACTTATTTTTTATCAAGTCTTCAATAATGCTGAAATCATTATTCAAGAAGCTGGAAAAAAACTCACCCATTTGAAATTGGGTATAACAGCGAGTTTTTTCTTTAATTCTTGCTATATGTTTATTAATGGTTACATCGGTAACGCCTAATATTTCCGCCACTTGACTCACTGCTTTACCATAATGCAACCACGCCAACACTTCCATTTCCCGAAACGAAAGCAGCGTTTTATTGTTAACTTTAAAAGCTTTATTGTTATGTATTAATTTAGTTAATCTTGCACGTAACGCATTAGGATTTATTGGAATAGCAGGATTTATAATAAAACCATCGTAGGGCTTTTCAATGACAAAGGGAAAATCATAAGCGGATGATAAAGATTTTGATTCATTCATCGTATTTTTAAAATACATGATAAATTGATTAAGCAAATCAATATTGCTTAAATACGTTTGGTTAATAGAGCTATCTGCTTGATTGGTGGCGAAATGAAAAAAATCACGGCCATAATCTGTTTTTTCAAAGATGGTAAATGCATGATTAACCCCTAATTCAATTCCCTCAGAATACATTTGCTCGCTTCGTCCGAAACGCTCAATTGCATCCCATACAACGAATTTATTTATATTGTCGGAGTTAGCAAGATGGATATCAGCTTCGTAGAATTTTTTCTCGATATAATTCTCAGCAAATTTAACATTATTTGCGATGCCTGAAAAAATTCCAGCATTATCTAGGTGCACATGGGAAAAATAACTAATATTCAATAGATTCAAAGGGCTACAAATGTCGGCTATGTCTTGTGACTGAGTAAAGATTGGATGATCTTCTAACTTATTTACCATTATTTACGCTATTGTACTTCACACTATTCGGTTTTACGCTTATACCATGTTACCACGCATAAAAAGCAAATTGATGATAAAAATCAATTTCGCCCTCACGAACTATAACAACAAACAAAAGACGGAAGCACAAGTGCCCAACGTAAAGTTACTTCGCAAATTAACCGATATCTTTTTTAGATGGGTTTAGCACAATGGGGCCATCACTGATAGCCCCCTTAACTTATTTGGAAATACCCATTCTTACTTTAATTTAATTTTTAGCAAATTTATTGGTTGTTTCGATAGCAGGAGTAGATTTAATTCTTTCCCTGTATTCAAATAAAAGCGCTTTGCAGCTAGAACGTTGTATACCACCAGCTGGATAAGTAAACTTTTTAGTGTAAACACCATTCAATGCCGTGATAAACAAACTAACATCTTTTTCTGCAATTCTATCAACAAAGAACTTACGAATAACACGATAACTCGCTGCCTTATTTAATGTGCTATCTTCAGCTAATTCTTTAAAGAATTTCATATTGCGAGGGTAAGTGACAAAGCCACCATGCGGATTTTTAGTAAAGAGCATTTCACCATCCCAGCGGTATCCATTACGGATGTATAATTCAATTTGTCTTTTATACAGGGCTGGCTTCGTTTTCCCTACATCAGATTGACCCTGATTACCAACAATCACGATGGGCAGCGAAATAGGGGCCAACCAATCACATAATTTTTGCCCTGCTTGTATTCTATGCTCCTTATTTTTATCAAAATGAACATTCACCACAACAAATTCACTCTTATCAGTTAAATCACACAAGGTGATTTCTTGCATGGATCGACCAAAAAAAGATTGCAAATTATGCTTTAACACCTCCGCTCGTGGCCGAGTACTCCAATCTTCTAAATAACTTCCCGTTTCTGTTAAATATCGCAACTCTGCTTTTTTTATAGAATACGCTTTAGGATCATAAGCTAGTAAATAGTTTAAGGCCATTTTAGTTGGCGTGTATTTGTGTGAAATCCATTTCAAACCATTTGATTCTAGGTATTTAGCAAAATCAGCCAAGATAGAATCTTCAATGCATTGAAATACGAATAATTCTCTGCGCTTTTTGTCACGCACATAATCCAAACTGTCGACAATCAAGGGACATCGTTCTTTTATAGAAGAATCTTCAAATGCATTTGCTGTCGCAACATAGTCTGAATTGATTTCATCTGACATTTCCTTTGGCTTATCCAGTTTTTCAACTTGTTTATCGCTATTGATCATCCAGCAGAAAATGTTGATTTGTCGTTTTTCCTCTCTGCGGTTTTGCATGTTAATCACCTTTTGTCTTTACTAATGGTTATTTTTTTAAACTAAAATCACTTGCATCATTTTGAATGTTGCAAGGTGAATATATAACCCTGGCTTAACGAAGCAACTATAGAAAAGGATAATTGCAGTAGACAAAATTCTATTAATCATGACGTTAGATTAGAAGGGGTCATCATTGCCTGGCATTGGTTGACAGAAATCAGAGGGGTATTTCCATCCCGTTTTAGGGGGATCTTTTTCATTCAGTTACGACAATATAACTAAAAATTATTGTATACATTGTACTGCCCTGATATCATTCGTGTATAATTATTTTACATGTGGAGTGGAAAAATGCGTTTTATCACCGCCATATGGGCCAGTATTTTAACTCTCGCGGTCATTTCATCTTACGCAGATGTGCCTGTTTACCACTTCAGCCCCCAAACTCAACAAATGATTACTGAAAATATCAGTGGGTTGAGCAATCTTATCAATCTCACCTCAACCGGTAATTATGCATGGGCGTGTGACTCGCAAGGAAATGCCTCTTTTTACAACGGACAGCAATGGCAAAGTGCACAAAAAATTCCGAATATTTCCAAATTCATTTCGATCTATCCAGCTTATCCGCTGACTGGCAAGCAACCCACCGCGTGGGTGTTAGGCAAGCAGGGTAATCAATATATTATTTCTTATTTTAATGGCACAACGTGGTCGAATGTACAAACGGTGCCAAAAAGCGCAGGCCAAATTAGTTTAGCGGCAAGCGCTGGTTATGTATGGTATGTGTTAAACGATCAAGCTGGCAATAATGCGACGGTTCACGTTGCTTCAGGAGCGAATCCCACTAACTGGACCACTTCAAATATCGCGCTTCATGGTGTGACAAGTGGCGCTGGGGATGTCATTAAAGCGTTGAACGATGATGCAGCATTTGCTTACGTCTTTGGCTTTAACGAAAATTGGGAAATACACGTTGCACGTATAGACGGCAATGGCAGTATCACGATTTTATCAAACCCAGCAGGTAAAATTGACGATTACTTCATTTATCAAAACAATGTCATTTTAAGCCATTCACGCCACAGCCAATCACTTTCTACCGACAATGGTCAAACCTTCAAAACTTCTGCGGCACCGGGCATTGCTATCAATGCACAATATAATTTTAATACCGCGGGCATGGAATGCACGAATTTGCAAAATACAGGCAATAGCTTAAGCTGCTTGAGTACAAGTAATATGGTTTGGCAGAACTTTACTGTGCCTTCTACTGCGACCTACAATATTCCTTTCACCACGCCGGTGGGTGCTTATGTATTTGGCTTGGATCAAAAGAGTAAAACTGTGACTAGCATGTATTCTTATGACTACGCAGGCAATTCTGTTAGTGATACAAAACCAATGAATTATAAATCAGTCTATTTTTCTCCACGCTTTTTTTCGTATAACCAAGTTTTAATGGCGGGGGAAGATAATAATGGGAATCAAGCCGCCTATTTTTACGATAGTCAACAATGGCAAACGCTAGTACTACCTGCATTAAAAACACCGCATGTTGTTTATGATATTAATATCTTCGGCAATGCCGGTTCTGGCACAATGCAGTTTTATGCGGCTGATGGTAATCATATTTGGTTCTATCCGCATACATTGGCGTAAGGCGCAAGAACATTGCGGCAGCAGTTAAAATTTAGAAGTGATCTTGGCATAAACTCGAATTATTCAAATGATCTGATTTTGAAATTCACATAAGAGAACTCAAACAAGTAGCGGCATCCGATACCAATAGAACGATTAATCACACAATGAGACCTTGAAACCCATGCTCCGACAACCTGAAATCAATCTCCTCTTTGCGCTTTGTAATGATCGAACTTCTTTCTTCAGTCTGCTGCCAACAGGTATCGACCGTTTAGTCAGCAGCGTAGATTACGACACGGATCCTGACAGTGAAATTTCAATCGCATTGTGTCACGCAGCGCGTGGCACACAAGCAGACATTGAAGCACTGGTTGAAATGGTAAAAACAAATCCTCGAATATTATTTCAAGCTGGTGATGTCACGACGCGCGGTGGCGTTCCTATTAAGCGAATCAAGTTATATGAATTTTTCCTAGGTGAAGGTGATCCCGATGGTGCAGACAAAATTGTATTTGGTTTTGAAAAACTGAAAGATGAAGGTGAAGCAGAACGAGAACGTCAGCATGAACGCTATCGCCCGCACATTGAAGCATTGGCAAAACAAATCGAAACAAAACAACCAGCTTTTGATTTAAGACCATTGATAAAAGTGATTAAAGACAGCACCGATGATGAAATCACTGATGCACTAAATATCAATGATACTATTCTAACAGTCACGCGTAATACGCCTCTTCGCAAGGAATTGGCTAAATTTAGAAGAGCAGTACAACCAAAAACCGAAGGCATGCATTATGAACACTACACTACACTCATGCAGGCATTTGATCTGCTGTACAATGAATGGAAAGCATTAAGTAACGGCTATAAAAATCATAGTAAGTGTGATTTAGTCTGGCGGCAAGTTATTGGTTATTTGCAACGTAGCTTACCTGCGGTTGATCGATTTGCTTTTGCGCGTGGTTTTAATGATGCCGACCGCACGGTTAATTATAAATCTGGTAAAGATTCATTTCCCAATATTTCTTTTGGTTGCGAGGATCTTTCTGATCTTGGCTTTGATAATGCAATATTCGCTCTGCAACGGCCAAGTATTTCAAATTATTCGCGAATAGCAGACTTGGCTGCCTCAGGCTTGAAAGCTACCTGCGAGAAAAAATTTCAAAGCTTGCAAAACTTATGCTCAGCCGCCCCACCAGCGCCCGGCCAAATGTTTAATGTGTTAGAGTGATGTTGGCACCGACGTTTACAGCCGCAAGAGTTGCGAAAAAAAAGCTCCACTATTTATTAATGAAAAAAGCCTGAGCTTTTACCATCTCAATCAATAATAGTGGACTTAGCGATAAGTAATGGCGGAAATGTTACGGGTAGTAAACACGATCAAGTTGTTAGCGTTTCCAACGGGATATCTATCATTAATGTTTCTGGTTATACTAAAACCGAACCACGATCATCCAATGTGAAAACTATGCCTAATCGGCGCTGATAGCATCTGAAAAATGCACACCCATTCCCATTAGTCTAATTTTCCCATAAGATCGATTAATTAATTCAAACAGCAAATTTTCATAAAGAGAAAAATCTATCGTTCGTGAGGATCGCTCGAGCGTTACTGTTTTAAAATCGCTTAATTTAATTTTAATGAATTGATTTTTAATGGGCCGGTTTTCATTGTGATTTTTTAATCTTACCAGTAATGAATCGTATAATTCACTCAGAGTCGATAAACACTCGCCATTCATCTCCCTATCTTGCTTAAATGTTTGCTCTACGCTGAGTGATTTTCTGATTCTATTTGGCTCCACTGCTCGATAGTCAATCCCTCGGCATTGTTCATATAATCGATTTCCACCTTTTTCTCCAAAATGTTCAATTAACTCCTTGGGTGAAACAGTTTGTAAATCAGAACACGTTTTTAAGCCTAATTCATGTAATTTTCTAGCTGTCACTTTACCAACACCATACAACTCGGCAACCGGCAAACTTTTCATAAAAAGCTCAACTTCTTGAGGCCGAATGACAAATAATCCATTTGGTTTATTCCAACCACTTGCAATTTTGGCTAAGAGTTTGTTAATTGAAACACCCGCGGAAGCAGTAAGATGGACAGTATTAAAAATTTTTTGACGAATCGCTTCCGCAATTAGCGTAGCACTGCCTTGATAATGAGATGAATGCGTCACATCAAGATACGCTTCATCTAAAGATAATGGCTCAACCAAAGGAGTAAATTCAAGGAAAATTGCGCGAATTAATTCAGAAACTTCCTGATATTTTTTCATGTTAACAGGCAATACAATTAAATCAGGGCAAAGACGCTTTGCATAGGCAGTTGCCATTGCTGAGCGTACTTTAAATTTTCGTGCGATATAATTACACGTGCACAGTACGCCACGCTCTCCTTCAGCGCCGCCCACTGCGACGGGCTTATTAGCCAACAACGGATTATCCCGTATTTCAATGGCAGCATAAAAGCAATCCATGTCGATATGGATAATTTTCCTAATTTTGTTAGACAGCATGGATAACGTGTGTGACAACACCAAAAATCAGCATTTCATTTTCTGGCGTAACTTCAATGGGAGTAAAATTAATGTTTTCTGGCATCAAAAATAATTGATTGTTTTCTTGGTGTAATCGCTTTACGGTGAATTGACTGTCAATAGAGGCAATGACTATTTTTCCATGTGTAGGGCGAATACTGCGATCCACTATTAATAAATCATTTTCAAAAATACCCGCATCAATCATGGATTGACCTGATACTCGCACTAAAAAAGTCATAGTAACGTTTTTAATTAAATGATCTTGTAAATCAATATAGGTTTCAACGTGATCGTCAACAGAGGCGGGAAAGCCTGCTGCTACCTTCGAAGAAAATAAAGGCAACTGGAAGCCTTTATTTTTAATAAATTTTAATACGGGCTCAATTAAACTTTCAGGTAATCGGATTGGTTTAGTGGGCTCCCCATATTGACCTTGGCCTTTAGGGCGCCCCGCCCCTTTGCGCTTTCCACCATGTGTCATCTTTATTTTCCCATCTCATCTTGATTAACGCACTTGAATATCGTACCATAATCAACTATTAACGCAAGGAGATGCAATGATGACCAACGAAGAAGCTATCCAATTTGCGTTTAATTCCTTTGTAAGGGCTTTTGAAGCTGGAAATGAGCATCTGACTGATCAATATTTTTCTCCTGATCTTAAGCTTCGCAACCACTCGGTTGCTAAAAACTATACTTTGCCCGAAATAAAATTAAGCGCGCTCAAAGTACACCAAAAATATAAGCATTTAAAAAGTGAAATAAAAGACGTGATAATAGAGGGTAATCGCCTAGCCTTTCGCGCAGAACAGCAGGCATTTTTTGTGCCGGAAAATAAGCATGTAAAAATGGACGCAATGAATTTATATACATTAGACGCAGGGAAAGTTAAAACATGGCACTTATGGTTTAGTCAATTCATTGCTTAATGATTGTAACGCTGACCTGAAGCGATGAAGGAGATCACTGCAAAAATGCAGATTGGCGAATGCTTATAATTCATTGATGCAGCGCATCTATTTTCCAAACACAATATATCACTCCTTAGCAGCTAGGGCGCGCAATCGTTGAAATTTTATTGTTTGGTTCCTGAAATCGATTTTTAAGATCTTCTAATTCAATTAGGATTTGCCGAGCCTCAGCGATGGGCTTAAGCTCTTGCACTGTCTGCTCAATAAGAGTCAATGCATGTTTATTGAAAAATAAAGCGGGGAAGATAGCTTCAAACCATTCGATATGCGGGGTAAATATTGCTAACAAATCTAAATTAATGGGTAATCTGTATTTGGGCAGCCAATCTTTTAAATGATGCAACTGGATGGTACGATAGAGTCGCTCAACAATCGATGCGCTGCCACGTTTTGTTAAAGCACCCGTTGCTAATGTTTTGATGATTCGGCCTGTGTGCGTCAAATACGTTACTTCATCTATCAGCGCCAGATTAAAATCCTCTTCGTGCACTTTCAGAAAATCAAAACCTTGCTTTTCTCGCAAAGTAGGATGATCAATAAGAATAAATTCATCAGGATCGCCAGGTCTCATGATACTAATTTTAGCAAAACATATTTCATACACTTCCGGTGACTCGACATATTTACAGTATCCTATCATTTCAGTATTAATTTTTTTTAACTGTCCCGAATATTCCCAAGACGCCCCATCACAGGTTTGTGATACGTTGTTCTCCATAAATGAACGCTGCGTTTTTCTCCCTTCTTTTAGGAAATTAATAGAAAGCAATTGTTTTAAATAGTGGTATTGATCACCTAGATAATTACCATTACTCGCTTGCTTTTGATGAATTCCGGTGGTCAAGGTTGAAATGTCAGGGCAATCACTGCGCCAGTCACCATAGCCGTTTGAACCCTTACCACTCTTTTTTTCTTCATATTGCGCTCTTGACATGCACAAATAAAAATAAACGCCAGTTAAGTTTCTTCCCCAATAGGTTTTTTGTTCAATTTCCTTGATGGTACTCATTGCAGCCTGAAGGCCATCTTCGCCCCAGGTTTTTTCATTGAATGAAGATTGACTATTGTAATAACTGCTAACGGATTTTGAGGCTGGAAGAAATGCTTTAAATAAATCGGAACCTGTGAATCTTTCTTCTGGCGTAAGATTATTTAAAATAAATATAAAAAATTTTGCTTTTTGTAAAAGGATCTTATTTTTTTCAGAGGATACAATTTGTCTACTGGAAAACATAATAGTGCTTCCTGAATGAGTGTGTTTTTTCAATAAGGCCGCATAATTCCCCATGCGGAAAGGTCAATTAATTGAAACGATGTCTATGAATCACACAGTTTATAATCGCTAATGCTTGAATAAAATATTGTGAGGCTTGAGAGGTGGAGTTATTACCATCGCCCCTTTGATTTGGTTCGTATCGTATATACAGGCTGCATCTTCATTTCCACTGTAGTATGGGCCACCAACAAATGTTAATGTTTGCAGTTCTTGCAAGGCTTTCTGTTTTGCCTCATGTTCATCCTTTACTTTTTCATTGGTGCCACCAAGTGACAAGGTCCAATCGAAACTTGTTCCGTATTTGTTACTCAAGTTACTTGCCGCCCATGTACCATTTTCATTTAATACGATATAGTCGATACCCACCTGTCTAATTGCCTCCACATCAGGGCACTTATCTGGTTTTGCAAATGCATTTGCTAGTGCAAAATGAGAGAAAAAAGAGAATATCACTGATACATATAATAAGGCCAATTTAGCATTATTATTTTTTAAAATTTTATTCATAGATCACCTGTCTCGATGTAATTATTTATTCAGACAACATAACAGAATCATTTATGATTTTAAAATAACCAAACAGCATAATTACCATAGATGAAAACTATAGTAGGCATTCGATTAATCTTTAGCTTCATCACAAGTGGTCGTCATCTCCGATCAATCGGGATTGTCCTCTTTGGAAACCCCATCGCGCAGGGAGTACTTCAAATTGCAAAAAGCGCATCTTGAAGTACAAATGGTATATAATGCGATTGGATATGATTGCTGCGGTAAAGGAAACTCGGGAACAGGAAGGACGGGCGCTTTAACACCGTCAATTTACTTGTTAGTTGACTCTGACGATTTATTTCATTAATTGATTGCTTTACCCGCTCAGTTCAATTATTTTATTTTCCACTAAAAAAACAGCAAGGATTGCAAATGAAGTACGCTGATTTAAAGAAAAAACTAAGCAAAAATAAACCATTTTTTGGCAACCCCTCACCTGCATTACAGGCTTACCTAGATTTTTATCATCATTGTGAAGCCGGCTTTAAAAATAAAGATGGTTTATACAGTGAAATTTCAGCGGAGCATAAAGAAGCATTACTGCGATTGCAAATTGATTATGATAGCGATAAAAATAAAGCATTGCATTTCTTCAACTACCGCGCTGCGGATATTGTTGATTTAAAATGCCTAAAACAACGCGGTGAATTACACTCATTCGTTTTAAGACAACTCATTTCAGCCCCCACCTATGATATTTCCATTAAAAATAAAATTGATCTTTTTAAATTATTAAGCGATGCAGGTATTTTAACTGAAGCGAACTTAACAAAATTAAATAATCAACTTTATGTAATTTATTGGAATATTGAAAATTTAATCTCCAGCTATGGAAAATTTTTTAATTACGAAGAACTTAACAAGAAACCTCTAACGGATTCGGAACGAGCCCTTAATCAACAACTTTTTGAAATTGGATTTAATGAATATAACAATAAGTACGAAGGCGATATCCATAATTTAATAAGAAAATGGCCCTATTCTCGCGCAAAATTGATTAACATGCTAAGCACACAACAGAATATTAAACCTTTAATTACTGCTCTACGCAGCTTATTACAACATATTCCTAACAATGAAAACTTTTTAACTCAGGCTTTACAAAACTGTGATATCATTTTCGCAGCGACGCATTTATTAAATAATTTCCCACCTGAGGTTGCCGCACCTTATTTAGATGAATTATTAAAAACATCCAATCCAGCAGAGATCCGTGCCGCGTTGCAAAATTTTAACGAGTCAAGACAATTTAGTGAAATTAATATTGATGCCATTTTTACTCACTCCAAGCCTAAAGCACTTGGCATTGCTTTTACGATCCTCGAAGATAAAAGAATTTTGACTAGAGAAGCGCGAAAGTTCGTCATGCAACACACCACCCCAGATAAATTAGCCGCGGCATTTGTTGTATTGAAACGTCACCATCTTTTTACTAAATTTCATGAAAAAATTAGCACCCACCCAACACCTGAGCCTTTAGCACGCGCATTAGTTTTATTAAATAGTGTGACTAAAATTAATGATGCAATGTTCCGACATTATTATGATCTAGAAAACCCAGTGAATGCCGCTTGGAATTGCCCCCGCTAAACCGGACCACCTAGTTTCCGTTCGCAGCCCTTAAAAA
>CAZQXH010000013.1:0-80968 GCA_964597435.1 uncultured Coxiellaceae bacterium | reverse complement strand
GTAGAGCGCTGCCTTCGGGAGGCAGATGTCGCAGGTTCAAATCCTGTCACCCCGATAGTAAATCAATGACTTATAGACCATTCCTTTTAAAGATCGCTTTCGCGCTATATTATCATCACCCTATTCTGACCAACGGCTTTGGCGATCAAACGGATGCTGATGTTTATAATTATGTTTTTATGCAAGTTGGTAGGCATCAATGTCCAAGCTTCAATGAAGTTCCATCTTATGAATTCGCCATTCCAGGTAAGGAAAGCTTATTGACACCTACTGCTATTGCAAAATGATATAATTCTCGCAATCTAGGATGCCCTTAAACACAACCCTCTACAAAAGTTGGAAAAATCTATCAACGCTGTTGCCAGTTTTGTGTTGGCTAAGACTAACGTAGCCAGCGTAATACACCATTTCCTGCCGCTCTACCCAGCGCAAAACAAGCTGTCAGCAAATAGCCCCCTGTGGGTGCTTCCCAATCCAGCATCTCTCCAGCACAAAAAACACCAGGCATTTTGCATAGCATCAAATGATCGTCAAGTTCTTCAAAGCTTATTCCGCCTGCGCTACTAATAGCAGTTGCAAGTGAGGTAGGCGAAACGAGCGGGATGGGGAGTGCTTTTATTGCGTTTGCTAATTTATAAGGATTTTCAAAAGTTTCTTTAGCAATAAATTCATATAACAAACCTAATTTTACGCCCTGAATTCCTGTTGTTTTTCGAATATGAGTAGATAGTGAAGTTGATCCACGCTGACGCCCTAGTGCTTTAGCTAATTTTTCCGTTGATGTATCGGGCGCAAGATCTAACGTAAGTGACGCTTGTCCTTTAGATGTTAATTCATCTCTTAGTTTTGCTGACGCTGAATAAATGAGACTACCTTCCACCCCTTTTTTGGTGATGACAAATTCGCCTTGCTGTTTAAAATCTTTGAAAAATAAAACAACTGATTTAACTGGCTGACCCTGAAATTTTTCACTGAAATGTGTTGACCATTTTACGTAAAAACCACAGTTAGCCGGACTAAAAGGTTTTACTATTATCCCAGCTTGCGCAAGCCAAGGAACCCAATCACCTTTAGCGCCAAGCTTAGGCCAACTAGCGCCACCTAAGGCAAGTATGGTTGCATTAGGTTTTATTTTAATAATTCCCGCAGGTGTTTCAAAAACCCATCGTTCATCTTCCCAGCCAGACCAACGATGACGTAAATGAAATGTTACGCCCCGAATTTTTAGTCGATGTATCCAAGCTCGCAACATTGGGCTCGCTTTCATTTCTATTGGAAAAACCCGCCCTGAACTACCAACAAAGGTTTTAACATTGAGTTCTTTCGTAAAGGCTAAGAGATCTTTAGGTTTAAAGCCGGCAAGATGCTTCAAGATTTCGTGTTGTTTATTGCCGTAGCGAGTTACAAAAAGTGAGTAATCTTCCGAATGCGTTAGATTAAGTCCACTTTTTCCCGCCATCAAAAATTTTCGACCCAGAGAAGGCATCGCTTCATAGACATCAATTTTTACCTCATGTTGACTCAATATTTCTGCAGCCATTAAGCCGGCGGGCCCGCCACCAATAATTGCAATTGACTTACTCATCACTGCTTACGCCTTATAATTTTGCGTATATTTTACCTTAAAAGGAGCCGTTAGACTAGAATGTACGAAGTCAACGTGTTAGACATTGCCTGTTGGAATTGTAAAAAAGTTGATTGTTAGCACCCACGCACCAAAGATAACAATTCCTGCTATCTAACTAATTTTTTCCAAAATGGTTTATTTTTTTCGATCTTCTCTGGTTTATGCATTTTCTTTAAATCCCCACCCAGCGCTTTTAATTCCACACGATCTATGCAAATGACGGTCACGGTGATGTGCGTACTTGAAAGCCCATAGCCGCCATTGCTACTCATCTCTGTGCAATAAGTTTTGCGTTTATGCCCTAAACAAGCTTGCATTTTCTTCTTAAGTTTTTCTTTGTCTTCAGCACTCATATTACTAATAACTAAGTCGTGCTTATCCAAAAACTGTAGGAACTCTTTTCTCACGCTTTCATCATTGTAGCTGTGTTTGAGCTCATGCTCTTTATTGTAAGTCAGCATGGCTTGTTTTAAATATTCGATAATATCGTATTTAGGTGTGCTTAATGTGCTTGGTGCTTTAGGTGAGAACATTTTTTTATTTCCTTCTATTGGCCAGTATTAGGAGCGTACGGTCAGGGGAGCCACTCTGTGTGATTCTGAAATCATCCTTGAGCAGGCCTTAATTAAAATATCCTTAACTACTATACATCCTAATCATTCGAATATCTTAGCGCAATGCAAATCCTACCCGTTAATGCAATGGATAATGATCCCCGCAAACTAATGCCGCCCGTAACTGTAACAAGTATCGAGTCCCAACAATCAATCATTTAAGTTAGTAGCTCGCAGAATATCCTCAAGAAAATTCTTAATTTCATTTCTATTTGGCAGTGCAAGCTGATATTTGGATATGATTTTAATAATTTAATAGTGCATAGCGGCCGTAAGTTAGCCGCAGCATTCGCTACCATCGCATAAGACGTTTTACCTGGATTTATTTAAGCAAATCTTGTAGTTTTTGAAATGAAAAAATAGTCGAGTGTGCCGTTTTTTCATTGTCATAGGCGCAAGATCACTTAACTGATCACCCGAATCATTCAAAAAGCCAATTTCTACAGAACAACCCCTTACTTAATTAATTGCAAAAAATGCTAAACTGCAGGATGATGAAATGCCAGGCTTAAGTATATTCTTATCATGAATGCCTGCAAATTATTATCAACTTAAAGGAGCAATGATGAAAAGGAATTTATTGTTATGTGCTACTCTATTTGGAATCACAATCACTAACTGTTTTGCTTTACCACTGACTCAAGCCAAAATCCTAAGTCATAAAGAGCGGGCCACACCAAATGTATTAAAATATTCATTTAATGAGACATCAAGCGAGAGAGGTCACAAACTTTCACTATTAAGAATGTTTAACCAAGTTAACCATTCTTTTCCAACCAATTCAGAGTATGTTACAACAACAAATACTATTTCTCAAAATAGCCTCGCCAGAGTAGGAACGCCGGTTTTAATTTCTGGAAAGAGCGAATTTGTAGTGCAAAATGGTTCTTTTGAAACTAAAGATTATACTTTGGAAACTTCAATTTGTGTTTTTGCACCTTATCCTGGTCCATATGCTTGCGCCACATCAGAGCAAAATATTGAAGTCCTTCCTAAAGAGGATTTCACCCAACGAATCTCACCTGTTCTCGCAATCACTCTAGATAAAGCTCAAACTTATGATTCAATGATATTAACCGTTGCTTACCGAGATGGATCACCTATTTTCATATCCACCTCAAATGGTCAAGTCATCGTTTCTCAATAATGCTAGAGTCACTCAGCACTGTTAACTCCTACGAGGAGGTAACAGTGCTGAGCTGTTACGCATGAATAGAAGAAAATTGCATTAAGCGATAGCAAGCTGTAAAGCCTATTTTCTATGGAGAAGTTCGTTTTTTTCAACTAGTAAGTTCAAGTCAAATCGATTATCTTTATCGTAGTAATCCGGTGTTTTCTGATCTGCATCCTGAATTTTTAAACTAGCGTTCTTTGATAAAAGTATTTTAACGCACTCTCTATAACTATCAAACTTATCAGGTTTTTCATGCGCTTTGATGATTGCCAGATGTAATGCGGTTTTTCCACTGGTAGGATTATTATCTTTTGCATCAATTTGGACTGTAAATTTTTCAAGAAAAACTTGTAAATCCTCAAAATTAGCATTTGCTGTTATTGTTCGCAATAACTTTTCTAGGTCAGGTTGAGAATTTCCTGTGGGGTTAATTTTATATTTTTCAAAAAATTTATTTTTTAATGCCGCACTTTGATCTTGGCAAAAAAATCCACTTTTTAATTTTGTTTCATTTAAAACAATGGGAGCTGAAAGGTGCTTTACCCCTTCGTATCCACCCATTCTTAGAAAAGGGGTAAAAGAAGGATCGTTTACAAAAGCCTGCATACATTCTTCTAAGTTTGCACCAAAACTACCATTAATAATTTTTCGATTATTTATTGAATCTGCATAAAATTTAAAAACCGATAATGATGATGTTCCCATCTTTTTCGACAACATGAAAAGGGGGACACACATGGATGCATATAGACAGTTTGTCAAATAGGGTAACTGCTTAAAAGAATCTGCGGTAAGAAGATGCTCGCACAAAGAAGCAGGGCCCGTTAGATTTGGTTCTTGCATAATAAAGTTTGCATTTGGATTGTCTTTGTCATTATCCAATACTAGATTCCAATATCCACGACTATAATTTACAGCTGTATAGAATTTCTCTCCCGCTAAAGGATGAACTAAATATTTCAATAAAGCATTTCTGTTAGCAGGAAGCACCTCGCTCAATTGACTCACATGGTCTTCAATATAACGTGTCAAAATATAATGTTGAAGGCGGTGAGAAAATCGCCCGTGAATAAAACTTGTTAAATCGAAATTATTATCATTCCAAAGCCCTCCCTCATTTAATAATTTGTCCGCTACCGCTGCAGGAACTTGCCCAACAAATTCGGGAATTGTCTGCTCAGTTCGGCCTTTATTGACCCCCTGTTTATGCTCTTGCTCAAGCAACACACGGTCCAAGGCCATAAGCTGTGCCTGACTTGCTTCACATTGAAATTCTGGAGGAAATGGCAATTTAATACTGTGTATCATTAAATAGTTGCTAGGAGAAGAAGGTATTTTTTCAGCACTTAAAAGCTGTGCTAGTTTTTTATTTAGCTCTATTAGATAAGGTTTAAATATACTTTCATTACTTAGAATAAATAAAAATAAGGCCGCGAGAGAATCGGTTTTGGTTACTTCTTTGGATTTTTTTAAAGAAATAATTTTTCTGAGTATCGCTTCGCGGCTTATCATGATTCTAATCTTCTTATTTTTTGAAGTGCTTGAAGTATACCCAGCCAATATTAACATTTTCTTATCGACAGATTTCAGGAAAAAACACCCTTATTTATGACAGCATAAGCACTGAAATTAGGTATTTTAAGGAATAAAAGAGAAGCAAATGGAATTAATTTTTTACAATTAAAAACTTATTTTACATATGATTATCTAATACCCTGCCTTTACCAACCCATAACGAACCAACGTTTAAGAGAATCTTAATTTTTAGCCTATATTATAGGCAATATCCCATTTTTAGGTATTGAAAATGCATCGCTCTACAAATCATTTTAATACAGATATGCGCTCTAATGAGAGTGAGACAGCTGCTCCTATGCAATTGGTTGAAAAGTTAAAAGCCAACCTAACATGGGAGCAAAAAACATTTTTGCAAATCATGGCAAACGATGTTAAATCCATCAGCATTGCGCAAATACATAAATGGCTATTAATAGGTGGAAGCAAGCAAACATTAATTATTCTTTACGCTGCATCTGGCATATTTATAGAACATGAATGGTATTTAAAATTACCGCGTCATTCAGAAATCATTCCGGTTTTTTCAGTTTTAAAAGATTTAACCCGGATTGAAACGGCTCAAAATTTTTTTGGGTTAGCCTATAAAATGTCTTTGTTTGAATTAACTATTCAAACAAAGTATTTTGATGCCGTTAGGAATCCAGATAAAACCCCAAGCGCCACCCCTCAAGGTTTAAATGTGGAGAGTCCGTCACATGAACCTCCTGCAGAAAATTTTAATCCCTTAAAAAGGCAATCAGAAAAATCGAACCGACTGGATCAACTGCCAAAGGATTTTGAAAGTTTAACTCTCGCGCAACTGCATCATTGGTTATACCACAACAGAACGCTCACTAAACTTTATCAATTTTATGGTAAAACTTATACTCAGTTCAATGCGCAATGGATGCATCTTCCGAATAAATATGTTAAAGATTTGAGTAACTTTAGAAAATTAGGGAACGCAACGGTGGAAGAAGTACAGGCTATTTTTGGAGAGTACTATCACTATCCCTTTCAAGGCCTCCACAAAGTAATTAGAAAGGATCAATTAGCAACTCAATCGAAAACGGCTCGTTTCGATCAGCCTGCTAACATTGCATTACGCTTATTTGATCAAAGCGCATCTGATAATCATTTACATCTGTCAAAGCCTGTATCAACAGATGAGTCATCTGCCACTGCTCCTAAAGTCTACAGCGCCGACCCTGAGATCACCGAACAAGATTTAGCATGGATAAATAATGTTATTTTTAAATAAATAATAACACTTTGAAAGCGAGCCCTTGATTTATGAAAAGGTTTAGTGTGTGATGCAAGGTAATTAATTCACGCAGAGTACCCCTATGGCATGTAATCGAATTTTACCGAGTAAATCTAGCTTTTCAACCCGTCCCATCGCACAAAATTTAATTGAGCGCGTTTTACAAGTGATGTATGAAAAATTATCGGGCAGAATTGTTGACAAGAAAAAAATTCGTACCGAAAATTACGCCTCCTATACGCCTCAGGCATACTTAGTTAATATGGTTTTAAACAGAGGCATTAATCTAATTCTTTATCATGCTGCCAACGAAGCAGCTAAGCAACATTGTGCGACATTGTTAGCTGAAACAACTATGAGCGTTTATCATGTTCACATCCCTTACGATTTATGTTTAGTGTTCTCAAATATGCCGAATTACAATACACCGATGCTGCACCCTGATTTTTCAATCGCCCTAAAAAATATAAACTCTTATCTTGAGCAACAAATAAAAATCGAAAGTGACGCGCATTATACTGCCGCGTTAGCGCACCTAAGCTCTAATTCAAGCAGTTTATTTTACCTACTCCCAACAGATAATGCGAAAATGACTTTAAGTTATTTAGTTCATCCTTCTTCATTAATCGCTTCAAAAAGTTTAGTTTTAATCTTAACGGATAATATTTTCAAATATCTCTTTAAAAAGATCCAAAAAGTTAATGATTGCTTAGAACTCTCTTCACTCTTTTCAACTACTACTTTTGATAAGCCTAGAGAATTTTTTGCAGAATTGTGTGAGAAGAATGTATCATGGGCGCTTTACAATGATTTATCCGACGCAGCTAAAGACCAGGTTGCTGAAATAATAGCCGAAGACATCATTAAAACGCATGGCGCGATGATTAAATGTTATTCGCTAAAAACACGGTCAGGTGAAAAAAATATTGTTGAATTTACGGACAATTTTAAAAATGAAGTTTTTGATCATGCATTTAAACTTGCTTTCGATAAAATGAACCCTATGGCTATCCACCCAACCAAATAAACTTTTTACATGAATGGTAAAAAATTACACTAGCAAAACTTTAATTAAACTCAATTAATTCACATTCCGGATGGGTAAAATGCGTCTTCATCTACTTTTCAGCACTGCCTTATTATGCGCCATATCAACACATGCACTCGCTACTTCGCTTGAATCTGTTTCGACTCAATTAGCGCAATTAGAAGCGTCTACCGGAGGGCGAATTGGTATTGCCGCAATCAACACAGCAACGCAGCAGCGAATTGAATATCACGCAGAGGAATCGTTTCCCATGGGTTGCACCTCGAAAGTGATTGGGGTTGCAGCAATGCTAAAAAGAAGTATGACAAATAACCAATTATTATCAGAAAAAATCCATTATAAAAAAGACGATTTATTGGAGTGGGCGCCGATTACTAAAAAATATGTCGCTGACGGCATGAGCAACGCAACACTTTGCAGCGCAGCCATTTCTTACAGTGATAACACCGCTATGAATTTATTAGCCAAGCAATTAGGCGGGCCAGCAGGATTAACCGCCTTTGCACGATCGATTCATGACAAGCAGTTCAACTTAGTTCACGGGTGGCCTGATGAAGCATTCGCGGTTCCCGGCACGGGAAAAGATGCAACTACGCCGGCAGCGATGACTGAAAGTTTGCGCAAATTAACGTTAGGCACTGTTTTAGCAGCGCCACAACGGGCAATGCTAATTACCTGGTTAAAGAATAATACAACGGGTAATGCGCGTATCAGGGCAGGTGTGCCTAAAAATTGGGTGGTAGGGGATAAAACGGGCACGGGTTTTCATTATGGCATCACCGCTGACACCGCAGTGATCTGGCCACCTAAATGTGCTCCAATTGTAATGACCGTCTACTATTTCAATAAAGATAAAAACGCGCCTAAGCGGGATGATGTGCTTGCCTCAGCAACTAAAATAGTGTTGCCTGCTTTTGCAAAGTCTGATTCCTGCATCAAATTATAAATTCCTGTGCATCCTGTGCTTTTGCGCAGGATGCAGCAAAGGTTGTTTAGTTGCAGGCATTCTAAAATGTGTGCCATCATATTGCCGCCATTATTTTATCAAGGAATGATTCTATGTCTTTTATCCAGAAAATGAATTATCCGTTAGCCATTTTTATTGGACTGAGTGCCGCATTATTTAACTCCTATTCGTTTGCTGAAAATACCAAGTTAATAAACTACACCTACGTGGGAGAATTAACTAAAGACGCTGCAAAGTTAGCGCTTGAAGCAATGCCACCATTAAATACGTTAAACCCTTCAAATACAGCACAGCTTTATAAAATAACCTATAAAACGACAACAGTAAGTGGTAGTGAAAGCATTGCATCCGGTTTAATTGCATTACCCAACCAGAAAAAAGAGAATTTAGCGATCATTAGTTATTTTCATGGTACGCGCGTTAATCGCAACGACGCACCTTCGCAATTTGCAAAAAACTATTATATTTATCCTGCCGTTTTTACCAATACCGGCGGCTATATGTTAGTCATGCCCGATTATTTGGGTTTAGGCGATAGCAATGTTGCATTACATCCTTATATTCATGCCAACACTTTAGCATCTACCAGCATCGATATGATTACTGCCGCAAAGGAATTTGCTCAATCAACCCATGTTAATCTCAATGGAAAATTATATCTCGCAGGTAATTCTGAAGGTGGCTTCACAACAATGGTCACTTATGAATCCTTACTGAAAAATCATCCGGAACTGTCTGTAACAGCGGCCGCACCCGGCTCTGCGCCTTATGACTGGCAAGAAACCATTCCCTACCTCACAACGCAACCCGGTCCACGCGCCGCACTCTACGCAGCGTTTTTCTTTTATTCCATGCAAACTTATTTTCATTACTGGTCAGGACTCAATGTTATCTTCAAAGCGCCTTATGACCAACTGGTTCCCAATTTATTTGATGGAGCGCATGATGGCAATCAGATCCAAGCAGCGTTACCCGTTAATCCAAAAGATTTACTGACCGAGGATTTTTTTGCGGCAATGGTAAATGGCACTGATAAAAATGTGAATGCGCTAATGAAAAACTTTAATCATTACGATTTCGTTTCGACTGCTCCATTATTATTAGTCGGTTCGAAAGGTGACCATGATGTGCCATTCCATGGTGCAGAGTTAGCTTATGACGTATTAAAACAAAAAAGTGATAAAGTCATACTGAAGTCGGTCAGCGATGTTTTTGACCACCTTCAGGCATTTCCAAGTGTCGTCAAAGAACAATTAGATTTTTTCAAAAAATATGATTAAACCCATTCACACCTCAAGAGAGTTGAGGTGTGTTTTTACAATCATAGCGTTGTAAGGCATTTACATTATCAAACAGCCGCTTTTGCTAGGAGAATTTTCGCTTTTTTTATTTTTATCATTTTTATTTTTATCCTTCCCCTGCTGTTCGACCTTGGGTGCGGAGAATAATTGCGGCATCTGCTTACTATCCACTTTCATCGACCGAGGCGTTACATAGCGGCGCTCAGCTGGCGCATGCGAAGAGAATAATTTAGGTGGGAACTTGTCACCTTTTCTTTCCACACTCTTATCATCCGGATCAGAACTCCGTTTCTGCATCGTGACCTTATCAGCCAACGTTTTATTAGCCGCAATTAATTCTCGTCCGGTTATTGTTTGCTGAAGATAGCTCGCTAATGACCCACTCATATCAGCACGTTGTAAAACAGTCACATCAATCAGCTCGGCCAGCTGTGGGCGTTTATAAAATAATTTTTTACCATCCAAACTCTTTAACAAGTAAGATAAAGTAGATTCGCCATAAGGATCGAGCGTAATTGCATTTAAACCTTTAGCATCAATTAATTTGCTCAATTCTGGAAAGGCTAACAACAGAGCTTGACCAGCTGGTTTTTTCGCTAATGACAATAAAGGACTCACATTAATATCACATTCTTGCGTGCGTAAGGCATTAAACGCTTCCTTGCTAATTTTTTCGCGCAACCTAGCATGCTCCAATAATTCGATGTGTTTTTCGCAAATCCAATATAAAGCGGAAGTATTGTTAGTGACATACAAAGCGTTTAAAGCCTCACTTGAAATCATGTCTAAAAGTTGCGGCATTAACTGGTATAACGTTTTAAATAATGGCGACATAACAAGATCGTATACGGGGCTTGCGCCTGTTTCAGGCCCTTCTAATTGCACGGCATTCAGGCCGTGACTTACCATTTTTGAACGCAAACTAGCATGATCAATGAATAGTTGCACACCCTGATCAGAAGCACACAAAATGGCCAATGGACTCGTATTTTTTGCAACGCCCGCATCGCGTTGCCAATTTAAAGCTTCTGGCGTAATGCTTTCTAATAACTCGGTATTTTCGTGCAGCAATTGAATGCCTGCAGACATTTGCACCAGGCAATACAACGGCGTCATTAAACCATTTTTGGTAGCAACTGGCTGATTTAGCATTTGCTTTGCTAAATTTAAAAAAGCAGGATGCTTCTTTAAAAAAGCAATCCCTTCCTCAAAACTCATTAGATCTAAAGCGACTTGTGCAGTAAATTTTTCGGGTAATTTTAAGTACGCAGCAAGCCGATCGTGTAGAAAAGCGATATCAGATTGAATAATCCAGGCAACATATTCTGTCGAAAAATAAATTTGTTTTATTAATTCTGGATACTGTGCATAAAGTTGATCTAATTGATTGATAAAGAAGCGCCCTGGTAAATTAACCTCTTTAATCGCTTCATTACATACGGGACAGGTTTTGCAGTTCGCGTTTTTTAATGCGCCATTTTCGAAAATATGTTCACAAGATAATTCTACTGGCCAAAAGAATAACTCTTGGGAGATAGGGCAAGTAAAGTCAGACACATTAAGGTTAAGTAAAACATTTTCTGGTTCTGCACCATTAACAGATCTTTGCATAAAATTCCTTTTCAGCCATCAAAACGTAATCCATTATTTTTTCAGATTAGCAGCACGCGTTCCTATCTTTGCTTCTAAGTCCTTGCAAAAACCTAACATAAATAACACTTCCGCCACAACAAAAACTGGCGCGGTAAAAACTTGTAGGAAATTATCCATTAGTGCTGGTTTATTTCCTTCATGGTGATGGCCCAATAACTGCAAGGCCCAACCACCCACGAAAAAAATTAAAAATACGCCCAAACTTGCTAACGAAAAATGATTATCGCTAATCCACATAGCGAGGCTCAATAACACGAGCAATAAGGCACCGGTAATAAGCCCTAATTTAAAGTCTAACCACAAATAATAAGCAATTAATGCTAGGGAAAGGATAACAGCTACGGAAATACTGCCAATGTGTACCCAAGAAAATAAGATAAATAACGACAAAATAATTAAGGGCACGCCGATAATGTGGGTGTATTTCGTTTTCGGCTTGGTATGATACACCGCGTAATCGGTTAAAATATCGGTAATCGTTTTCATATTACTCCTGAGTCAACTTTACTTAGGCAAGCCAAGGCATTTGCCGCAGCCATTTCTGTAACGTTAATGCAATCGGCGGCGCATTGGCAAATAGTTTGCAACACGGCCCCGTTGCTCCTAAGCCACTGAAAATAGGCAAATTGTCTGAATTCCGCGCGTTGGAGCTTTACCCCCAGTTAAACCCTCCGCATGTGTGGTTTACTCCATTAAACTTTATTTTTTAAATCTCTTTCCCTTTGCCAATGAGTTGATTAAAATGAGGCCATGCAAAAACGAAAACCGACTTTACAATCTATCGCCATTGATCTTTTGTCCCGTGGGAAATACCAACCCCGCCAACATTTTGATCCGGAAAAATTGCAAGAATTAGCTGCGTCCATTCAAAGCACCGGCGGATTATTGCAACCTATTGTCGTGCGCCCTCTAAACGCGGGTGGCTATGAAATTGTTGCCGGTGAAAGACGCTGGCGCGCCGCGCAAATAGCGGGACTGGATGAAGTCAATTGCTTAGTCTGTGCCTATACCGATGAACAAGCACTGCAAGCAGCGATCGTTGAAAATATTAGCCGTTCCGATTTAAACCCCATTGAAGAAGCCAAAGCCTATCAACGCCTGATTGATGAATTTCATTATTTACATGAAGAAGTAGCCGCTTCCGTTGGCAAATCACGTACCGCTGTCACCAATGTGCTGCGTTTATTAAAGCTAGAACCCCGCGTGCAAGAATGGTTAATTGAAAAAAAGTTAACAGAAGGCCATGGTAAAATTTTAGCAAGCCTCGCTCCTCATCAACAATTGGAGCTTGCTGAGCGCTGCGTACAACGTGGTTGGAATGTTCGCAAAATTGAAATGGAAGCAAAAAAATACCAGCAAGTCGCCCCCGTCAACCATGAAGGCCGCTATAGCGATGTCAACATGAAGCGCTTAGAAATGTCACTCGCAAGCCACCTCGGAAATCGCGTGCAAATTGAAAATGAAGAGCGTGGTGGGGGTTATTTGCGTATTCGCTTTAATAATATTGATGAACTAGAAGGCCATTTTGATCGCATTGGTTTTAACATGGATGAAGCGGATCAATAATCAGCCCTCTTTTTCAGGATTGAGCACGGGGTTAGGTATGCCCGGGAAAATCTTGCCCCCACACAGCGTAAATATGACCCGTCTTTGCTTCCTGCACACTCTGACAATAGGCTGTGGCCACATCAGCCCCAGAGACGGCAGCAAACCCTAGGAAAAAATCAGCGTAAACTGGCATTGACTCCGTTAAAACCGTTGGGCTGACGGCATTAATGCGTAAACCTCGCGGTAATTCTAGCGCAGCTGCACGAACAAATCCCTCAATTGCCCCATTCACCATGGCAGCGGAAACGCCCAGTGGGATGGGACGATGGTTGATAATACCGGCCGTTAAAGTAAAAGATCCTTGCTCGTTTAAATAGCGGCTACCAATACGCACTAAATTAACTTGCCCCATTAATTTATTCATCAAGCCCAGCATTAAATCCGCATCAGTCATTTGATTAAAGTCTTTAAAGCACACATTGCCCGCTGCGCAAATGACGGCATCTAATTCAGGCACTGCCTTGTACATGGCTTCAATCGATTGCACATCGGTAATATCCACCGTGACATCGCCGCTAGTTCTACCGGCGATTAAAACAGTGTGCTGATTTTTTAATGCCGCCACAATCCCCTGACCCACTGCACCTTTACCGCCAACAACGAGAATTTTCATTTTACGATTCCTATTTTATGAATGGTGCGAATTAAATTCGCGCGATTCTCCCCTTGAGAAACCCCATCGCGCAGGGAGTATTTGTAGATTATTTAGGTCGGACATGCGTTTCAGATAGATATTCTAATGCCGTGCAAGCTTTCTCTTGCTCAACCCTATCTTTATTTTTTTCTAGGATGCTATTACCCCGTAACCGCGGCATGATTGATGAGAAACGTGTCTCTGCGCTTATTCGACCCAATGGCTGACTTTTTGCGCTTTGTTGACTGCCTTCATCATTTCTCGCGCTACCTTGGCTGCGCACGCTTAAACTCTCACATGAGGTATCACTGCGCGAACTTGCCGTGTGCGGTGAGTGCCGACGCTCTTCTAATTTTTGCAGCTGATCAAAATTAAGTGGCCTAAAAAATACCGACGTACGCCGCTCTCGATCAGAAGGCAACCTGGGTGAGATATTTAATTTTTTAAACACTTCACGAATAGCATGCCGCTGCTCCTCTGATAATTTCACCATGGTTAATTCTTTTGATTGTTCTTCCAGTAATATTTTTTTAAGCTCTTCTTTTAGCGGGTCAGACCAAGCATAGGAATTTAATTTCATGATTTTATCGGCAATGATAGGTAATCCAATTAAATCATTGTAGAGCGCATATAATTTTGGTTCATTTTCTGCTCTTGCCTCGATTCTTGCTAAACACTCTCGATAACGGGTTAAAAATACGTTACGGTGAACAAGGGGTTTATTTTTAGTAATGAGCATTTGCGCAAGCGCTAAGGGTGTGGAAGGCTTTTTAAAACTTTCTTGTAATTTAGCGTAAGACGATTTAGCAAAATACGTCCACAGTTCGCAAATCGTAGCATAATCTACTTGATGTTTATTTTTACCTGCCAAAGAAATTAACTTCGCTGCGCGTTTTAATGTATGAGTGGGCAGGTTATCCGATTGAAAACGACACTCCCAAGAGAACCGATTTAGGTATTCTTCCATATTGATCGGGTCGGTGGCTTCCACATTTTCATAAGCCATGAGCTGTTTCGCAACAAGAAATGGACGAGCAATTTTTTGCGGATCTTCTTTTTTATTCGGATCAGTTACCTCATCCAAAAATTGCATGCAGCGTTTAAAAGGACCTATGTAAGGAACACAACGACCCACCATCGCCGCACGTAAATTCGCTTGACCCTTCCTAAACTCAAATAAATTATCAGCATCTTTTAAAATAATTAATGCCTGCTCATTCAATAATTCACTGGTGCGAATAATATTTAAAGTAGGAGAATCAAGCGCGGAATGCAGTGCAAAAGCGGTCATAAAATCGCGCTCAGCAATACAGGCGGATAAGAGATAGGTGAAACGTTCAAATGCCAGAATCGATTTACTAGGACGATCTTGAATGATAATTGCTTGAAAGAGAAAAAGGATAATATTTTGAAAACGCTCTGCAATCGCTTGGCTTTTTAAGCTGCTATTTTCAATTAAATCGCTCACTTCTAAAGCGAGAAATAATTGCAAACTTTTAGCTTTTAACTGTTGCGCTGTTTCATTTAGCGCTTCTTTATATAATTTTCGAGCGTGTTCGTATTCATATAATTCATCCCAAGTTATTGGAGCAGGATTTAAAAAAAAATCCTCTAAAGCAGAAAAAGGCGAAACCCCTTTCTCTCTCCATGCTTCCTCTATTACCTGAAGTGTTGAATGACGTGCTTCCACTCGGCAAGGCCCTTATTTTTCATAAAGGACCCCACCCTAGCAGAATCACATTACTTTTAATACCCTTTATTTCATCTGGAAATTGACTACATTTTCATTACTGGGTGCCTTGCGCAATTGAAATGTCGCATCATTTGCTACAGGCTGATGATGTAAATGAGTCTTATGAAACAGAGCACCACTATAACGTCGCGGTTTTCGAAAACTCCTAAAACTGCGGCTATGATGCTCTGCAATGTCGCGTTTAATATCTTTCAGTTCTGCGTCCATGTCTTTAGCAAAACTGGTCAATTTTACTTCTGCCTCATGAAAACTATTACGGTCCGCTAACTCTTCGCGTTCTTTACCTTCTTTTGCTTGGAGTTTTCGATACGTGTAATAACCGCCCATGGCTGCTGCGACGATTCCCACACCCACTACCAGCGCTAGCGGTATAATGATCCCAATGCCTGTGAAAGCAGCGACTATGGCGCATCCTAAGCTCACCACGCCCGCAGCCATTGTAAAACACTCACCCACATTTTTTACAACTTCCCACACCTTCTTCATTTTCATACACACTCCTCCTGGATCGTACTAATTATGAACTTATGGCTTTACGATAGCAGAAAGGATATTAAGAGAGACTTAATCTTAAGTAATGTGAGTATTTTGTGGACATTGTCTGTTTTTAATCTGTCAATCAGATAAAATATGGGGATATTTTTGGCAGCAGTGGCCACATGCCATCCAGCAAATTCAACTGCTGCATTTCGGAAAACGTCGACCAACGCAGTTTTTGGTTTTCAAGTGAGCTGGGTTCGCCATTAAAAGCATCCACGATCCAAACCGCCAAGTGCACCGTCCGGTCGGGATAATGATAGACATGATCAAAACAGTGCCGTGCGCTAGTGACTTCAATGCCTATCTCTTCGTGTAATTCACGAACAAGCGCCATTAAGCCATCTTCATTCGGTTCAATTTTTCCGCCCGGAAACTCCCAATAACCCGGATAGGGTTTACCTTCCGGGCGCTCGGAGATTAACAAGCGCCCATCGCGACTGACAACGCCTACGACTACAGGAACAGGGATCAATTTAATTTCCCGTGGCATTGTTTGTATTTTTGACCAGAGCCACAGGGGCAAGGTTCATTGCGACCCACTTTTGGCCCTGTGGTTGCCTCAACTTCCACGGGTTCCAAACCAACTTCTCCACCCGCCATGATTTGGCTGGGATCATTATGCACATATTCAACGTGTTGATTGGCATACGCAGCACGACGTTGCTCTTCAAGAGCCGCAACATCTTGTTCAACGCGAATTTCAAACTTACTCAAGACTGAAATCACTTGCTGATTAATTTTGTCAAGCAACTGCGAGAATAACTCAAACGCTTCGCGCTTATATTCTTGCTTAGGATTTTTTTGCGCATACCCACGTAAATGGATGCCTTGGCGTAAATAATCCATTGCCGCTAAATGTTCGCGCCAACAGACATCGAGCGTTTGCAGCGTAATGGCTTTTTCAAACTGACGCATCACGGAGGGCGTAACTTGCGCCTCTTTCGCTGCATACTGTTTACGGTAAGCATCAATGATGCGCTCGCGTAATAGCTCTTCATCCAGCGTATTATCTTCATCTAACCATGTTTTAATCGGTAAATCTAAGCCAAACTCATGGTGCAATTGTGCTTCTAAGCCAGGGATATCCCATTCTTCTTCCATACTGCGTGGCGGAATAAAGGAATTTATTGTTAATTCCATTACTCGAGCAGCAATATCATGGGTCATTTCCCCAATATCGGTGGCAGCGAGCAATTCATCGCGATGACGATAAATCACTTTACGTTGTTCATTCGCCACATCATCAAATTCTAATAATTGTTTACGCACATCAAAGTTATAAGCTTCCACTTTGCGCTGCGCGTTTTCAATGCTGCGCGATAACAGACGGGATTCTAAAGCAGCCCCTTTTTCCACACCAATGCGCTGCATAATGGCATTCAACCGTTCGCCACCAAAAATACGCATTAAATTATCTTGTAAGGATAAGTAAAACCGGGAACGACCGGGATCGCCTTGACGACCGGAACGACCGCGTAATTGATTATCAATACGACGCGACTCATGGCGCTCTGTGCCTAATACATATAAGCCACCTGACTGCACCACTTGATCATGGCGTTCTTGCCAGGCTTTACGGTAGGCAACCAGTTCGGTTTCGCTAGGATTATCCAAAGCTTTTAGTTCGGCATCTAAATTACCGCCGAGCATAATGTCAGTACCGCGGCCTGCCATGTTAGTCGCAATGGTGAGAGCGCCTGGGCGTCCTGCTTCTGCGACAATTTGTGCTTCTTTTTCATGGAATTTTGCGTTTAAAACTTGGTGCTTAATATTTTCACGCGTTAATAAGTTTGATAAATATTCCGAGGTTTCAATCGATGCGGTACCCACTAAAATGGGTTGGCCCGTGGCATGCGTTTTACGAATGTCTTCTAAAATAGCAGCAAATTTTTCATCGGTTGACATGTAAACAAAGTCAGCCTGATCGTCACGCACCATGGGTTTATGCGTCGGAATGACGACTACTTCCAAACCATAGATTTGTTGGAACTCATAGGCTTCTGTATCCGCGGTGCCGGTCATGCCGGATAATTTATTATAGAGACGGAAATAATTTTGGAAGGTAATCGAGGCGAGCGTTTGGTTTTCTTGATTAATGTTAACGCCTTCTTTCGCTTCCACGGCTTGATGCAAGCCATCGGACCAACGGCGTCCTGGCATTGTACGGCCGGTGTGCTCATCAACGATGATGACTTCGCCATTTTGCACAATATAATCCACATCACGATGGAACAAAGTATGTGCACGGAGTGCGGCATAGACGTGATGCATTAAAACAATATTTTGCGCATCGTATAAGCTTTGATCTTCTTGTAATAATCCCGCTTTAACGAGTGCTTCTTCAATGTGTTGATGGCCAATTTCACTTAAAAAGGCTTGCTTGGTTTTTTCATCTAAACTGAAATCGCCCGGGCCTTCTTTTGTCTCTTGTTTTTGCAAGCTTGGAATAATGCGGTCAATGGTTTGATACAGCTCAACACTTTCATCAGCGGAACCCGAAATAATGAGTGGGGTACGCGCTTCATCAATTAAAATGGAATCGACTTCATCGATAATGGTGTAGTTCAATTCGCGTTGAACTTTCTTGCTCTGCTCATCGACCATGTTATCGCGCAGGTAGTCGAAACCAAATTCGTTATTGGTGCCGTACGTAATATCGGCGGCATAAGCAGCTTGCTTTTCGGATTGACTCAAGCCGTGCACGTTAATGCCAACGCTTAATCCAAGAAATTCAAATAAAGGACGGTTCCATTCCGCATCACGGCGCGCTAAATAATCGTTGACGGTAATGACATGCACGCCTTTGCCAGGCAACGCATTTAAATAAGCCGATAGGGTTGCGACCAGCGTTTTACCTTCACCCGTACGCATTTCAGCAATGTTACCCAGGTCTAAAACCATGCCACCGATTAGCTGCACATCAAAGTGGCGCATGCGCAGAGTACGTTTCGATGCTTCTCTGACCACTGCGAAAGCTTCTGGCAAGAGCGCATCGAGCGTTGTGCCTTGTGCTAAACGATCACGAAAAAACGCGGTTTTGGCGCGCAATTGATCATCCGTTAAATTAACCATTTCAGGCTCAAGAGCATTGATTTGGTCAACAATTTTCCATAAACCACGCAAAACGCGTTGGTTGCGGTTACCAAGAACATTTGTGAGAATGCGATTTAGCATGATGATGTCTTTACCTAGGGAAAAAACCAACCGAAAGCATTACCTGAGTGAGGCAAAAAGTCAAATAAAGAGTGCAATTTTACAGCGCAAATTGATTATTTTACAAAGAAAAGTGGATTACATCGCAGGTGGGTCCTTAAAATTGCTGTTTGCCAAAAGGCCTTACTGCGTGGGTATACTAAGCCTCAATCCTGATTAATTCGCGTGAAAAAGGTAAGCCATGTCAGAGAATACGAAATCCATTGGTACTTGGTTAACTATTCCGCAATCGGATCTAACCACCCTACTTGCCAAAAGCCAAGTACTCAATACGATACAAGAACGCTTGGAGGCTTACATTGAGCCCGCTTTTGCGGCTTATTATCAAGTAAGCAATTTTATCGAGGGTCGCTTAGTGTTGCAGGTGGCTAATGGCTCTATTGCAACTCAGTTGCGTTTACAAGCGAATGCGTTAATCACCTCGTTTGCTGATGACCCGATTTTGCGTGGCATTAAGTTATTGGATGTTAAAGTGCGCCCACACGCAAGCAAAGGGGCGAAAAAAACCGCAGCAACCAAATTGACGCCACTATCGGAAGAAACAGCGAACCTCATTCGGGAGACGGCAGAAGGGATTCAAGATGCGAAATTGAAGGCAGTGATGTTGCGGTTAGCGGAGCATACTGAATAAGCATCAAAAGCATGCCGAGAAACTCCCGTCATTGCGAATCTTGCAATGACAGGAACTCAGGGGTAATCGTGCTTAAGCTTCCACCAAAATCGGACGAATATAAGAAATTGGCGCAGTCGCTTTATCTTCAAACGTCACATATTCCCAAGCATCACGTTCTGCCAATAAATGACGTAACAATTTATTATTTAAAGCATGACCTGATTTATGGCCAGTGAAGGCGCCAATCAAGCTTGAGCCCAATAAATATAAATCGCCTACCGCATCTAATATTTTGTGTTTAACGAATTCATTTTCATAACGCAAACCATCTTCATTAAGAACGCGGAAATCATCGATAGCGATAGCATTATCTAAGCTAGCACCGCGTGCTAAATTCAAGGCTTGCAGTTTTTCAAAGTCAGCCATAAAACCAAACGTACGCGCACGGCTCACTTCTTTAACATAAGACAAGCTTGAAAAATCGAGCGTGGCCGTTTTGGATTGTGAAGCAAATAAGGGATGATCAAAATCGATCGTGAAGGTCACTTTAAAACCATCAAATGGTTCAAAGGCAGCCCATTTATCGCCGTCACTGATTTTAATGCGACGTTTAATGCGAATAAATTTTTTGGGAACAGATTGCTCTTCAATGCCGGCCGATTGAATTAAGAAAATAAAGGGGCCAGCGCTGCCATCCATAATAGGAATTTCGGGGGCAGTGACATGGACATAAGCATTATCAATGCCTAAGCCAGCAAATGCTGATAATAAATGTTCTACGGTGGAAACCCGTACATTGCCTTTCACTAAGGCAGTAGAAAGAGTCGTGTCACCCACATTTTCGGCCAGCGCGCGAATTTCGACGGCTGGATTTAAATCGGTGCGTAAAAATACAATACCGGTATTGGGTTCCGCAGGTAATAATGTTAACTCGGCACGTTGACCACCATGCAAAGTGATACCCGTGGCTTTAATGACATTTTTAAGTGTACGCTGTCCAATCATAATACAATCTACATAGGTAATTACGCACATCGTACCACAAGCTTGTGTTTTTTTGAAAGAAAAAAGCCCAGGGTTTTTCAGGCGAATAAAGAAACAATAATATTGTTTATAATTTAAACTAAATTTCGGTATGTATTTAAAACAACTATTTATTTTTTGGCCTTTTTTGGCGTGATTTAGCCTGACAGGGCGTATTTGGTTCGCCAAACAAGCCCACTCTCCTGACGGGAGGCAAGCAGTGAGTTAATTCTTTTTGCAAACTCACCCACTTTTTTGCCAAGCTCTCAAGGACTTGTGGCAACTCATCCCAATGTACCCGCATTCTGAAACGATGTTCAAACGCAGCAAATTTCTCTTTTACGCCCTCCCATGCAGGATTGTTCCGCGCGTTAGCCGATAACGCCTTCGAATGAAATAATCGTTGCAACTCTTTCCATTGTTGCTCACAAGACTCGAGCTCACGACACCATCCATTTATTTGTGCCATCATTGATGCTTTCGCTGCATGCGTAATCAAGGGACCAAACTCCGCTTTTTCAATAAAGACTCGTAATGCTACGCTGTCATCGGAAACACCATTTAAAATATTAGCAAATCTTTTAAGTGCCGCAACGACACCTGGAAAATCTAACCAATCTGATAATTTATCCGCTAAAAATGTTTCACGGGCTATCTTCCCAAAATAAAATGCCGCGCTGATGGCAACATTATTTGGATGCGTACGCCGCAAAACAGAATGCTCAATCTCTTCAACCACATTTAATGCCAAATTCAGGTTGAAACGTTCCAGAGGATTAACGCTAGTAAATTGCTTTAGAAAATTATGCAGTAAAACTTTTTCATCCACCGTTAATTCGTTGGGCTGAAGAAACTTAAATAAATTATAAAATTGATAATTGGCATGCAAAATAGCGACATCCTCAGCCTGTTCTGCATGACTTTCATCCGCACATAACAATTGGCTAGCAATTATTCCTGCCGCAAATAAATCATCTGCTTGCGTTTGCGGTGCATGCGTTGCTTGCGATGAAAAATAAATCGGTGTGCCTTGCCGCAACCTGCCATCAGGCCTTGTGGTATTACTTGCTAATCCTAAATCAACCCAGCGCGCCCGGCAGTAAGGCTCTATCGTCACTAATAAATTTTTTGGCGCGAAATCTCGATGTATAATTAGTGCTTCATGCACTAACTGCGTTGCTCTGATCAGCGCGCTAATCAAACGTAAACGTTGTGATGCACTTAAGGGCCTTGCGTTTGTTTGCTGAAAACTTTCACCATCAACAGCAACGTAAGATTCTAAATTCTCCCCCATCACCTTATGCATTACCAGCAATGCACGTTTGTAATCACCGTAGAGCGCTGGATAAATAAAAGCGCCTTTAACCGGCCTTAAATAGCTTAATCGACTGGCAAGGCTCGCTTCACTCACTAACCTATCTTCTTCCTTAGCAGAAAAAAATTTCTTAGCCAGCAAGTTTTTCTTTGGCATTATTTCTAGTTCATCGCTAAGTCGTAACGTACTAATAACATCAACTATTTCACCAAACATACCTTGCGTAAATGGCCTTCCCAACACAAAAGCTTTCGATGGATTCTGCCGATAAAATAAAATTTCTTGTTCCAGTGAAAAAACTATTTTCTTTTTTGTTGAAGTTAATAAAGAGGTATTGATTATCTCTAAACGCGGGATGATAGTTTTATTATTTTGCACACACCAATGCAGGCATTGCGCTAACATTGCGTGCTTATCGGGCTGCAAATTGGTTAAATCGAACAAAAAAAGAGCTTCCTGCTTACTCTCGACTCGCTGCATCGTCCCTGCCTGCTTTAATGGATTGGCCAGAATCTTAATCTATACCATTCTTGCTCCAAGATGCGCTTTTTGCAACCTGAAGTACTCCCTGCGCGATGGGGTTTCCAAAGGGGAGAATCGCGATTCTCCCCTTTGGTGAGTGGTGCGAATTTAATTCGCGCAACTCATAAAAACATGGGCCTATACCCATTACACTTCGCGCTTTGAAGTGTAATGGGTATATATCTCATTGCTCGTTAACATACTCCGCAAATTGACCTTAATCAATACCCGACTTATCTACATCGATATACTAAAACCATACCAATATAACGATGCCCAAGGGGAGTACCATGAATAATATTGTTGATAATACCAAGGCAAATATTGAATCGGTTAGCGAGCAAACACAACAGAAACTTAAAGAAGCACAAAACCAGCTGCAAAAATCGGGCAATGATTGGTGGGATTATGTTAAAGAACATCCTATCCAAAGTATGTTATTCGGCATTAGTTTACTTTATTCAATAAAAGGGTTTTTAAAAGAAATAAAGGAAATCAAGTCTTAGCTCTATAAAGTTGCTTCGAATCTTTTGATCTATTTGCGAAAACTCAGTACTTCCAGAAGGAGAAGTGTTATGTCAAAACTAGCCAAATACGGCCATGCAGAAAACAAACCTAACAAACCCAACGAAAAAAAAGGCAATACACCAAACACCAAAGGAGAGCCAGAGAAGAAAAAAGTAGCAACAACGTAATAAGCTTTAATAAAGATGTTACTTAGGGCTCGTTCTCCACATCACACGGATGTGGAGGGTGGAGAGAATTAACCGTTGACACCTAGCATAAATAACGAGGGCAATATGGTTACCAAAGTAGGATTACAAACAGATTTTGTCGAAGCCTTAAAGGAATTATTAGAGTTAGATTACGATGCAGTCGAAGCTTATTCGGTCGCCATTAAAAAGTTAGAAAACCAAGATTATGCGACAACACTCGCTCATTTTAAAGCAGATCACCAGCGCCATATTGAGCAACTAACTGCCCTATTAAAAGATCATGGCGTTACACCGCCGAAAGGCCCTGACTTAAAACAATATCTCACCAAAGGTAAAGTCTACATGGCCAATTTGATGGGCGATGAGGCGATTTTAAAAGCCATGTATAGCAACGAAGTAGATACTAATACGGCATACAAGCGCATCAATCAATACCCAGACATATGGCCAGAAGCCATTAATATTTTGCAACGCGGATTAGAAGATGAGACAACCCATAAACTATGGATTGAAACCACTATTAACGCAGCAGAGTAAATGGGTATGCGAGCGAGTGTGTGTCGGGCGCTGGCGAGGTTGGGCTCTCGCCAGCGTTTTTTTTAATGGTATTTGAGAGCCACATCACGCCAGGTGATTTTTCAGCGTACATCCTCTGCAATTCCATTTTTTCGAGCACATTACGGACGATAATTTGACACCGATAGCGCTCTTTTTGCTGCATCTATCAAATTAGATGCTTTCGCTTCCCAGTGCTTCAGCTGTTCGTAACGCTTTTCAATTTCGTCAAATTTAGTTGGGTAATAGCGTGGATCAATAATTAATGTTTTTAAACACGCTTGCATGTCCCTGCCTTGATGCTCATATTCTCGGGTACGCTCACTAGTACGGTGACTAAGTTCTGTTAAAAGAGCAGTAAGTTCATTACTTAATTTTTGCAATGGATTATTTTCAATCTTCTTTACCCAACTTTGATAATCTTGTTTTAGCGTTGATAAATCAGTTTTTTTCCACGCCGCATTAACGCGTAAGAAAGCTTTAAAAATAGCACACGCTTTTTCTTCCGTTGGAAAGGGGCCCGCCAATGCCTTTAAAACTTCGTACTTTTTCTCAATACTGCCGTAACGAATTTTATCACGTAACAAAATGGCTTCTTTCGCCAGTGCTCGCACTTCATTTTCTGGTAAATTATTTTCTTCTAAAAACATATCAAGCAAGGCGTTATCAAACTCGGAAATAATTTTCTGATAGGTTGGCCGCTCTTTCCACTGCGGATTAATAATGGATTTTAGCAATGGCTTAATACGATCGCGAAGGACTTGCGGCCATTCAGGGTTAGAAAAAACACCTTTTATAATAGGGTTACTGGCAAAGACCAATGCTTTTGATTCGTCCATTTCTTCAAAATGGCCATCAAACAACGTGCTTAATAAAACCCCCAAGGAAAAGATATCGCTCTCTGTTCTTGAGTCACGAAAAATGGCTTCTCTTGCGTTATAATAAATCGTACCTTCAATGGTATCATCGACCGTATTAATAAATTTAGCAGAGTCATAATCAATTAAATTTACTACCCAATGGCCTTGCTCGGCAATGAATAAATTATCCCATTTAATATCACGATGCACTAAACCATATAACACGGTTTGTTCATAGCAAGCGTCAACAATAGCAAGGGCCAGTTGCACTAGACTCAATTTCGAGTAAAGATGTTTTCTTTGATAAACTTCATATCCTTCTTCACCGCATTGATTTTCTTCAACACCAACACGGATAGTTTCTTTGTCCAATTTAATGGTAGCTGTTTTTTTTCTGTTTAAATGCTTAACCGCTTGATAGACCGCCTCCTGCTTCAGCGCCAATGCCTGTTTGGGCGCGGGCATTTTCGTGTGTTTAACAATACGGTTACTGGTTTTTTTCTGAAATCGCCCAAAGAAGGTTGGCTTCAAAACAAGGACACTCGGGTAAACTTTTGAAAATCTACCATAAGCTTTTTCTTCATCCGGCATCACTTCATACGCATGATCGCTTGGATTCAATCCAGAAGGTCGCCTTTGCAGATCATGACTTAATGTGAAAAATACGGTAGTCGCGTCTTCCTTTAATTCTACTTTCTGAGTGCGCTGTCTTTTCCAGAGTAATTGAGTGCTTTCTACGGTTAAAGCGTGTTGCAATAATAAACTTTGCTCATCGCGTAATTGCTGAATATTTAACGTTTTCGTCACGAGGATTTTTTTAGGTTCCCGCACTTCCAAATGCCACCAATCGTTTTTACATACGAGTGCGGCATGCGCATAAACAGTCACAGACCAATCCGTTTTATGCTCAATGCGACTAATCAGGTAATAGTTTTTTTCAGTCTCGTATTCCACCGCCAAAAAGTCATGTGAGAACTGCACGGTGAACTCAAGCAAGGGCTTGTCTGAGGATTTTTTTTTAAACGAAGTATCTTCGACTGGGCCGGTTATGGTTCGCTCAACGTGCTTTTCAAATAACGTGCCGTGTTTAAAATGGCTACTGAGATAGGCTTGAATGGACGCAAGCACGTCTCCATCCAGTTTATCCCAGGTATCAAAGTTTACCTGTAGTACGCGTTGCATAGTTGAACTCGTTTAATTTAAACAAGAAAAATCCACCACGTCATTTTCATCACGGGTGGATTCAATTAAGCGGATTAATTATCGATCTTCTTCGCGATCTTCCTTACGACGTAAAAAAGCAGGAATGTCTAAGTAATCGATATCATGCACCGATTCAGGCAAGCTGACGACGCGTTGCCCAGACCCGACAGCAGCCGTGTTTGTCGGCGACGACGTGGTGGAATTTGTGCTCGGTTGCGCTGTATAGGTTCCCGTGGCTTCTGTTGCCAGGGTTTGCTTGCGCAAAATTGCAGGCTTATCGAGTTGGGCATAATCTGCTGTTGCCGTCTCACCCACTGAACGCACTTGTTCAATCATGGGCATTTTAAGCGCTGCCGCTACTTGCTTACGCCCTAAACCCGTGACAATGACTGTCACGCGCACTTCATCACGCAATTCGGCATCGATAACCGTACCAACAACCACCGTTGCGCCATCAGAAGTAATGTTTTTGACGACTTCACCCACTTCTTCAAATTCACCAATCGATAAATCCAAACCAGCGGTAATATTAACGAGCACGCCTTTCGCGCCAGTTAGATCAACGTCTTCTAACAAAGGACTCGCAATGGCCGCTTCAGCCGCTAAACGCGCGCGATGTTCGCCGGAGCCAACGCCCGTACCCATCATGGCCATGCCCATTTCTGACATCACCGTGCGCACGTCTGCAAAGTCAACATTGATTAAACCAGGCAAGGTAATTAATTCAGCAATGCCTTTCACTGCGCCACGCAACACATCGTTGGCTGCTTTAAAAGCATTAATCAATGTGACGTTTTTACCTAACACGGTCAGTAATTTGTTATTCGGAATGGTGATTAATGAATCGACATATTGTGATAAGTTTGCAATTCCCTGTTCTGCGGTTTGCAAACGCATTTTACCTTCAAATGAAAACGGTTTAGTGGTAACAGCAACCGTTAAAATGCCTAGTTCCTTGGCAATCTGAGCAAACACGGGGGCTGCCCCTGTGCCCGTACCGCCACCCATTCCCGCCGCTAAAAACACCATGTCTGCGCCGGTTAAAATATTGCGAATTTTTTCGCGATCTTCTTCTGCGGCTTTCCGACCCACTTCAGGGTTAGCGCCTGCACCTAAACCGCGGGTAATCGCTTCGCCTAATTGAATAATCGTATTCGCAGATGAATTTTTTACGGCTTGCGCATCTGTATTGGCACAAATAAATTCCACACCTTCGATGTGGCTTGCCATCATATGCTCAACCGCATTGCCACCGCCCCCGCCAATGCCTACCACTTTAATGACGGCGTTTTGCTGACAGGTATCCAAAAGTTCAAACATGCGCTACTCCAGGTGTTAAAAATTACCTTGAAACCAAGTTCTCATTCGTGACCATAAACTTTTCATGCTGGGTTGGTTAATCACCGTATCCCGTTGCGATTGACGCTGCTTAAAAGCATGCACTAACAACCCAACGCTGGTGGCATAAATGGGATTGTTAATAATATCTGTCAAACCCATGATATTCTGCGGCTTACCAATACGAACCGGCATTTTGAAAACGCGTTCTGCTAACGCTTGCGCACCCGTCACTTGTGATGCCCCGCCCGTTAAAACGATGCCGGCAGCCAATCTTTCTTGTAAACCACTGCGTTGTAATTCAGTGGCAGCCAATGTAAACAGTTCTTCATAACGCGCTTCAACCACTTCAGCTAAAGCACGACGCGGTATTTTACGCCCCGCGCGCTCGCCTAAATTGGGGATATCTATCATCTCGGCGGCATCAACCAAATCTTGCACTGCGCACCCGTAATTAATTTTAACTTCTTCCGCATTGCGCGTTGGTGTTCTTAATGCAATCGCAATGTCATTGGTGACTTGGTCACCGGCAATGGGAATAACGGCAGTATGACGAATGGCGCCTTCCGTAAATACGGCAATATCACTCGTGCCGCCACCAATGTCGATCATGCAGACGCCGAGTTCTTTCTCATCGTCCGTTAAAATGGATTGGCTGGAGGCAAACTGTTCTAAAACGATATCATTCGTTGTTAATCCACAACGCTTCATGCACTTTACAATATTTTGTGCAGCACTCACCGCACCGGTCACGATATGGACCTTCGCTTCAAGACGCACCCCCGACATGCCAACGGGTTCGCGGATAGAATCTTGGCTATCAATAATGAATTCTTGCGGTAAAACATGTAATACTTTTTGATCCGCTGGCATTGCAATGGCTTTTGCTGCATCAATGACGCGATCAACGTCATTTTGCGTGACCTCTTGATCACGAATGGCAACTATGCCGTGGGAATTGATACTGCGAATATGGCTACCAGCGATACCGGTGTAGGCAGAAAAAATTTCGCAACCTACCATGTGTTCGGCATCTTCGACGGAGCGTTGAATGGATTGCATAGTCGATTCAATATTGACGACTACGCCACGCTTTAACCCTTGCGAGGGATGGGAACCAAAACCAATAACATTCAGTTTACCTTCGGACGAGACTTCACCGACTAACGTCACGACCTTAGACGTACCGATGTCAATACCAACCAACAAGTCTTTATTTACTGGCTTCTTTGCCATGTGTTTTCGCCCTTCAACTGGAATCAGGTTTCTTTGTTGACTTCCATTTCACTGCTATGCCGTTAGGATAGCGTAAATCAATGTATGCCACATCCTTTGCGCGTGCTCCGACAATTTTCGGGTAGACTTTCACAAATTGCTCTAATCGAGTCAAGCTGTGTTTGTAACCCAATTGCAGAACGATTCCATTTTCAAGCGTTAACCTCCATGCAAAGTATGGCGTTAACTCCAACTGTGTGATCTTAACATGTAATGAATGCAACAAGCGATTAATATTAGCAAAATAGTCTAACAGTGCCAATTGCTGACCAGGCTCTGCGATAAATTGTGGCAATCCTTGTGGATATGAATTAAGTGGCGGTGAAAATAATTCACCATCAACACTTAATAATCCGGCATTGTTCCAACGCGACAGCGCGCGCTTTTCTTCCAACACAATATTAACTTTATCTGGCCATATTTTTTGAACATAAACATTTTTTACCCAGGGAAGTGTTAATGCAGCGTCACGAATCTCTTCCACATTGGAATTAAAAAAGCCACCACTCAACAAAGGAGTTAAAATTTTTTCAACTTGTGCTTTATCACTGCGCGTCGCGCCGCTAATGGTAACTTCATGCAAAGGGAAATAATGGCTACGGTGGTAGAGTGTTTCGCGCTGTTGATAAGCGAAATAAAGGCCACCCAATAAAATTAATTTAAATGTGAAAGAGAGAATACGAGGCAACGCCAGGCGCACTGTCGATGCGAAACGCGAGCGCGGCGCCGGCAGTGCCCCATGAAAATCCGTCATGCTTTTGCTCCAATTTGTCATCAAATAAGCTGCTTCACCCCATGCCTCGGGAGAAAGAAGCTTTATTCCCGCCCCATAATACAAACTTCAGCCTGTAACTCAACGCCAGTTTGTGCCAAAACGGTAGCACGCACTTCCTTGATCAAGGTTTCAATATCCAATGAAGAAGCATCTGCCTCATTCAAAATAAAATTCGCGTGCTTTTCTGAAACCACCGCTCCACCCACACGCTTACCTTTCAACCCACACTCTTGAATTAATTTACCTGCAAATGTGCCCGGCGGATTGCGAAAAACCGAACCACAATTGGCCGTTCCCGTTGGCTGCGTTGCATTGCGTTTTTCTAATAATACGCGAATGGATTCGAGCGCTGTTGCTTTATCGCCATCCACTAATTGAAAATGGCCAGCAACAAACCATTCTTGCTGAGGACGAGTCACCTCGCGATACCCTATCGCAAAATCACTGGCAGGACGTTTGCGAAGCACCCCGTCTCGATCAATGGTTTCCACCGTTAACACAGTTTCCCAGGTTTCGCGATCGTTGCAACCCGCATTCATTGCAAGCGCTCCGCCAACGGTTCCGGGAATACCCGCCATAAATTCAAGGCCGATTAAATTTGAACGCGCGGAATGACGTGCTAAGTGCGCGCAAGAAACACCTGCTTCAGCGCGAATGACTTTATCAGCAGGCATGTTAAGTTGATTTAAACCGCCTTGCGTCACAATCACGACACCCGCTAAACCACCATCACGCACCAAGGTGTTGCTCCCTAAACCCAACCAAGTAACGGGCTGCTCTTTTGGCAAGCTTTGTAAAAAATGCGCAAGGTCCGCGCTATCCGCTGGAATATAAACCCAGTCTGCCGGTCCACCGGTACGCCATGACGTGTAATTCGATAAGTGCTCATTGGGCAGCAACTTACCGCGTACCTGGCCGTTCCCGTGACCCAGCTCATACATGCTACTTCACTGCCTCTTTTAATTGCGTAGCGGCTAAACGCGCGGCCAAACTACCAATGTTACCCGCTCCCTGCATCAAGACGACATCGCCTGGCTGTAATTCTTTGGCAAAATGCTGGGGCAACTCTTCATGTTTATCGACAAAAACGGAGATCGTTTGACCGCGCTTTTTAATATCTGCTAATAAAGCTGCGCCATCTGCACCGATAATGGGTTGCTCTCCCGCCGAATACACATCTAGCAATAATAACTTATCTGGCAAAGATAGCACTTGGGAAAAGTCCGCAAATAAATCGCGAGTACGTGTATAACGATGCGGTTGATACACCATGACCAAACGTCGATCCGGCCAGCTTTCGCGTGCCGCTTGCACCGTTGCCGCAATTTCCCGCGGATGATGGCCATAATCATCGACGAGGGTCACTAAACCACCTTGGCTTAAAGCAAAATCACCATACACTTGGAAACGGCGACCAATACCCGCAAAGTTTTCCAACGCACTTAAAATGGCTTGATCGGGTACTTTTAATTCTGTCGCGACCACAATGGCAGCTAACGCATTTAATACGTTATGCCGACCGGGCAAATTCAACGTGACGGCAAGGGGTGCCAAACCATGCGGACGCTCAACCACAAACTTGGTTTGCATACCGGATTGAGTGTAAGACGGCGTTTTAAAATCAGCCTCTGCATTAATGCCGTAAGTAATAACGGGGCGTGAAAGTTTCGGCATGATTTCCCGCACGATTGGATCATCAACACAGAGCACGGCCAAGCCATAAAAAGGTAAGCGATGAATGAATTCAATAAAGGCTGTTTTCAACTGTTCAAAATCATTGCCATAAGTCGCCATGTGGTCTTGGTCAATGTTAGTGATGATTGAAATCATGGGCTTTAGGAATAAAAATGAAGCGTCACTTTCATCCGCTTCCGCAACAAGATAATGGCCACGACCTAAGCGCGCATTACTGCCAACACTGTTTAAACGGCCGCCGATAACAAAGGTGGGGTCTAAACCCGCTTCTGCCAAAATACTGGTTGCTAAACTGGTCGTGGTGGTTTTGCCATGCGTACCCGAAATGGCAATGCCATAACGAAAACGCATCAATTCACCTAACATTTCTGCGCGGGCAACCACGGGAACGCGTGCTTTACGCGCCGCAACGAGTTCCGGATTTTCCATATCAACGGCAGATGAGCGCACGATGACGTCCGCATTTTCAATGTTACTCGCTTCATGACCACGGTGAATCACCGCACCCATGACGCGTAACCATTGCGTTAACGCATTGTCGGATAAATCAGAACCCGAAACAGTGTAACCTTGACGCAGCAATACTTCGGCAATGCCCGCCATGCCCACACCACCAATTCCAACAAAATGGACATGTTTAATATGTCCCATTTCAAACATCCAGCTCAAGGGCAGACCTCCTCACAAATGTCATAGATTTTCTCTACAACTTGCACGTTACGTAATTCATAGGCTGCTTTCGCCATCGCAACGCGCTTATCTGGCGAAACAGTCAATTCTTTTAATAAGTCGGCCAAATGGGCCGGGGTCAACTCAGCTTGCGGCACACATTTTGCCGCACCTTGTTGCACCATATAAAACGCATTGGCCGTTTGGTGATCATCCACGGCAAATGGGAAGGGCACAAAAATAGCACCTCGACCCGCAACACACAACTCAGCAACGGTTAAAGCACCCGCGCGACAAAGCACTACATCCGCCCAAGCATAAGCTTCCGCCATGTCTTCAATAAAAGCTTGCACATCTGCGGCTAATTTTTTGTTTTCATATAATTTTTTAGCACTCGCTAAGTGCCTGTCCCCTGTCTGATGACGGACGATGGGGCGATATTCGGGCGGCAGTAAACTTAACGCCTCTGGCACCGTTTCATTCAACGCTTGCGCTCCCAGACTGCCACCTAACACCAATAAATGGAATGGCGTGCGTTCGGTAGTGGTAGGCGCAGGTAACGCCTCAATGGCTTTTCGCACTGGATTCCCCACAGAGACCGCTTGAATCTCTTGCGTAAACGCATTCGGGAAACCGGCTAAAACACGCTTCGCCACTTTCGCTAACCAGACATTGGTCATACCGGGTTTGGCATTTTGCTCATGCACCAGTAAAGGCACGCCGCTTATCCAAGCCGCTAAACCACCGGGACCACTCACAAATCCACCCATACCCATTACCACATCGGGTTTAACCTGGCGGATAATGCGCAAAGATTGCCACAAAGCACGGAGAATTGCGAATGGCGCTAACAAACGCGTCATCCATCCTTTGCCACGTAACCCTTTAATTTGTATTAAATGCAGCGGGATATTTGCTGCTGGCACTAAACGCGCTTCTAAGCCAAGCTCTGTGCCCAGCCAATGCACATCCACTCCCTGCTCACGGCAATATTGGGCCAAAGCGAGTCCCGGAAAAACATGCCCGCCCGTGCCGCCCGCCATAATGAGGATGCGTTTTAATGTCATAGGAGTCTCTTTTATTCAATACCTAACGCCGCAATGCGGTTTTCATAATCGATACGCAAAATGAGCGACATGACAATACAGGTGATGAGTACACTGCTACCGCCATAGCTCATGAGCGGTAATGTTAACCCTTTTGTGGGCAATAGCCCAGAATTAACGCCAATACTGACCGTAAACTGGATGGCCATCCAGAGGCCAAAACCATACGCGACTAAACCAGAAAAGTGCCGTTCTAAACGCTGAGCTTCGCGGCCAATGGCAAAAATTCGCACCACTAATAAATAAAACAGCGCCATGACCAGTAGCATGCCAACGATGCCTAATTCTTCGGCAATCACTGCAAATAAGAAATCGGTATGCGCTTCCGGCAGATAAAACATTTTTTGAATACTGTTGCCAAGCCCAACGCCAAACCAACCACCGCGACCAAAAGCGATTAACGATTGGGTGAGTTGATAACCGGAGTCAAATGGACGCGCCCAGGGATCTAAAAAGGTAGTCAAGCGGGCTAATCGATAAGGAGCGGAAATGGCAATCCCCGCCAATGCTGCCAGCACCCCTGAAAATAATAAGGCGAAATGCTGCAAGCGCATGCCCGCTAAAAACATCATGCCAAGTGTGGTCGCCGTCACAACAACCGTCGCGCCAAAATCCGGTTCTTTCAGTAACAATCCCGCCAGCACACCCAGCACCAACATGGGTTTAATAAAACCACTGATATGCTGACGAATTTCTGCATTACGTCTAACCAAATAACCTGCCAAATAAATAACAACGGTTAATTTGGTCAGCTCTGACACTTGGAAAGATAAAGGGCCATAACCCAACCAGCGCGCACTGCCATTCACACGGTGGCCAATGCCGGGAATGAGTACCAAACCCAGCATCACCATGACGGTTAATAATAAATAACCGCTATACGTTTCCCAATAGCGCATCTCTGTGCGCAAAATACAATATCCAATCCCAGACCCGATCGTTAGTAAGATGACTTGTTTAATTAAAAAATAAAATGGCTGATGCATTTGTTTGTCAGAGATAACAATGGAAGCCGACGTCATCATTAACAAACCAAATGAAAGGATCGAAAGCATCGCAAACACAAACCAGCGGTCATACAATGCGGGCACTGCAATGGGTTGGTTAGCCGTGTAAGAACGCATACTAATATCCCTTTTTTAAAAGCTTTAGTGCAATCTCTCAACGATTTCCATAAAGACTTGGCCACGGTGTTCGAAGTTTTTGAACATATCAAAGCTCGCGCAAGCCGGGGACAATAAAACGCTGTCGTCAGGTTCTGCTATTTCCGCTGCCGTCTGAATTGCCTGCTCCATATCACTTGCAAAATGGTAAGGCACCTTACCATTCATTAATGTCGCGAGTTCTTGCGCTACTTCACCAATCAACACCACTTCACGCGCATACTGCTGCAAAACGGGCACGAGCGGACTAAAATCGGCATTTTTGCCAACACCACCCAAAATTATAATTAATTTGCCTGGCACATCCGGCCCTAAGCCTTCGATCGCCGCTTGCGTTGCACCGACATTCGTTCCTTTCGAATCGTTATACCACGTGACCTCATGCAATTGACGCACAAACTGACAGCGGTGCGGCAAACCGGGAAAACGTTTTAAAACGGCAACCATGGCGGCAAAGGGTAAACCCATGCCGTGACCGATCGCTAATGCCGCCAATGCATTGGCTTGATAATGTTTGCCAATGACAGGGAGCGCTGCTACCGGCATCAAGATTTCTTCATGAAAAGCCAACATGGCTTTTCCGTCTTGTTTTATAATGCCGAATTGATTAACGCTGGGCTCACCCAAGGTAAAATAATATTTTTGTAGGTGGTTCGCGGGTGCTTCGGTTAATTTATCATCCCGATTGACCACCGCCACTTTTGCATGCTGATAAATGCGCGCTTTAGCTGCGACATAACCGGCTAAATCATCGTAGCGATCCATGTGATCGGGCGAAATATTCAAGATGGTGGCAACCGTTGGCTTTAAATTGAAGGTGGTTTCCAATTGGAAGCTTGATAATTCGAGAACATACCACTCTGTGCCATCTTTCAATAAATCGAGTGCGGGCACACCGAGATTACCGCCAACTTGTGTTTTAAAACCGGCTTCTTGCGCCATTAAACCGACGAGCGTGGTCACCGTGCTTTTCGCATTCGTTCCCGTAATAGCAACGACCGGCACTTCGGTGGCTTCCGCAAATAATTCAATATCACCAATCACTGGCACGCCCTTCGCCACAAACGGCGCAATTAAGGGATCCCGCAAAGCAATGCCGGGGCTTAAAATAATGCGCTCTGCTTGCGCTAATAAATCGGCGTCAAATTTTCCCAATACTATTTGGGCAGCCGGTGCAAACCGTTGCAAGGCGAGTAATTGCGGTGGGTTTTCGCGATTGTCCATAACCGCAAATGGAATATTGCGCTCTTGAAAATAGCGCGCCGCGGACAAACCGCTTGCCCCTAATCCCACAATGACTTGTAAACCGAGTTTGCTCATGATCGTCTGATTACCGTAATTTTAATGTCGCTAAAGCAAATAAGACTAATACCAAGGTGATAATCCAAAACCGGACGATGACGCGGGGTTCTGGCCAACCCTTTAATTCAAAATGATGATGGATCGGTGCCATTTTAAAAATACGCTTTCCGGTTAATTTAAACGAGGCAACTTGTAAAATGACGGACACGGTTTCAAGAACAAAAATGCCACTCATCACAAAGAAAACGATTTCTTGTCGAACTAAGACAGCAACAATGCCGAGGGCGGCGCCGAGCGCCAAGGCACCGACATCACCCATAAAGATTTGAGCAGGATAGGTGTTAAACCATAAAAAACCCAAGCCGGCACCGACTAAGGCAGAGCAAAACACCACAATCTCCCCCACCCCATGTACATAGGGAATGGCGAGATAAGCAGCATATTGACTATTACCGGTGGCATAAGCAAACACACCTAAAGCGCCTGCAATCATCACACACGGCATGATAGCCAAACCATCTAACCCATCGGTTAAATTGACGGCGTTACTTGAACCCACAATCACAAAATACGTTAGCAAAATAAATAAAGCGCCGAGCGGCAGAGAATGATTTTTAAAGAAAGGCAAAATGAGCTGGGTTTCAACGGGTGAGCTTGCCGTGTAATAAAGATAAAAAGCGGCACCAAAGCCCAATAAGGATTGGCACAAATATTTCTGCCTTGCCGGCATGCCACGACTGTGTTTTAAAAATAATTTGAGATAATCATCCCAATAGCCAATTGCACCAAAACCTAAGGTAACAATGAGGACTAACCACACGTAACGATTACTTAAGTCACTCCATAATAATGTGCTGACGGTGACCGCGATTAAAATCAGGGTTCCGCCCATGGTGGGTGTGCCCGCTTTGCTCAAATGGGATTGCGGTCCATCATCGCGCACGACTTGACCGACGCGATGCGTGCTTAATTGGCGAATTAAAGTGGGGCCTAATACCAGCGCTAAAATGAGTGAAGTGAGCGTGCTTAAAATAGCCCGTAAAGTCAGGTATTGGAAAACGTGAAATCCATGAAAATAATTCGACAACCACGTGCTAAGCCACAATAACATCTGCTTTCTCCAAATCATCCCAAATGCGCTAAGAAACGCGGTGTCCCACCGTTTCAAATATCATAACGCAGAAAATGGGTAGCTAATACTGAATTTTGGCGCTAATTTGCCCGATTATGCGTTTCCCTGCAAGATAGATTTTGCCGTACTCACATCACAAAACGGCCGGGATTCATCGCCGATGAGTTGATACGTCTCGCCGCCCTTGCCGGCGATTAAAACGCAATCATCAAGAGTAGCGGATTGCAGCGCCAATTGGATTGCGGTTTTACGATCGTATTCGACCGTTACGCGCTTGGGGTTTTCAAAACCTGACATGATTTCCGCCACAATAGCCTCTGGCGCTTCGTGACGAGGATTGTCATTAGTAACAATTACTTGATCGGAATTCGCTTCCGCAATTTGCGCCATCAAGGGTCGCTTGGCGCGATCGCGCTCACCCCCGCAACCGAATACACAAATCAGTTTGCCTTTTTTATGGGCATTTAACGCTTTTAATACTTGGAGCAACGCATCGGGTTTATGCGCATAATCAACGACTACTAACGGTTCATTCGTGCCTGAAACAATTTGCATACGACCCGAGACCGGCTTTAAGTTTTGCAGCACGGATAAGATTTGCCACAATGGATAGTTGAGACTACCGAGTGCCGCGAGCACCGCCAATGCATTACTGAGATTAAAACGGCCAATTAATGATAATTGCAATTTACCATCTCCCCAAGGCGTTACCACATAGGCCTTGATACCACTCAAGGTAAATTCGGCGCGGGTGGTATACACTGCGGGCACATTGGCAGGTAATGCGGTTTTTTGAATACTGTAGGCAATGACTGGTTTTAATTTAGCAACGGGTTGCAACCAACTAAGCCCAATGGGATCGTCAACGTTGATAATGGCAAGCTTAGTGGGTAATTCTGTGAAAAAGCGCTGCTTTACCGCAGCATAAGTCGCCATGTCGTGATGATAATCTAAATGATCTTGCGACAGATTAGTAAAAATGCCGAGCGTAAAGGGTAAGCCGTTGACGCGACCTTGATCAATGCTGTGTGATGAGACTTCCATGGCGACGGCTTTCGCGCCAGCATCGACAAAATCCCGCAACATTGCTTGCAAGTTAATTGCATCGGGTGTGGTCAAACCGGCTTTGCCGAGCGCACCATAAAATCCTGATCCTAAGGTACCAATCACACCGCACTTTAAATGTAATTCCGTTAATGCTTGGCTTAAAAATTGCGAGCAAGACGTTTTGCCGCTAGTGCCCGTGACACCGAGTAGCGGCATTTCCTCTGCAGGAAATCCATAAAAACGCGCGGCAATCGCGCCGAGTTTACTTTGTAATTGCGGGATTTTGATTAGCGGAATGGCCGTTTCGGGTAAATTAGGCGCACCCTCTTCTTCTAACAAAATTGCCGCCGCCCCTTTTTCAATCGCCGACGGAATAAAATCGCGACCATCGCTAACGGCGCCTTTAAAGGCGATAAATAAATCGCCGGGCGCGACTTTGCGGCTATCCAGCATCAAACGCTGAATCGTGCAATCAGTCTGTAAAGTGGCATCGCCTTGCAACAAGTCGGATAAACGCATGATCAAACTTTCCCCAAATAATTGCGTCACTATAGCAAAAATTGCGGGAACCGTCATCGCGAAGGAAGCTTATCCATAAAACTTAGACACCAATGGCCGATATAAATCCGTTTCCTCAATTAGCTCAATAAAACGCCCGCGCTGCTCAGTGCTTTTAAAGGTTTGCGCCTGAATTTCAAACACAGTCAGCGCTCGGTCATTGCGTATTTCATCCATTTTCTGCAGTGCAGCAGGAATTTTATGGCGCTGTTTCTTATCCACGGCCCATTGTTCGACCTTAATTTTCTGTTCAGCAAATTCTCGCGCTAATAATGTTGCTGACTTAAAAAAAGTAAACCGATTTTTACTGCGCAGCCAACACACATTCACCCCGCCGGGTGTCCGTGCTAACGACTTGACAGCGGCGGCCTCCCCCATTAAAAACCGCGTCAGCGTTGCGAGCTGCTCTTGCGTCGCTTTAAGATTTTCCATTGGCAGAAAATTTAGAATTAAAATTAAAATATCAGTCGGAATTTTTTTGAAGCCGCTAGTTGACTGGCTGTTTTGTCTATCATTCGCGAGAAGGTAGAGCAACACGATCAATTGACTGCGCGCACAAAATTCGGGGGTATGGAAAGCGATTTCAATTCGTAAAGCCCTCATATCAATTTGCTTAAAAAAAGCAACGGGGTCATGCCAGTTTTGTTTTGGAAAATGGTCTTGCAGTTTAGGGTATTGGAGCACCAAAATGGATAATAATGTTTGCCCACGCCTATTCGTTTCTGCGGGTGAAATGCCACGTTGCACCATACTAAGGCAAGCTTGTACTGCATCATAATTTAAGTATGGCTTATTAAGAAGCGCGCGAAACACCTTTAATTTTCGGTGCGCCACTAAATCAGGGACCATTTCTGAGGCGAGTAGTAAGGGAACAAATTCTACCTTGTTAGTAAACACTTCATCTCTCAACTCTTCCCGCATCTTTTCTGGTGCATGCCGTAAAATAATTTCAGCATGATGCCTGCGGATCATAAAAATGCTTTCTTCTAATTTATATCGGTAATGATAAAATTCAGCGAACTTAGCATCCTTTATTAACCAATCACAAAGTTGATCAGCAAAATAGTCGGGCAAATTCGCTAAGTAAGATTCTAGATAGAGGGATAAGCTCGGCAGATTTTCCCATTGAATGGGGGTTGAGAATAATATTTTTATCGCATTCTTCGCTTCTTGAGTGCTTAGCATGTGCATTTTTTGCTGAAACGCTTGATGAAGCCCCTCTAAATATTCGTCACTTATCCGTCTTAGCATCTAAACCTCACTGTTTTGCTTATAATAAACAGCATAAAAAAACAGGGAGATGATGCTAAGATGACATTTATGTAAGAAGTAGGCTTAAGCGGTTGCCTGAGTGACAGGTATTGGATCAGGCTTATCAGGCGGCACATCCATTAAGCGTAATACGGATTCAGCAATGCGTTCAAAAACCGGCCCGGATACCAGGCCACCGTAATACACTTTACCTTGTGGCTCATGAATGACGACCGCAATAATGAGACGCGGGTTGCTGGCTGGCGCAATGCCTACAAATGAAGCGGTATAGTGATGTTTTTGATAACCGCGATTACCGGCTTTAATGGCCGTACCGGTTTTACCTGAAATGCGATAACCCGGCACATTGGCCATCTCGCCGGTGCCGCCTTTGCTCAGCACGGATTCCAATAATTCACGCATGGATCTTGCAATGGCGGGAACCATTACTAACTCACCTTTTGGTTGCTCATCTAGACGTAACAATGAAATAGGTCGCTTCACACCATCATTCGCAATGACTGAATACGCGCGCGCCAATTGCAACAACGTGCTCGACATACCATATCCGAAACTCAAGGTTGCTAACGTAAAGGAACCCCAGGGATCGTGCTTCATCAAAGAGCCACTTTGCTCCCCAGGGAAATTAGAGCCGGTTAATTCACCAAATCCCACACCATGCAACAAAGTCCAAAGGCTATTGGGCGGTGTATCCAAAATGATTTTAGTCACACCAACGTTACTTGAAATTTGCAAAATTTTTGTGACTGTCATCTCGCCTTTGGAATGTTCATCACGCACTAAATTGTGCCCCACGCGCATCCAGCCGGGATAAGTATCGATAACGGAATCGGGTTTAATATGCCCTGCCGCTAAACCCACAGCCACACTAAAGGCTTTAATCGTTGAACCGGGTTCAAAAGTATCCGTTACCACGCGATTGCGTAATGCATCGCGCTTCACCCCTTGACGATTATTGGGATCAAAAGAGGGGAAATTAGCCATTGCGAGCACTTCACCCGTGCGCGAATCCAAGACGACGACTGAACCTGAGTCAGCTTGAGTGGCAGCCACCCCCGTTGCCAATTCACGATAAGCAATGTATTGAATACGTCGATCAATGCTCAGCGTTAAATCATGGCCCGGTTTTTGATCTTGTACTTTTTGCACGTCAGAAATAATGCGCCCTAAGCGGTCTTTGACTACCCATTTTTTACCCGGTTCGCCCGATAACCAATCGTTATAAGCAAGTTCCATGCCTTCTTGGCCACGATCATCAATATTATTAAAACCGACCAAATGCGCAGCCGTTTCCCCTTCAGGATAATAGCGGCGATATTCTTGCTGGAAATTTAAGCCCGGGATTTTTTCTGCCTTTAATGGCAACGCAATATCAGAAAGCACAGCACGTTTTAAATAAACAAATTCGCGCTTACTTTTTTCATAACGCGTCACTAATTGAGTGATATTTTTAGGAGGCACGCCGAGTAAATCGGCTAAGTGTTGCGTGGTTTTTTTATCGGGATGAAACTGCGCAGGGTTCATCCACACGGAGTAAACACGCGTACTCATCGCCAGCGGAAAACCATTTCGATCCACAATCATGCCGCGAAAAGCAGGTGTGCTCACCAAACGCAATACACGCTCATCGCCTTGTTGACGTAAAAAATGTTGATTCAAAATTGCTAAATCAAAAACCCGCCATGCCAAACCCAATACTAAAAGACCAATACCTCCCAATACTAGGAGGTATCGATAACGAAAAAATTCGATGGGATTTTTCTTCATGTGCCACTATAAAATCAGTTAAACGTGGACCACCACAACGGACTTATGATCGGGCACAATCATGTTGTATTTCGTTTCAGCGGCTTCTTGCACACGGGCCTGCATCATCCAAGTGCTGTGCGCCAATAGTAGTTGGCTGTGCTCTGCCTGTAAACGATTTTGCTCAATAATTTGATGTTGATAGCCCGCATAAACCGTGCGCGTTAAATGCGTGATATAAACGACACCCAATGCTGAGATCAGCATCATGATCGTCAATACCCATGTGATAAGTTGCTGGCCACCAAATAATTGGCTGAACATTAATGGTTGGGCTATCGTGTTTTGATGAACTAAGCGTGCTGCCGCGTTCATGATTTTTTCTCCGCTATTCGTAATACGGCACTACGTGCCCGTGGGTTATGAGAAGTTTCCATTTCACTCGGTTTAATCGCTTTACCAATCGAACGTAACTTTGACTCAAAAACCGTTGCTTTAACGGGTAAGCCGCGTGGCAATTCGGGCGCTTGTTCATGACGACGAATAAAATGTTTCACAATGCGATCTTCTAAAGAGTGGAAACTGATCGCAGCGATTCGGCCGCCAATTTTAAGCGTATTGTAAGCTTGTTCTAAACCTTGTGGTAACTCATTCAATTCATCATTAATAGCGATGCGAATGGCTTGAAAACTTCGCGTAGCGGGATGACGATCATGTGGATTGTAGCGGCGTGGTAATACGCTGCTAATTATCGCTGCTAATTCGGCAGTCGTCGTAATGGGTTTTTCAGCACGGGCGAGCACAATAGCACGTGCAATGCGGCGAGACGCTTTTTCTTCGCCGTATTGCCATAAAATATCGGCTAAGGCTTGTTCATTGATGGTGGCGATAAATGTCGCGGCATCGGTTCCTTGCGTCGTATCCATGCGCATATCTAAACGGCCATTGCGATTAAAGCTAAAACCGCGTTCGGGAGTATCTAATTGCGGAGACGAAACCCCTAAATCAAATAACACGCCGCTAATGGCGCCGTGCACATTTAAACGCGTTAACACTTTTTGCATATTCGCAAACGAAGTGTGTTCAATTTGGAAACGCTCATCACTTGCGAAATGAGTTTTTGCAAATTGAATGGCTTCGGGATCTTTATCAAGTGCGATTAAACGACCGTCTGCATTTAATTGGTTTAAAATGGCGCGGGAATGACTACCACGACCAAAGGTGGCGTCCACGTAAATACCATCCTTAGCGGTAACAAGGTGGGTTACTGCCTCGGTTAATAACACCGGTATGTGTTGTTCCAAATCACTCATGCGACAAGCAGCCATAGTAAGACCATTTATTCCCTGGACATTACAATGAGATATTTTTTACCTCATCGGGTAATGCTGATGCACCTGCATCTAACTCTTCCTTAAGCCAGCGCCCACGACATTCCTGCCAATGCGCCTCATCCCATATTTCAAATTTTTTACCCTGTCCCACTAATACGGCACTTTTATGCAAGCCAGCATAATCACGCAGGAGCGGTGGAACTAAAATGCGCCCTTGTGAATCCATCTCAACGTCTGTGGCATGCCCCATGAGTAAACGTTGAATCCGACGGGCTGCCGGATTAAAGCTTGGTAAACCCGCCAACTTTCTTTCGATTTCTTCCCATCCCAAAACGGGATAAAGTAATAAACATCTTTCTTCGGTATCGATGGTCAAAACTAAAGAAGCTTGGCCGCCATCGAGCAATAAGCGCTCGCGGTAACGCGTTGGCATAACCAACCGGCCTTTAGCATCAATGTTTAAACCGTTAATCCCGCGAAACACTGTAAAGTACCCCCTCGAGAAAAACCCACCAGCGAGGCCTCCCATGGCATAAAGCAAATTTTTGCTTAATTCACAGGTGGGTAAGTTCAATATACCACAAATTTCCACAATGCAACACTTTCTGCCACCTGTATCCACTTTCTAAATAAAAGTCATTGCGAGGGTTTTTAAGCAAATTAAAAAAGATTGCCGCGACTGGAAAGTAGCGGCGGCAATGAGTGGAAGGAATTCAGTGAAGTCAGCCGATAAGCCGGGTTCTGTCTAAGACAATCATTAATCTAGGATATTTGTCGCCAAATACCTCGAGCAACCTACCCAGACCCAGTGCGGGTCGCACTATTGGGCCCCTATTTGGTCTTACTCCGAGCGGGGTTTACCATGCCTTAACTGTTACCAATTAAGCGGTGCGCTCTTACCGCACCTTTTCACCCTTACCCTTGCGGGCGGTTTATTTTCTGTGGCACTTTCCGTGGGTTCACACCCCCCAGGCGTTACCTGGCGCTCTACCCTGTGGAGCCCGGACTTTCCTCTTTGCATGCAAAGCGATTGTCTGGCTGACTTCGAGGGGGATCTTAGCATAGTTTTTGGTGCGTGTGAGGGCTTCGTTTAAAGCCACTTTTTCCGCCCACCCCCATTACTGGGGGAGAAAGCAGCATTATTTTTTCTTTAGGGCTAAATCATATAGTTTATTTTTACGTTCACCGGTAATTTCACTCGCTAATTGCGCTGCTTGTTTGATGGGCAATTCACGCAATAAAATAGCTAATACCGCTTCGGCGTTCACCGCTTTACTTTCATCTTGCTGGGTATTTCCCGCCACCAGAATAACAATCTCACCGCGCAACTCATCCGTTTGTTTTGAAAAATGCGCCAATAAACTTTCTGCCGTACCCTGATAAATGGTTTCAAATAATTTGGTCAATTCTCTCGCCACCACGACTTCTCGTGCGGCGAAAACACTTTGCAATGCTTCTAGCGTGGCAAGCAGTCGATGCGGTGCTTCGTAAATAATTAAGGTGCGTGTTTCAGACAATAACGCTTGTAACTGGGTGATTTTGGCCGCCATTTTAGCCGATAAAAAACCCACAAACGTGAATTGATCCGTTGGCAGACCCGCCACACTCAATGCCGCTATTGCGGCACAAGGGCCCGGAATAGGCACGATTTTAATACCCGCATCGCGCGCCGTTTTGACCACGTGAAATCCTGGGTCATTAATGAGTGGCGTACCGGCATCGCTAATCAGCGCGATGGATTCGCCTTTTTGCAAGGCGATAAGCAACGTTTCGGCGCGTTCGCGCTCGTTAAAATTATGCAAAGCAAGCATTGGTTTTTCAATGTGTAAATGGTTTAATAGCAGCTTCGCGTGACGTGTATCTTCCGCCGCAATCCGGTCAACGGTTTGCAAAACGCGTATCGCTCTTAGCGTAATATCCTCTAAATTCCCAATTGGTGTGGCAACTACAAATAATTGCCCCGCTGGCGTATTTGATTTTGTCATTTCCACCCCTCCCCCTAAACATTCGACCCGCATCATACCATTTTTTAATTTTAAGGAATATTTCATGAACATCATGCAAGAACGGGGCCGCCGCGCCGAAGACATCGCTTCTCTCTATTTGCAACGGCAGGGTCTAGTATTAGTTGAGCGAAATTTTCAATGTTATCAAGGCGAGCTTGACCTCATCATGCTGGATCGGGATTGTTTTGTCTTTGTGGAAGTGCGCCTGCGTGGACGGATTGATTATGGCAGCCCTATTGATACCATCAGCCGGAGTAAACAACGCAAAATGATTCGGGCCGCCAGCATTTATTTGCAGAAAAAACAGTTACTTCACCGCATTTCCAGTCGTTTTGATTGCGTTGGCTTGCACCCCACCGCAGGAAAAATGCAAATTGAGTGGATAAAAAATGCATTCTGGGACGTCATAAAGTAAAATACCCCGTCTCATTTAAGAGTAGCAGGCAGTATGAATAGTCTCATTGATCGCATCAAAATGAATTTTACCGACAGTATCCAAACCAAAATTCAAGCGGCAGATTCCATTACCCACATTATTGCGGAAGCCGCCGAAGAAATTGTGCAAGCATTACTCGAGGGACATAAAATCCTAACGTGCGGCAATGGTGGTTCAGCCTGTGACGCCCTGCATTTTAGTTCAGAAATGTTAAACCGGTTTAAACAAGAACGCCCTGGGCTACCGGCCATTGCATTAACGGCCGATGTGGCAACGCTCACTTCCATTTCAAATGATTATCACTTCACCGATGTCTTTGCAAAACAAGTCCGGGCGCTTGGCCAGCCGGGCGATATTTTATTAGCGATTACCACGAGTGGTAATTCCGCTAATATAATCAGCGCGGTAAAAGCTGCCCATGATAAACAAATGAATGTGATAGCCCTGAGCGGATGTGATGGTGGTAAATTGATCGATTATTTATTAGAAAAAGACATTGAAATTCGTGTGCCGGGACATGACACGGCACGCATACAAGAAACGCATCTACTCATTATCCACTGTATTTGTGACATCGTGGATTATCGATTATTTGGACACGGAGAAGTAACATGAAGCTTTATAAAAAAATAGCAGTTTTAGCATTAGCAAGCAGCGCATTGTCCGGTTGTATTTTTGTGGTGGGTGCCGCCGCCGGTGCCGCCGCAGTGGGCGCTGTTTACGATCATCGTACGGTTGAAACCGCCATTCAAGACACCAAAACGGCCAATCGTATCGCGGCGCGCTTACAAGCTAACAAAGTGATGTATAAAGAAAGCCATATTGATGTCACGGTATTTAATCGCGTCGTGCTTTTAACCGGTGAAACGCCAAATTCCGATTGGCGCGTACAGGCGGAAGAAATTGCACAAAACACGCCGAATGTTACCAAAGTTTATAATCAATTGACCCTGCAAGGCCCCACCTCTTCACTCACCCGTACCAGTGATTCTTGGATCACCACGAAAATTAAAAGCCAAATGCTTGCGGAAGAAAATTTAAAATCGAGCAGCATTAAGGTGGTGACCGAGAATGGGACGGTTTATTTGATGGGCAATGTAAAGCGTGCTTATGCTGAAATTGCGGTTGATATTGCGCGTCAGATTTCCGGGGTGCAAAAGGTGGTAAAAATATTTCAGGTAACACAATAAAAACCCTGGCTCCCGCCTCCCCCGAAATGGCGAGACGGGACTGAGCAAGCAACCCTCCCGCGCGGGAGAGCGAAGCCATTCTTCTTTTAACTCGCCACCCACGGCCCCACTGTTTCATAGCGTTCCAACGCTGCCGCGATCTCTTCATAACTAATCGGCTTTGCAATCATATGATTCATCCCCGCCAATTTCGCCTGCTCTCGGTCATGCTCTAAAATATGCGCCGTAATTGCAATAATCGGTATCTCACTTAATTCCGGCTCAAGCCGCAAACGCTTCGCAATATCAAAACCACTTAAATCGGGCAAACCCACATCCATAAAAATCAATTGATACTGCTGTAAATCTGCAATATGTCGCAAGACATCTTCGCCATTATCATAAATATCCACCTCGCAACCGAAATCTTCCAGCATGACTTTGGCAATTTTTTGATTAATGACATTGTCTTCTACTAACAAAACTTTGTAACGATAACGCGAACGCGGCGCATTCGCGTGAATGTCGACAATCGTTTCTTTATTACGATGGTCAGGGATCGCTAATAACAAACTAAAAGTAAATTGAGAACCCACCCCAAACTCACTCGTCACTTCAATATTACCGCCCATGTTTTGAATTAATTCTTTCGTAATTGCCAAGCCCAAGCCAATGCCACGGTGTTTGCGTTGATAAATGGAATCAATCTGACTGAATTTTTCAAATAAAGTGCCAATTTTATCAGCCCTAATACCGACACCCGTATCTTTTACTGAAATGATCACTTTAATATTGGTATCTGAAACCATTTCACTGCGGGCGCTAACGGTGATACCACCTTGCTCGGTAAACTTAATGGCATTACTTAATAAATTCACAATGACTTGTCGGACGCGATTGGCATCACCCATTAATAAATTCGGCAAATCGCTCGCACAATTTAACGTTAACGCTAAATTTTTTTCGCGCGCTTGATATTGGATGCTATGAATCACTTGATCCAGCAATCCTGGTAAATCAAATGGTTCGTTGTTAAAGGTTAATTTACCCGCCTCTAAGCGCGCAAAATCTAAAATATCACTCACCAATGATAAAAGACTGTTGCCAGAGTGATTAATAATATCAATGTATTCGTTTAACTCCGGGTTCAAGCCTTTGGTTTTAAGGATTTGCGCCATCCCAATAATCGCGTTTAAAGGCGTGCGTAACTCATGGCTAATCATCGCTAAGAAGTCCGATTTAGCTTGGTTTGCAACTTCCGCGCGTTGCTTTGCCTCCACCAACTCACGTTCATATAACACTTCTTTTGTAATATCTTCCGCAATGCCGGCAAAACCAATAAAACAATTATTATCGTCGTGAATGGGGAAACTGGTATCTTTAATCCAACGCACCTCACCGCTAGGCACAATAATGCGGTAGCGATATTCGTATTGCACCTCAGCACCCCGTTCTAGCAAGGTTTCAAAACGACGATTGTTAGAAGCAATGTGCCTATCATCAGGATGCAAGGTATCTAACCAGGTGTTCGGGTTTTCATACAAGCTTTCGCGTTTGCGCCCCCAGACCTTTTCATAGCCGGGACTTAAATATAATTGTTGGTTACAGGTGTCATCCCTCGCCCAAAAAACGGCAGGAACTTTTTCTGCAAAATAACGAAAGAAATGGCTCGCTTGCTCAAGCTCAACTAATCGATGTTGTTCTCGAGTCACATCTTTGGCAATGCCAGCAAAACCTATTAGTTGTCGGTTAGCATCGAACAAAGGAAAACACACTTCCTGAATATGGCGAATCCTTTTATCAGGGCAGATAATTCGATACCGATTAGAAAAGCTTTCACCCTCTTTCGCTTCCCGCTGACTGCGTTCAATTTCCGCCATCAGCTTGTTGCGGTCATCGGGGAAAATGGCTTCCAACCATAAAGCACCGCACTCCAATAAATCAGCGCAGGAATGACCCCAAATTTTTTCAAATGCTGGATTAATATAAAGTTGCTGTTTAAACGTCGCGTCCCGTATCCAAAAAACATCGCGACTTTTCTCAGCTAACTTGTAGAAATAATTACCTAAGTTGGCGATGCCTGAATTCATAAGAAGATCCTCTTTAGCTAGGCATTTGCCGTGAAATTCGTGTATAGTCCATACGCTTTGGCGTAACATTAATACAAGTTATATAAAAGGGTCAACCGTGGATAGCCGCCTTGTAAATCTGCCATTACAAGCTGCGCAAAAGAGTATGTTATTGTTGGAAAAAATTGCTGAAAAAACGACGGTTAATCATCGTAGCGCAGCAATTGAACTTAAAGGATCCATTGATCAAGCAACGTTAATCACTGCATTTGATCAATTAATACAACATCACCCTTTATTAAGCGCTCAGGTGACTTTATCACCTTCAATGGGGCTTAAAATTCCCCAAACCCGTCCGCGCGCCCAGGATTTGGTATTTTTTTATTCAGCAACGACCGTGGTTAACTTACCACCCATCCAGGAAGTGGCCGATTTATTAGACACTATTCAACAAGGTAGTTTTTTTAATAAGCCGTTTGAATTAGAAAAAGGGCCGCTGTTTCGCATCGCACTGATCGAGTGCGCACCCAACCATTATTATTTCGTGATGCTTTTTCATCACATTATTGTCGATGAAACGTCTATTGGCATTTTGTGCGAAGACTTGTCGACCGCTTACAATGCCTTACAGCAAAAAATACCGGTAAAACTACCGCAAAGTTTACCTTTACCTGAACTGGCTCCTGCGGCAATCATCCCTGATCAACCCGCTCGGCTGGCTTATTGGGAAAAACAACTAACAGATCTTCGCCCTTTAAATTTAGTAAAAAATCATCTTGAAAATAGCTCCATGAAATTTAAAGGGGATCGATTCTATTTTTCCATCCCTAGCAATGTTTTAAACAGCTTACCGAAACAATTTAGCTTGAATGTCATTCTATTAGGGGTGTTTTACACTTTACTCAGCCATTACGCTGATGAAAAAAACCTATGGATTGCGATTACATCCGCCAATCGCCGCCTTGCTAATTGCGATGCTACACTACTCAACCGTACTGTGAATTGCTTTTTTAATACGTTACCGATCGCCATTAACGGTAATGCAGACCTTACGTTTGAGAATTTGTTAGACATAATCAAACAATCTCAAAATAACGCCCTAAAAAACCAACTGCCCGTTGACACTATCATTGAAAAAGCGCTTTCCGCCGAAACGAAAAAACGCTTACCGCACCCCGCACCGACTGTCATGCTAGTGTTAAACCGTGTTAAACCCACTTTAACATTAGAAGGCGTACACGCTTCCCGCTTAATCGAGCCCAATTTACACCATGCTAAGATGCCCTATTTAGCACTCAATTTTGATGAACAAGCTGACGGTAGCTTAGAAGCGTTTTTAGAATATAGCCCCGTTTTCACGCGCCTTAACATGGAATTATTGGCGGCGCGTTTTCAGCAACTGTTAAATTTTGTTGTTAGCAAAACAACTTTCAAACTCCATGAAGCACCCCTTTTACTACCGATTGAGTCGGAATGGATCGCTGCCTACAATGATCAAGCACAGGCAAAACTGCCGCTAAAATCCCCTTTAATTTATCTGCAAACATTGGCCGAAACGATGCCGCAGGCGCTTTTTTTAAAGCGCCATGAAAGCCCCGAAAGCACTTTAACGTATGGGGAATTATTCACGAAGGTACAACGCTTTATACACCATTTTTCAATGCGGGGTATCTTGGCCGGTGATCGCGTAGGTATTTGCTTGCCGCGCTCACCTGAATTGTATGCCGCGTTATTCGCTTTATGGCAGCTTGGTGCAACCGTCATTCCATTAAGCACAGAAAATAAGGGGATTGCGGCAAAGATTGCATTGCTTAAACCCCGCATGATTGTCGCAAACAATGCGATGGCGGCTTTTCTTCCGTCCAACTTAGTGTTATCCATCCAGCAAGAGTCGATCGATTCCACGCTTTCGCGTGGAATGCCAAGCCCGCAAAGGTGGATTAACCAACCGGTTAATGCGAATTCGATCGCTTATATTTTAACAACCTCAGGCACCACTTCGACACCCAAAGCGGTGGCGGTGCCTTATCGAACCGTCATGAACTTATTGGTTTCACTAAGCCAACAATCTTTTCAACCTTCGTCGCGCATTTTATGCACGGCCATACCCGAATTTGACCCTTGGTTTTATAATTTATTCGTAGCCCTCGTCTGTGGCGGCACATTGCACTTAACGCCAAATCAGGCTAGATACGAACCGTTAACCATGCAACGCATTATCGATAAAGAAAAAATTAATTTTGCCGTACTACTACCAACGGTTCTCGCGAATTTAAATTTAGAACACCCTATGCATGTGATTAGCATGGGCGCAGTGCCTAATCGTGCCGTGATGCAACGCTTGCATGATAAGGGTTTTCGCATCGAAAATGGTTACGGACCGACCGAAGCCGGAATTGAATTAACTCGCGCTACTTTTAACCCTGCCCATTCACATACGTTAATTGGTAAACCACTTCCTGCAAGTAACATGCGGGTCTTAGTGGTTAACCCCCGGACAAAACAAATTTGTCCTATTGGCGTACCAGGGGAAATTTATGCCGCAGGCCCCGGCCTTGCCCTCGGTTATCTTGATCAGACCGAACTGACTGCTGAACGCTTTCCCACACTCCCCGATGGAAAACGCTATTATGCTACGGGCGATTTAGCCTGCTACCAACACCTGGGTGATACGCTTTCCTTGCAGTACTTAGGGCGCAAAGATGGCATGGTACGCCTGCACGGCTTAACGGTTGATCCCGACCATATTGCAACGATTTTGCGTGAGCATCCGCGTATTAAAGATATTGCGATTGTACCCAATCCTAACAACACGGTCTTGTGGGCTTATGTGGTAACTAACGATGGCATCCTACAAGATGACAAATTAAAGAGCGAATTACGGAAAATATTGACTCGCACCGACCTTCCCGGCATTGCTTATCCGCGTCTTTATCAATTTTTGCCCGCATTACCACTTACCGAAAACGGTAAATTGGATAAAAGCCTTCTGAAAGAACCGATGCAGGCCACCTTAAGTCCGTACCTTGCTTTAACACCGCTGCAACGAGAAGTATTACGCATTTTTGCAGCAGAAACGCAAAATGCAGAAAGTGAAACGGATATCCATGCCACTTATAAAGAGCTTGGTGGTGATTCCATCCGGATTTTTAATATACAAGCGCAACTTTTTAAATTAATGGATTTTAAAGAGCTGCCTAAAATTCCCTTAGTGTCTTTTGAAATGACCGTTGTCACTGTCTCTGAATTACTTGAGAGCATGAAACCATTTAAACCGCTGGTAACAAACGCAAATGTTTTGTTCAACCCTCAAACGCGGCAACTTCTTTTCAGCCCGCCTGCTAGCATGCTGCCTAAAACCCGTGATAATACCCCTCGAACCCCTATGTAAAAGTGGCATTTTCTAAATAAATGGATATAATCTGTGATAAATTACAAGCAATGTTTATTTAAAACATAATAAAAATAAATAAAATTGACCCGCGGGGGAGTCGCTATGTTTTGGGAAGTTACTATCGCCGTTAAAATCAATGAACTGGAGCCGCAGAAAAATAGTCATCGCGGGGCTATCAAGGAAATTACTATCGATTCCAATCAAATTCCTCTCTTTCTTATACCTGGTGCATTTTCAAACTGGGCAGAAATGTTATTATTCGGAACGGCCTTACACATTGCCTCCGGCGGCAGACGCCCTGTTTTTATTTACGTTGATGAACGCACTTTAAACGGAAATCTCGAAGCGTCACACTATAAAAGCACTCTCGAAGAAGCAGAAAAAATCGCCGATGAAATTAACGGCGCATTAAACGGCACAACCAATCCTTGTTTAATCGCCGGTTATTCTTATGGCGCCACCTTAGCCGGCATGACCGCTCAGTTATTACAAGATAAGTTTGAAACGCATGTGTTTTTGCTGGATGGCGCTTCCCCGGAAGTCATGCGCAAACATTTATCGCAAAATGCCAAACCCATTCTCGATTTAATTGACCTTGTTAAACATGCTGCCAAATTAAGTGAATTAGAAAATGGCATTGAAGAAAATGAAACGTTACTAAATAAGCTTTTACATCAATCACTCGCCACGAGAATCCAAATTTTAAAAGAGGCCACTCTAACAGCCGCTAGCCAAAACGCTAATTTAGTCGATCAAATGGATCGCTTCTCTAAGCACATGGCTATCTGTGAAGAGCATTTAAAAAACTTATTGATTCCCTATTCGCAAACGATCACGGATAAAGTCCATGCAACGGCACTCGTCGCTCAAAAAACAAGCGATAAATTTAACGATAAAAGCGCGGGATGGGATTCTGTCTTTACCGATTTAAAGTTTATTGATAATCAGGCATTAATTGAAAGTAATCATCAAGCTTTATTGAACGAAACCAATAGTCAGCTTTTAGCAAATTATATTCAGCATTATGTTCAAGATCGCTTTGATGCAACGTACCTCGACAACGCTTTAAAACGCTTAACCGCTCAAGCTTCTTTAAAAATTGCGCAATTAAAATTAAATGTGCAAGGCCATAGCGGCACGTCTCCCACCCGCTCTCCGCAAACCTTGACGCCGCGCAGTCAATTTACCGATGAAGCCAGTGATACAGGCTCCCCACGCTCAACGCATTCACGCACGTCTAGCGATGATTTTAGCACCAGTGACCCCATTGCCTTTGTGACACCGCCGGATTCATTAGCGGGCTCGCCCAGCATAAATCCGAGTGCTTTATTCAGTCATAACAACGCGAACGCTTCACGAAATACCGCGGCTCACTTGTCGCCTACTAGACGGTTTTAATAAACCGTCTAGGAAAAGCGGGGCTGCTCCGCTAAGAGCCTATCTGCACTGGTTTTCACATCCAGCACTGCTTGGCCGAGCTTATTAGGACCGCCAAATAAGCCATTGAGTAATTTTGTGCCTGTGATGCCAGCGGCTGCACCCACCCCTAAATTAATCGGCAATGTCCATGGCGCAAATAGTGAGGAAGCTGTCGCTAAGATTGCGGTTAAAAGCGGCATTGATACATGGAAATCATGCTGATCAGTTATGTACTGTGTGCATTTAAAAAATTCAGCAAAATTTTTACGCGCCTCTGCCATGGGAAACAAGGTCGGCTGGGTGAGTCTATGGAATAGAAGAATGATCCCACATAACACATCTGCCTCTGCGGGTGGTAGACCCTCACCCATTTCGAAACCATGGGAAGTAAGCTTAGGTTTAAGGAATTCTATGTTCTTTGCCAACACAGCGTAGAGCTTAAACAGTGCTTCCATGAAAGCGATGAATTCAGGCTCATTGGGTCGAGCGTAACTCGCCTGCATTTGTAAAAGCCTAGATCGTGTTCCAAATAACATATCATCTAAATTGTAAGCTTTTTTAAAACGCTGTAATGCCTCCCAATCTGTGCTGATATAGAATTGCTGTAGCGAATCATGGCGATATCGAAAAGAAGCATAGTACACAAAACTTCTTAGGAAAGTATCATACAAGGGTTGAAGCTTGCCGGTGCCACGGGTGCATTGATAAGGCAAACCCAATCGAGAATGCCAACTGCCATTCTCGTGGCTATGACAAGAAAATTCGCTGCGTGAGGGTAAAATTTCACCGAGTTTTTCACCACTCGCACTAAGCTCATTTCGAAACACAATATCATCACGACTGAGGTAATCTACCGTAATATACGCATCAGGATAAGCCACCGCCAAATGGTGTTGAATAGCAAAAACATTGGCGATCCGTTCTTTATCAACCAGTAAATTGTTGCCAAAGCGTGCACGATAATGATCACAGCGCCCTTGTTTTAATTGGCTTTGCAATTGAATCAGGAATTCTTTACAGTTTTTATCTGACGCAGCACCAAAACTCATTAAGAGGAGTTCATGTGCTTTCAGAAATTGAATACGATCAAGAAGATAACGCTTGGTTTGACGATTGGTTAATAGGGTTTTATCGTCTGCATCTGAATAAAAGAAACAAAGCACATGTACCCGTTTTTTAACTGTATTTGGGCGCTCTGGCGCTGCTGAGAACATTAAATTCCATCCCTGGAAAAATGAATGACTATTCCACTAAGCGCAGTATCGGTTTAATGCTTGTGGTAGTTGTTGTGGTGATCGTTGCGTCTCCGCTGGCTTCACTGATGCTACCGTCAATGGCACGCAAGGAAATCATGGTGCTTTCTTCTTCATCACCCTCTTCAGGATCAAACACAATGCCTTCATTATTTTCTTCGGCATAAATGGACGTGACTGCACGCATGGGGACGTAAATCACGTGAATGACACCAGAGAAAGAGGCTTTGAATTCGACTGCTTCGTTGGTTAATTTCAAATCACGAACGGCAGTCGGCGAAACGTTAAAAAGAATTTCATTATTTTCGACTAAATCGCGTGGCACTTTACAACGTGGATGAGATGCATCGACGACTAAAACCGGCTTACAACCACAGTCCACAATCCACTCGTGAAAAGCTCGTAATAAATAAGGTTTATTGGATAACATCTCACTACTCCTTGGAGCAACTTATGCCGTTTCTGCTGTGTTGATTTTACGTAATTCTTGTTCCGCTTCCGTTAAACTGGCTTGGAAAGAATCGCGTTGGAATAAACGATCAGCGTATTTGTTAATGAATTTAGCGTCAGCTGGGCTAAACGTAATACCCCATGCTGGTAACCGCCATAAAATGGGGGCTAAGCAACAATCAACTAAAGTAAATTCTTCACCCATCAAGTACGGGGTTGATTGGAAGATAGGAACGAGTTGCGTGATGTAGTTACCCAGCTCTTTTACCGCTTGGCGTACATCACCTTTGCCCATTTCTAGCTTATTTACCACCGGAGACCATTCGCGATCAAAACGGTAAATAATTAAGCGCGCCTTAGCACGTGCAACGGGGTACACAGGCATTAAGGGAGGATGAGGGAAACGCTCATCTAGGTATTCAGCAATAATGTTAGGTTCGTAGAGCGCTAATTCTCTATCGACTAAGGTTGGTACTGTGCCATACGGATTTAGTTCTAATAAATCTTCTGGTTTACCACGAGATTCTACATCGACCACTTCATAGGAAACACATTTTTCTGCCAACACTATACGTGTGCGATGACAAACCACAGAGGCGCCCGAATAGAGCGTCATGACGGATCGTTTGTTAGTTATGATTGCCATTGAAAGGCACTCCTCACAAAAATTAGTTAGCTAAAAAAGCACGAACTTGTAAGAACGCTACCTGGGAGATGGAAGTTGACCATCCCCCGCTGGCAAAAACCACACCGCCAAGATTAACGTTTCGAGAACTGTGCCGCTCTTCGTGCGCCACGGAGACCAAACTTTTTACGTTCCACTTTACGTGCGTCACGAGTTAAGTGACCTGCTTGACGTAAGGTTGCGCGGTTGCCTTCAGGATCATACGCTAACAAAGCGCGGGCAATACCGTGACGAATCGCGCCAGCTTGGCCGCTCATACCGCCGCCGATCACTGTAACGAAAATATCAAATTTGGTTTGTAAACCTGTTGCTTCTAACGGTTGACGCACAATCATGCGTGCCGTTTCACGACCAAAATACTGATCGAGGCTACGATCGTTAATCTTGATTTCGCCTTTACCAGGACGTAAGAAAACACGTGCGGAGGACGATTTACGACGGCCCGTGCCATAAAATTGCTTATCAGTCATGTGCCAATCCTATTCTTTAATAAGTTCAAGCGTTTCAGGTTGTTGCGCGGTATGCGGATGTTCGCTACCGACGTAAATTTTCAATTTACGTTGCATCGCACGACCGAGTGGGTTTTTAGGCATCATGCCTTTTACGGCGTATTCAAATGCCTGGGTCGGGTGCTTGGCTTGTAATTTTTCGTAGTTGGTTTCTTTGATACCGCCGGGGAAGCCAGAGTGGCGATAGTATTTTTTGTCTTGCGCTTTTTTACCAGTGACTTTGATTTTATCGATGTTTATCACTACGACGTAGTCACCTGCATCAGCATGCGGAGTGTATTCGGGTTTATGTTTGCCGCGTAACACTTTGGCAACTTGGCTGGCAAGACGGCCTAAGACTTTATCTTGAGCATCAACCACATACCATTTCTGTTCAATCTCATTTGTTGCAAAATACGTTTTCATTATAAATCCTATGGAATACAGATATAAGAACCCTGGAAAAGCGCGAAAATTGTATATTATGCGGCTTAAAGGTGCAAGTCCCCGCGGCAAAATGCTTGGTTTTATCGCGCAAGATTTTCGCTAACTATTTGTATTAACTTGCATTAATAATAATAGATCTTTTACCTCACTTTCTAAGGCAAGGATTTTTTCTTAGAAGTAATCAGACCCCGCCCCTTCCAATCCCCATTTATCTCGCTTATCGTCAAGCCTATCATAGCACTCCTTAAAAGCCACTGCCATTTGTTGACCAGTAAAAGCCGCGCTCATTGCACAAGCAGCTGCCTTATCGCTCGGCCCAACCAGGAGCTTATTAATGCCCGCGGCATATTTCTTGGCAGCCGCATCAACAATCAACGTCGATTTAAAGGGGTCTAGGAATGCTTCACAGGCCACCCAAATATGGCTGGACTGATATTGAAATTGATTCGGCAGCTCTTTTTGGATTTCAACATATGAAATGGCACCATCTACCGTCGTGATAATTTGCTTATTGGCATCGCCATCGTAAAAACTACCCCGTAATTTTGGACACTTTAAATAATTCAGAAATTGGTTATGCGTTGCCGCACTTTTTAAAAGAACAGCCGTTTTCAACCCAGACGCCTTTGCTGCGTTTGCCACCTCTGTCGCTGCATTTTGCTCAATGGCACTTTCGTTAGGCGCAAAAACGACGAACTCCGTCTGCGTATCCGGGCAAGCATAAAGGCTACGCGTTTTGCTGCGGCTTAAACTTTCCAACTCATGCGTTGTAAATTGATAATTCGTTTCAAGCTCACCTAAACCGCTACGATTAAGCGTGAGTTTTGCCAATTCCACGGCATGGTGTGTCTCTGAAAAAAGATACAGTAGATAATAGTCAGGGTTTTTAAAGGTTTGTACGCGCACTTCACGATACGGTTTAACATCGAATTGCTGGTTTAGGAATTTAAGGACGCTCGCCTTCTCGGCTGCTGGCATGGGTGCATTTAGAAAAACGACCGGCCCTGCGAAAGCGCTTAAACTAAGGGTCAAAGTGACAACGAGACCGCATTTTTTAAAAAAAGATTGCATGGTTTTTCCTTCGTTTTGCAAACTCTATCATCTTTACTGACCCAGAAAACAGCCTATTTCTGGGGTAAAAAGACAAAAACTTGTAAAAAGACTCATTTTTAGGGGTTTAAGAGCTTTTTTTGTGAAAAAATACTCGCAAAATTCTAAAAAAATGCTATTTTAATAGAGTCCATTTACCTTATGAGGAATCACCATGGCCAAGAAAGCTGCTAAAACGAAACGGAAGTCTAGCCCTGCAAAACCAGCTGCAAAATCTGCTGCAAAAAAAGCTCCAGTTGCAAAAATGCCATCGATCAAAGAACCTTTGTCCAAGAGTGATATCATTCGTGTTATCACCGAAACCACCAGCTTAAACCGCAATCACGTTAAAAGCGTTTTAGAATGCTTACATCAAGTGATTGAAAAGCACGTGAACAAAAGCGGCCCAGGCGTATTCGTCATGCCAGGTCTCATGAAAATTACCGTTGTAAAAAAACCAGCCCGCCCAGCACGTAAAGGCATCAATCCTTTCACTGGCGAAGAAACCGTATTCAAAGCCCGCCCAGCTTCACGCGCTTTGAAAATCCGCGCTCTTAAGAAATTGAAAGAAATGGCTGCTTAAGCTTCTTCAATTTGCTGAGTTAAGAAAAGCCCTAAATTCTGCGGAATTTAGGGCTTTTTTGTTTGGTAAATAATTTGACTCCCTCTCCGCACGCGGGAGAGGGGGCAGAAGCATTAGACAGCAAAGGTTTGCTTGATTAAACCAGCCAGTTCGTTAGCAGTATGGGTGACAAGCGTTTCATCTTCCCCTTCAACCATCACACGCACCACAGGCTCTGTGCCAGACCGGCGCAACAAGATCCTACCCGCTTTACCAAGCGACGCTTCCGCGGCTTGTAAACCGGCTTGAATGGCAGGATGATCCAGTGAGTCGGATGGATTCACTTTAATATTAATTAAGACTTGCGGATATTTCTTTAACCCTTTGCGAATATCAGCTAGCACTAAATTTTGTTGCTGCATGGCTGCCAAAACTTGCAAAGCCGTGATAATGCCGTCACCAGTCGTGGTTAAATCCATACAAACCACATGCCCAGAGGGTTCACCACCCCAATACCAACGACGATTAGCCAGCTCCGCCATAATGTAGCGATCACCAACCGGCACCCGAACAAACTCAACGCCCAATGAACGCATGGCCATTTCCAGGCCTAAATTAGACATCACTGTTCCAACCACACCGCCACTGATCGAACCGCGTAATAATTTATGTTTTACGATGATATAAAGTAATTCATCCCCATCTAAAATATGGCCTTGATGATCTACCATCACGGCTCGATCCCCGTCACCATCCAAGGCAACGCCTAAATCCGCGCCATGGGTTAAAACGGCTTGTCTTAGCACTTCAGGATGCGTTGCGCCACATTCTAAATTTATATTTAAGCCATTGGGGTCTGTGCCAATTTCAATTACTTCTGCGCCGAGCTCAGCAAAGACATTGGGTGCAATGTGATAAGCAGCCCCTTGCGCGCAATCAACCACAATTTTCAAACCATTTAAAACGATGTCAGATGACACCGTACTTTTACAAAATTCAATATAACGACCGGGTGCATCGACCACCCGAATGGCGCGGCCTAAATCCGCTGAATCCACCGTCGTCATGGCTTGCTCTAACTGCTCTTCAATCGCAAGCTCAATGCTATCCGGTAATTTGGTGCCTTGGGCTGAAAAGAATTTAATGCCATTGTCGTAATACGGATTGTGCGAAGCACTGATCACAATGCCCGCTTGCGCGCGCAAGGTCCGCGTTAAATAGGCAATGGCTGGTGTTGGCATGGGGCCAAGTAAATGCGTATCGATACCCGCTGCCGATAAACCGGATTCTAAGACCGATTCAAACATATAACCGGAAATTCGCGTATCTTTGCCAATTAATACTTTACCCATGCGTTCGCGCGCCAGCACTTTGCCGACGGCCCAGCCGAGTTTCAACACAAATTCTGGGGTAATTGGCCAGGCACCCACCCGCCCGCGGATACCATCGGTACCAAAATAACGGCGGGCTGGGTGCACTACTTTCGACATACTAGGAGACACTTGATCCATCGGCTGAAGCTTCCCCGCCTTCAAATAGTTGATCTTTACTTTCCGGTGCAATAACGCCCTCTTCTGGCGTCACAGCCGGTTTATTTTCTCGCGCATTACGCCAACTCGTTGGCTCACGTACTTCGCGGCCAGCCATAATATCTTGAATTTGATCTTGGCCAATCGTTTCATACTTAATTAAAGCAGCCGCCATATTGTGTAATATTTGTAAATTTTCTTTCAAAATGGTTTCAGCGCGTTGATAGTTCCGCTCAATTAAACTGCGCACTTCCGCATCGACCAGGCTTGAGGTCGCTTCAGATAAATCTTTGTGGCGTGTAATAGAGTGGCCTAAAAACACTTCTTCATTGTCACTGTTTAATGTTAAGGGTCCAATTTTTGCAGACAATCCCCATTTGGTTACCATGTTACGGGCAATTTCTGTCGCTTTTTGAATATCGTTGGAAGCACCGGTGGTGACTTTGCTAATACCAAAGATAATTTCTTCGGCTAAGCGGCCGCCAAACAAGCTAGAAAGTTTGCTTTCTAAATATTCCCGCGTATGACTATAACGATCACCTTCCGGTAAAAACATGGTGACGCCTAGCGCGCGACCGCGAGGAATAATAGTGACTTTATGCACAGGATCATGAGACGGCACCATTAATCCGACCAATGCGTGGCCGGCTTCATGATAAGCCGTTATTTTCTTTTCTTCTTCCGTCATCACCATGGAGCGGCGCTCCGCTCCCATAATGACTTTATCTTTTGCACGTTCAAAATCGTCCATGTCGACGACGCGTTTATTTCCTCGTGCAGCGAATAAAGCCGCTTCATTCACAATATTGGCTAAATCCGCACCAGAGAACCCTGGCGTACCACGGGCAATCACAGCCACATCAACATCATCACTCGTTGGCACTTTACGACTATGCACCCGTAAAATCTGTTCACGACCGCGAACATCGGGTAAACCAACAACGACTTGACGGTCGAAACGACCCGGACGTAACAAGGCGGGGTCTAACACGTCAGGACGGTTTGTGGCAGCAACCACAATCACGCCTTCCGTTCCTTGGAAACCATCCATCTCGACTAACAATTGATTCAAAGTTTGTTCACGTTCATCATGACCGCCACCTAAGCCCGCACCACGATGACGACCGACTGCATCAATTTCATCGATGAAGATAATGCAAGGCGCTTGTTTTTTCGCTTGCTCAAACATATCGCGTACACGAGAAGCACCCACACCCACAAACATTTCCACAAAGTCAGAACCAGAAATGGTAAAGAACGGCACTTTCGCTTCACCAGCAACAGCACGCGCTAATAAAGTTTTACCCGTGCCCGGAGGCCCTACTAATAAAACACCACGGGGAATTTTACCGCCCAAACGTTGGAACTTGCCGGGGTCTTTCAAGAACTCGACTAATTCTTTCACTTCATCTTTGGCTTCATCACACCCCGCCACATCAGAGAAAGTGATTTTGACCTGGTCCGCATTTAATAAGCGCGCCCTTGAACGGCCGAAGGAAAATGCGCCGCCCTTACCGCCACCGGCTTGCTGGCGCGCAATGTAAATCCAGATACCAATTAAAATGATCCAGGGTAATAAACTAAAGAAATGGGTCATGATGCCCGGGCTTTCTGGTGGTTTGCCTTGGATAACAACGCCCTTGCTTACCATGGCATTTAATAAGCTTTCATCTTGTGGCATCGGCAAATAAGAATTAAATGTCGCATTATCTTTTAAGCGACCCGTCACGTTTTGCTCTGTCACGGTGATAGATTTAATATTGCCTTCTTGGACATTTTTCACGAGTTCTGAATAAGGCATGACATTTTCGGTTTCCCGCTTTTGTCCCATGCTACTTAGTACAGCGATTAAAATGACCCCGATGACCAACCACAGTAAGATTGTCTTGATAGCGTCGTTCACGATACTGACCTCTTAAGAAAGACGGGCTTGTTCCAAGCCATTAATTTAATGATACCTAATTAAGCAACGAGAAACTACGGTGCTTTTAAGCCACGTGCTAAAAGATAGATTTCTCGCGATCGCCCACGAGACGCATCTGGTTTACGAATAACCACTGTTTTGAATTTCGATTTAATAAACTTCAATAAGGCATCAAAACCGTCGCCTTGGAATACTTTAACCAAAATTCCACCTTGCGACTTTAAAATAGGCAATGCAAAGTCAACGGCGAGCTCAACCAGGTATAAAGCCCGCGGCACGTCCACACTTTCATAACCACTCATGTTGGGTGCCATGTCGGATAAAACCCAATCCACTTTTTCTGAACCAATTTTGCTCATCAGCCAATTGACGCCCGCCTCTTCAGCAAAATCGCCCTGCAAAAATTCAACGCCAGGGATGGGCGCTATGTCTAATAAATCAATCGCAATGACCCGACCCTTCGGCTTAACCCAATCCACCACCATTTGCGACCATCCTCCCGGTGCAGCACCGAGATCAATAACCGTCATGCCGGGTTTAAATAAGCGATCGCGCTCTTGGATTTCTTTCAATTTAAATACCGCACGGGAGCGATAACCAGCCTTATGCGCTGCCTTTACATAAGGGTCAGTGAAATGTTCTTTAAGCCATTCGCGACTACTATTACTTTTTTTGGCCATTATTGATGGATCACTTCAACAATTTCATATGTCGTCACACCTTCTGGGGTTTGCACTTTCACTTCATCCCCTTCAAATTTTCCAATTAAAGCGCGTGCCACGGGTGAGGTGACCGAAATTTTTTGCTGACTAATATTCGCTTCATCTTCACCCACGATTTGATATTGAATTTCTTGGCCCTTGCTGTCAGCGAGCTTAATCGTCGTACCAAAAATGACTTTACCCGTGTTTTCAATTTTTGTTACATCAATGACTTGCGCGGCAGACAATTTAGCGTCAATTTCCATAATGCGGCCTTCAATAAAACCTTGCTGCTCGCGTGCAGCATGGTATTCCGCATTTTCTTTTAAATCGCCATGTGCGCGCGCTTCGGCAATTGCGCTAATTACTTTCGGGCGCTCAACTTGTTTTAAGCGTTGCAATTCTTCGCGTAATTTCTCTGCACCACCGACCGTCATTGGCACTTTTTGCATACCGCATTCCTCTATTTTTTCTGTTGAGATTAAAATTTCATGTCTTCAAAAAATTTCTTGACCCGATTAAACCAGGTATTCGATTTTGGACTATGCTTATTGCTCGCTGAAAGGGTTTTATCGAATTGGGTTAATAACTCGCGTTGTTTGGCTGTCAAATTAATGGGGGTTTCAATTTGCACTTTACACATTAAATCGCCGGTATCACCGCCGCGCACAGATGGCATGCCCATGCCTTTAACGCGGAATACTTTACCCGTTTGGGTTTCAGCAGGAATTTTTAATTTAACGCGGCCTTGTAAAGCAGGCACTTCAATTTCACCGCCTAACGTTGCCGTCACGAAACTCAAGGGCACGTTACAATAGAGGTTTTTACTATCACGCTCAAATAAGTCGTGGGATTGTACTTGAATTTGGATATATAAATCACCCGCTGGTGCATTTGATTCGCCCGCTTCGCCCTCGCCGCTTAAACGAATACGATCGCCCGTATCGACCCCTTGTGGGATTTTCACGGAAAGCTTCTTGGTTTGTTTCATGCGACCGCGGCCATGACAGGTACCGCAAGGATGTTGAATCGTGCGGCCTTTACCATAACAGCTAGGACAAGTTTGCTGCACCGAGAAAAAACCTTGCTGCATGCGGATTTGACCCACCCCATTACAGTCAGTACAGACCACAGGCGATGTACCGGCGCGTGCGCCACTGCCTTTACAATCTTTACAGCCAACTAGCGTTGGAATGGTTACTTCAGCGGATTTGCCAAACGCGGCTTCTTCTAGGGTAACATCTAATGTAAAAAATAAATCGGCACCGCGTTGTGGACCACCGCGACCGCCGCCACCACCAAAAATATCGCCGAAAATATCACCAAAGATATCACCAAAATTCATGTTGTTGGGGCCGCCTTGGGCGCCGCCAAAACCATGCATTCCATCCATAGCCGCATGCCCGTATTGATCATACGCGGCGCGACGTCTTTGATCAGACAACACTTCGTAGGCTTCTTTCGCTTCCTTAAATTTATCTTCTGCCGCTTTATCATGTTGATTGCGATCCGGATGAAATTTCATCGCCAAACGACGGTAATTCTTTTTAATATCGTCTTCACTCGCGTTTCGCGCTACACCTAAAACTTCGTAATAATCACGCTTGGTCATGGAATTTAATCTTCACTTCGTCAATCACTAAAAACAAAGCACCCCCACGCTCGATATAACAAACGCGGGGGACCACATTTAGCTAATTTAAACGCTAGTTTCCTTCGCGTTTATCGTCTTTCACTTCTTCAAACTCAGCGTCGACAACGTCATCGGCTTTTCTGCCGCCTTGCTGCGCTTCACCTTGTTGGCCTGCGCCGCCAGCTGTCGCACCTTCTGCGCCCGGTTGTGCTTGGCCTTCAGCGTATAAACGCTCAGCCATTTTACCGGAAGCATCAGTTAAGTCTTTCGTCTTCGCTTCAATCAAGTCTTTATCATCTGACTTCATTGCTTCTTTTAATGCTTCAACCGCTTTTTCAATCGCTTGTTTTTCATCCGCTGAGACTTTATCGCCAGAATCTTTCATGGCTTTTGTCACAGCATGAATCATGTTATCCGCTTGATTACGCGTGGTGACCAATTCATGGAATTTGCGATCTTCAGCCGCGTTCGCTTCAGCATCTTTCACCATCTTATTCACTTCTTCTTCTGATAAACCGGAAGACGCTTGAATCTTGATGGATTGTGCCTTGCCTGTCGCTTTATCCGTTGCGGAAACGTGTAAAATACCGTTCGCATCGATGTTAAAGGTCACTTCAATTTGTGGCATGCCGCGCGGTGCGGGCGGAATATCAGCTAAGTCGAAACGACCTAATGACTTATTCGCTGAAGCCATTTCACGTTCACCTTGTAACACGTGAATGGTAACAGCTGTTTGATTATCTGCCGCCGTTGAGAACGTTTGCGCTGCACGCGTTGGAATGGTGGTATTTTTTTCGATTAATTTCGTCATCACACCGCCCATGGTTTCGATACCCAAGGACAATGGCGTCACGTCTAACAATAAAACGTCTTTGATTGAACCAGACAATACCGCACCTTGAATCGCTGCACCCATCGCAACTGCTTCATCTGGGTTAACGTCTTTACGGGGTTCTTTATCAAAGAATTTGCGCACCGTTTCTTGTACTAACGGCATACGCGTTTGACCACCGACTAAAATGACGTCATCAATTTTTGCTGCATCTAAACCGGCATCTTTCAATGCGGTACGGCAAGGATTAATCGTACCTTGTACTAAATCTTCCACTAATGATTCAAGCTTAGCACGCGTGATTTTCACGTTCATGTGCTTAGGACCTGACGCATCCGCAGTGATGTAAGGTAGATTTACTTCCGTTTGTTGCGTGGAAGACAATTCAATTTTCGCTTTTTCAGCAGCTTCTTTTAAACGCTGTAAAGCGAGTGGATCGTTACGCAGATCCATTCCGGAGCTATTTTTAAATTCATCAATTAAGTAATTCATTAAGCGTTGGTCGAAATCTTCACCGCCTAAGAAGGTATCACCGTTGGTGGACAACACTTCAAATTGATGTTCGCCATCCACTTCGGCAATTTCGATGATGGAAATATCGAACGTACCACCACCTAAGTCGTATACCGCAATTTTGCGATTGCCGGGTTTTTTATCCATACCAAACGCTAAAGCCGCTGCGGTCGGTTCGTTGATGATTCGCTTTACATCAAGACCGGCAATGCGACCCGCATCTTTGGTGGCTTGACGTTGAGAATCGTTAAAATAAGCAGGTACGGTGATAACGGCTTCGGTCACTGCATGACCCAAATAGTCTTCAGCGGTTTTCTTCATTTTCATTAAGGTTTGAGCAGAAACTTGTGGCGGCGCCAAGTCGTCTTTACCGAGCACTTGCACCCATGCATCCCCATTTTGTGCCTTAATAATGGAGTACGGCACGGTTTTACTCATGCGATTGACCATTTCTTCTTCAAAACGACGTCCAATCAAACGCTTAACGGCATAAATAGTATTTTTGGGGTTGGTCACGGCTTGGTGCTTAGCAGGCTGCCCAACACGGATTTCGCCATTGTCTAAATAAGCTACAATCGATGGTGTAGTACGCGCACCTTCTGCATTTTCAATGACTTTGACTTTGTCACCTTCCATGACGGCGACACACGAATTGGTGGTGCCCAAATCGATACCAATAATCTTATTTGCCATACAGTTCTCCGCTTTCGTTATCTATTTGTTTAGAAAGATGGGGGCAGTTTTTATTTTTTCAAGCGCCCCAACCTTGTTTTTATTCCGCTTTTGAAACAGCCACTAAGGCAGGACGCAATAACCGCCCGTTCAAGGTATAGCCCTTTTGCAAGACGGATAACACCGTATTAGGGGGTAACTTTGGGTCTACTTGCATTGATATGGCTTGTTGGAACTCAGGCTCAAAAGTCTCACCTATGGGGTTCACTTGGGCAATACCATATTTTTCCATGGTGGAGCGGAACATCTTTAAGGTCAACTCTACCCCGTCCAAAAAGGCTTTCATGGCTTCATTTTGATCGGAGATAGCACTATTTAAGCAGAGCTCTAAGCTATCAACAATAGGAAGCAAGTCATTAGCGAACTTTTCCAGTGCATATTTATGCGCATTGGATATATCTCGCTCAACTCGACGCTCTAAATTATCCTTCTCCGCCTGCATGCGTAGCACTCTATCCCAGTTTTGCTCTACTTTTTGCTCCGCTTCAGTCAATTTTTGCTGCAATTCTTGGTAAGCCGGATGCTCGAGCAAGCTTTGATCTTGCTGCATGGCATCGCCACCAAAGTCTTCATCTTTGGACATGTTGATATTTCTCCTATTTTCTCTATCCTCCATATGAGGACGAATAGTGTAAGATTCAAGGTGGCACGATGATAAATCTCGCGGGGTTAGCATGAACGCAGCGTTTAATGTAATTGGCATCTTTGGGCGAGTCAAAAATCCGGGTGTGGTTGAAACCTTGGAAGCCTTGGTCCAATACTTGGAAAGTTTAAAAAAAGAGCTAGTCATTGAAAGTGACACGGCGCTGCTCTTAGATTGCCCACAAATCAAATCCGTGCCAAGGCAGGAAATTAGCAGCCATTGTGACTTATTAATCGTGGTTGGCGGGGATGGCAGCCTTTTAAATGCGGCGCATGCCGTTGTTGAAAAGCAAGTGCCGGTGCTTGGGATTAATCGCGGTCGGTTAGGGTTTTTGACCGACATTCTCCCGCTGGAATTAGAAAAAATTGGGCCTATTTTAGAAGGCGAATATCGCTGCGAAGAACGCTTTTTGTTAACAGCGCGCGTTGAAAAGAATGATCAACTCATTGGTAGAAGCGATGCCTTAAATGAAGTCGCGATGATTCCTGACTCCGTGCCACACATGAATGAATTTGAAGTGTATGTCGATGACAAATTTGTTTGCAGCCAAGATTCCGACGGCATTATTGTCGCAACACCCACCGGCTCGACCGCTTACGCATTATCCGGCGGTGGGCCGATTATTCACCCGGAATTAGATGCCATGGTGATTGTGCCCATGTTCCCGCACACATTAAGCATGCGTCCCTGGGTAATTAATGGCAACAGTAAACTACGCATTATCATTTCACCAGACAATACGGCCACACCGCGCTTAACCTGCGATGGCCAAGCCTTTATTAATACGCCTGCTGGCAGTGTGATTTACATTGAGAAAAAAGAAAAGCATTTGCAATTAGTGCATCCCCTGGATTATGACTACTACGCATCGCTGCGCAGTAAATTGCATTGGGGCCGTAAATTAAGTTTAGGTTGATGAGGGTTTATCGCCATGTTAACGCACATTCAAATTCGTGATCTTGCGACCATTGCTGCGCTGGAATTGAATTTAAAAACGGGTTCAACCATGATTACGGGCGAAACCGGCGCGGGCAAATCCATTTTTATTGAAGCGATTGAAATAGCATTAGGCGGTAGAGCCTCAGCGAACCTGGTTCGCCCAGGCAAAGAGAAAGCAGAAATTAGTTTGTGTTTTGACATTACCCATTTTCCAAAAGTAACAGAACAACTTGCTGAAAATGATTTAAATTTAGATGAGCCCGAATGCATTATTCGCCGCGTAATTGGCGCAGATGGGCGTTCGCGTTGTTATGTGAATGGCTCCCCCGCCACGTTGCCACTGGTTAAAGAATTAGGTGAATTATTATTTCATTTGCATGGCCAGCATGAACAACAAGTGTTATTAAAATCGGAAACACAGCGTGAAATGCTGGATCGCTTTGCTGATCATTTACCGCTTGCTGCAACCGTTAAGCAATTAGCAGAAGAATGGCGCGAGATTGATCAGGCGATTATTAAATTGCAAAACAAACTTTCCGAACGCAACGATCGCACCGAATACCTGCGTTTCCAACTAGATGAACTCGATCAAGTCGGCTTGAAGGAAGGTGAATGGGAAACGCTGGAAGCCGAGCATAAACGGCTCAGTAATTCAGAAACCTTGTTACGCGATATTCAAATCGCGCTCAGTGCGCTGTCTGAAAGTGATGAGCAAAATGCTTTATCGTGTTTGAACGAGGTGCGCAAAGCATTAGACAACGTTACAAGTATGGAACCAAAAGCACAAACGTGGCTGCAAACGCTGCAATCGGCTTTAATCCAATTGGAGGACGTCGAAGCAGAAGTACGCCATTACTTAGAGCATACGGAGCTTGATCCGGAGCGTTTACAAAGCATTGAAAATCGGGTTAGCCAATTATTTAATTTAGCACGTAAACATAAATTAACGCCGGCGCAACTCCTTACGTATCAAACGCAATTGCGTGATGAGTTAGCAAGCTTAGCGGCAAGCGATGAAGATTTAGAGCAACTGCAGGCGAAACTGGCCAAGGTGCATCAATCGTACCACTGTGAAGCACAAGCCTTAGGTAAAAAGCGCGAAGTGGCTGCGAAAAAATTTGCGCATATTATCACAACGACCATTCGCGGTTTATCGTTGCCGCATGGTGAATTTTCAATTCAACTCGAGCCATTGACCGATGACAGCGTGCCGAATCTGCACGGATTGCAACGCATTCATTTTTTAATTAAAACGAATCCTGATCAAACCCTGCAACCACTAGCAAAAGTGGTTTCCGGTGGTGAATTGTCACGCTTGAGTTTAGCCGCGCACTTGGCGCTCGCTAATCGCACGAGTATTCCGACCTTAGTGTTCGATGAAGTTGACACGGGCCTAAGTGGTGCGACAGCAGAAAAAATCGGTAAATTATTGCGAAAGCTCGGCGAATCATATCAAGTATTTTGTGTCACGCATCAACCCCAAGTGGCTGCCTGTGGGCACCATCAATTACTAGTCGAAAAATGCTTTGTGGATAAAACCACGCATACGCGCTTACGGCTGTTAAATGAAGAAGAAAGAACCGCCGAAATCGCGCGCATGTTGGGTGGCGAGAAGATCACCACCAAAACATTGGAACACGCGCGCGAGACGTTAGAGAGCATGCAATTAGCGGGCTAATGCTGTACGCAGGATATTTTCCTGAGTTTGCATGCCGCCATTTGTTTCGCGAACCTGCTTTGCTAATTCCAAATCCACTTTATCTTGTTCACTGCATGGCAGACCGTGCAATTTTATACGGTTATCGAATAAACCTAATGGCACACGACGCAACGCTGTCGCTAATTGCACATCACCCGGAACAGAGCCATATTTGCTGAATTTGCTATGCGCATTATCTGTTTTAACGTGAAAAGCTCGCGGCTCAACAAATAGTTCCGCAGCTTGAACAATAGGACGCGCTATAGGCTCGATCTGAAGATTTGCTCCGTCTTGCGCTTCAGGTTGCGATTGAGGATGAGACATAGCCGCAGCAGATTCCGGTGCTCGCTTCTCACAAACAAACGCCACGTTGTCCACCAAACCTTGGAAAGTGGTATTGGTAAAACGACTTACATCACCCGCTTTACGATAATGATCTTTCCTAAATGGAATGCGGGATAATTTTTCGTTCTGCGTGAAAACCGCATACACTAAACGATCGCTTGGGCTGAAGTCTTCCGCTTGTATGGGCAGTGGCGCATACAAAGAAGCATGAATGCGTTTGAAACAAAACTCAGCAAAGCGCACTGGTGCATTGTCACTTTCCATTTCTTTAATTTGCGCTGCAAACATTTTGCTTAATTTCTCAGCTGCTTCTTTAGCAAATTGACTCCAAACTAAGTAGCCGCCAGCATGTGTAATTTTATTGCTGGCTTCACGCCCATCGGCTTCTTGATTCGCTTCATCATATTGATGACCCACGTTTCGAACCAAGTTAGCCACGCCCGCTAAGCCATTGACCTTACCTACCACATCCGCCAACTGCGCTGTCACACGGCCAATGTCACGGTCTTTCACTTGCAAACGGCCAGTACTAATGACCAAATCTGCCAAGATTTGACTTTCCAATTGCCCTTTTAATGTGTTCTCAAACCGCTTTACCTTGCGCTCATCATTTGCGAGCCTCTGTACTTCCGCCTGATTTTCTACTGCTTTGGGCTCATTTCGTTCTTTCGCTGCTTGTTCATTTAGTAATTCATCTGGCCGTTTAGCTTGTTCACGCTCAATCTTTTTAATTTTTTCTTGCAAAACCAAGTAAGATTTCTCTTTATGCATATTCATGCATTCCATATAAACAGCAATGCGACGTAATTTTTGAATGCTAAACTCTAATGTAAAGCGTTGTGGAGAAAGAACGTGCGTTGCGACAACCTGCTTTGCGATAGTTTGTAATGCTTTATAAAATTGATTATCCCAAGGATGACGTACCTTGCGATTGACTTGTGCCCAATTGCTAACAATCAAATCCAGTAAATCAACATAATCATGCTCACTATGGCAACGTTGCAATTGATTCGCTATCTCCGCCAAGCGGTGTTCGCGATTTTGCCGTTCACTAGAGCGAATTTTACCGAGCAAGGACAGGGGAAAGCGACTGAACCCATACGATGCTTTTGCTATTTGCCCAATGGAGTAATTTATACTTAAATTTAATTCATAATATAAATCTTGTTTAGTGATCTTGGTTGACTTTGTTAACATGCATTTCAATTTGTCCGCATGTGTATTCGCAAAATCTCGCAATAAATAATGCACGCGACGCAAATCACGATGCAACTGGCTTGCCGGATCAACGATGCGGGTTGAATTTGCAAAAGGATGCTGCGAAAATTTTTCAACACGGCTTGGCTTTTTGCTTTTTCCAGAAGCCGGTTCTTGCGCTTTTTGAGGAGTTGGCGTTTTACTTTTTTTAGCGTCGCTGACGTCAGGCCTTTGCAAATACAGTGTTTGATTTAACGCAAATAAAGCATTTGTAAATTTATCTAAGCCAGACATTTCCCCTGCCTGGGCAAGTTCTTCAAAGTAACCCATTAATAGCGCACGATCACGATTTTGCGATCGATCACTACCTGAGTCATTTTTTGCTGTTGCTTGGAATGTTTCTTTTAATCGTTGTATCCAACTTTTCTCATTGGCCCAAGTGGTTAAGCTAACATTAATACCATGAAAAATACCGCCGGATAAACGCCTACCATTTCCTGCTTCAATCGTCGCTAATGCTTGCGATAATTTTTCGCTGCTATACTGTTTTATCATTTGATATTGCTTATCATCTTCCAATGTTTTGGAGTCTAGCAATAGGCGGGGATTGATAATACCAAATCCTTGTGGTTTTCCATCAGTTTGGAAATAATGAAATATTTCGCTACGCAAATTTTTGCAAACTTTCCTTGACGCTTCGGGTAGGCTTGCGTCATTACAAAGTTCTAAAACATTTTTGAAAAAATTTTCGTTCTCTTCTACATGTAAATGTATGTCGCTTAATTTGCTATTAATGTACGCACGAAAACACTGATCAACCGTATCGAAAATATCCTTGGTTCCATCTTGGCTTTCGTGTAATGAGGAATGAGACCATGCTCCGCGCTTTGATAATAATTCGATAACTTCATTGATGACGAGATTTAGTGTTTCAAGAAATTTTTTGCGGCCTTCCGTTTGAGAAAGTCTGTTAATCACTTTTTTATAAAGTTTTAAGCCATTAAGCGCTAAATTTGGCAATGAATTCGTGCCTGCCGCATCGAGCACCTCGCCCATACCCCCTATTAAAGTTGCGCCAGGATCCTCATCTGCAAAATGTTTTTGAAACGCATCCGCTAAACGAGAATAGAAACCACCAGCAAAGACTTCACTTAACTTAGAAGACAACTCATCAAATGAGACATCGGAGCCACTCTGAAATTGCACTGGTAATCTCGGCTGTGAGTGGGCAATTACTTCATAAGCTTCCTGAAAAGCCTTTTTCATTTGACCTGGGTTTTCCACATGAAGCTTACGAACCAAGCTTAAACGATGCTTAAAGCGATCATATTGGCTCCAGTGATTTTCATCGCGAACAATTTCATCCACTGGAATGTTATCAGACCCTTGATTGTAATAAGCGCTAATAACAAGGTTTAACATACGCATTACCAATGCATACGCAGTGTTATGGTCTTTAGCAAATGTACCTTGCAGCTGACTGATTAATTGCTCTAGTTGCGCGCGAAACAACACCATGGTACCACCCTCGTTTAGCTTTTATAGTGGTACCATTCTACAGAAGCTCTATGAAGGGACGCTTAACGGATTATTTTTGACAGTCTTTGCAAATGCCGTAGACGTTAAGACTATGATCCGTAATGGTAAAACCGGCTTCTTCGGCAATGGCTTCTTGGCGCGCTTCAATGATTTGATCAACGAATTCTGCCACTTTTCCGCATTTTACACAGACTAAATGGTCGTGATGGATGCCTTGGTCTAATTCAAAAAAGGACTGATCCCCCTCAAAATGATGGCGAATCACTAATCCCGCTTCTTCAAATTGAGTTAACACACGATACACGGTGGCTAAACCAATTTCTTCGCCCGCATCATTCAAGCGCTGAAAGATATCTTCCGCGGTTAAATGCCGTTCGGCGGTTTGTTCTAAAATTTGTAATATCCTTAAACGCGGTGTAGTGACTTTTAAGCCGGCTTTTTTTAATTCTTGATCGTTGCTCACGAAGCTACCCCTCTATAAAGCAAACCCGCCAGATGGCGGGTTGCGTGTTTAAACCACATTGCTTAGTGGAGCGCACAACCTTTGATGTAGCAGTTGCGGGCATAAGCAGAGTTAGCAGCACAATAACCCATTACATTAGCCGTTGCGATAGGACGGGTTGGACCTGTGCCGACGAATACTTGGCCACGTGCATTACCAGCCGTACATTGCCAGGTGCCAGTCACAGGAACGGTGTGGCCTGGTTGGCAATAATCCATTACACAATTTCTTGCCTGAGCGGAACCTGCGGAACAATAACCCATAGCGTTTGCTACAGCGCCAGCGCGGGTAGCAGCAGAACCAAACCAAACTTGGCCACGTGCATTGTGCACTTTACATTGCCAAGCATTAGCGGCGCTGATCGATGTGATTGCGATTACGCTAAATAATAACCCTTTTAAAATGGACTTCATTTGACTCTCCTCGATTCCGTAAGTTGATAAACGTTACTATTATATCATTCAATTTTCACAGGACAAAACTCGGCTAAATGTTGCGCACTGTTGAAAATGGATGGCAAGTTTAGATCAAAAAATTACCAAATCAGAATATAGGTAATACATCTGATAATAGGTATACTACGCAAGCATTTGGCACATTGTTTAAGGAGTTTGCATGTTAAAACGATTCTGCGCGCTGGTTCTGATCACCCTACTGTCTGGTTGTCACTTAGTTCACAAAGACGATATTGAGCAAGGCAACATTATTAAACCGGATGCGGTGCGCCAAGTACATAAAGGGATGACCGAAGAAGAAGTGCGTAACATCATGGGCAATCCGGTTTTGAAAAATATTTTCACTCCTAATCGCACTGTGTATGTTTATACGTTCCAACCAGGACAAGGCAAAATGCATGAAACGCGTGTGACTTGTACGTTTGTGAATGGTCGCGTGGATTCAGTCGTGTGGATGGCGGACCAAATCTCACTTCCGTAATTTTTTCGCTTTAGCGCGGCGTGCTTCTTTCGGATCAATGGTGAGTGGTCGATAAATTTCAATTCGATCATTCGCCTTGATGCCATCTGTTAACTGACACGGTTGACTAAAAATGCCGACTTTTTGCTTGCTTAAATCGATTTCGGGATAGTGTTGTAAAATGCCGGAAGCATCAATAGCCTCTTGCACGGTTGCGTTATTCGGTAATGTCACACTGATTACTTGATGCGTTTCTAGTGCAGCGTAAGCCACTTCGACCGTCACTTTATTTTCCATAAATTTCTACCGCGCGTTTGCAAAAAGAATCGACTAACGAGTTAGCAATGAATTGAAAAACGGGTTGAAATAAACGGTCGACGAAACGACCGGTAAATTCAAATTCTAAATCTAATAAAATTTTGCAAGCATGCTCATCTAAAGCTTGAAACTCCCAGGTGCCATCTAAACGATGTAAAGGACCGTCGACCAAGGTAATTTCCGTGCGGGCATACGGATGTAAGGTGTTGCGCGTTGTGAATTGTTTATGAATGCCTTTCCATGCAATTTCCAGTTCCGCGACGACTTCTTGTTCAGTGCGAGAAATAATGCGGCTTTTGGTGCACCAAGGCAAAAAACGCGGGTAATCTTCAATGCCATTGACAAGTTCAAAGAGTTGCCGTTGGCTGAAAGGCAAAATGGCGTGACGCTTTAACGTGTGCATAATCATTTCCATCAAGAACGATTTAACATTATACTTGCCAACCATCGATTAGAAACATTATTTTGCCATGACTCAAAAACCCGATAACAACATTGCAGTTAACCGTAAAGCGCGCCATGACTATTTCATTGAAGAGCGCTTTGAAGCGGGTGTAGTCCTCGAAGGCTGGGAAGTGAAAAGCTTACGTGAAGGCAAAGTGCAACTTGACCAAGCCTATGTCATTTTAAAAGATGGCGCGCCCTGGTTATTTGGTTCGCAAATCACCCCCCTTTCCACGGTTTCAACGCATATCACGCCCGATCCACAGCGCACGCGTAAGCTATTGTTAAATGCTAGAGAAATTAGCAAATTAATTGGCCAAGTGGAGCGGAAAGGTTATACCTTGGTGCCCTTATCGCTTTATTGGAAGAAAAACCGCGTCAAATTGGAAATTGGTTTGGCGAAGGGTAAAAAGCTGCATGATAAGCGCGAAACAGAGAAAGAGCGGGATTGGGTACGGCAGAAGCAGCGGCTGATGAGACCAAAGTAGGACACTTCGCTGTTTAAAATTACATCAATCCAGTTGATGCGATATTGTCCGCGCGGGCAATAATGCATTGATTCTCCATGACTTAATCTCGAGTTCACCTCAAGTCTTTAGCTAAAAAAACAACACCTTCTTGCATCCCAAACCTCATTTTGTATATTATGCGTACAAAATAACGAGGAGCGCACCGCAATGCCGGGCTTTTTAGAGAATTTATTACAAAGCTTTAGCCTCACCGCAACAGAACTCCGCATTCCATCTAGTTTAAGAAACTCTACGGAAACGTTATTGTTTCGCAGCCACACGGCAGAAGATCGACAGCTTAAAAGGCTTTATTTTAAATCCGGCGTTTTTACGCTTTTTGTCAAAAAGGAAAGTGCTGAGATTTTCAAAATAGCTGATCAATGCTTTCCTAATCACAATGGGAATCCTTACTCCAAACTTCACGACCTTTGGCATAGTAATGAAATAGATGTCGCTGTTCATTATCATTTAGCAAAGGCAGCCCCGAACCTTGGCTCTCCAAGAGCGTTTGCGGTGACCGAAAAGGATTTTAATTGTTTGGCTGATAAGCTTGCTAGCTTAGAGAGAAATGCTGATAGTTATTATTTAACCGAACGCGAAGCCGAGCTTGCTAAAAAGCGCTTTGCGGCGCATTTACAAAAAACACAAGAAGAGCGCTCTGCCCTCACCCACCCACAAAAATTGCTGGTTGGGACGGTGCGCGGCATGTTGCTGGCGTTTGCAAACACCTTGTTCGATATTTATTTTTTACCTTATTTAATTGATAAAGTGGGCCGTGAGAAAGCGTTGCAGGCTGCTAAACTCATTAAGTTGTTACTGGCTATCACCCTTAAAAGCACGCCTTGGTGGCATATTACGTTTGAGCTTGCATTGGAGCATACCTTGCATTTCATGTTCAAATCGGTGCAATGGCCTGCTGAGTTTAATCCTGCACCGGTGCTGGCTGTTTTGAGCGGCGAAGGCCTACTTGCTGGTTTTAAGCGTGACGAATTGTTAGGTGGCGTTGCGGGTAAATTGGGGGAAGAGTATGGGAAATTTCAAGCCTATCGAGTTAGGCAATTACTGCCGCGACTCCGCGTAGAACCAGCCCCGCAGACTTCTTGTGCCGATAGTGAGGTTTTGACGCCTTTATCAAGCAGTATGAGAAGACGGGCTTGATATTAAAAGCTAACGTGTTAAGATTTGAGCGCAGCCGTCTAAGAAGGCTGCGTTGTGTTATACTATCCACTGGGGGCGATCTGGTTTCGACGTGGGTTACAAAGCTTGAAGTGCATGCCGAGGATGTAGCTAACCTCGTAAAAAATGTTGCAAAATCTATAGTTGCCAAATCTAAAATTAGCAACGACGAAGTTTACGCACCTGTTGCGTTAGCCGCCTAAAAAACGGCACTTCCCCGCTCACCGACTGTGCTTGTACGGTGGGGTTTACGAAAGTAAACGGAGCGGTCATATCATACAAGCTCGCGATTTAATCTGCTCGAGATTGAATTGTTAAAGCTTAAGAGCTCGCTATCAACTAGCCTGCCTATCGGGGAGTTGATAGTAAAACTAAATGACAGGCTAAGCATGTAGTACGGATTGTGGCGGATTTACGGACGCGGGTTCAATTCCCGCCGCCTCCACCAATTGCTTTTTTCCGCTGGAAATGTCCTTTAACATCTTGAATGGTAAAGATAATTCGGCGGTTCCAACACCCTCTTTAGGGTCAATCACAACTGGTCGCGCAAACACTAAGCGTTGAACCAGTTTTTTTGGTCTAAATTCCCGCGAACCCAAGCATCATAAGGGTTTGCTATGAATTGCATCACCTTTGTCAGATTAGATCGGAACTAGTTCAATTAATTTAATATCAGGTAAAATAAATAATACATAATTGCATTAATATTTAATCTGCAGAGGGCTGACTATTCTTCCAATTATTCAAAATATTTTCAGCGGTTATATCCGTCATTAAAACCAAATCTCTGATATTTGTTACATTTTCTTCCTCAGTTAATGAAAAATTCCAATTTTTTCTATAAACATCAAGAAGACCACTATAAGGAATCTGATTTTTACTGATTAAGTTATGCGATTTGTACCAGCCATATTTTTCCAAATTTATTGAAATTAAAGCTAGATAAAAATATTTAGAATAACTGAGATCTAATTCACGGTTTAACTCCAATCTAAATACATCTCCTTCTACAAGTAGATTAGTTGAATTAACAATTCTCTCAACGATAGACATAATTTTTTCAATATTTACATCCTTGAATGCTTTGTCTGGCACCGTATAAGTCATATAATCAATCCGTACAATTTCACCCGTTTCGATCATTTGGTTTAGATAAAAAGTAGCATGTTTCAAGCTTTTGCTTCTCAACATTTCTGCAATTTCTTGTTTCGTCATTACCCCTTTAGCTTTATTAAGCGCCAGTAAAATTACTTCTTTTTGTGTAACCCTTGGCATGTCTGGATCAAGGCTTAGACTATCAACACCAGACTTACCATCAAAATAAATGCCATATTCATGACCAAATGCCCTCACAATGTATCTTAAAGTAAAATATTCGACAATCGAGGACAATTTAGACCGATAATAATAATCATGCAGATGCAGCCTTCCAGTAGCGTTTTCACGAAAATATTCAAGCAACTCCTTCATTAGATCACCAATATCAATCTTTGACATATCAAGATACATCAAATGACGATATGTGCCTCTACCACAAGAATATATGTATTCTGAGTTACAAAAATAATCATGCACAAGCCTATCTTCATTTAATTTTGTAGAGCAATAATGTCCATGATTAACAATTTTTGAAATATCTTTCCACGGCAAACCAGATGGATGGCCTATCAAAGCATGTGCAACAGCCTCTTTTTTATTTAATTTATCTGGATATACTCCCCTAGAGGTAATCTTAATTGAGCCAAGTTTGTTAAGCTCTCTTAAAGTATTTCGCGCTAGAGATGTGCTATATCCAAACGATGAAACCAATTCTTTAACGACTGCATCATAACTAACAGGCGAGGGTACACTACAGAAAAAAGAATTAAGTAATTTAGGACTAACAACAGGTTGGGCAATCTTTATAAGACTGCCACTTTCCACTTTACAACACAGCTCAATAAATGAGTAAAATGAGTTGGCAGAATCGAAACACATAAGAAAATTAGGTAGCAACTCAGTTAAATCATCTGCCATTCTTTCTCGTATATGTTGCCATAAAACTTTTGCATGAATTCGTAAAAAATTGGTAACCATGGAATTAATATCGGCTTCTAGTTGACGTATCCTTTCTCTTGTCAACTTATAACGAACTGAAATCGCTTCTAATGTTTCATAGTCATGATTAAATCCCCATCGTGACAATGCTACATCTTGATGAATGTCATCTAATGTAAATATAAAATCTTCAACATCCTCAATTAGAGCAGATTCAATTTCACTAAACTCATAAAAATTTACTTGGCTTGAAATTAAATAATTTCTCCGAGTTAAAGCAAAGTTAACTTCTTTATTTTTAATTTTTTCTAATTCTAACAGCGTTTTTACTTTTAAATATTCCAACACTTCAAGTGCTTTTACGCCTAGTAAATTCTGATTTTCTGTATTATTTAAATTAAATATTGATTCCACGTCATCTTGAACCTGTGCTTTGTGAAGCTTTTTTAATAAAGCTATTTCCTTTTTATCCAAAAAGAAATAATTATAATGTAATTTTGACAGCTGAATACCCATATAAGGTATTATAAGATCATTCATCATGCCTAGACCTTTCTTTGAGAATTTTTAAAAAATAAAATTGAGAATGAAACTCTTTTTTTATTTCCTGCTTTTCACTCTCAGATAACGATTTGATATCAGCAATATTATTTAATTTTCCAAAAAACTTATCTATCAATTTTTTACCTTGCAATGACGATGTTAACTTGCTTTTTAATTTTTCTTTTCCAAATAAAGGTTCGTTTCGCCATGCAAAATCATCGTTAAGAGACTCAGAGTTGGTTCTGTTTTTAACATCAATTTTATCTTCAATTAATTCAGCAACGTCTAACTCTGAACATAGTGCTAAATTGTTGTGCTTTACAGCTGAGCTAACCGCTTTCACAGAAGGATAAAAATTGTATTTTATAAAAAAATTATTAATGTACTCCAAGCAGCAATTTATAAAATAGTCTTTATCTAAAGAGTGCGGTGTTGCAATTTGTAAAAACCTATAATAAGAATCAAAATGGGTAGCAATCTGGTCACAAGTAACATCTAACAATTCATTTTCCACATCAAAAATGGATGGGATCTTATTGTTTTCTTCAAAATACTTTCTTAACTTATCTATCAATTGCTCTCTTGATTTTAACTTGTACTTAAGCTCTTCGATTAGCTTTAGCACTTGAGCAGCTGATTTATCATAACTGACCACTAACGACGAATCATGAACTATATCTTTTTCTCGTTCATTAGTTGTGTCATCTAAGAAAGTTTTATTTATTTTAACCTTGCTAACAGATTTTTCTAAATCCTGTATTTCCATTAATCTCTCAAGAGAGCCTACAAAATCCAGAACATGAACATATTCCTTGTTGGGAGTTTTCCTTAATCCTCGACCAAGTTGCTGCAACCAAACAGTTCTAGAACCGGTATAACGCATAAAAATAAGCAAATTAGTCTCTGGAATATCTACTCCCTCATTAAATAAATCGCAAACCAATATATAGCGGTATTCGCCCTCTCTAAAGTCTCTAATATTTTTTCGTCTCTCTTCATCTTTCATTTGAGAATGAACCAGTGTCGAGGTGCCAATTGGAAAAAAACTTATAAGATGCTGCATATGTTTTATACTTTGGCAAAATACAATTGCTTTTACATTCTCAATATTTTTTTCTTTTATTGTTTCTTCAATAATTCTAATTACCTCTTCATCTTTTTTATGCAAAAAAAGCCTCTTATCAAGATCACTAATTGTTAAGCCCTTCTCTAGCTGATCTAATCTAGACTGATCTAAATCATCCAATAGAACCAAATATTTCGGAAATGCTAGTTTATTATGCCGCAATGCCCATGCTAAATCGTATTTTCCCATATGACCATCTGCACCACCAAAAAATGAAAAGACATCTTTATTATCTACTCTATATGGGGTTGCGGTTAAACCCAAAAGCAAACGAGGATGGAAGTGGGTTACTACCTGTGAATATGTTTTTGCGGGACAATGGTGAGCCTCATCCACAATTACAATGTCAAAATGATTTTTACTTAATGCGCCTATTTTTGTATATAATGTATCAAAACTCGCAAATACAAAATCAGTTTTTTCTGGTTCTGCACCTGCAAAACATGCTGAAAAAGAGTGGTTACCAATACCAAATACATTTTTAAATGCAGTTGCAGACTGTAGTAATATCTCAATTTGATGAGCCAAAAATAGTACTCGTATTTCTTTATTCGATGAATGCATAATTTGTTTAATAATGTGAGCGGCTGTATATGTTTTTCCTAAACCAGTGGCCATCTCAATCAATAATTTGTCTTTTCCTAGATTAAAATTCTGTATGCAATCATTAATAATAGTTTCTTGATATTTCCTTGGCTTGATATCTCGACCTATTTCTGAATGTTTCTTTACATAGAGATTCTGCAATTCTTCTCTATCTATTAACTCAACTCCCAGCCTAAGAGCCCTTACTTGCACTTCGGAGCTAAAATAGGAGTTTGTTACTAAAATCATATTAGATACGTTTGCGAGTCGAGCGCCTGTGACCAATTGATTCAACGAGTCTACATTTACATTAGTCTGTATATCTCTTTTTTTAACTTCAATTGCAAATTTTCTCTTGTTTTTATACGCAAAAATATCAACACCACCATCTCCATGCTTGTACTCTTTTCCTACCTTTGTAATAACAGCATCCGTCCAGCCAGATTGCAAAAGAACTTCTTTTACAAATATTTCGAAGTCTCCGGGAGAGAAATTATCTATTTCTTTAAAATCAACTTTCATAGGTATTCCTCAACCACTGGTGTAAAAACTCTGTTGCATTCACATCATCCTTATTATAATTAATGATATCTTGCAAAATGTCTCTATCGCCGGTTTCCAGCCACTTTTCATACCAAAATATACTCTGCGCACCTCCAGCCATTGCATGTTGCCATTTAAAATTTAGATATTTAGCAATGTCTTTTATCGAATAGAAATAAATAGGAAATATCAATGATTCTTCAATAATTTTAGATATATCAATTAAATTATTTTTGAATTCATCTAAGAGAGCGGTTTTCCCATATTTTTTTGATAGCCTATCAAGACTGACTCTCTCATAATTATGATAATGATACACTTTGTAATCTTGAAAGTTTTCATCGTTAAGCGGTAAGGCCTCCCTAAATTAGTACACCATCGAAGTAGGGTTTTGTTAAAATCAAG
>CAZQXH010000012.1:0-84557 GCA_964597435.1 uncultured Coxiellaceae bacterium | reverse complement strand
TTTTAAGAGCGATAGCTAATTGGTTTTGACCATGGTCATCCGGTATAAATGCTTTACTAAAGTGAATTTTAGTTCCTGGCGGGAAAGGGTTTGCTTGAATACATTGCAAAAAATTCTGAGCATCATTTAATTTTATACTATTAACACTGCTAATATTAATCACTAAATTGTTTGGTAGATTTTTTAAAGAAGACAAAAGTTCTGGTAACCTATTTAAATTGCAGTCATCACTATTGATGGATAATTGAAAATCTTTTGAACTGGTTTCGCTGATATTTGAAAATGATTGCATACACCTATCCTTTTAGACTTTCAATGCTGATTCTGTGGTGGTAAGAAGGGCCGCATAATTCCACGTTAGATCTTGCGCTGATACCATGTAACCTGTTTCACGATCGATTTGCTCACTCAAGCTACCATCGAAATAAGCATGAAACGCTACGCGCGCTAGAAATTGCGCTGCTTGTTGTTCGACTTGTTGCGCTTTATATAATTCGCCTTTCTGCTTTAAAATATGCGCATAACGATAAAGACCTTCTGCAATGGCGAGCGTACAAATAGGCCAAGGATTACCTATGTTGAGAGCAGAACCACTATAACGATCTTCAGGGTAACGACCAATAGCATAACCAGGTATAGTACTTTTTTGATTAATCGAGTAAAGCGCTTTAAATGTTTGTATTATTTTGTCAATGGTTTTTAAGACGCGGGGATCATCCCAAGCAAAAAAACCGTCTTGCATGTCGCCATGTAATAAACCCAGAATAACTGAGCTATCTAGATTTGAAATTTTGTAATCTGCCCCGCTCTCACGATTAATGGTTGCAACGAAATATCCGCGTTCTGAATCTCAGAATTTTTGCAATTCTAATGCTATTTCATTTGCTTGTAGCTTGTACCAATTAGCAGCGCCATTATCGCCTAATTTATTAGCTAATTGCGCTCCTTCTAATAAAGCACGTCTTGACACCATCAATGTATAAAAGTGTGTACCCTTTACTTCCTCCCAAAGATCAAAAGTGGAATCTTTCCAGTGATGCGACACATATTCTAAATCTTTTTTTATCGGCAAAGTGGCAGGTAATTCATTCGAATACATCTTTTCGCGCACATAATAAATTCGATTTTCATCGATTAATATCTTCGCCCAATGGATTAAAGAAATGGCTCGCAAAGCAGGACTGTCATTTTGTGGCCGTCCCCATGGTTCATTAAACACGGAACCATCCACATTAAATTTGGGCTCGCCTAAATCGGCTAAGGTTTTATGATTTTGAATCAGCGCGGTGAAATTTAAGTAATCCCGGAACTTTTCTTGAATAAATTTTCTTTGAATGGTACTTTCAGAGGTGCGATAAACTCCAGTCATGGCATCCATAGCAAGTGCAGCGTCACGCACCCAATGATAATAATAATCAGGATTAATTTTTGATTGAGCAGCAATAACCGCACCAGGTGCGGCATCTGCTGGCGAAATATTATTAACTAATTTTGAAAAGTAAAATTCAGAATTTCTTGCTAGTTCAGTAACTGCTGAAGTAGAGGCATAACAAGACAGTGTAAGGCCTATTGAAAGTATCCAAAGCATGTAACTTTTTTTCTGATAAAACATTGCATTCATCCTTAATATATTTTTTAACGCTATTGACAAATTAGCAGCTTGCTATAAATTTTAGAAATTATTAGTTTTTATGGCTTCTATTATATATTTTTATGATTAATTTAATCTGGCTACGCACCTTTCTTGTTCTAGCTGAACAAAAAAGTTTTTCTAAAACCGCTAAACGCTTAGCTATGACTCAACCTGGCGTCAGTCAGCATATTCAGCGGTTAGAAGAGCATTACGGGTCTAAATTATTGTTACGATTTGCACGGACGTGTGAGCTAACACCTGCAGGTCAGAATGTATTAACTACCGCACGGCAATGGTTTATTAATGAAGAAAAGTTAGTGGAGCAGTTAAAAAGCGATGATCCGTTGACGGGAATGTGCCGATTTGCAAGCCCTGGCAGTTCGGGGCTTAAACTTTATCCGCTATTACTGAATGAACAACAGATTCATCATCATTTAACTATTGATTATCGTTTTGCCCCGAATTCTTCCGTTGAACGGATGGCCTTGGCAGGCGAAATTGGTCTCGGTATTTTGACTCATTCCACCAACGAGCGGCAACTGCAACAATGTCGATTAGGTCATGAAAAACTTGAATTGCTTGTTCCTTATCATTTCAAAGGAAAAACTTTTACAGATTTAATGAATTTAGGATTTATCGACCATCCTGATGGGGCTTATCACGCAACGCTGGTATTGTCAGCAAATTTTCCGGAGCAATTCCATTCGGCTGAACAATTAGCAAGACGTGGCTTTATGAATCAAGTCGGAATGATCCTTGATCCAGTTGCGGCAGGATTTGGATTTACGGTGTTACCTGCCTCGGTTGCCATAAATCATTTAAAAGCTAAAAAGATAAAAACTTTTCCCTTAAGCGTTAAAGTGAATGAGCCTTTATTCGCGATATGGAGAAGTGCTTGGCCGCTTGCAGCGCGCTATATTCGGCTATTAAAAATTATTAAGAAAGCATTCTAAAAAAAGAGATTTTACCATTCGACTGGGCATCTGCCCGTGCTATACCATTCGCGCTTCAAGATGCGCTTTTTGCAACTTGACGTACTCCTTGGGCGATTGGGCGCACGGGCAAATTTAACTTCTGTCGACAATTACTTGCGTGGCTGCTGAATAATTAATTTCTATCTAGGCTGGATAAGTAAATCCTTTTTCATGCTGCTTGTACTCGAATGCCGCAAGGGCTTCCTCTGCTTGGTCGCGTATCGCAATGCTCTTTTGGAAAATCGCTAGCATTTGACTGTTTTCATCCATTTTGCTAGTGCTGTCTAAATGTGGCTCAGGATGTTCTTCGCCATTAGCAACGGTGAAATGAAGTGCCTCATTTAAATATTTTTCTGTTTCAAAAATTATGCGGTTTGAGCTTGTAATTATTTTTAGCAATTCATCGGGTGACATATTTTTAATATTTTCTTCAAGCAGATATTGGGAACCGTGAAATGGAAGGGTAGGCGAAGTTGCTGCGGGTGAATGGGTGTTGCTGATTACTGGATAAAACAGCGTCGACCTTAAAGCCATAATTTTATTCCTATGAAAGTATTTAATGTCATGAACATTGGTTCCTACAATCAATAACCCAGCGCTTGAAACCAATAAAAGAAAATGCCTACGTACAAGTGATGATTATGCATCACAGTAAGATCGTCTCTTAATGAGGGCTACTTATTATCAATAATTCTTTAAAAAGTCTAGATCTTTTTAACGGGTGGCTCGCCAGTTGATGCGGGGGGCGGATAAAACGATGCTTAGCAAAAAGTTCGTTTCATCTTTTGTTAGGTTCTAGGGTCATTGTAATAGTCATATTCATGATGTCTTTTGGTAGTAAAGAGAAATAATAGTTTCGGTTAGTATTAAATAAATTTAATTGAGTTCTTCTCTTTAAAGCGACTCCCTTGGTTAAGGTGTGAATCTCATCTAGAAAAGTGTTTTTATCAGTAAACTCCAGGCTATGATCATTCAATAAACAATTCGTTATGGCATAAGGGTGTCGTTTGATTAATTCACTGATTTCAAATTTACGTTGATGAGAAGTAAGTAGCGTAGAGTGCCAATAATTAATTTCAGGCGATTCAGGGTGTTGCCTCTGTATTTCATTTAATAATTCAATAGAGTTAGATAACATTTTAAGTGTTTTAGCGGCACAACAGGCCATTTCAAGGATTAACTGTTTTGATAAGTTGGTAGTTTGGAGCTGATATAATTTTATTAATTCGCTCATGGCGCGTTTTTTCCCAAGCAGTGCAGCTTGAGTAAGATAATAAACAGCATTATCTAATGTAGTGCTTAAAACAATATTGGGAAGGCCGGTGCGGTGATTGGCGTATTGCCAACCTAAAAGAAATAAAGCGGAGCGGTTGTTCTCTTTGGCTGCTTCCTTAAAAAGATTAAAAGCGGCTTGATCACGCTCACCGGATTGCATGGATAAACCAGCGCGTCGGCGTAGATACATCCGTCCAAGACGAAGTGCTGCATTAAGCTCACCTTTTCTTGTGGCATTTTTATAGCAATTTTCTGCTAAACGATCCTGTTCTTGTGAAGATAAGCGCGAATCAGCAAGGCCAGACTCATAAACTTCACCTAAGTGAAAAGCGCTCACTGCATCACCATGCTGCATGCCCATCTTAAAATAACTCACCGCTAATTCAATATTATCCTTTGTTGGCGGAGAGTTGGCATCACCTGCATTTAAAATTTTTACGCCTAAATTATTCATCGCGGTGGTATTTTGAAGCGCTATGGCTTTTCTGTAGTATGCAGTCACTTTTTCATCACGCTCTGCTTGGTTAAGACTCGGCTCCGCTATGCCTTCATCATAAAGCCATGCCAAATTACAATAAGCGCGTGCGTTATTTTTTTCAGCTAATAACTTATAACGCGCTAAAATATTTTCCATGACAGCTGGAGCGGGTGGGCCGCTGGTACGAATACCCGTAATAAAAAGTAATTGCAGGTTTTTTTCCGCAATAAGGGCGTCTGCATTAAGCGTTAATTGAAAAGCATTATTTTCTTCAGGGTATTCACTGATGATAAGCGCTCTTGGGCTAATCCGTCTTGCAAGCATGATGCATTCTCTATTTTATAGGCTTAGTCCGCGTAATGACGTTTTTAGCCAGTCTCATTTGTGTGGGCCAAGCATAATAAAATTACTGGATTTTTTCAATCTTTAGCATGCGGTAGTTGTTTTATTGGAAAAAGCAGAAGAGACAGATGTATTGGAAGGATTAAAATTAATCTAAACAACAATGCCAAGTGTACTATCAGCATATTTAATGCCATCTAAATAAAAATTCATGATTTGGTTTTTATCTAAATTCAATTCATCCAATGTGGTAAAGTTAGCTTGTTCATAATCAATCACGGATTTTAATATTCTACCTAATTTTCCTTCATGGAATAATAAAGCTTTATTTAACGGTTCTTCTAATTGAATTTTTGATAATAATACAGGCAAGGGTTGGTTTAGCATCCCATCTAATGTAGAAAACATGCCTATTGCATAAGCCTTTTCTGCATTTATTTTAAGTAATTTGGCGATGGATTCGCACATGTAAGCACGAATTAATGTGCGTTCCGTTAAATCTCTCAATGTATCAGGATTACTCGCTAATAAAATAATATTTGCCCAATTCTTTATTTTGTTAACTCCAATGCGAAAAATGGCATCGGTTAATGACTTAATTCCCTTTCCTGAGTAGTAATAAGCGGAGTTGGCTACCAGCAAAATTCGATAGCTTAAGCGGGGAATTTGTAAAATAGAGCGTTCTAGTTGTGCTACAGATATATCATCATTATTCAACTCGCCCAAGATTCGTAGTAAGAGCGAAGTATTTTCAGAGATCACTTGCCCTTTAATGGGGTCTGGCATATTGAGGAAAAAACCTTGAAAGTAATGAAATCCCAGTTCCATGCACAACTTAAATTGCTCTTTGCTGTCAATTTTTACCGCGACTAATTTTTTATTGTAAGGCTGTAATGGTTGGAGTGATTCTGCAATGGTTTCTTTGGTTTTATTTAGCACATTAATTTTGATGATGTCAGCAATTTTAATTAAAGGAATCAAATCTTCTCTATAAATAAATCCATCTAGGACAATTTTGTATCCATCATTATTTAGTTGGATTAAGGAATCTATTAATAATGTATTGATATTGTTTAGTTCCGTTACTTCAATATACACACGCTCCTTCGGTAACAATTGCGGGATTTTAAGAATAAGGTCAGTATAAGTGAAATTAATGAAAATGGGTTTATTACCGGCAATATGGTGAATATCTAAGTTTGCAAATAATTGTGCGATGACAGAAGATGTGGCTTTCACACCATCTAACTCATCGTTGCTTGTAAGATTTAATTGTGGGGAGTTATTTCGATATAAAATTTCATAACCATAAACTTTCCCGCTGGGATCGTAAATACCTTGTCGCGCTAATAAAATTTGCAATTCAGGTTGAGCAAGTTCAGTTGTAATAATATCCATATTTTAATCCAGCCGTTTAGCTCTATTATCCCATAGCATCTTTGCAATTGCAGCATAAGACATGCATTGCGAATAAAACCAAAGCGTTACCGAAAATACTCGGTAAGTATTTTTTAACTATATTAAAAAATAATACCAAAAAATGGACAATTAATGCGGCGCTCCACAGAATTTTTATTCCATTTAGGAGCGATGAGGTTTGATGAAGGAAAGTGATTTAATCCCAGCGCTAAATCAACATTATTAACCGGAAGTAAATTTCTCATAAGCTAAGTTGAAATGGGAAGGGCAACAGTGCTAAGGTTGGCTTTTATTATCAAAGCAGGGAAGCAATGCCAAGAGTCCTTGTTCCTGTCACAAAACCCTACGAAAATACGGAGCCAACTTGTGTAGAAGTCATGATGACCTGTTGCGGGATTTTTGCACGGCGTAAAGATTTTTTTGGCTATATTTTTTTAGAGCCAACCTTTCATGAGCCCCATGAGTTGAAACAAGTAAAAGAGAGTTATGAGGCCAATCGCTTTGCAGCGATTAATTCTTATTTCCCCGCAAATGTTGCAATTGCTGAATTTGTGGTGGATACGAATAATCACATCACTAAATGCGTCAAATTGCATCGCCTATATCAGCAAACGCTTTCTCAAAAAGTAGACGAGACATATCGACCCATTTTAAATTTTCGCTGGGATGAGCGTGTCGTTCGTGAAGAAGACATCAGTGCAAAAACGCTCACCCGATTAAATGAAGAATATCAAAATCATGTGCGACAACAAGCGGATAGAAGTTATACGATGCGAAAAGCCATTGCCAGTGATTAGCAATCTGCGCTTAGTTCCGAAACTGACAGCAAGCGCTATCAGTCTGCAATGCGTGATGCCACTTTGCTAAAAGCACTACGCATTTAGCGGAACGTAAAAACTCGTACCGTGGATTTTAAAGCCCAGTTTTTCATAGAATTCGGCCGCACCCCATTTGAAATTACTGGAAAGCGCTAGTTTGTAACAACCGGACAGTCTGGCCTGTTCCATCGCAAATTGCATCATGGCTTTACCAATTCCTTGTTTTTGATAATCAGGATCGACAATAACGGCTTCGACAATGGCAGCAGGAGTGCCTGCGTGAACTAAGTTATCCATGATCAATAGTGAAAAACTTCCAAGAATAAAGTTGTCACGCGTAGCAACATACACTTTATAGTTAGGATATTTTGCTAATAGGGAAAATTTTGCTTTCGCATCCGCGGGAGAAAGTCGATGCGTGGGGTCTACTTCAAAGTGCAAGTACAGCGATAAAATGCGGTGTAAATCGTCATGGGTGGCGGGACGAAATATTAATTCAGACATGGTTTCTTATCCTTTGACAAAGTCTGAAGTGAGACTATATCGATTAATAGGGCTAAGCAAGTATTTCGCTTCATTACCCTTGGGCCCTTGCCTTTTCTAATTTCCAAGTTGCACAAATTTGTCATTTATCTGTCACCTTTTTGTCAGATCAGCTTATTTAAGATGGTTGGCAAGATTAAACAAAAAGGAGAAAGCCAATGTCAGCATCAACTGCTTTAATAGGTCTTAGCATGACCACTACTTTAAGCATGGCGCAAGAAAGAGAGAATTGTGAAAGATTGGCTTTTTTAAAGCGAACCGCAACTCGACAAGACATGGAAGATGAATACCAATTTCGTAAAAAGCAAATGGATGCCATAAATGATATTTTTAACAACATTCGGAATATGCTGGAATTGCCCGATAAAAAAGATACCGTTGTTAATAGTATTTTAACCGATCTAATAAAAGCCAGTAATGATTTTGAAAAAAATCTTATCTCAGAAGCAGCAATTGCATTCAAAGATAATAATAAACCGTTGGAAACGGCGCAGCGATATCAAATGGCAGTGCGTGATGTTATCGATGATAATAAAAATTTAAAAGAAAAAACGGATTCTGTCACTGAATTTAGAAATTATGCGCGGAATGGAAAGCTCAGTATAAAGGCGAAATGTGTTATTGGAAGTGTGATTGGTGCCTTAGTAACGAGTAGTGTCTTTTTTGGTGTCGTGGCTGGGGCGGGTGCGCTGGCCTTGATGACAGGTCCCTTCGGTTTAATCGCTTTGGCAGCGGTGGTATCGGTTTCAATTATTAGTTTTGGTATCCTTTCAGGCATTAGAATGGCACTCGCTTTTTCTAAAAATCAAGACGACAAACGAGGCCATGATGTTAGTAAACAGCTAACCCATTTAGTATCAGCCAGGCAAGGGTTGTTTCAACCTACTCCGCAGCCAAAAGAAGCATTGTCCTTGCGAAGTGTATTTAAGCTAGCATTAACCTAATAGTGTTAAAGTTCTCCTGTCAGCAAATTGACATGAGAACAACACGTTTTTAAACAGGTTTATTAATCAGGAAACTAGCGATGCAAAGACAAGATGAGACTGCAAAACTAAAGCAAAAAAAGCAACCAAGTGAAACCAGTAAGGTCAGCCTATTGAGTTGCTTTAGCCCAAGGTCAAAAACTGGCTATACACCCATTACCACTGAACAGCCAAAATCTGATAAATCTCGATGTGTGATTTCATAATGAAAGCGGTAGCACCCGATTAATTGGGTGCTACTTTTTCATTGCAGCTATTTTAATGCGATATTTTTCCTTAAGCCAAATGCGATTCTTCTGTCTTAGCAAACGCAGGTAGTGTTGGTGATAATGTCACTTTAAAGATATACGGCGATGCCGCTGAATCAGTGGTTGTGTTGGTGTTTGGCAGTGTGCTTTGTATACCGCCAACAATATAACCAATCACCGTGGGTTTACGGATAGTATCAAGATTAATAACCCCATTTGGATATTGTGATAATGGATTGGCGATAAAATAAGCGCCTGCACCAAACAGCAATGCATTGCCGGGGTTGGAGTTGGTAGAGAGAATCGTTGGATATTCGCCATCCATTAAATATTGCGAGAATTGCCCATTTTTATCCATGCGAATGGTGGTTACTTGATTAATAAAAGGAACTTCCGCATCGGTTTGAAAGGTGCCACCTGAAAAAAATCCGTAAGAAATCCCCCCTAAAAAGACATGAAACATACTGGTGTAGCGACGCGAATAGAGACTGACGGCTGCGCACACATATTGATTCATGGCTTGCTTAAAAGTAGCAGGGGAGGAGGGGTCAGCCATTGTAGGTTCACCCCATTCATTAATCACGACGGGAACGGTCCACACCCCGCCGGTTAGCGTGAAAACGCCTGCATATGCAATGAGGCCGAAACGGAGTTGATTATTAACATTCAATAAACTCGGTAAAATATTTAAATCACGCCGTCTAAAATTGATATCGGGTGTGGCAGGTGTGGTTGCTAGAAAATCGACTGTTAATTGCTTGCCATTGTTTTTAATTTGAAAACGCCTGATTTGTTGGCTGTAATCCCCGTTACTGCCCGGAGTATATTGACCCGTAAAATTTTGCCCGAAAATGAGTTGGGTAACGTTGCCCACTTTATACATTTCACCGCCAGTGATTTGAAAGGCGGGATGATAAATTTGCACTAAGTTACTCGCAACAGAATTATGGCTGTTGCTGGGGTTCACCACCCACTCTACAATCCCCGGCAAATACAGTGCGGATAAAACGGGTTTCGTTTCAAAGTCACCCGTTTCAGTATCAACGCCGTAGCCCCCGCTCATGAACAAGGTATTTACTTCTTGGTAACCTTGCGGGCTCGTGACAGTCAAAGTGTCAATTTGTTTTTGCGTTAACCCTGATTGCGGGTCCGTCAAAGCACGCGACGCGGTCACGCCCGTTGCTGGGTTGACGACATAAATACTGGTATTTTGCTGATCGGCGGGGAAATTATTGCTGGAACCAAAGCCATGCAAACCGTTAATGCGGCCAGCAATAAATACCCATAACCCTTTATAAACTCCGACTAAACCAGAATGAAAACCAACCGGTAAACTAAAATCAGCTTGTTGAATGGAAATATGAAAGGGCACGGCTGAATTCGATAACACTGGGCTTAATGTTCCGGTTTGATTCGTAAGTCTTGATGAAACCGGTAATTTGGGCGCCGCAAAGCATAAGCTCACCGCGCACGCTAATAAAAATAAGCATGGTTTTAAATGATATTTCATAAAATCCCTTTTAAAAAAGATCAGCAAGATAATTTATAATTCAATCCAACGGTACCTTGCACAATGTGATTACCGACTTGGTAATGATTGTCGACATTATCTTTGGTGGAATAGGTTGTCGGTGTTAACACGTCTATTTTAAAGCGGGCTGAGAGTTGATTGGTGAATGCATATTCGAGGCCACCACCCAAGACGGTACCAAAAGCATTTTTTCTAACGCTAAATTTATTGAAAAACGCTAAGCTGTCGAGATTGCGCGTTGTGCCATCAATGTGCGCGTAAGAAAGGCCGCCGCTTAAAAATAATAAAAGGCGATCTGCCGCAAGCCCTGCCATGACTTCTAGCGTGCTCGTGGTTTTTAATTGATTGTCGGAATGTAATGTATAAAGTGCAAAGGCAGAACCATATTGTTTTTCAAATTCCGCATTGGCGAAATTGACATTGAGTTCAAGTCCATAAACACCTGCAAGGACATTCATATCCAACTCACGACGGTAGCCCGCTTGTAAGCCTGCTGTCCATTTTGGGTTGGATTCTTGACGTAATGTCGCTAAGAACGAGCCAGCATCGGCATCGGTTAAGTCTAACGTGTGATTAACAGCACCTGCATTGATACCGGCGTAAAAACCCGTCCAGTGATAAGCCGATGTGGGAGCGATTTCATCTTTGAAAGAAGGAGCGGCGTAGGCGGCTAACGACATGGCGAGCAAGCTTGCAGCGAATAAAGTTTGTTTCATTACAAAATCCTTTTCATAGTAAGCAACACAAAGGCTAGCCTACCGTAAATATCACATAAATTAAAGAATTGATCCCTTCTCCCGGGCAAAGGAAGGAGCTACTTGAGTGTTGGGGGCTAGCGCAGCCACATCGAGACTTGTATTTTACGCACGCGCCTTTTATTTTATGCACTTATTTAAATGAAAGGTAACCGTTATGTTTAATCTAGAAGCTTATTTGGCTTATATTGGCGTAGACCAAAAGGATTTAACAGTTAATCACGCTACCTTAACCCTTATTGTCAAAAAACATTTATACCGTTTCCAATATCAAAATACTCTCATTTATCGCGAAGGGTTAAAACCAGTTGACCAACGCACCATTCCTTCTCTGCACGTTAACGATCTGTTTGACTGGATGGTAACGAAAAAACAACCGGGCTTTTGTTTTCAAACCGTTGAGCTCCTCGCCACGGCTTTAACGCAACTAGGTTTTACCATAACAAAGCATTTAACCCGTGTTGTGGTTGCGGCGAGAGAAGCTATCAATGAAGAAATGATAAAAGATTTACCATTAACGCATGCCGTCATTTTGGCTGAATTAGCGGGTAAACGTTATTTTATCGATATCGCCATGGCGCTAAATAGTATTCGTTTCCCATTGCCACTTGAATTTTCAGAGCAAACGATTGATCGGGATTGTTACCTCATCACGAGTGTTAATGCAGAGTGGCGTGTGGAAGTGAAATTACCGATGGGCTGGTTTTGTTTACATCAAACATTGCCTGAACCTGCTACGAAAGAAAGTTTTCTAGCAGCGCATAATCAAGTTTTTACCATGGCGCGAGCTTTACCTATACGAGATGAAGTGCTCATTTTAGGGAAAGTCACTGATGAAAAGCGCAAAGAAGTCTGTTGGATGAAAACGTCTAATCATGGATTTTTCATTTCGATTCGTCGCGATGCTACAAAAAAGAAAGAAGAAATTGCTTCCTTCACTAAAATAATTGAACTGGCTGAGACCAAATGTGGAACTCGTTTACCCTCTACAATTAAACCCTGAAGAAACGCAAAATTTGTTAATTTTTGCGCTCCTAGTGATTAAAATGAAATGATTTGTCCTATACCCTGCTTTTCAGCTTGTTTGAAAGCGCACGCCGCTGCACTCACATCTTGAATAGCAAGTCCAACCGATTTAAAAATGGTAATGGCTTCGGGGGATTTTCGTCCGCGAATCGGTTCTTGTAATAATTCACCCAACTCCGTTATTGCAGTTAAAGCGATATGTTGTGTTGTCAGCGCGGCAATGATCTCCCCCGCCTCAGCAAGTGCCGCTTCGCGTTGATCCACGAAGACTTGCGCGTTGGCGAGTAAATCGGCACTTAATTCTTGCATCTTGGGCGTGTGTGAACCAATGGCGTTAATATGAGTGCCTGGTTTAATACTGTTTGCATGCAAAAGCGGTTCAGTAGCAGCAGTGGCAGTGCAGATGATATCAGCGTTTTGTGACGCCTCAGCAACCGTGTCAACAACGTTGGCGGCGGGAAAGTGCGGGTGCTGGGTTGCTAGTTGTTGCGCAAGGCGCTCTGCGTTAGCGCGTTGCCGAGAATACAGAGTGATGGATGCAATTGGACGCACACAACATACTGCTTCAATTTGTGTCAAAGCTTGTGGGCCTGATCCTAAAACAGCTAAATGTTTGGCGTTTTGCCGGGCGAGCAAATCGGTGGCCAGGCCACTCAAGCTGCCAGTGCGAATGGCGGTTAAGGCAGCGCCATTTAACAGCGCTTGTGGTAAACCCGACTGCGCATCAATTAACATGACAAAACCATTGACCACGGGCAGATTTTGCGTTGTATTGTGTGGGAAGACTGAAACGATTTTAACGCCCAAGGAATCTTTTAGCGGTAAGTAAGCGGGCATGCTTAACATAACAGCTTCTTTTGCAATAATCGGCACGGCAGTGCGTAGTGGCATGATGTGTGCATGCGTACTAAAGGCATCGCGCATGGCAGCGATAGCGGTTGACATGGGGAGCGCTTGCGTTAAATCGGCCGCGGATAAAATGCGTAAACTCATGGCAGTCTTCTTAAGAGTAAAGATCATACTTTAAGAAATTAGGATGAGCAGTGAAAGCTATTTCTTTCTAAGAATTAACGTAACAGGAGCGCTCATGTTTACAGCAAAAGCCGGATCGTATGTGGAACATTCTACAGAGCTAAAAAATGGTTTGGAAAAAGTCTGTAACGATTATTTAAATAGTTATTTTACAAGAACCCATGCTAAGTGCGCAGAGATCATAAAAGAAATATTAAGTGATTTAGTGCAGCATTACAAAGAGGAGAGCGAAGCGTTTAAAATAGCGTGCATTCAATTTGTCGTACAAGCGCTATCACTTTATCTCAAATCTCAGTCCAGTAAGGCATTTATAAAAGCCTTAGATGAGTTTTGTTATAAACATCCCCGTGAGTTGAATGCTGAAGAATTGAAAGTTGCTGGCATGAAATATCCGGCGGCCAGCTTACAAGCGTATCTAGCTAAGCAAGACGTAACGTGTCAATGGATTCAACAAGGACGAATTGAAGAATTTAAAAAACGATTTGATGTTTATTCTGCCTTTTCTCGACCGGGACGCGGTCAAGGTGCTATGTAACATCGCGCAGAGTTAGGCTTCGCTTTTTGAAGCCTACTGAGTATAATTCCTGCATGTCGTTTAGGAGCCAAACCAGCATGAAGCTTGCCGTTGTTCCTAGAGAAAGAGTAGGACATGACCCATTCATGTCCCCGTTAATCCTTCCACTAACGACGAAATGCGGATTGCAAATTTCTGCGTTTAATACCAAACCCTATGTAATGATGTTACAGCATCTTATATGAAAAAATTTACTAGGCTAATATGACTATTGATTGGATTATTGATGTTAAGCACCTTAGTAAATCATTTCGGCGCCAGCCGGCGGTGGTCGATTTAAGTTTGCAAGTGAAACGCGGGGAGATCTTTGGATTTTTAGGCCCAAATGGAACAGGGAAAACAACGACCATTCGCATGTTATGCGGGCTGCTTACGCCGGATTCAGGGTCTGGACAATGCATGGGTTATGATATTCTCACCGAATCAGCCAAAATAAAGTCCCAAGTGGGTTATATGACGCAATCGTTCAGCTTATACAAAGAGCTAACGATTTATGAAAATTTGGTTTTTCGTGCAAATTTGTATGGGTTAAAAAACGCGAAAGCTTTAATTGATAAAGCGATGGATCGTTTAAGCTTGCATGAACGCAGCAATCAGCGTGCCCAAACACTTTCCATGGGTTGGAAGCAACGCTTGAGTTTAGCGGCAGCCACTTTGCATCAACCCCTATTATTATTGTTAGATGAGCCAACAGCAGGGGTTGATCCCAATGCGCGCCGCGACTTCTGGGAGTTAATTCACGATTTGGCTAATAAAGGCACGACCATTTTATTAAGTACGCATAACATGGATGAAGTGCTACGCTGCGATAAAATTGCTTACATGAATAAAGGTAGAATTGTGATGCACGGCACCATTAATGAATTGATCTCCTCGGTTAATTTGACGACATGGTCAGTGCAAGGAGCTAACCTGCCTTTATTAACGAAGCAATTAGAAGTCATGCCCGGCGTTGGCTTAGTGACCACGTTTTTTGACACGATTCATGTTAGCGGCCAAGATAAAGACGCTTTAGACGCGAGTATTGCGCCATTTAAGGCGAATCCTAACTACCGGTGGGAGCTGACCCAAAGTAGTTTGGAGGAAGTGTTTATCTGGCTCACACGCGAAGCTGTCGTTAGCTAGAATGCATGAGGCTGATCGTGACGGGTTGGCCGGGTTTCAGTGATAGCCCCGCTTGTTGCGTGGGGGTTGCCTCAATACGAAACACGAGTGAACTACGCGTTTGTTCGCTATAAATTACGGGCGGTGTGTATTCGGCTTGCGGAGAAATATAGCTAATTTTAGCGTGACTGGTTTGACAGCCATCACAATGGATGGCAACGGCATCGCCTAATTTAAACTGGTTTAGCTGTAACTCAGAAACATAAAAAATGGTTTTCACCTGTTGGGGTGAGAGTAACGCTACAATCGGTTGTCCTGCTTTAACGAATTCTCCTTCCACGTAAAAAGTATCAAACACCACACTATTTTTTGGGGCAGGCAAATCTTTTTGTTTCGAGCGCCATGTGAATTTTTCCACCGCTGCCTTGGCTGCCGCCAGTTCCGCTGCCATTTTTTCATCTTGCGCTTCCGCGTTAATAAAATCGGCTTGAATACGATCAAATTCACTTTGATCGATGGCATGGTTTTTTAATAAATTCTGATTACGGTTCAAATTTAGTTTGGCAAGCGCTAATGCTGCGCTACTGGATTTTTTTTCTGCCACAGCGGCTGTCGCTTCAGATCGTGCGCGCTCAAGTTCATCACTTTCCGGTTGGGCTTCTAAAACAACCAATTTTTCACCGGCTATTACGTATTGCCCTTTATGAACGACCAGTTGTTTTATTTTCCCACTCGAATCACTGGCAATATAAGTAAATTGCGCTTCATTATACCCTTGGAAGCGGTTTTCATCTTGATAGCAGCCACTAAGCAGTAGTAAAGAACAGCTAACCATTAACCAATGAATGCGCATTTTAGGGTCCTTTTCGCCTTTTAAACTTTAAAAACCGCGCGAGTTTTTTTAAGAAGCCCTCACGTTTAATCACCAGCGGTACTGAATTAGCCACAATAAAATGTAGTTCAATGAGCTTTAATAAAAAATTCTTTAAACTTTCACTTTCATTCTTCGCAAATGATTTGCTAAATTGGCGCAGTAATTGATGTAAACTATGCTTGCTATCCATTGCATGCCAAAGCTCAAGCTCGAGTGCAGATAAGTACAACTTTTCATGGGTTTTAGTATTTTCTAAAATAGTGATGGGGGTTTGTTCTGAAGTCAGGCTTTGAATCAGTGTTGTGGCGGGATTTTTCTGCGGAACGCAATTTAAATTAACGAATTCACCAAACACATGCTTTGCTGCGTGTTCTTTTTCTAAAGTAGCTAATAAACTTTTTTTGCTAATGCAGAGTAATTGGCAATCTGTTTTTGCTATTGCGGTTGCATTACGGTAAATGGCATTCGTTAATAGAGTTACTTCGCCAAAAAAGGCATTGGTTGTTAATGTGCAAACGCGTTCAAGATTGTTAGGATGGCCAGCGTGTTTCAAAATGTCTACTTCACCTTTTTCAATCACATAACAAGCTTTACCAACGTCACCTTCGTGAAAAATGACTTGCTGCGCAGGCAGTATTAAGGTTTCCATATCATCCATTAAATGCGCAATGGCCTGATTAGAAAAACTATTGAAAGGGGTCAATTGTTTTATAAAATGCATTTTTAAAATGCGCTCAGTACTTTTTTTAAACTGAGTATATAGTTTTGCTTGATGCTGCATGAAACTATTGAGCTCATGAATGCCCATTTTCAATACCGTCATGGGTGTTATGGCGGTGACGGTTGCGGTGCGAAGCCCGGTGCCTGAGAAAAGCCCTGTTTCCATCAAGCCAATAGTCTCGCCTGGGCCAAAAGTCGCAATTTTAATTTCACCCACGTGGTTTTTTGAAATGGATTGGCGTTTAGCATCCGCATTACCAGTGAGGATTAAAAAGATAGAGTCTAGGATCTGCCCTTCTTGGGTCAGTGTTGCACCGGTATTAAGCTGAATTTCTTGAAAGTGCTTGGAAAAAAGCGTCAATTCCTCTGGCGATAGCAGAGAAAAAAAAGGGTGAGCGCCAATAATCTTTTCGATTGCCTTAGAATCTGTCATAGGCCTTCACAATTAGAGAAAATCCATTTTCTGATACCAATTGTAAGTCAATGTTACCCCTTGCGTCCATGTAATCGCTGGTTTCCAGTCTAAATCACGCCGCGCGGGGTCTGCATCGCCGAGCCATTGCGCCTGACTCATTTCTAAGACTTTATCTCGTGTTAGCGCAGGCGTGGTGCCTTGCAGCGCAGCAATTGCCTCTGAAACACGGGCACTAAGCCTTAGCAGACTGATGGGAATAGTGAAAATCCAGGGTTTGCGGGTTGTTACTACTTCAGCAACGCCATTAAATAAATCGGCTAGGCGATATATATGGCCATCATCCAGGTAGTAGGTATTTCCGCTGGGAGTAGGCACGTGCAGGCCTTGGATAATACCTTTGACCGCATCAGTGACATAAATAACGCCAAGCCGCATTTGGCCGCGATTAGGAAGCGGCATCAATCCGGTTTTGAGGACTTTAAAGAGCGGGAGTATTGACATATCGCCGGGACCATAAATGACGGGGGGGCGAAAAATTGTCACGGGAAAGTGAGTACTGAATTGCTTTGTATAGGCTTCGGCCAATAATTTACTGCGCCCGTACTGGCTAATCGGCTTGTCATCTGCATTGGGGCCCTGTGCCGCTAGGCTTGAAATTAAAATAAAGCGCTTAAGCTGCGGGTTAATTTGCGCTGCGGCTAATAAGAGCTGCTTTGTGCCATGCGCATTAACAGCGATAAATTCCGCTTCATTGCGGGCCTTGACTGATCCCGCACAATGAATAATCGCATCCACGCCTTGAACGGCTTTTTGTAATGCAGGCAGGTTGGAAAAATCGCCGGCAACACATTCAATTTGCTGTGCTTTTAAGCGCTGAATAGCGGCAGCATTACGTAAAAAACAGTTAACTTCATGCCCGTGGTGCTGTAGTGCTGCTAATAAATGCCCGCCTAAAAAACCATTTGCACCGGTCAAAAGGATTTTCATTTTTTTAACCCAAAGCGTTTAAATTGCTTCATAAACAATTTTGCTAATTTATAACAACCGTAGCTAATAAAAGGGGCGACGATAAAATCTACGGTGTAATGTATTTTTTGTATCAGCAGTAAACTAATTAAGAGAGCGATAATGAAAGCCAAAAAAATTCGTAGAGGTTTATTTTTTACCAGTAAAAAACAGAGTGTTAATGAGGCGACGTGGCCGGAGAAAAATAAATCTTTTGTGACAATATGATTTCCATAGGCGATTACATCATGCAGTACGAGCATGCCATTCGGTGGTGAAAGCGGCATTAAATAAATGCAAGTAAGACGTATAATTAAAATTAAATCATAAGCAATAAGTCCGCGCAGAAATGTCATGGGAAAGCGTGCAATCCAAACAATACTTAAAACAGCGGGTAGATAGGTGAGGGGTAAAATCAGATAACTTAAGTTAAAAGGGGTAGTGGGTAATTGACTTAAAAACGGATCATCAATCGTAATGCCTGGCCTACTTTGAATGAAATGAAAAAAATGCGGTAAATAGTAAAATAAGAGAAGTAAAGTGCAACTGGCAAGGCCTAACAAGCCCACAAAAGCAGGTTGAGCGAGTGAGCGTTGCCATGGGTTTAATTTAACGGGTAAGGAGGTGCTAGGTTGCATCGTTTCTCCTAGTCGTTAACCGCAGCGACTCTGCTTGGAAAATGGTTAACAATAACATCCACGGTTTGTTGTAAGTGCGCTTTCGTGTGTAATGCGCTAATAAAAAAGCGCACACGCGCACTTTGCTTTGCTACGGCAGGAAACACGATCGGTAAAGCATAAATGCCATCGGCTTGCAGTTTTTTGGCAAAGGTAAGCGTTAACTCATCATCGCCCAACATAACCGGAATAATAGGACTATTGGTACTATCGCCGGTTGGAATGCCGTGGGCTTTTAATAGCGATAAAAATAATGTTTGATTCGTGTGTAATTGGGCAATGCGCTCAGGTTCTAACGCCATTAACTGAATCGAAGCAAGCGCCGCCGCGGTATTGGCAGGGGAGATGCCAGCAGAATAAACAAAGCTGTTTGCATAAAATTTTAAATGTTCAATTAACGTTTTGGAACCGGCAATGTAACCGCCGCAGCTAGCAAACGCTTTGCTGAGTGTTCCCATCCAAATATCCACTTCGTTGGCCGCGAGCTGAAAATATTCACGGATTCCAGCGCCACTTTTACCTATTGTGCCAATGGAGTGCGCTTCATCAATCATTAAAAATGCATTGAATTTTTTCTTCAGTGCTAACATGGCGGGAATGTTCGGGATATCGCCATCCATGCTGAAAATACCCTCTGTGACAATTAATACTTTATTAAATTGCCCTGCTTGTGCTGACAAGATTTTTTCAAGCGCTGCGCAATCATTATGTGGGAAGGCAATGGCTTTGGCACCAGAAAATTGAATGCCTTGCATTAAGCTATTGTGGCTTAATACATCATAAATAATTAAATCGCCTGCGCCAAATAATTGCGTGATGACGGAAATGTTAGTGGCATGGCCTGCGGAATACACGAGGCAATCTTCCGTGCCAATTAATCTCGCCAGTGCTTGCTCTAATTCGCGATGAATCGGTTTCTGACCAGAGGCAATGCGACTGGCTGAAACAGAGGTGCCATACGTTTGGATCGCCTGGATCGCGGCTTCGGTTACATAATTTGATCCAGACATCCCAAGGTAATTGTAACTGGAAAAATTAATTAACTCCCTATCAGCAATTTTGATGACGGCACCAGAAATGCCTTGCGTTTCCGCTAAATACATCCCTTTGAGCGCATCTTCAAAGGGGTGAGCGCTGATGGGAATTAGAGCGGCAGTCATCTTGATTTTACGAAGGGGTGCAGCGGTTTGTGAGTCGACTAGTTGTAATAATTCTTGAATGGTTTTGTTTTCAATAATATCGCCAATATCGAAGGTTTTATTAAACTGCTTAGCCGCATCGGCTGCAAATTCAGCAGCAACAATGGAGTCAAAACCTAATTCTGCTAATTCGATATTAAGTTGAAGCGTATTTGCAGAAATACCGTTACGATTAGCAATCCAATTCATTACCCACTTTGTCCCCTCGTCAGCCGTTTTGGCGTGATCATGAATGACATGATTAGCCAATTTCCAAGTGAATTGAATGGCAAACGTCTCTGCTAGATACGCCTCTTTGCACGCATTACGTTGAATTTTTCCACTAGACGTTTTTAAGATGCCATTAGGTGGTAATAATAAAATAACATCAGCTTGTAAACCATGCTCAGCTAACAGCGCCCGTCTAATGCTTGCAATAACTGTATTTTTATCTGATTGACTCAGTTGTTCACGTTGTAATTCTTGCGCAATAAATAATTCTTCTTGTTGATTTTTAAGAACCGTAAAGACAGCGCTGCCATTAATTCGTAGGGCAGGATGCGCATGCATGACAGTGTATTCAATATCGTGTGCATAATGATTTGCGCCGCGGATAATAATAAGGTCATTCATGCGTCCAGTAACATAGAGTTCCTCTTTGTATTTAAAACCCAGATCACTGGTGCGTAAATAGGTTTTCGCAGCGTTATTTGCTAACGTAGCGTTAAAAATTTCTTTATTTTTTTCAGGATGGTTCCAGTAACCTAAAGCAACGCTTGGACCCGTTAACCAAATCTCACCAATGGTTAAATCGGGTAATTCGACTTTGGAATCAGGATTAACAATGGCAATTTCGTGTAAAGGGAACGTGGACCCGGAACTAACAAAAGTAGTGGCATGAGGATGATTTTCATCGGTCAATTCAATCCTGCCTTGCAGCAACGCATTTTTTTCAACATAAAGCGGTCTTTGCCATTGAGAATCTTTGGCGCCAGTGGCCATCAAGGTGTTTTCTGCTAATCCATAACCCGTTAAAAGGGTCTCAGGTCTTAATTTTGCAACGTTGAGATGGTCATAAAAACGTTGCGCTGTCTGATAGTGAATCGGTTCTGCGCCATTAAAAGCATGTTTTAGGCAACTCAAATCTAAAGTACTGATTTGTTCACGGCTTACTTTATTGACACAATAATCAAATGCAAAATTTGGCATAAATGCAGTGGTAATTTGTTCTTTGGCGATCAGTTCGAGCCAGCGTAAAGGCGCTTGCAAGAAATAGGTAGGCGCCATCAATATGGCAGGCGCTCCGATGTACAAAGGGAGGAAAATACCAGCAATTAATCCCATATCATGATACGGCGGTAACCAGCTACTAATTTTTCTTTCACAATTTTTTAAGTAATGATCAATAATGGTTAGGTTCGCAAAAATGTTGCCATGGCTTACCATAACCCCTTTGGGCAACGAAGTGGTGCCGGAAGTATATTGTATAAAGGCGATCTCATCTGATTTAGCTAAAAAAGGATTAATAGTGGTAATTGGGTGATTTTGCATGCTTTCAAACGAATGGACGTTTAAGTTGTCTGGCCAGAGATTAGTTTTAAATTTAGAGCTGATGATATGTTTAGCGGAAACATTTTCAATAATGTTTAATAAGCGTTTATTGTTGTGATTGCGTTTTGGGGGGTAAGCAGGAATTGGAATGGCACCTGCATACAAACAACCATAGACTGCAATGACATACTCAATACCAGGTGCCAATGCAATTAAAACAGGATCGCGATTTATGCCTTGTGCTTTTAAAAAACTAGCAATGTGCAGAACAGCGGTTTTTAATTCACTGTAGGTTAAGTCAATGCATTTATCATGCGTATAGTAACGGTAGGCTAGCTCGCCTGCTTGTGAGTTCGCGCGATAATCAATTATTTCAGGTAATGAACGAAAAGCAGACATAATTTCAACCCTATTAGTCTAATGTTTTTTTGTAGCTAAAAATTAGCAATATCAATACGGCAAGGCTAAACACTGTCATCGGCCAAACATGCGGCCATACTTCAATAAACGTGCTGCCTTTTAATGAAATAGCGATAACGATTTTTAGAAAATGCGTTAAAGGTAAAAGATTACCAATCCATTGCGCCCAAGTTGGCATACCTATAAAAGGAAAGAAGAAACCTGAGAAAAGCACGTTAAGAGCAAAAAACTGACTCGTCATTTGCACGGCGGATGCGCTGCTTTTGGCAATAAAAGAAAAGAAAATTCCAACGCCAATACACGCACAAATAAAAAAGAAAGCCGATACCATTAACAAGAAAAAATTACCCAATAAAGGTAATTGATAAATAAAGTGAGCGATCACTAGCGTTAAGTTAAATTGCGCGAAGCCAAATATAATATAAGGCACCATCTTGGCAATGAGCACTTCAACGGGCAGGGCGGGTGTGGTTAAAAGGCTTTCCATGGTGCCATCGGCATTTTCCTTTGCCATCGCCATGGCGCTTAAAGATGTTAAAATGAGCCCTAATAATAGCCCCACTAAATTCGGCAAGGTGTAAAACTTTGCATTAGCGGTTGGGTTGTAACGTTGTTGTACGATAATTTCATATGGTTTGGCGATGCTCTCAGGGCTAAGAGGGCCAATTAAGTCATGTTTTAAACTGTTATTTCCAATTCCCGTCACGGCGGCGGTTGCGCCGGTAATGGCTAAAGGATTGCTGCCATCGGCAATGAGCAAGGCTTTTGGTGTGCGATGATTAATAATGTCCCGCGTAAACCCGGGCGGGATTTGTAAGATGAACTGGACTTTGCCTGCCGAAAGTAAGTAATTCGCCTCTTGCAACGTCCTCGAATAATTATAAATTGAATAATAATGACTATTTTTGAAGTCTTCGATGAGGCTGCGCGTGATGGGAGTTTGTTCGGCACTAATAACCGTTGTCTCTAAGTGGCGCGGATTAATATTAAATAGCGTTGCGAAAATAATAATTTCCACTAAGGGGAACAAAATTGCTGTCACAAAAATAATAGGATCGCGGGTGATAATGTAAAATTCTTTGCGAAATAGCGCTTGCAGACGGTGCCAGGACAGGCGATGGCGCGGTGTTTTCAGGATTAAGTGGCTATCCATGCGAATTGAGCTGTATGAAACGGGAACTAGTGTCAGAGGGATTTTCCATAGCGCTTCCTGCTTAAAAGCCAATTCTGAAGGTAATAGTACGCAAGCCATGAAATATTAATAGAAATCTAACAAATATTCAATTATGTTTTAAGGCGGCAATTCATTGATTAAGGAACAACAATGCGCGTGCAGCTTAGTTGGATTTTGGCTTTAGCCCTCTTGGCTAACCAATGCATGGGGAGCAACTTGTTAACCGTCTTTAATGATGCTTTGACCAACGATTCCGTTTTTCAACAAGCCATTGCACACGATTTATCGCTACGTGAAGAAAGAGCCATCAGTATTGGCAATCTATTACCAACGTTAGGGGCGCGTTTGGGTCCTTCATTATCGCGTGATAGTTTTTCTGGCAGCGCTGCTTCACTCTTAAATCCATTTGGTGCACCGAATGGTGTTTTAGCCACCAATGGCTCGACCAGCTTGCCTCCGAATTTGACGCAACGTTCATTTTCATTGGAATTAAAAGTGACGCAGGTTATTTTCGATTACGCGAAATTTGTAGAAGTGTCTGAAAACAATGCTGTCCTAAAACGCTCGTGTGCCGAATTAAATGCCGCGTTGCAAGATTTAATGCTACGCACGAGTGATGCTTATTTTGCGCAATTGCAAGCCGAAGAAAATGTTAAAGTCAATGAAGTGGAAAAAGCGGCGTTAACCGCGCAATTACATCAGATCCAGCAAAAATATAAAGTGAATATGGCGCGCGTGAGTGAGCTTGATGCGGCGCAAGCTGCCTTTGATAACGCTGTTGCAAATACGATTGCAGCAAATTCCGACTTAATGGCGGCGCGAGAAAACCTACACATCATTACTCGCCATTATTATCCGACTTTAGCCGATTTTAATGCGCATTTTCCTTTAACAGGTCCGCTGCCGAGTCAAGTGGAAACCTGGATTAAGACAGCAATGGGTCAAAATTGGCTGATCAAAGCAGAACAATATAAATTGGGTGCGGCAAGAGAGCATATTAAAAAAGCCTATGCTGCGCATTTCCCAACGGTCAATGTTGAAGGCATTTATGCGCGGCATTATTCTAATACCATCAACGGTTATACAGGTTCTGCGTTAGGATCAGGTCCGGGTGATGAAGTGGTGCGTGTCGCTGCCATTACCATTCAGGCACCATTATTAGCCGGCGGAACAACATTAGCGCGCACACGTCAAGCGACTTATGACATGCAAGAGAAAGAGCAGCATCTGGATCAAGTGGTATTAGAAACTATCGCCGCAACGCGCAAACAATTTTACGGTGTTTTGCAAGGCATGAGCCAAGTTCGCGCGGACCAACAATCCCTTAAGTCAGCGCGCAGTTCACTGCAAAGTATTTTAGCTGCTTATCATGAAGGGAAAGAAACGGTTTTTAATGTGTTGAACCAACGAAAAAATGTTAATCAGAGCGAGCTTAAATTACAAACCGATCGGCTGGAGTATGTAAAAAATTATTTAGCATTAAAAAAATCAGCCGGCACGCTTAGTACGAATGATTTAAGTGTTTTAAATGCTTGGTTAACTGAAGCATAAGATTAACATGTTCTGCGGTATCATGGATTAGGCCATGGAAAACCGTAGTGCAATGTTGAATCAAAACCGTTTAGCTAATCGTCGCCATATCCATTTACCTGCATGTGCTGGAATGTGCCAGCGGCTTTGCAAACGCGCTCGATATTGCAAAAATTCCGGTAGACAAGTTAATTTTTGCCAGATTGAGTGATAACCTAATCTAGCGCAGTAACGCTGCCAATTCACAACAAAAAATAAACCGCGAGTATTGCACCAATATTCATGATTTTCAAAACGGGATTGACTTTGTTTTTGTAATGTTTGTAATGCGGTGGCAGAAACAGTGCACTGAAATGTTTGCTCAAGATAATGCAGGGTTTTCCATAAGGGCAAACACACGTGGGCTTTTTGCGCCATTAAGACTAAACGTTGCCAATCAATCGTCGCCTGTTTTAATAAAGTAACCGCATCGGCAATCCACCGTACTGAGGCAACGGTAGTGGATTTTGCGCCATGCACACACGTTTGTAATAGTAAAGTCGTCGCATCCGGCACAAAGAGAGTTAAACCATTTACACTAACGGGTTCTGCTGTTTTAAAGACTTCTGCATCTAATCCCGTGAAGGGGCTTTCTGATAAAAACGACCAATGCAAATCTAAGCACAACGTTTCATCTAACCATAAATTAACGCCGTGCTGGATGAGCATTTCATATTGGTCATCCGGATTAAAAGCAACCCCTCGCGTTTGCCAGCCTGCGGCAAATAATTGTGTGGCGGCGGGCTTTACTAAATGATGCGGAATTAAAATATCTAAATCGCCAATCACCCGCGCACCAAAGTCGCGATAGTGTGCTGCCATCATTGCCATGCCTTTTAATAAAATAATGGGCTGTATGGCTTCGGCTTGTAATTGTTTCAAAGTCAGCGAAATTTTTTTCCAAAAGACATGATTGAAAGTCCAGTTGCGCCGATAAATGCCCTTTAAACGCTCAAAAACGGGTTGTTTAATCGGGTAAATTGATAGATTGCGATACACTAATGGAATTAATTGATGAGTAGCAGGATCAATATCATCTAATTTGGCGCTGTATTCAATGCACCATTGTTCGAAAGCAGCTAATGCAGCCTCTTTATCTAATAATGCAGATTTCAGTAATAGCAATTGCTCTTCGTTAGCCCAGAAATTTCCCTTCATGCTGGATGACCGACTGCTTTTCTGCGTTCTAATGCGGCTTTCACGATATGCAAATATTCTTGTTGTAAATGCCGTTGCACGATGCCGTGGTTGGTGTCATGAATACGGCGCTTTGCAACGAGTTGCTGATGCAAGTGTTCCGTTAACTTTTGTTCTTTCGCTCGCATGTACCATTCCATGTAAACGCCGGTTTTATAAGTGGTGTTGAATAAACCAAAACGTTCAAAACAATCGCGCCTAAATAACGTTCCACTAGGTAAAAATCCAGGTGTTAGTGCTTCCGGGCAGGCGCGTTTTGCTTTACTTTCCGTGGATAATTCCGGACTCAGAAATTGTTGCATTAATCCGACAGCGGTATCAAGCTTTGGATTTTTTAGTAAGTAATGCACTTGCGAAAACAATTTATCCGGACAAAATAAATCATCCGCATCTAAAAAGGTAATGTATTCCCCTTTCGCATTGATGATACCTAAATTTTGCGCGGTAGCCTGGCCTTGGTTCGCTTGATAAAGTAATTTAGCGCAAGATTGATAGCGCGCTAAAATGATTGAGGTGCGATCCGTTGATCCATCATCCACTAAAATCAACTCTACGGTAGGGTAAGATTGATTCAGCACACTATTAATAGCAGCTTCTAAATATTTTTCACCATTATAAACCGCTATAACGATGCTAACTAACGGCAGCATACGTGGCATCCTTCTGGTTAATGCAGTTTTGGTACAATGTGGCGTATTCTTCAATATGAGCTTGTAAACCAAATTGAGCTAGGGCACGGCTTCTGCCATTTAAGCCTAACGTTGTTGCATAAGAAGGATCTGTTATCAAATGTAAAATGGCAGTGACGAGGCCATCGAGATCATCTACCTCTACCAGTAACCCTGTGTGCTCATGCTGAATAATTTCGGGTAAACCACCAACCCGACTCGCAATCACAGGACGGGCCATTTGCGAACCTTGTAGCGCAGTTAAACCAAAGGATTCAGCACGCGATGGCACCAGAATAACGCACGCTTGGTTCATTATTTCAGGTACTTGTTCGGGCGTGAGTGCGCCGGTAAATAAAATATTGTCTTGTAGTTGTAAGCTCGCAGTTAATGCCATTAAGGCAGCGCGTTCTGGTCCATCTCCAGCGATGATGAAACGAATATTCGGCAGCGTTTTTTTAACAATCGCTACCGCATGCAAAGCGAGATCGATGCCTTTTTCAGCGGATAAGCGCGACACGCAGGCTAAAGTGGGCGGTGCAAAGGTTAAAGGCGTGGGAATAACATCGGGCAAAGCTAATCCATTATGAATGTAACGGGTTTTATGCGCCGCATGCGCAGCATAGACACGCACTTGTTTTTGTAGCGCGTTAGAAACGCAACAAATGTGATCGACCGCTTGCAGCACGCGATCGATTAATGGATCAATTTTATAATCTGGCGTGAAAATTCCATGTAAGGTTAATAGAGTGGGAATATTTAAAAAGCGGGCACGCATTAATAAATAAACGATTGCTGCACCGCCAGTGCACGTATAAAGATGAATTAAATCGGGCTTAAAATTGGTTAAAATTTCATTCAATGCTTGATCAATGCGTTTCAGTTCGCTTAACGTTTTTTTTTCTATCATGGCGTTAAATTGAAAACGCTGCACGCTCATTCCTTCAATCCATTCTAAACCTGGCCAATCGAGTTGGTCTTGATTGGCAAAGACTTGAAACGCATGGCCTTTGGCACGCATACCATTCAAAAAGTGGCGGCCTTGTACTTCAATGCCCCCCAGGCGTGGCGCAAAACCATCAGTCCAAAATAAACATTTCACAACAATTCCTTAATGATGTTGGGGATGTTAGCGATATCATGCCCAAGCTGTAAGCGATAACAAGGTAAGGTCATTGCTAACTGATTTAAGAATGAATAAGTATCCGCTTTGCTGCCAACTAGCTGCCACATGGTGCTCACGGCGAGCGCAGATAAAGCTTCTTGCGGCGAGATATTAATTAATTCTGTTTTAGGTTGGTGAGCGACTTTTAAAACGCACAAGGCGCGCAGAGGAAATTCATTAATTAAATGCTGCGCTTGAAAATCGTTCTGAAACAGTAAACCTTTTTCGCCGGGCTTTCTATCTTGATTGACAAGGTGTTGCTGTAATTCGGGGAAAAATTTGAGTGTGTTATCTTCCAATTTTGCTGAATTATAAACACTAAAAACCGTTGGAGCAGGGGTGTGCGCCAATAAACAATAATCTTCACTCACATACTGCATGCCGGCTTTAAGGCACGCTAGCGCGGTGGTGGATTTTCCTGAGCCGCCTTTCCCTGTCAATAAAACGCCTCCGTGTTCGTAGCCAACGGCTGCTGCATGCGTTAATTGCAGGCCATGTTGACTGGTAAAGGCATGCAGTAAAAGTTGTAAGGGTGAGCCTGCTACCCACCAAGGAAGTTGTGCGGCATCCTGGGTCCAATAATAGGCGCGTGCAGCGCGGTTATCGTATAAATTTAATGAGCCCGTGTGGCGATCGAAGACGGAATAATATTGTTCATCGTTATAATGCCAAAGCTCACCACGATCGGTATAAACGGGATTGGGCCAGGCGGGAGCGATGGTTTCGGTGCCTGTCGATGCACTATCCCAAAGTCCAATGGTTAAATCAGGTTTTAAACTGGTGGGAATTTCAAGGTGTGCTAAAGCGTGCGTGAGTTTAGAAACCAAGGCATCATTGGCAAACTGTAAACGCACAACAAACCGCGCAATCCGATAATCTTTTTGAATAGTTGCCCCTTTTTTCAGCGCATTTTGAAAACACGCGTCAATCCAGGCATAGAATTTGATACGCTGTAATTTGGTTGCATCGGCAAGATTCTGCATGGTTTAGGCAGTTTGCTCAAAAGAAGAAGGCATATTCGGCCATCCTGCTTCTGATACATCGTGTACCGGATCAATTTTCAAAAGATTTTGCACATCGGAATATTTGTGCACAATGGGCGCAATGTACTCGCTATCGGTAGCCTGCAAAGCGAGAAGATCGGTTAGCTGAGTTGCTAGCGCTGGCTGGGGTGCTTCTTGAACGAGAACCAGTAATTCTTCTTGTAGTAATGCTTGTATAAACTGCTCGAGATCTACTAATAATTGGGCTGTATCTTGTTGGTAATGCGAAGCGAGTAAGCTTGCGATGGTGTTAGGGGCAATGTGCTTATCGAGTAATTGCCAAATGTATTTGGCACTGTGCATGAGGCTAAAATAATCACCCGTACTGAAATTAACGACAATGACCTCACTATTTAAGACTTCAAAGATGACGCTGGCATGATTAATTTGATAGTGATCCATTAATAAACGCTCCTAGGTAGAGGTAAGAAATTACTACAAACATTCGCGCAAAACAATGACTATACTCATCGCGATTCGCACCAATCATAAAATATGGGCCTATACCCCTTCCACTTGCACTTCAAGATGCAATTTCACAGTCCTTATGCGATGGGGTTTCCAAAGGGGAGAATAGCGATTCTCCCCTTTGGTGATTGGTGCGAATTTAATTCGCACCAATCATAAAATATGGGCCTATACCCCTTCCACTTGCACTTCAAGATGCAATTTCACAGTCCTTATGCGATGGGGTTTCCAAAGGGGAGAATAGCGATTCTCCCCTTTGGTGATTGGTGCGAATTTAATTCGCACCAATCATAAAATATGGGCCTATACCCCTTCCACTTCGCTTTATGAAGTGGAAGGGGTATATAAACAATTCTGATGCAAGCATTTTGGCTGAAAGTGGTGTTATACTCGGCGGCAATCAGGAGATAATAAATGTTTAAAAAACAGCCTATAATAAACTCCAAGTTGAGTTTTAACCTGGATCCTGCTGCGCTGCAATTTAACCACCTGCCGCTTGTGAATGAAGCAATTTTAATCAGTTTGGCGGCTAAAAAAATTCAATTTACTTTGCGCTATATCGATTCCGCAGAAAGCACTAAACCGGTTTTAATTTTTTTGCATGGTAACTCAGCTTCTAGCGATATTTTTGCCAATCAATACGAGCACTATCAAAATCAATTCCGAATCATCAGCATCGATTTGCTAGGCCATGGTGACAGTAGCAAAATTTCTGAGCTTGACGAATGCAGTGATTTAGAAAAAGAAACATTAGCGGCCGCCTTTTATAATCCTTGCGCTATGATTGCAGAAGTGACGCAGCTTTTATTAGCGTTAAATATTCAAGGCGCGCATTTTGTCGGCTGGTCGTTAGGGGGGCATATCGCCTATGGTGTGGCAGTTGAATGTGAACAACTGGTTGCCAGTGTCATTAGTGTTGGTTCGCCACCCATTTTATTTTCGCGTTCCGGATTAAAAAAAGGATTTGGTGAATGGTTTGTTAATACACTCGTTCCGGAATGGATTGAAAGACCGGCCTTTTTAACTGTGCTTGAAGCAGAAAGCATTGCTCAGCGCATTGGGCTAAAACAAGATTTTGCAACGTTTACGAAAAACATCCAACGCAGTGATCCACTAATGCGCCGACATTTATTTTTAGAGTTGTTGCGTTACGATGATGCATACTTTCAAAGAACAGCGTTGAATGCAGAACGTTTTATGGAAGAAACGCTATTACCTTTGTGTTTGATTGTGGGTGAAAAGGACAATGGGATCAATGCCCAATATTATTTGTCATTTGCAGGGCGATTTAAAAATCCACATTCTCTCGCACAAGTTATTCCGAATGGCAGTCATGCCGTATTTGATAGTCATCCCACCGAATATTTCCAGATTGTTGATGGGTTTTTAGCAAAGGTTATATAATTAAACGCTTCAAGCGTCTCACGAGGCTCTGCCTCAGCTGCTGTTTTTACAGTAAACTGAGGCAGTACTGCGAACGCTAGTTATCTTGCGAAACCATGGACAAGCTCGAGGTTGGGGTTGGGGAGACGACAAGTTCAGACTGCGCTTTGGCGTGCGATTGGCTAAACAGCAAGAAACTTGCTTGTTTTTGTATTTGTATTTGTTTTTGTATGCTAGCGTCAATACGGCTTTGCAATTCATCGACTGCTTTCTTTAAGTCAGTGTGCGTTTTCTCGATTAAATCCAGTTTGTTCATTTGCTGTAAATAAGGACTTGCTAAAGCTAATTGTGATTGCTGCTCTAAAGCAGAGGCAATGCAGTAAAGGATATAGTTGTGATGTGGGCCACGCTTAGCAAATGTTGATTCGAGCACTTTGGAAAATTCTACTGATGGTAACATTTTAAATAAAGAGGTTATTACTTTCTGTGTGATTTTTTGTGCGTGCGGAATTTTTAAAACACTGTCATTGTAATTGAGTGCTTTTGCTAAATGCCGTAATAGTTCGGCCGGCGTTGATTGGCGTTTTTCAATCTCAGTCAGTATGCTCGCTGCTTTTTTAATTTCGGCTAAGTTCGGCAACCAGGCGCGATTTAATTTTATCACGGCAGAAGGAATCTGGCTGAGGGCATTGAGATCAAGGTGATTGAACAGTAAGGAAGCCGTGTTTTCTCTATTCGCTTTCACTTCAGCTACAAAAACAGCCAATATCGTCGCAGAGTCAACCGCTTGTGTGGCTAATAAACGTTGTAACATTTCTTCAAACGGGAGTGCAAAGGTTAGTAAGGGCGTACCATTAATCATCGTATTCACATTGAATTTGTGAAATAACAAACGGCTAGCCATCTCGATATCATTTGTTTTGAGGCAGAACGCTAGGGCTTTACTAATAATGACAGGATCATGATTGTATAGGCTGTCATCGAGTAAAATTCTTGCCATCTCATTTAATTGGTTTTCTAAAGCAAACAATAACGGCGTGCTAGACTCATCGTGTGATGGAATATTCGGATTGGCGCGCATCTTTAGTAAAGATTGTGTGAACGCAACATCATTATTACGCACCGCCATAAAAAGCGCTGTATCAGCAGGCACAGAGCCGATGCTGAACTTATAAACAGAGCGCGCGTTAATATCAACGCCTAAGCGAGCTAAGCCCTCGATGAAATGGCTATAACTGGCGCGGGCTGCCAAATGTAAAGCATTTAAACCTTCCGCGGTGGCTTCTTTCGGTGCGGATGAAGCGACATTGAGAAGGGGGTAGTTTATTAATTCATTTGCCCATTGCGGATTAATTTCAATCTTTAAATCTTTTGCCGCTTCAGAGGTATTAACCAAAAATCTGAATTGCGCTAGCTGGTTCGCTTTAACCGCTTGGTGTAAATGGCGATGATTGAGCATAATTTTTCCTCGTTATTTTAATCTTTCTCACTATAAACGGAACTTACTGATAATGCATGACAGAAAAATGACAATTTTGCCATAAAACTATACCCATTATGCTTCGCCTTTTGAAGATCTGTGAGTGTATTTCCTTGTTTTTATGAGCAAAACGAAATAATTGGCTTCACTCATTCAAGGGGAGGGGGCGATTCTCCCCCTTGTAAATCCCATCCTGCATGGGCTGGGTGAGGCTATTCAGAAGATTTCTACCGCTAAAGGCCAGCCGCTGCGGTGGGGCTTTTTTACCTAGAAGAGCATTTAGCGTTGAAAACGATTAGCTGAATAGGTATCTTAAGTTAAGCAATTACCGTCATCACAAGGCAGATCGATGAAAAAAAGGAATTTTCCCGTTGATAAAATCCGCCGTTTTATTGAGCCTGGCCCCATTGTTTTAGTGAGTTCTGCCTGGAAAGATGAAACTAATATCATGACGATGGGCTGGCACATGGTCATGTCATTTTCGCCTTCGCTAATCGGCTGCTACATTTGGGATGAAAACCACAGTTTTAAACTCATCAAAAAAAGCAAAGAATGTGTCATTAATCTGCCAACCATCGAGTTGGCGAATACGGTCGTGGGTATTGGCAATACCACGGGTTCTGATATTGATAAATTTCATAAATTCAAATTAACAAAAGTGGCAGGCAGTGCAGTGGCTGCGCCACTCATTAAGGAATGTTATGCCAATTTTGAGTGTAAGTTAACGGATACGAGTTTAATAAAAAAATATTCCTTATTTATTTTTGAAGTCGTTAAGGCGCACGTCGCAACGACACCCGTTCATCCTAAAACACTACACTATCGTGGGGATGGTGAATTCATGGTGGCAGGAACGTCATTAAATTTACGTAAGAAATTTCTTCCTGAAATGCTATAAAAAGGAGTGTGTATGCAAAGTGGAGCAAGAAAGCTGGATGTTGCAAATCCAATATCCCTGGATCAACCGGTAGCGTGGGAAGCATTTGTTGGGCGCATTATCCCAACGATTGAAACGCTCGATGATGTGTTAGCCACCTTAGATGTTTTAAAAAATACTGCTTTTTTACAGCTTAAATTCATGCAATGTCTGCTAGCTAAGCGTGACATCTTTACTTTCATTAACAACATCAATGATTTTATCGCCATTTATTATCAGTTCAGTGATAACTTTCATGCGGATATATTTGCAGGAACCTCTCACTATGTAAAATCGTTTGGCGCTGTCACTGAACCTAATATGGAATCGTGTAAATTACGCGAGTTAGTGATGCACCATGGCGTTTACGAAGGGGAGATGTTGGGTTTATTACCGGCACAAGTTACAAATGTCGAGCAGTTGAGTAAAGTATTTGGTTTTATCCCTGAGCGTTGGTTGGAATTTTATTACCAATATTTTCATGCGTTAATTAGTAAAGAAGCCAATTTTGCTACTATTTTAAACCAAATCAGCCTTGCGCGTTGCGATCGATTATTGGCAATCGCAAGTTTTAAGCAGGGCCATTTACACTTGCCAGAGCGGGAAAAAAATGCTGAGAAATTGGAAGACAGTAAATTAACATTATTTAAAAAATATTATGCCTATCCGCGTCAAGTTGCGACAGATGCTAGTGTGTTCACCACTGTCGCGGCTTATTTAGATCAGCAAATCGGTTCAGCATGGTTTGGGAAAGGTGAAGAATTACCTCAGCAAGACATTCAATTTCTCGCTCGTGACACCATTCAAAATAGCCAGATTGTGACAAACCTTGCTAATCTTGTTTCCAAACAACAAATTATTTATTTACGTGAATTGGGCAATCGGCTCCCTAAGCTTTGCAAAACGCGAGAAGAGTATTTGTCTGTTAGGGCGCAACTAGTCAATGCGACTGTCCTTATCAACTGTTATTTACAGCAAGTTAGTAATGCAGAAGAGTTGGCACGCGCTTTAACTTTTTTAGGCGACCTCCATGCAATTAAAGCTCGCACTGGTTTTGAGCATGCCGTACCGGATCATTATATTAAAGAAGGTGTTTGCGCCTGCATTAAAACCTCAGCGGATTTGGCACTGATTTTAGATCAGGCGAGTGCTTGGCGTGAACTCATTTTAACGGCATTGGGAGGCCGATTATTTAAGTTGATTGATTCTGCAGGGTTGTATGATAAAGCTGTCCAATGCGATCAATTGTTCTTAAAAAATCTTTTAGAAAAATACATTCAAACCCCGCTGCAATTGGCTTTTCTCTATCGCTATTCGGCTACATCAACTCTTTTTCAATCCGTTGTTACCAATAAAACGTGTGCAAATTATTTTGAGTATGACTCTCTCATTGCAAATGAAAAGGCATTGCAACTATTTTTGCAAGCATTAGAGCCTGTCCAGCGGAAAGAATTTGTGCTGGCGATGAAAGAACGGTTGGCGGCTTGGTTTAATCTGGATGCATTTAAGCAGGTTTGCTCGGTGTTTGAAGCGGATGAACAAAGGGATCTGGTTACTGCTTTTGTTAATCAACCAAAAAACCATCGCTGGCGCCTATTTGAGCAGCCTAATCATGAGGGCGAGGATGAGGCGGCAACGCAATTTTATAGTTTAACTTAGCTAAAGACGCCGCTTTCCCGTTAGTACAAAGAGAGCGGCGTTTTTTATTTAAATTTTATGAGTTTTCTTAAAGTGGTTTTTATCTAGATAGGCTTTTAATTCACCGGCATTATTTTGATAGCGCTGAAATAATGGGTCAGCAATTTTTTCTAATTCCTTCATGCGGAAAATAATTGCATTCATCGCGTACTTTTCTGCATTGTGCATAATAGCCATTTCAGAAGGAGCATACTTTTCTGTTTGAAGGTGGTTTGAAAAAGTTATAAGCGCATGGCGCATTCTTGCTAATCGCTCCTCTACAATCGTCGTTTGATTGTTTGATTCTTCATCTCGGGTGCGTTTAAAAGGCTGCTCGGTGGTGGTGGCATAATAAAATTGCTCAAGATTGTATAGGAGGCGTTGCAGCGATGGGTGGGAATGACGATATTTAGATTTGAGTTTATCAATGGCTACGGACGTGTATTGAGTATTATTGATAAAATCATCAATTAATTCTTCGTCTTGGCTATTAAATAAGGTATTTTTGTTAGAGTGCATTATCTCTCCCCTTAGCTTATTTTGAGTATATCATCTGTTATACTTAAGTCGATATCTTAAGAGAAAAAATATGCAACGTATTGAAAAGCCACACGAAGATTTAGTATTGCCGAAGTCGGTGGTGCGACTTACTGCGCGGCTTGATGAATTTGTTGTGTCTGATAGTAAACCATTAGGCATTGGAAAAACCAGCGAACCCATCTTAGTTCGATACACAGGATCTGATCCCAACATTAAAAAATTTGGAACCGATTTGGTATTAAAGCGTACCCATCGCCAAGCGGAAAAGAGTTCTCGCCCCTTTCAACATTCTTTGCAATATGAGGTTGAAAATATAGATGCGATTAATGAGCAATTTCCTAAAGTGCAACCACAACAGGTGATCATTGGTGCATCCATTGATTTAAGTAGTGCGGAAGGAATCGAAACTGCCATTATAATGCCGTTAATTAGTTATTCCGCAGAAGCAAAACCCGCGAATGCCTATCAATATCTTAATTTGGCTGTGCATAATAGTGATCCCGAATTCAGTCGCACCCGCATTGCCAATACACTTAATGATTTTATCCATAACATCCAATCTGCCGTGCAAGAATTACATGGTTTGGGTTATTTGCACCTGGATGGCGCATTACGCAATTACATGCTGCAACATACTAAAAAAGAAGGGGCAGGTGAATTTGCTTTTAAGCTAATTGATTTAGGTTTATCAAGGCCAATCGTGGTGGAAAAGGGATTGGCAACGCTGCTGCCAATCGAGCAACCGTTAACTATTTTAGACAAGAGGGCTTTGTATTTGGAAAATGGTGCACGGCGCGTGAGTATTGTAACCGATTTATTTCAAATGCGTTGTATGATGCTTGAGATGGTTGGTTTGGCAGTTGGCTTAAGTCAAAATGAAATTTTAGGTTTAAAAGATAAAGAAGGTAAAGAAATTCCCTTGCGAGGATATGAGAAAGCACGACGCGCTTATGCCTCTGATGATGAATTGCTGGTTTGTTTAACTAATAATCTTATTCATTATTTAAAAAAGCGTGAATTATTTGAAGAGAAAGCACAACCCTTACTCATTTGGCTTAACGCTTATCATCCTTACATGACACAGCTACCTGCGTATACTTTAGAAGAAATTAGCACGAAAGAAGGTGCGCTGGCAGTTGCCGAGAAAGACTTAAAACAGTTTAATAAATACGCTAAAATATTTGCAAAAGAAATAGCGCAGGCGGCCAATGAATTGAGTGAGAGACCACCCAGCATTTCGCGTCAAGTTTCAGCACCTTTTATTGAAAGTGAAGAAGATTCGATCCTGCAATATAGAAAACCAGCTCTAACTTTAAGCCTTGATGGGCAAAAAAAATCAGATCGATTATTTACGCAGCGCCGTAGTTCATTTTCGGAGTTATATAAATTTAAAAACTTATTAACTGAGGTTAGAGAAACCGCTAACGTTTTAAAACCGCAAATCGACTTTAATTTAATGCTTGGCTTTAACGATATCCTAAAGAAGATAGAAAATGTAAACATTGAAGAGATGAATCAGTCGCAATGTAAATATTTATGGGAAGAAATTACTAAAATTGCTGTAGAGCAAGCAAAGAAAATTCATGTTAACAAGCATGCCGTGGAATTTTATCGCTGTATTGTAGATGAAAATACCATGCAACTAGCAGAGTTAAAGCGGCGTTTTAAAAAGTCAGATAAAAAAAATCGATCATGATTTACCTGGCTTTGTATAAAAAGCCATGTGCTAAGGAAAAATTATGCGGGCGCGCTGGTTAAATTTATGGTGTGGTAAAGACGATAATGCCGAGCCGCAGGATGATTTATCTGTCCAATTAAGCCGAGCGTTACGTGACTTTAATTGTCATTTTGAGCGTGCTGTTTGGCTGATTTGTCAGGGGGCTAATCCAAGCACGGAAAGTGTAACAGGTCACTCTGTGTTGCATTTGGCGGCGGCCATTCAGCCTGAGTGGATACCGATTTTGTTAAAGCTTGGCGCAGATCCTCGTCGATTAGACCGTAATCAGCGTGATGTATTTACGAACTGTCTGCGTGCACATACTAATCATTATGCAAAAATGGAAGCGCTGCTGGCCATTATTCAATATGAAGAAGTCAGTGCCGCGACACGGCAAAGTTTTCATAATGGGCTCGTATCACGATTTTCAATTATCCGGCAAACACTGACTGCGTGTGGTATACCAGAAAAGAAATGGAAAAATGCCGACTATGTGTATCGGCGCATCAGTACAGTCACATTACGTTTAGCTATCCATTATGAGGCAGTGCATCATTCCGCACGTTTGGACATGACCCGCATTTTAATGGCCATTGTGTTGGGAAGGACGAGACTGAATGTACCAACCGATATCTTGATTAATATTTTTCAATTTAATAGTGAGCCTTGGTTTACAAAGCATGAAATAACCCAACTCATTCATTATCTTTATGCCAACAAAGCGCAAGTTGCTTCCTATTTGAAAGAGTGTGGTATGCAATGGGTATATGTACCAAAAAACAAGGCTATGCCATTCCAACTGCAACCCCCCATTGCTAAATGGTTATATGAATATCAAGTGTTAAGTGAAAATCGCGCGCGGGCTGCGAGGAAAATATTACCAACAAAAGAGAATGCCTTATTACAAGAACAACAAACTCTACAAAAATACTATCGCCATTTGAGTCTTCATAGCACCTTAAGTTTTTTTAGTAATTCGTTAAATCGCTTGGCTTATCAAGAACGCTGGCAAAGTACCGAATGGGGCAAGGTGGCTAATGCAAAGCGTAAAATGGGCCCGCATCCTTGATTCCCATGTTAACTCCACGTATCATTTTGTACTTTAAGACGCGATTTGCATCTTAAAGTATTCCTATTAAGGTGACTCATGATCACGCAGCAAGAAGCGTTGCAAGCGGCGCAATCGTTTGGGGTGAGTGGCACACTACACCGTCTTGCCGGTGAATATGATTTTAATTTTGCTCTTCACGCTGACAATGGTGAGCAATACGTATTAAAAATTTCACATCCTGATACTGCTACAACAGCATTGGCATTGCAAAACGCAGCGCTGCATTGGCTTTCTAATCAAAAGGTTCCTTTTGCCATTCCGACACCAAAACAGTTAGCGAATGGTGATGATATGCTTCTTATGGCTAACGCGAAAATCGCCCGATTATTTCAATATGTCCCTGGCGAATTATTAGGAACGAAACCTAACCACTCGGTCGCATTGTTAACGAGTTTAGGCACACAATTAGGTCATTTAAGCGCTGCATTAGCTTCCTTTAATCATTCCGCCGCAGCGCGGCAATTACATTGGGATTTTAAACAGGCAGAATGGGTTGAGGCGAAGTTACTGAACTTAAGCAGCGAGCAGCAAGCCCTCGTGCGGCCTTTCTTGCAGCGCTTTAAAACCTTGGTTTTGCCAAACTTACCCGCATTACGTCATAGCATTATTCACGGCGATTTAAATGATTATAATATTTTAGTGGCAAATGATGCGGTGACCGGTTTTATTGATTTTGGCGATATTATTGAAACGGCAACGGTCAGTGAACTGGCTATTGCGCTAACGTATGCTTTGTTAAATAAAGAAGATCCGTTAACGGTCGCGTGTCATATTCTGAGTGCCTATCACTCGGTATTTCCGCTGCAAGATGAAGAAGTCGCTGTTTTATATGATTTAATTGCCATGCGACTTTGCATGAGTGTTGTTAATTCTGCTGAGCGTAAATTAAGTAATCCAGAGGATGCGTATCTTACCATTTCAGAAGCGCCAGCATGGGAATTACTTAAACGTTGGAAAATGCTCGATCCGAATTCGGTGCTGACTGTTTTTCGGAATGCTTTATTAAAGGATACACCTATGTCATCTTCCACCGCCAATTTGCTGACGTTAAGAAAACGTTTGATCGGAAAAAATGTGGGTTTATCTTATGATGCACCCCTGCAAATCGTGCGCGGTACAGGCCAATATTTATTTGATGAAATCGGAAAACGTTATTTAGATTGCATCAATAATGTGTGCCATGTTGGCCATTGTCACCCGGATGTCGTGCGCGCCGGTCAAGAACAAATGGCTTTATTAAATACCAATACACGTTATTTACATGCTGCATTAACGGACTATGCCACTGCACTGCTCGCAACGTTACCGAAGCCATTGGCCGTGTGTTTTTTTGTTTGTTCAGGAAGTGAAGCGAATGAATTGGCGCTGCGTTTAGCCAAAGCGCACACGAAGCGGCATGAAGTGGCGGTGATTGATCATGGCTATCATGGTAATACCGATAAGCTTGTGCAAATGAGTCCTTATAAATTTAATGGTAAAGGTGGGCAAGGCAAGCCGGATTTTGTCGAGGTTTTACCAATGCCGGATCCGTTGCGTGGAGGTAAAACGCTTACCAAACTTTCCGCACCAGTTGGCGCATTCATTGGTGAATCTTTACTAAGTTGCGGTGGGCAAGTGGTGTTGCCAGCAGGTTATCTTGCTGACATTTATGCAAACGTGCGCCGAAATGGTGGGGTTTGTATTGCGGATGAAGTGCAAGTGGGTTTAGGCCGAATTGGCAGCCATTTCTGGGGCTTTGAATCGCAGGGAGTGGTGCCGGATATCGTGACATTGGGCAAGCCACTCGGCAATGGTCATCCATTGGGTGCGGTTATTACCACCCAAGAGATTGCTGATTCATTTTGTAATGGCATGGAATATTTTAATACCTTTGGTGGAAATCCGGTTTCATGTCGCATTGGTCTTAGCGTATTGAACGTTTTAGAAAAAGAACAATTGCAGCAACAAGCGCAAACCGTGGGTGATTATTTAAAGCAACAATTAAATACATTAGCACACACTCGTGCATCCATTGCGGATGTGCGTGGTTTAGGCTTATTTTTAGGCGTGGAATTGGTTGAAAATAAAAAACAATTAACGCCAGCGCCCATGCTGGCGAAGCAGGTAGTGAATCAATTAAAAGAGCGCGGTATTTTATTAAGTACCGATGGACCTTATCAAAACGTTTTGAAAATAAAGCCACCCTTGGTTTTTAATTGTGATAATGTGGATGAGTTAGTAGCAAATCTTGCAGAAGTTCTTTTTTAAATAGGGGTAAGAATATGGAATGCACTTGTAATAAATGCGGTATGGGTGTGAAGGGATTAACGTGTAGCAAATGCAATACAGCATTAGTGCAAGATACCGTTAATAAAGAAGGAAAAGATATTCAAGTGGCGAAATGCCCAAACGGTTGTGGCATGATTAAATCGCCAACTTGCTGTGGCCAAGACATGACTTGCACCGTTTAAAAAGTGCCATCCGGTCGTTATGCGGCCGGATTTCGATCTAGCATTAAGCTTGCAATTAAATTACCTAATGCATTTAAAACCGTCGCTGGCGGATCAATCAAAAGACTAATGACGGCAATTAAAATTAAAGCGCTGGGTGGAAAGCCAAAAGCAGCAAGTATTAACATCTCGCCTGTCATGCCCCCGCTTGGAATGGCGCCCATGACTGTGCCGACTAAAATGGCCAGAATGAGCGTTAAACCCAGTACCGGTAAGCTATAAAAATTCAATCCATACACGGTAAATAAAAAAGCAATTTTTAATACCCCACCTAAGATAGAACCTTGTTTGTGAACCATCGTGCCAAGGGGTAAGACCATTTCGAATACTTCTGCACGGATGCCTAAACGCTCCGCCGCTTGCAGGTTAACGGGAAGGGTTGCGGCACTGCTGCAAGTCGCAAGAGCAGTGAATGCCGGTAAAAAGGCCGCTTTCCAAAACGCTTTAAATCGATTAACGAAAAGAGCGTACAAGGAGAAAATAAGGAAGCCGTAAATTAATGCTGTGATGTAATAAGTTAATGTAACTTGCAAATAGGCGCTAAAAAATAATGGGCCGAGGCTTGCGGTCAATAAAGCGAAATAAGCAAAAAAGCCTAACGGCGCGTAGCACATAATGACGTTAACTGCTTTTAATAAGCCAGCAGTTAGGGTGTTTAAGTTTTTTGTTATGCGCTGATCTGTTGCGTAGGCTGCGACTAGACCAAGTGCAATGCCCGCACCCATCACCCAGAATAAAGAGATGTGTTGTAAAAAGCTTAGCCCCGGTAATAGTGTGGGTGTGCTGATAGCGTGTAGTTGTTGTGGGTTGGCTAGCTGCGGTAATTTGCTAAGAGGGACGCCGACTAAAACGACTAACATGAAAAGACTGGCAATCAAGCTCATGCGTAAAAATAGCCAGAGGGCTTTGATGAGTTGCCCCCAAATTAAGCGCCCTTGATTGGCAAGCGCACTCGCGATGCTAAAAAAGAGGAGGGGAATAACAAGGACATACATGGCGGTTAAAAAAAGATCACCAAGGGGTTTAATAACGACAATGGCAGGACCCACCCACCAACCAACGACGATGCCGCTAGCTAAGGCTAATAAAAGCACTAGGGTGGATTGATACGATGTGATCACGCGGCGAAAAGTCATGCTCTCCATTATATAGGCTCCTTGCTCCCCAGTCATGGGAAGAAGGACAAGGGAGTGAGCGAACCTCTTAACCCATTACACTTCGCTTTTTAAAGTGTAATGGGTATAGTAACCATGCACGGCAATGCAGTTAAGGATGGCGCATGTTATTCCAGCAAGCTAAACCCCGCTCATTTTGGTTATCCGTACTGGCGCATGTGCTGGTGCTACTCTGTTTTATATTAACCATTGGCCCAAGACCAATGCCTGAGGCGCATGAAGCGCCGAGTTCCTATGTTCCGGCTTACGTTCCACCCACTCCGTCAACGCCTGCACCCGCTGCGGCAAAGCAACCAGCGCCTAAGCCTGTGACCAAAGCAAAACCCATCGAAACCGACAAAGAAGGCATTTTAGCGCCACCTAAGCAAACACAATTATCAAAAGAAGCCTTACAATCGGCCGTGCATAATTTTAAAAGTGCGCCGCCACAACGCTTAAATAAAAAGCCTGATGAAGAACCGCTCAACCTAATAGGCGATCAAAAAATAGTCAAGCCGCTGATTCGTCTTATGGCGCGTGCGGTTGGGCGGACGCTGACTTATCCCAAAGCGGCAGTGGATTTTTACATGCGCGGCAAAGTGCTAATTGGCTTTCGGCTGGCGCCCGATGGTACGGTTTCTGATGTGCGGGTTTTGCAATCAAGCGGGGCGGGCATTTTAGATAATGAAGCAGCACGCTCGATTCGTGCCATCTCCCCATTAGTGGGTGCGGGCGAGTTTGTAACGCAACCGGAATTTTTAGTCGTGGGAATTATTTTTGGATAGGAAGTGTTAATGAGTGATTTAATTAAGCAATGCCAATTATCTGCCGCAAGCGATGGGCCCCTTTGTCAGCCAACGCCCGTTTTGCAAAAAATCCCGACGCGAATTGCCCAAATTGGTGAAAGCCTAACGATTCGCCGTGCACTGCCACACCGCGAGCGCCGTACCATTGGTGCTTGGTGCTTTTTAGACCACTTTGGGCCGCTGGATTTGAAAACCGGCGAAATGGATATTGCGCCCCATCCCCATATTGGCTTGCAAACGTTCACCTGGACATTGTCAGGTGAAATCATGCATCGTGACAGCATTGGTTCTGAGCAAATTATTCAGCCCGGGCAAATTAATTTAATGACGGCGGGGAAAGGCATCTCCCATTCTGAGGAATCCTTACCGGATACGCTATTGCATGGCGTGCAGCTGTGGATTGCTTTACCGGATATGGTGCGCCACATGGAGCCGCAATTTCATCATTACGCTAGCGTGCCTACTTTCAAACACAATGGTTTAACGATCAGTGTTTTAGTGGGCGAGTTTATGGGGCAGGTTGCTCCAACTAAGGTGTATAGCTCTTTGATTAGTTTAGATATTGCCGCTGATAGCGCTATCGATACCACCTTGCCCTTGGACCCCAATTTTGAGTATGGAATTTTACCTTTAGTTGACCAGGCAGAAATTGGGGGTGAAATTGTAACGCAGGATAGTCTTTTATACTTAGGCAAAGGGCGCACGCAATTGCATGTAAATCTGCCGGCTAGTTCGCGGTTATTGCTCATTGGCGGCGAACCGTTCAATGAGGAAATTTTAATCTGGTGGAATTTTGTAGCCCGAACTAAAGAAGAATTGGTGGCTGCAACCGATGCTTGGAATGAAGGGTCAGCATTTGGGAAAGTTGAAGGCTATCATGCTGGGCGATTAACAGCACCACCGCTTACTTAACTTGCTCTGCAGATTTTAATTCTGTAATACTCAGCACGAGAATGTGGCCACCTCTCGATTTTCGAGAGGTGATTAAATATTGCCGTCTCACAATGACAGGCGATAAATAGAAAGAGGGTAGTATTGATGCAACGCGATTCTGGTTTACCTTTGATTTTGCTTAAATGTATCAAAGACCATTCCCCGGAGCTCTACCCGGTTTATACTGAACTATTGCATGGTGAAGTCATACCTGCGCGAAAGAAATTATTACAAGTTGCGCCGATAAATTCTTTAGCGTGTTATTTATTAGCATTGAGTTATTTAAAACAATCCCCGCAGGACACTGAATTAGCGCAGTTATTTTTTCACGAAGCGCTACTTGCGATGGAAGTGGTTTATGAACCATTGCTCTATTTAAGTTTGACAGAAATTCATGCTATTGATCATTCCTATTTAAATAAATTGATTGCGCGGTTTGAGCGTTTAGGTGAGTTATTAAAATCTGCTTTTGAAGAGAAAAATGATTTACCCAGTGAATGGTTATTGAATCGAGCCTTAGATTATTTAACCATCAACGTGGATCGTCAACTAGCGAGTGAACAGTTTGTTTTGCGTTTGATAGAACAAGGCAGTGCGGCGCAGTTACATCGTGCGGCCAGTTTGCCGGCATTTTTACGCACTTTGACGCCGGAAGAGTTATTACAGTTTGCGATGCGTTACACTCAATTACCTGCCATTGATGCTATTTTAACTTTGATGCTGAACCCCGTTGCTTTACAAGTGTTGGTGCGCAGCGGTGTGTTACTTAAATTTAAATCGCAACGTATTGTTTCGGCATTATTATACATTCATCAACAAAAAGACATTTTAATCCATACCAATCAATTAGCAGTTTTAACCCATTCATTGTTGCAATTTAAAGCGCACGATCAGGCGTATGCCTTAATCGATGAAAAGTTCGTCAAGATTTTACAGGCTTGCACTGATAGTGAGTCGATCACTATTGCGCCTGGAAAACTTCCTTTATTTCTACAGCAATTGCGCTCCGATCTTAATTTTGTTGCGGCCGTTGTGGAATTAATAGAAGAAAGGCGCGAAGATTTATTGCCGCTTTTTCATGCGCACTTACATACTTTTATGCACGCTGAACCTGCAACAAGCTGGTATTTTCATCCAGAATCCCCTTATTTTTCGCAATTTTCTCATTATAAAAAAGTGTTCTTCCATAGTCGGCAAGATGTCCTTAGAAGTTGGTTGCAAGATACGCCGCTTTTACCCATCAATAACCCGTTAATGTTTTTAACGGAAACCATTTTCACTCAAAAAACCGTGTATGGTTTGCCGCAATATGAGCCAAACAAAAGCCGCTCCGCCATTAGCTTTTTCCAGGGCTTAACGGAGTTATTAAAACAGGCTCCGCACGATTTTTCGTTGCATTTTTTAAAGAAAAGTTTAGTCAGCGATTTCGCACAATCATTTCATTTTGCGGGTTTGTCGAGCGAGAGCGCTTATTTTAATTTCTTCTTACAACTTTTTTTACCCGCTTGGCGACGCCCGCATTTTTTTGCGCACATACTGCTACAGGATCAAGATTGGTGTGAGCAATTAGATTCGCCGCTCCTTGCGGCAATGAAACGACTCGCTCAACATGAGCAAACTTTACTAACAGCCAATCAATTACCCGCCTCATTGCAAGAACCCCAGCGCCGCATGCTATTGGCAGAAATGGCTAAGGAAATTAAAGTTCCCATTACAACAGAGCTGCTTGTCGTACCAAAAGAATTAAGTCAATTTGAAGAGCTGCTAGCTGTGCCCGGTTCGCAGTTCAATAGCATCTATTTTGCTGGGCATAATGAAGCCATCGCTTATTTGAACCTTGAGCAACCTATCGTTTTATCCCAATTGCACGCCCTGATGTTGCCCAGCGAGCGACCAGACAAGCAAGCATTTGACGCCTATTTATTAATCTGTCATGCGATTGGCAAAGGCAACTGTTTGATACAACGAGAAGTGGAGCCGATGCGTTGCACCAATCGCGACCCGATTACTGCCTTGCAGCAGGTAACGAATGAGCTGACCGAGATCGATCCGAAGCTGCCCTTGGCGGAGCGAAAATTACAACTGCTAAGTTATCTCGCATTATATGTACCCGCGCTCGATGTGAAAGGATTAGCATCATTAAAAGCAAAACTAATGTCATCGAAATTTAGTTTTATCGATGAGCATGAATCGTACTTGAGTCTATTTTTCTCTACGGCAACGCGCGCCACTGTTAACAAAATGCTGGAAACACGCGCTCTGCAGCTTAGTCGGTTTGGTGATAAAGACTGCCCATTACAGCCGTGCTCATACCAACAAAGCCCGTGATTTCTGCTGCCAACGCAGACAGACAACGCTGGTGCCAACAATGATGCCAAAGCACCAGCCGAGCATTAAGCCTATCGCGCCGAGTTGCAGGGGGAAACAAAGTATAAACCCAAGCGGTATGCCGATAATCCACAGGGCAGCTAAACCGGTGAGCATTGGAAAACGATTATCTAGCAAGCCGCGTAACCCACCGGTTAAAACATTGCGAACACCATCAAACAACTGCCCAATGACCATGATGATAAATAATAAATACACCAAATGCACAATCTGCGCATTGTTTGGATTTTTCACATCAAGGTAGGCGGCGGCAAAAAATTGCGGTGCAAGCACTAAAGCAAGTCCTGACACGATTGAAATAATTAAAGCAATTTTCACACTTTCTTTTCCAATTAACGAAATGTCACCATACGTTTTTGCGCCATAGGCTTGTCCGACTAAAATGCCACTCGCTTGCATCAACGCAAAAATCGGTACAACAATGAGAAATTGATATTGCATCATGATTTGATAAGCGGCTAATTCCTTAGCGCCAATCCAACCGATAAATGTGGCACATACTAAAAAAGAAGCCGTTTCCGCATTAATTTGCAACGCAATGGGCCAACCGGTTTTTAGCAAATGATGTAATTCAGCGTGGGTTTCGCGAATGCGTAATTTAAAGAAATGAAAAGGTGCAAAATACGGTAAGGTAAATAAAGCAGCGCTTGATTAATAGGCGGTAAGGAAAGGAAAAATCAGCAGAGGGAGTGAGATTGTAAAATGATTGCTGCGGTTTGGCAATCGGCTTGTCATGCCATTGACATGACAAGCGATAGGAAAATTAATTCTTATTAACGGGACAAGTCGACATATCAAGCCCTGTTTGTTTAACGGCATCAATCACCCCATCAATCTGTGCCTGATCTGAATTAAGATCACGCGCTGCGGTGACTAAATTGCAAAGTACATCGCGGAAGTTAAAGTGATCCGACGGTGGTGTGTCATCAGTTGGATCAAAAATCCAATCACCTATACCCCAATAATACGTGGCACGGTTCAATAGGGTTAATGTGCTGGGAATGTCCCAATTAGGCGAGGTGGCAATCGTGTAAAGAACTTTATTTAATAAACCAGAACCGTAGCGCGAAGGCGGGAAGGGTTGTGCTTTAAATTGTGCATACGTTTCAATCGAGCAGCTAATACCGGGTGTCGTGATGCTGGCTATGCAATCGCGTGATGGTTTATCCAGATAACGCCAGACAGCTGTTTCCCATTTCGTTGTGTCAGCGCCCATGCTCCACGTCACCTTGCCCGTTAAATCATATTCAAAACTTTTAGTTAAAAAGTCAGAATAGGATTGTGCGATAGAAGGACTGTTGCCATCCCCCCAACTATAGCCCCAATTACTCAGGGCATTCCCCGCGCTGATTAAATTACTTAATGCATCGAGGGTTGTGCTCGGAAAATTCTTTGCATCCCCATCGTCTAAATTAACGAACCAGGGATTAGAGCCATCAGAAAAGAAGCCGCCAAAATCAAAAAAGTTACTCTTACCGTGTAATAAGATGATGATCGGCTTTTTACCGGTAGTATAGGCTTGCCAAGCAGGTCTTGCGGTAGTGCGTTCGAGAAATTGACTGAAGGCATCCGCATAATAAAAAGCATCCCAAGCGGGGTTATAAGCGCCATTCACGACGTCCAAATTTTTTTGCCAATAAATACCCGCCGCATTTTTTTCAGCACAGGGGAAACTAACCACCTCTAAATTCGTTTTCCAATTACGAATTTCCACCTGATTATTTTGTAAATAACATTGTTTTAAAAGCGGATTACGCAGTATTTTCAATGCGGGTCGATGATTGTTTCCTATGCCGCCATCATAATAAATCAAACCGGATTTTTCATTACCACCGATTGCACCGGCTAATGCTTCTTCGAGCGGTAAGGGGGCGCGTAATCGTTTTGCTAAGGCATGACGCGTTTTTTTAACGAGTATGTCTTCTTGCGCAGTGCCCTTGCTCCAATATAAATGGCCTGTTTTATCGACCCAAACCGTCGTTGCGCTTGCATGAGCGACTGCCGTAGCAAAAACAAAGGGAATTAAATACGTTTTCATGTTTTCTTCCTTATTGACAAGTGTCTGGATCAATACCAACTTGGTTAAATGCATCAAGCACCGCTTTTGAATCCACATTCAAATTATCAGCGGCTAACTGAACGCCACGGGCTGCTTGGCAAAAGTTACTTAAGTTAGTCCAATAATATTGATTGGCGTGATACATCAGCGTGTATGCTTTTTTTACGTCCCAATCGGGCGTGGTTGCGAGTAAGTAAAAGAAGCGATTAAATAGACCGCTGGAATAATGCACGTTGAGGGAAGGATCTTTCCATTGCGCATACGTTTCAATGGAGCAATCTTGTCCGGGGCGATTGCCAGCAGGGCAGTCTTGGCTGGGATGATCCATATAGCGTAGCCAGCGCGTTGTGTCTGTCATGATATCGCCGATATTCCACGTGCTTAACTGGCCGCGCGCATAATATTCTGCTGCTTTGCCTGTCATATCAGAAAAGGCTTCATTAATACCACCAGAAGCGCCGTTATAGAATAAATCGGAATTTTGCGTGGTAATGGCGTGGCCCATTTCATGCGCGATGATATCAATACTGGTGAAGGGATAAAAATCGGTCGTGTTTAACGCATCACCAATAACGATATAACCATCCGGAATAAAAGACGCATTCGCATCGCTATCATGCATTAAAAAGAGTAGCGGTTGCGCTTGGCCTTTTGCATCGGCCCATAGTGGTTCAGAAAACCATTCGCGAATCATGGTGGTGGTCAATGTGGCAGCATAATAAGTGTCATTACTGGGTGAGTAGCCGCCACCATTATAATCGAAATGACCATTCCAATATAAACCCGGATGATTGGCGGTGCTACTGACGCACGGAAATGAAACGGGTTCAAAGTTCTTGCGTAATTTTAAATTGGCAGCAGCGTTTCGTAAATAACACGTGTTTAACAAAGGCTCGCGTTGCACGGTGAAAGTGGGTAGATGATTGGATTGCCCATCATAATATAATTTACCCACGCGTGGATTACCGCCTAATCCACCGGCTTTTACTTCTTCAATCGTGCGAATATTATCCCAGGTTTCTAATGTGTTGAAACTGGCGGCATCCACAATGTAGGCTGGCCGCTTATTGGTAAAAAAGTATTGTAAATAAAAAGCGTAATGCGCTTTGTTCTTTGCATCAATGTAAATAATGCCTTCGGCTTTAGCAGGTTTAATCGCACTTGCCATTGCTTGCGGTGCTTTGGTTTTTATTGCGGTTTGCGCTTGAGTGGCACTAAGCACGGTTGCCGCATTTTGTGGTAAATCCGCCGCTAAGTTGGCGTAAACGATACCATTGCTGAGCGCGCGATGGGTTTTATTAGAATAATGATTTATAAACTGCGCGCCCCAAACGGGATACCCATTAAAATATTGTTGATGCTTGCGATGTTGGGTGCCGACTTTATCGGTTTTTTCAATGAGTAATTGGCTAGATAAAAAAGAGAGCGAACGCGTGGGGGAAGTGGCAAGATCAATGGGTGTTGCAGCAAATAAGGCGGTTGGAAAAATGCTTGTTAAAAGCAGCCAGTCCTTTAAACGTGACGTCATGGCGCAATCCTTTTTATTTTTGAAAGGCCTCGACTCTAGCAATACATTTTTCCAGCGTCAAATGCTTGTTAACCAAAAACTGCTTAAATTACAACATTGTAATGAGTTGCATTAAGCATGGTTAGTTATCGAGCGAATTTGGTATAATGGAGGATTATTAAAAGTAAGTGGAAATCGTTGTATGCGTTCTCTTGCCATTTCTCCCACCGCGAAAGCCAGTGCTTTAGTGGCGCTTTCAGCGATTTTATATGGGTTTTTAGGCTATCTTGGCACACGTGTGCTGGATCAATCGATGCCGATCAACACCATGTTATTTTGGCGATTCATTATCGCGGCAGCCTGGTTAAGTTTGTTTTGTATTAAAAACAAATATCTGCAAGCAACCGCTTCGTTTCGAAATTGGGAAGTCGTTTTTATTATGTTTTTACTGGGGGCTATCGGCTATGCCGGTTCCAGTGGTTTTTATTTTGTCGCAAGTCGTTATACGGGAACGGGATTGGCCATGGTCATCTTTTTTTCTTATCCCGTCTTGGTTGCGATTATTTCTTGGATGCTGCGGCAGCAACAACAGAAATTAGATTATAAATTGCTAATCGTTTTAGCGGTTATGGTTTTGGGTTTAATTTTGATGAACCATTCTGCTGCCACACACATTAGCGTGTTTGGTATCATTGCCGGTTTAATTTCTGCCACGTGTTACGCTTTTTATGTCGTGGGTAGCAAACATTTTTCGCCGCAAATGGATGCTACGTTTTTAGCGATGGTAGTTTGTATCGGCAGCGCGGTCATTTTTTATGGTTTATCTTTCGCTGCCAATCAATTTGCGCTGCCAAATGATCACACCGCTTGGCTCTATTTGCTGGCACTTGGAATTATTGCAACCGCTATCCCGATTCAGTTGATGTTACAGGGTTTGAAACTCATTAGTTCCCTTAAAGCGTCAATTATTTCGGTTTTAGAACCACTAGTTACTTTGTTGGTTGGTATGATTTTATTACATGAAGGGTTTACGATTTGGCAGGCTCTAGGGGGTTTTCTATTGTTAATGGGGGCGATGGTTGCGCAGTATCAATAATGACGGCTTGGTCTAATTCGTCCAGGCGCTGAATTACCGCGACCCATTCTGCAAACAAGCTGAACCCATTTACAATGCGATAAAACGCACCCACAACGGAACTGAATGCCCCTGACATTTGCATTAAGCCGCCAAGTTGTAGTTGGCGTGAAAAATACAGGGGTAAGGCGCATAAGATACCAATGACATACGCAATGGTGTTAAAGCCACTGGTAAAATAAGTTAGGCGTTTTTTTAAGCTGACAATAGCTAACGTATTACCATAGATTGGTGCAAACAGCGCATGCAGATGGGTTGCTGCGCTGTTTGTTTTTTTCTCGCGGCTTTTCATCAGCGCGAAACGAAAATCCGCATTCACTCGCTGCGATTCATAATCAAGTCGCGTTAATTGTTTTCCAATCCAGGTGGTAATGGCCGTGCCGATGATGCCATAGGCAATGGCAATCGCGACTAAATAAGCGTTTTGTTGCCATAAAATCCAAGCGAAGGAAATGAGAGCGAGGCTTGCTTCCACTAAAATCAATAAAATTTTTAAACTGTTATCGGTAAATAAATCTAAATCTTGGCTGATGCGTTGATCGGCGTTGTCAATGACGGTTAAGTTAGCAAGCGGAGGTAAGCGTTGTAAATAATATTGCGTTAACCAACGCCGCCAGCGTGCGCCTAACACACCCGTGGTGTAAACAGCATAACCATAAGAAAAAATAATCACGATTAAAATGATAGAAAAATGCAGTAATGCGATGCGTAACGCCGATACATTAAAGGTTTGCAAGGCGTCATAAAAATCTTTGTAAAATGCGTTTAAAGCAACGCTTGCACGAATGCCGAGCACTGAGCAAAGCAGCGTCAACGTTAATAATTTATACGCTTGCCATTTTTCTAAAGAGCGCCAGTAAGGCTTGGTTAAGCGCCACGCTTGGCTGACTAAGCGTTTGCTATCAGTAATCGATTTCATCTTTTAAGCCTACTACAGCTGGTGGCGGGTCACAATGAAAGTGGCCGTAATGTGAAACTTCATTTTATGGTTGCGTAACGTTCTTTCTACTAATACCATGAAATCAATGCAATAGAGGAGCTCCTTGCGTGACTTATTCTTCCCTGCTGTCGCGTTACCGTGCTGTGTTCCCCAAAGGCCTTGGTGTTATGTTTTTAATTCAAACCATTTCCTCGCTCGGCTTTAGTATTATTTATTCAACGCTAGTGCTCTATCTCACGAAACGGTTTCACTTTAGCGATGCGAATGCCACCGGTTTGATGGCCACCTTTTTCGCTATTAATTACATATTGCATTTATTGGGTGGCTGCCTGGGTGGTCGATTTTTAAGCAATCGTTTGTTGCTGGCAATCGGCACGACTGCACAAATGTTAGGTTGTCTTTTTATTGCCATTGGGACGCTGCCCTGGTTGTACACCGGTTTAGCAACCTTTGTGATTGGCACGGGGACGAGCGTCACCTGTTTAAGTTGTATGATTACCAATCTTTTCACCCCCGATGATGAACGCCGCGAAGCCGCTTTTTTAATCAACTACAGTGGCATGAATGCGTTCTATTTTTTGGGTTACACCATTAGCGGTTATTATCAATTGGGTGAGGCGTACCGCAGTCTCTTTTTATGTGGCAGCGTGGCAAGCTTTGTCACGTTGCTTTTAATTGTGGCTTCTTGGGGTGTGCTGCGCGATCGCGAAAGCCCGCTGCAAGCTTTACCGGCGAAGCAGCAATGGTTACGCCAGGCTGGTACATTGGCGGGGTTGCTTTTTAGCGTGCTGCTTTTGCAATGGTTATTTGCACATGCGAGTTTGACTAATTCATTAACCTTATTTATGGGTATCACCATGGCGTTTATTATCGGTTGGTTGACGTTTCGCCAACCAACAGTCAGCGCACGGCATAAACTCATGGCCTATATTTGCCTCGCCTTGGCAACCTTGACCTTTTTAACTTTGTGCCAAATCGCACCCATGCAGCTCACTTTATTCATTAGTCGCAATGTCGACCCGCATTACTTGGGATTGGTGATCGCGCCGCAATGGTTGCGTGATGTGAATGCTCTGATCGTGGTAGTGGGGGCACCACTCATGACGGTCGCAATGCAGTGGGCGCGGGAGCGTGGCGTACCGATGACGGTGCCATTGCAATTTTCTTTAGCTTTATTATTAACGGGTGCTTCCTTCTTTTTATTGCCGATGGGCATACATTTTGCGAATGCTGCCGGTTTCAGTAGCATGAATTGGATTGTTTGGTGTTACATTTTGCAAAGCATCGCGGAATTGTTGATCGCGCCAATTGGTTATGCCTTGATTGGTAAATTGGTGCCTAGCCATCTCCAGGGTTTGTTAATGGGCACCTGGTTAATGATGGTTGGGGTTGCCTCGACGCTCGCTTGGTTTATTTCGAAGTTGGTCATGGGGGACATTCCAGCCCTTGATCCTTTGGTCAGTAATCCTGCTTATAACAGCTTATTTTTATCGTTAGGCATGATGGGGGTGGTGGCAGGTTTTATAATGTTACTGAGTGTGCCGCGGGTTTTACGCTTGATGGGTGAAGCGCAAGATAAGGAAGTGGTTTTAACGGCAGCAGCTTAAGCGTTTCGTCATGACTGGCCGCGGTAGCGGCCAGCCAATTTCTTAAATAATGTACGGTTCCTTGTTTAATTAACTGCGTGCCAATCACCATCCGCCGTAATACAAGCAGTGCCCGCAGTGTTCCGGCTGCTACTACCCCGGGTTGCAATGGCTTCAAAAGAACGGCAAATCGGATTGCCTTCTATCGTGACTTTGCGGATGGGTGTTACGGTGTAGGTGTAACCGGTCGCGCTATTGGTCCAATGCGTGGATTTACCTAATCCCCCATCCAGGGCTCTCGATAATTTGTTTTTATCTTCTTGCGTCATCGCGCTTTCAAATGAGCCCGCGATGTTGTTGTTAGAGGTTTGATTGGGTAATTCAGCGATGGGTGTGCCGGAACTGTCGACGACAGCTGCGCCTGCTTGCGCGATGTTGGGTGTGGCGGCAGGGGTTTCTACGGATGCCGTGCCAGCGCGTAAACCTGAAAAGCTAAACATGTTGACGGGTATGCTTTCGCAGCCTGCTAATAAAACGGTCAATGCAGTCAACAACGATAATGAAAGAACGCGGCGCATGAGATACTCCATCAATAGATAAGTGTTTGATCATTATCATATACCAAGCCACGTTTAAAATGCGAATGGCATTTCAAATTCAATCCGTATAAAGGTATAGTCTTATCCACACCCTAAAAAGTAGGAGCATTCTTCCCCATGCAAACGCCAATTTTCCATTATCCCGTCTTAATTCGTGAAAATCATTTAGACACCTTTGGCCACATGAATAATGCGACCTACTTGACTCTGTTTGAAGAAGCGCGCTGGGATTTAGTTACCTCGCGTGGTTATGGGATACCGGTGATACAACAATTAAAACTGGGGCCAACGATCTTGCAATTATCCGTGCGCTTTCTAAAAGAAATTAAGTTGCGCGAACAAATTGATATTCAAACCTACGCAAGCAATTGCCTTAAAAAGATAGCCACCATCCATCAAGCCATGTATCGCAATGGCGAACTTTGTGCAGAAGCGGAATTTGCGGTTGGTTTATTTGATTTGCAAGAACGCAAATTGGTGCAACCCACCGCTGCCTGGTTACATGCCATTGGTTATGATCCGCATTTAAAAGATGAATGATCAAAGAGAATAAAAGCTATGAGCGCAGGAGTGCAAGGTTAGAGGCGTATCCGCTTCTTTACAAAAGAAGCGGCGCGGCATTACCTGTGGAGCGTTCAGGATGGCGAAAGGTGTTCTGGTTGTCCTTAATAATGGTAAGGAGCGATTGGCTCGAGTCCTGGACTAACGGCCCAGTAACCTTGGCTTAGATCGGTGCAACTGTATAAACCACATTGGGAAGGATAATCATAATAGCCGCAAGCAGGGCCAGGGCAGTGATAGTAGGTGCAGCCGGTGAGTAACACTGCTGCAATGACACCGATGGCAATTAATAGAATAAGACGCATAGCCACTCCTCCTTGTCTTTTTCTTATTATACCGCAAGCAAGGAGGCTGTGTTAGTTCGCGTGTTTAATTAATGATCAATTTCCAGGAGTGCCTTCGACTGGTGTGCAAGCTAAGCAAGCACGGCAGGCGGCATTATGGTTCCAGCATGCCGCGCAAGCATGTTCGCAGCGGGTGCGACAGGTGCGGCATTTGTAGTATTGATGATCGAAGCTAATGGTGCAGGGGTTTTTAAAATTATTGCCGCCGTTTAATGAAGAGCAGCCGCTTAAGAGAACGGTAAAGCTTAGGATAAGAACAAGATAAATCGATTTCATACATGGCTCCCTGCCTGAAATGTTGGATCTTATTGAATAGTTTAAAGGATGGCGCGAGAATTGTCAGCGCCTTATTGTGCAGAAAAGATAAATTCTTGGCGGTCTATGCGTGATTAGATTGCTATTTGTTCTAATTTAATTCGGGCGGTAATAAATTATGAAAAATCAAATTTTGAGTTGGTTAGGCTTAAGTCTATTGGCGAGCACTGCTTTTGCTAAAACGCATACCGATTTAGTAACCAGTTCGACCCATTATCAGCAAACGATTAGCATAGTAAATGTGCTCGCTAATACCAATTTGCCCGATCCCGGTATGACCCCGACCCCCATCATTGTTAAGTATTATAACGGCGGTACTCTTCCTTGTTGGGCTGCGGCAGTGAATTACCAAGATGAATACATTGCGCATGCAGGTCCCGGCTTAGGTTGTGTTAATAAAATTAACCAAATCATTATTATGCCGGTGGTGGTTGCGGAAAAATTAGCGGTGTATCACGGCCCCGTTATTATTAATGTCGATGTGAGTAAGTTTTCCACGCAAATTATTATTTCTGAAGAGCGTGAGCCGCAATTTGATGCGCAAAGTGGTTTGGTGAGCGTGCAAGGGTCCATTCGTTCGCAAGTGCAGAGTTAAGAAGAGCTGTTCCATTTCGAAGCGGAGTGTAATGAGTGATCGGCTCCTGTTTATGAAGGGTGCGAATTTAATTCGCACCCTTCACCAATTAATCCGGCCGAGGGCTCGGCATGTGAAAATTTGCCGGTGCGGGGATCGAGCGCCGCGCGAATAACGAATTACCGCTTAATGTTAATCCACCAGCGGTGCCGAGGGTTGCCATTAAAGTGGTGAGGGCGAGAGTTAGCCCTGCGTGCCAATTAAAATGCTCCTTCGAAGATAATAAATACTCTAAGCCAAACACCAAGCCTGCGAGTGAAAGCGCGGCGGCTTCGCGGGAAAATTTTCCGAGCGTGATTAAGAAATATAATGAGATGGGCGCAACGGCGCCTTTCCATAGTCCTGCACCAAACCACAGCGTTAACATGGATTTAAAGGTTAAATCCGTACTCAAAATCATTTCGTTAGTAAATCCATGTTGACGCAAATAAGGGTGTAAAAAATCATTATTGAGTTGGCATAAAAACGAATACAAAAAGCCGCGGCCCGCCGCAATTTGCATGGCTTCGTTTAATTCTTTGGGTAGGTGGCCGAGATAGGGTTGGTGCGCAAATAAAATAATAAAACCGGCTAACTGATCTTGAAACCGTTTCATGCGTGTATTCCTTTCCTTTTGAATTCACTAGAAAAATTCATTGTGGGTCATTTTATGCTAAATTTAAGATAAGAAACACTGTTTTAGGTATAACTCCCTTCTCCCCAGACAGGGGGGAGAAGAGCCAATATGCGGGAGAGACCTATGCATACAAACAACTTCACGCCGCCCTGGTGGTTGCGTAACCGACACATCCAAACTGTCTGGCCTTACTTCATGCGTCCGGCAGTCAACAATTTAAACCTAACTCGCGAACGCCTGGAATTACCCGATGGGGATTTTATCGACTTGGAATGGCTAGATGCAGATAAATCAGGCCCCCTCATTATTGTTTTACACGGTTTTGAAGGCAATTTATCGTCTCATTACGTTAAGAGTTTATTAGCCAGTTTGCATAACGCGCAATTTCGCGCTGTTTTTATGTATTTTCGTGGTTGTAGTGGTGAGCCAAATCGATTAACGCGCGGGTATCATTCAGGTGAAACCGGTGATTTAAATTATTTGGTTAATGTATTGCGATATCGTGAACCGAAAACGCATTTAGGCGCTATCGGTTACTCATTGGGTGGGAACATATTATTAAAATGGCTTGGCGAAACCGGCATTCAAAATCCACTCCATGCTGCGATTGCTATTTCGCCACCACTCGATTTGCAAAAATCGTCAGTGAATATTAGCATGGGTATATTGCGATTTTACGAACGATATTTAGTCGCTAATGTGGTAAAGCGCTTAAAAAATAAATTTAAAAATTCATCATCGCAAATTGATTTTTCGAAATTAAATAATGGCATGTCGATTCGTGATTTTGATCATCAAGTGACCGTGCCCTTGCATGGTTTTACTAGTTTAGATGACTACTATTCACAATCCAGTAGTCGTTTTTATTTAAAAACAATAAAAGTACCTACATTGCTAATCTGCGCAACGGATGATCCTTTTCTAACGCCCGATAGTTTTCCGAGTGCCGATGAAATTTCCCCGGACGTGTGTCTTGAGTTAACGCAATATGGCGGTCACGTGGGTTTTATCACGGGTAAATATCCTTGGCGCGTTGAATATTGGCTCGATCAACGTATTCCTGCTTTTTTAGCGCATCACTTTTAACTGCGCGCCAATCTAAAATTTGGTACACTGATCGTTCAATTTGAGAAGTGTAGCCATGAAAGTCATACTCGATTTAAGCCTATTTCGACGTAATCGTAATTTTTCATTATTGTATTTCGGGCAGTTTATTTCCTTTCTTGGCACCATGATGACGGGTGTTGCGCTGCCTTATCAAATTTATCAGCAAACGCACTCAACGCTATGGGTCGGTTTATTAAGCTTGGCACAACTCGTGCCAATTTTATTTACGGCTTTATTAGGGGGTGTGATCGCCGATCGCTATGCGCGCCGCCGCTTATTGTTAATTGCCGAAGTAGTGTTATCCATTGGCAGCCTAGTGTTAGCATGGAATGCCCACCTAAGCACACCCTCATTAACAATATTATTTCTCATGTCAGCGACCATGTCTGCTTGCAGTGGGTTACATACACCCGCATTAGAAAGCATGTTGCAGCAAGTGGTTAGCAAAGCGGATTTTCCAACGGTCAGTTCCTTGCGCATGTTAAAAGGCAGCATGGGCATGATTGGCGGGCCTGCCATTGGGGGTTTAATCATCGCGCATTTTGGCTTGGTGACCACCTTCTTAGTGGATTTCACTTCATTCATCTTATCGCTTGGCGCATTATATTGTTTGGAAAACATGCCAAAACCCGCCACGGTTGCGGGCGAATCCACTTGGCAATCCTTACGCGATGGTTTTCGTTATGCCTTTTCACGGCAAGAATTAATCGGTACTTATGTGGTGGATTTCATCGCTATGATTTTTGGCATGCCAAATGCGCTAATGCCAGCGATTGCCGCGAGTTTCGGTGGTGTGAAAACACTCGGCTTTTTATATGCGGCGCCCGCCGTTGGTGCCACGATTGTTTCTTGCTTTAGTGGTTGGACAACGCGCATTCGTCGTCATGGTGTGGCCATTGCCTTAGCGGCGGCCGGTTGGGGCGTTGCGATTATTGGTTTTGGTTTTGCGCCGCATCTTGATCTTGCCTTATTTTTCTTAGTCATTGCCGGTGCGATGGATGGCATTAGTGGTATTTTTCGTGTAACCCTCTGGGGACAAACCATTCCGCAACATTATCGTGGTCGCTTAGCTGGAATTGAAATGATCAGTTATTTAAGCGGCCCTAAATTAGGTGATACTGAGGCAGGTTTAGTTGCCGCAGCGTTTGGCGTCACTTTTTCCATTGTCTCCGGTGGCGTTATTTGCGTTTTAGGGGTGATGATGGCGTGTTTTGCTTTACCAAAATTTTGGCGTTACGAAACACCACTTGAAAAGGAGGTGCCATGCGCGGATTGATAAACGGTTTCGGTTATTTAATGGATGGTTTCCATTTAATGCTAGCGCCATCAGTACGCCTTTATTTAATTTTACCCATTTGCCTTAATTTATTAATTTTCGTTGGGCTTTTTTTCTTGGCTAAATGGGGGATTCACGAATTAAATGCTTGGCTCCTGCCGCATTTGCCGAGCTGGTTAGCCTGGCTTGCCACTATCATTTGGATCTTATTTGTCATCAGTTTTTTTGCCGTTTTCATTTACACCTATTCTCTTGTCGCCAATATCGTTACCGCACCCTTTAATAGCTTTTTATCAGAGCGTGTGCAATGGCTGGTAGCGGGCAATGTGCCGATCCAACGCACCCTTTTACAAAATATTGCGGATGTGCCACGTATTATCGGCCGCCAATTTGCCATTTTATTTTATTATTTACCGCATGCAGTATTGTTATTCATTTTGTTTTTTATTCCACTCGTGCAACTCATTGCCCCTGTCCTTTGGATTGCCTTTCATGCGTGGAATTTAGCATTAACGTATCTTGATTATCCCGCTGATAATAATCGTGTTGGCATAAAACCGCTGCGGCTTTTTGCCAATGCAGAGCGTAGCATCGCCTTAGGATTTGGTGGTGGAGTGTTGCTATTATCACTCGTGCCGATCGTTAATTGTTTTGTTATTCCAGCAGCAGTGGCAGGAGCGACCAAATGGTGGGTGGAAAAAAATCGCGTGGCGTAATGAAATGGGTGTGTGGCAGTTTGTTCGTGTGGTTTGCGCAAACGAGCTTGGCATTGCCGCAAGATTTTGTTTATTTGAAAACGGTTGCCCCCAGTATTTTGCAAGACTTGCGTTATGCGGGTACACATAATTTTTTAGGACGTAAAGCCGTCGGTTATGAAACGCCGACCTGTATTTTAACGCGTAATACCGCGCAGGCCTTGGCCGTAATACAGCGCCAACTTTTGGCACAAGGTCTCAGTTTAAAAGTCTATGATTGTTATCGCCCAACCGCCGCCGTAAGCGATTTTTGGGAGTGGAGCCAAACCCCAGGCGATGCGCGCATGCGCGCTGAGTTTTACCCTCGTGTACCCAAAGCACATTTGTTTGCAGCGGGTTATATAGCGTTGCAATCGGGGCATAGCCGCGGTAGTACCGTTGATTTAACGATTGTGCCATTGCCGGCACGGAAGGAGCCGGTGTTTAATGCTAACACGCCTTTAGTCGCTTGTTTTGCTCCGAATCGTTATGCCGATAACATGCTCGATTTTGGCACGGGCTATGATTGCTTGGATGAAGCAGCGCATGTATTTGCCGCAGGGATCCCTGAGCGCGCCCATCAAAATCGTTTGCTTTTACGACATTTGATGCAACAATATGGTTTCGTGCCCTATGATCAAGAATGGTGGCACTTTACCTATCGTGCGGAAATTTTCCCGCAAACCTATTTCAATTTTTTAGTTCAATAACATGAAATTATTTATCCGTGCAGTTTTGACATTGGGGTTATTGGTGCTGTTGTGCTCGGCGAGTTTTGCAGACAGCGCATCACGTTTCATTGCGCTTGCCGATATCCATTTTGATCCCTTTAGTGCGTGTGAAGGAAAACGGCCTTGTCCTTTCATTAAACAATTGCAAGCTAGCAAGGTGGAAGATTGGGATGCATTGCTAACAAAAGCGGACACCACGGTGCCGCATTATGGTGGTGATACCAATATAACGTTATTGAAATCCGCTTTAGAAGCGGCAAGTCGAGAGGCGAATGCGGCGGATGCAACAGCCGTGGTGATTTTAGGCGACATGCTAAGCCATAATTTTCGCAGTACTTATCGCCGTTATAGCGGTGATCGTTCCTTGGCTGGGTTTAGAGCGTTTGTCATGAAAACCTTAGCGTATTTGCAGTTGCAATTAAATGCAGCGTTTGGTCAGCGCGATATTTTGCCAGTCCTTGGCAATAATGATTCTTGGCAAAATGATTACATGGTCGATAACGATAGTGATTTTTATCGTGCCTATCGTGATTTATGGGAAAAAAGCATACATGATGAAACCAGGCGCCTTGCGTTTTCAAAATCGATCACCGTCGGCGGTTATTACGCGGTAACATTCGATACCACGCGTTTTATTATGTTAAATAGCACGCCGTTCTCGCGTCGTGCCACCGGTGCTAGTGCTTCGCGTGTGGCAGAGGCAGAGTGGGAATGGTTAGCAAATGAAATGGCAGCGGCGAAAGAAAAAGGGCAGCGCATTGTTTTATTAATGCATATTCCGCCGCGATTAGAATTATTTTTCAGTTTGCGCATTCGGTTATTTACCTTATTTGAATTGTGGTCAAAGCCGAATTTATTGCAATTTGATCGCCTCATGCAATTGTATGCGCCGGTCATGGGCGGCGTTTTGACGGCCCATACTCATATGGATTCATTGCAATTGCATCGCTATGACAAAGGGGTTTATGTGCCCTTTGTGGGCTCGCCAGCCATTAGCCCCATCTTTGCTTCAAACCCGGGTTTTAAATTATTCGGCCTTAATAATGCAGCGCCCATGCCGCTCGACTTTATTTCCTATTACACCCGCTTGCACACCAAGAATGGTAAACGCGGTTCGCAGCCGGATTTTGCGCAATATTATCCCAGTGTGTGCAGTGCTTGCATTAACCCCGCGCAAGATTCAATTTTTGCGCGTTTGGCACGCGAGTCACGCGATTTATTTTTCTTAAGTGATGAGGTGGCGCCAGCGCATTTGGTTTGGTGGCCAACCTACCGTTGCCACTTGGATGCGGCGGCAAGCTTACCGGAAAAATTGTGCTTGAATTAAGCCCCCCTTAAGACTACCCCGCATTTTCTTGGTGTGGTCTTGGGTTTTCCCGCCATGGTGCTCATTGTCGCCTTAGGGTTTGGCGAATTATTTAATCAATATGCATGGATCAAGGCCGGCCTTAAAATCATTGGCACCTTTTACATGTTGTATTTGGCTTGGCAAATTTTAAGGTCTAGTACTTTTAAATTTACGCAAGCCGTACTGTTTCAATGGATCAATCCGAAAGCGTGGATTTGTTTGATCAGCGCTATTTCGGTGTTTAGTCTTGCCGCAAACCCCATGTGGAATGCGCTATTAATTAGTTTGGTTTTTTTATTAGTGTGTGCGCCGAGTTTAGGTATTTGGCTATTTTGTGGGGTGAGTTTAAAGCAATTATTGCAACACCCAATGCGTTTTGGGTGCGAGCTAAGGCGCGGCATTTTTTCTCAACGGAAATCCAGCTTTAGATTGACACCAGGGGGCGCCCAGAGTAAAATTTCCGACCATTATTTGATCATCTTGGGGCGTAACATGCAAATCCAATCCATTGTGAATGTGCTGGAACAATTAGCCCGCACTACCCATTATCACCCTGATTTTACTAGCATTGTGCGTCAATCTCCTGTCGTGCAAACGGCTATTCAATCGCAAAGCGCCCCTTTCCTGAAAGCTCAATTAACACCCCATAAGCGCTTGGCCAATGAGTGCCATATCGTCCTTATCTAAGGATTTAACCGGGGCCTCTTTCGTTTTAGTGGGCTCCGGCATCAAGTTTGTTGCCCAGCTGACCATTGAAGCGAAAGCCTATCTCGAACAATCGCCCCATGTTTTATATCTCTTAAATGAGCCTGCGCTTGAGCATTGGCTAAAAACCATCAATCCTGGTGCCGAATCGTTACAGGCTTGGTATGAGCGTTATCCTTCGCGTGCGGATTCGTATGCGGCCATTACCCAAGCCATTTTGGAAAAATTAACAGCAGTACGGCAATTGTGCGTTTTGGTGTATGGCCATCCAACGGTGCTGGCGCAATCGGGTTTAGCGGCTGCGAAAGAAGCGCAGCGATGGGGTGCAGAAGTCAAAGTGTTGCCGGGTATTTCGGCAGTGGATTGTTTGTTTGCGGATTTAATGATTGACCCCGGTCGGGCTGGTTGTCAGTTTTTTGAAGCAACGGATTTATTGGTGTATCAACGTTGTTTGGACCCAACGCAACATCTCGTGCTCTGGCAAGCCGGGGTGATTGGGATGTGGGGATATTATGATGAGCATGATAATGCGCTAGGCAGTATTTTATTGCGCGATTATTTATTAAAACATTATCCAGCCGAGCATCCAGTAACGTTTTATGAAGCAGCACAATATCCGGGTTTTGCGCCAATCGTGACAACGCGCACCGTGCAAACCTTGGCTGATGAAGCAGTGCCACGTCTTGCAACGTTATATTTAGCGCCAGCGTCTTCTGTCAAAGCGAATGAAACTATTTTACGTGCATTAAATTATTATAAGAGTGAGGCGGTATGAGTGTGATGCCGAATGTTGCCAATTATTATTTAGCCTGTTATCGCGGCTTAACATCCCGAGCCTATCAAGGCATTGGTTTGAACTTTTTACAAACCCTGTTAATTGGGGTTTTTTATTTCTTAACCATTTATTTTGTGAATGTTTTGCATTTCAATGTTAAACAAGCGGGTTTTATCATTTCGTGCTATGGTTTTGGCACGATTTTAGGGGGTTTCTTAGGCGGAAAATTAGCGGACCGCTTTGCGCCGCAGCGCATTCTTTGCTTTAGTTTAACGCTGCAAGGCGTGATGTATCTACTCTTGCCGAATTTGCAACACGTGGCAGGGCTTGCGCTCAATTTATTATTACAAGGCATTGCTTCATATGCTTTTGTGACCGCGAATTATGCGCAAGTTTTACAAGCTTGTGCCTTGGATGAGTCGCATCGCTTGAAAGCCTTAAACTTATTAAACGTGGCGGCAAACGTTGGCCTTGCCTTGTCAGCAAGCTTAATTAGCGTTTTACCATTAAGTTGTTTTAAACAATTATTTGTTATTATCGGTGCGGCCTTATTGGGACTGGCTTGGTATGGTTATCAATCAAGGCGCGAAGAGCAGTGGGCCAAGAATGAAAATGTTGAGACTGCTTCCTTAGTAAAACGCCCGCGGCGTCGATTAGTGGCGGTTGTCTTGGCTTGTATTTTTTTAGTGGGTTTAATTGTCGCGCAACGTAGTTCCACTTACTCCTTGTACTTAGTGAATTTATTCCCTGAGCGGGGCGTGCAAGGCTTTGGTTTGTTATTTACGTTAAATACGGTTTTAGTCATTACATTACAAAACCCGCTGGTTTCTTCGTTAGGCCGGTTAAATAAAGCCTGGGTCGTGGGTTGCAGCGCTTTTTTAATTGGCATTGGCATGGCGTCGTTATTATTCGTCACGCAATTTTCAACAGCCATCCTTGCTTGTATCATTTATACTTTGGGTGAAATGATCTTCTTTTCTTTTGCGCAATTAATTTTGTATCAAAATAGCCAGCAACAAAAACGCGGTCAAAGTTTAGGATTATTCCGTACCATTTATGCCGCATCGCGCGCAGTGGGCCCCATGTTGGGTGGATATATTTATTACCATGCTGGTGGCGCAACACTGTGGGGGTGCTGCGGTATTATCGGCGTGCTGGCCTTATTGGCTTGCACGAATGTTTCTCGTTATCAAACTGCATAACCTCATCGCCCCGCGGAAGGGCGCTGTGCCATGCGCTCAAGCCCGCGGGATGACGTCTTTTTGGCGTTTAATGCTAATACATCCTCTTAAAAATCGCGCGTCACTCGCAAATTGCGCCGCAGCATTTGGCGACAACTGAAACCGCCGGTCTAATTTTTCCAATTCCAGGGAGGGTTTAATAATCTTATGGCGGTCGACTTCATTATGATAATAAGTAAACTGCACATGATTGGCGATTGTATTGATAAAGGTATCAGAGCAAAGCGCATTTGGCTTAGCAAGCTCTGCCGTAAACGCACGCATGATATGTTGCAATTCACGTAATTCAGAAATCGTACTCGCTATTTTCCGCGATTTCGGTGAAAACACATAGCTGGACGGTTGCTGCAGCGAGTAATAAATCGGCAATGCATTTTTTTCAAATTGATAACTCTGTGGTCCAATAAAGGTCGGGATATATTTTTTAAGCCCATACGATTGCATAAACACATTTTGCAACATCGTTACTGGCAGCGCATCGTCATTCGTTAAGGGTTGATAACCGGGAGCGGCCCCCATTGCAATCGTAAATAAATGGCGCGCGGTATCTACTAGATATGGATTAGGCTTTAAATTACGCTTCTTTTGTAGCATCGAAAAAATCACATCATAATAAAAATGATTGCGTTGATATTCCGATTGTTGCCAGCCTAATTCATGTAAATAGAGTTTTAAAGGTAGCCAACTTTTATCTTTAGAAAATTTATCTAGCCATTTGTGCGAAAAATACAGTAAACACGCGCGCCAATGGCAATCAGCGTGCGGACTTTGGGCAATTTCTTTAAATACATGCCACTCATCATATAGCGTTTTAGGCGGTGCCACGGAAACATTAAAATCGCGTTGCAAAGCACCATGATGGGTTGAGCAGCCGATATTGGGCAAAAGAAACGTTGAGCGCACGCCAGAGGTTAGCGTCAATACGCCATTCGGTGCATACACGCGTGGACTTTTGCGGCTTAAGATGCGGGCAAAAGGAAAAATTGCACCGGGTGTATAAATGGCTTTTGGGATAGATAATTTTTCTTCTTTCAAATCGATAAAGAGTTCTAAATTTTTTTCCAGCAGCATGGCAAGGGGCGCGCTGTCTTTGCCATAGCCGAGTTGTTTGACGATTTCTTTCGGTGCATTGGGGTCGGTTAAGCGGTAAAACGAGCCATTCGGCGTGGGTAAAAAGGTGCTTTCGGTATCGCCTTTTAACGCGCCGTAAGGATAGTATGCTAAGTATAAAGGGAAAGTCGCATCGGGGTTAATTTCATCAACAATTTGCGCAAAGCGCGGTTCCACTTTAGCAACCCGTTTGCGCACCATTTGCCAAGTGGTTTTAACAAGGCCGCGTCCTTCGTCTATTTCAGTGACCATAATTCCATCGTTTTATTTTTATACTAATAATTTTGGGTATGAATTTATAACAATAAAAAATACCAGTAAAAATGCCGAGCGATTATCAGCTACCTTTTTTTGAATTGCAATGATTAGATGCGCCCTGTGTTGAACGAATAAAAACAAGGAGTGTCTATGCCTACCCCTGCAGCTTTCACTGAATTTATTGGAGTGGATGCGGCCTTTTTTTCAAAAGAAGAAAAATTATTTTTGGAAATGGCTTTGTTTTATCAAGTTGTCAGCGAATTAAAACGGTTTTTTCATAAGCAATGGAAAATGTATTTCCATTTAGTCGCGATTGCACCAAAGGAGGAAACGATGCAAGAAACACATTATTTACGCTGTATCATCAATGACATTATTCGCTCAGAATCTTATACCTTAACGGGGATTGCGGTTTATACGCATGAGCCGGAAGAGTTGATTTATGAGGTCGTGAGTGGTGAAAATGCTAGCCCGTCATGGCGGCTATGGCGCAAAATTGTGGATTTGCATCGCACGGTGCGCCCAGAGTTATATCAGGGGATCATGCGCAAACTCATCTCAGAATCAGTTTCCCTTCTTCCTGGGGACGGCGAGAAGGGCCGGGGATGAGGGGGGTGAGCGAAGAGTGTGGTGTTAAGCGAACCCCCTCACCCGCTCGCGCGGGAGAGGGGAACCCACTGATTAGCTAGTAATTCGCTATTCCACGCAACGCGGAATTAGCCGAAGTTTGGGCTTGGCTACTGGCATCAGGACCCATGGGGTGTAATTGGCTGTCAGTAAAGGGCACTTCACTGCCGGTGTCAGTGCCATCCCCGAAGGAACCAGGGCCACTACGAGGCGCGGTTTTGGCTTCCAAGGAGCCATAACCCATATCAGGTGCGATACTATTGTTGCCGCCCATACCCATGTCGGTACAAGCTGTTAAAAATAAGGTTGCGAAAATAGCCAGAATAAAGAACCGCATGAATAAACTCCTTTTGTCATGTCAGTTCATTCTACACTATTGTTTTGTAAAGGTTAACCTTGTGGGTTTCTGGGCCCTGTATAGCGACCGGCAACAATCGCTTTGCTAATTGCTTTAGTTGCTTTTTCAAGCTTGGCTTGATTATTCGCTTCACTAAATAAGCGGGCTTCCTTAGTGGTGTTATCCGTTAATAAATTTTGAACCAACGGCAATTTGTGTTGACTCAGTGTTGTTTGCAACTTTTGTTTTTGTACAGCAAGACTATTTTGCTCTGTCTGATCGGGCGATTGGGCAAGCATGTTTTGAATTAAGCCCTGTTTGATTTTTTTGGCATCATGCTTGTCAATCTTAGCAATAAATTTCTCTAAGGCGGCTAATTGGTTATTTAACTGACGTTTAGCAACGATGTTTCTTGTCTCCGCTTCGCGCCTACCAATCGCTATTAAATTTCTTAAATTTAAAATGTGATTAACTAAAGGGCCGCCTTCTCTGATGGCTAGTAATTCGGTATTAACGCGTTGATACCAGCTTTCACCGTTCTCTGTGTTGGTAAAACGAAAGCCTCTAAATAGCCAACCAAAAAATGCTCGGCCCCAGGTAATGGTTGGTGGGTTGAGTGTTCGCACCACTGTCGGTAGGAGAGGGTCAACTTTTTGTTGTCTTTGATAACGTCTAATGTCATCTAAGCCATCTAGGGCGAGCGTGCGCAAGTCACTATTCTCTTTTGTCATGTGCGGGTAGCTTTTTAAAAACTGTTTTAACTGGGTGCGTCGTTCCGTAAGATAGTGATTGAACCCTTCAGCGCTATCATCATGAAGTTTATTGAGTACTTGCTCTGGTTGCGTGGCGGAGAATAATAATTTCGCCGCTTTGGTTTGTGCATGATTTGCCCCAAGTGTTACCTCTGACAATTCAAAGAGCATTCGAGACAATAAATTTACTTTTTTTGCTAATGCTAGTTGCGTTGCATTTAAGGGAAGCTGAGTTGGCCAGGCCTGGTCTACCAGGGCTTCAGTTTCGGCTCGATAATGCTTTGTAAAATCGTATTGCTTATTGACGATGTAACTTTGCAATTCTTTACGTAATTGGGAAAATGTCGTCCATTCTTCTGCTTGCAGCGCTAGGGTTTCTGCCATGCGTTTAATAATTTCTGCAGCAACAGCAGGGTCATTCTTAAGTTGTACCATGACCAGTTGTTGATAGCGCTGATCTAACGCATTATTAAACCTGCGACCGCCTTGTTCTTTAAATTCCGCCAGATCGATTTGTAATAAATCATTTAAGGCTTGCGTGTAGACTACCTTACGTAAAAATTGTTTTTCCTCTGTGGTTAAATCCGGTTTTGAGAGAAGATTATTTTTATAAAGTTCATTCACGATGACTTTTAAACTAGCCATATTCGCAGGCCAGCCTGTTACACGAAAAGGGGCAAAAGAAATTGTATTTAAAATTTGGCGACAATTCGCTATCGCTTCATCAGAGACGGTAATGGGGAGTAGTGAGTCACGAATTAATTGCGTCAATAATAACTCTTCATGATGAGCAATAGCATTAGCGCAAGCTTCTGTCATGTTACGAACGGTTAAATCAATAGGCTGGATCTTTGCAAGCGCTTCGTTAACGTTGGTAACGAGAGCTTCTAAATTTCCAGGGTTTTTCGCTAAATAGGCTCCAAGCGTCTCTCTAAATGCAGCAGTCCTTTTTGCTTCTTGAGAATTAAGATTACGCAGTGGCGGTTTTTCACGATAGACATGATAACTGGCTTGTGTTTTGGCAATCAGTTGACGAATTAGTGTTTTGCGAACAACCGTTTCGAGTGGGTCGATTTCCGCGATAAATTGATCCGCGATATTTTGTATGGTGGTGCGGACATTGCCGTGTTGATTTAATAATTCCAGTAGATTGTTGATTTTATTTAAAGCATGCTCATTAATGTGGTCAGCTCTTATGTCTAAACCAGCCAATAATGCCACGCTAAGACGCCGCGCCATTTCGACCGCTTTTTCAGGTTTTACGCCGTGCTTATTTTTAAAGCGCTCTGTTAAAATACTTTGAATTGCTAATTGTGGCAACAGTAAGTCTTTTAAAACAGAGGTGGTAAAAGGATTGTTGAAAAAAGCAGTTTTACTAAAATCATCGATTAGTTGATTGAGTTGCTGTTTTTCATATGGTGAGCAAGCGCGAACCAAACTTCTAAACACATGTTTTTCCGCTGCTTCGATTTTCTTAATTAATGCCGCTTGGTGGGCTTTGAGTCTGCTGTCATAAGATTTATTGTGATTTTTTTTGCCTAAGGTTTCTTCCGCGATTAAAGCGTTTAATTCGTCAAATGCTAACCAATTACCTTGACTAAAGACAGAGCGTGCAACTTCAGACATGGGGATTTGTTCGGTAAGTGATAATTTACCAAGGTAGGCATTTTCAAGCGCTTGATAATCCGTCTTAAATAAGCGGGCATCCAAAATACCATTCCAGCTATCGGATGGCAGGTTGGATTTTAGGAAAAAGCGCACATGTTCAGAAACAAATTCTTTTGCCTTCGCATCGATTGCTGCAATAAGGGGTGTATTAAATTGCACTGCGCGTTGGGCTTCATGAATCAGCAGTTTAAGGATTTGCTTAAATTTATAGGGATGTAAAAAGTCTGCAAAAGGTTCTAACGCTTGGCGCACGGCGCGGCGCGCTTCAGCGAGCACTTGATCACGGCTTAATTCCGCATTGCGGCTTTTATCAATGCGCAAAGCACTTAAATATTTCTCCATGCGATAACGATTATAAGCATTCGGAACAATGAGTTTTGCGCGATTTGAATAAGCGCGTACATTGAGTTGCGTTACTTTTGCTTCGTAATGCGGGCTATGCTGAGCGGATAATTTGCTAACTTCAATGGTTGAATAGACGGTAAGAATTTTGCGCTTTGCATTATCGTGTAGCGCAAGACGACTCGTAAAGCGTAACGTATTTTCATTAACCAGTGTCACCACGTGAGATTCTTCTGGCTGTGAATAATTCTCAATAAATTCATTTAGAGGTAAAATCCTCAGCAAAGGCGCAATATCTCTGACAGCTAAGTTATACCCCATGTGCAAAAGGGATTGATTGAAGCGATACTTCATAAAAGCAGTTAAGGTTTCATCGGAAGTAAGCTCTGATGTAACCATCTTCATCCAGCTATCGAGTAGAGGATGACTTTCATCTTGTAGCGGCACCTTGAGGGCAGTTTTATTAAAGGTAAAAAAACTCTTTGAGCCAACTGGCCCACTAAAGGGCCTGATGATATCCATTAAATCGGGTGCTTCATTCTGGGCAGCCCTACTAACGGCATCATTAATGTGTTCTTGCCACAGATCAAAACGATTAGTGTTGTAAATGGCTCTTGGATTAAAATTAGCTTGCCATTTTGGGTTGGGGTTAAAAAAACCCACTTTTTTCGGGCGATACTGTTTAGCATCTAATTGGTTTAAAAAATCAACGCGTGCTTGCCTTTCCGTTTTGTTTTGAATGGCATTGGCAATTTGGTATAAGTCAGCATTTAATTTAGGTTCGCTCTGAGTCCTGATAGGCAAAACGGTTTGTAGCTGATCCATTCGGTCGATTCTCTCGATATTATCATCCGCTTTTTCTGGAAGAGCCAGGTTAACCGCTGCGGGTGCACTTGCTGCTGGTGGCGGTGCGCTGAGTGGTTGGGTATTTTCAAAATACCAGGCGATGCTGCTTAAAAGCGCGTCCACCGGTGTTGCTAATTCTTGGTTAATATCGGTAATCTTCGTTCTTAAATGTTGTTTGATGGCCTTGGCATCTTGTAATGAAATTTTAGCACTGACCAATACTGCCAATAACTCCGTTAAAAGAGCATTTGGGTCTTTTTTAAATTGTCCAATCAAGGCCTTAGCTTTCATTTTCATCCACCATTTAAGTATATGAAGTATAGTCCATCAGAGTTAATACTGTAGCGCATTAAAATTAAGAAAAAATTAGTAATTTCAATAATGCCTTAATTTTTATAGGGTGATCAAATAGTGATTAAATTCAGCCATTTAGCGCTTGCCGCACCTTAGTGCCTCTCGGTAACATATGCCAACATTAACAAGGATTACTTATGTTTAGGAACCCGGCACCAAAAGCTGAACTTAAAAGCTTTCCCAACATCCCCTATAAAGTCGATGCGGCACATTTACATGACGGCTGTTTGCTGACCCCGCAACAAAAACAAGAAACCTTGGCCTACTTTGATGCTAACCCGTTAGCGATGCGCGGCCCCAAAATGGTTATCGCGCCCGGTAAAAAAGTTTATACGCTGCGCTTAACTCATCCAGTGACGCAGTTTACCGAGGTTTACGTGACCTACCTAGGCGGTGAAGAGAAAGCCGTTGGTAGTGGTTACACGGCGACATTACGCTATTTGCAATCGCTAAGCACCAATCAATGGTATGTCTTAAAAAAGGAAAAAGCGCTAAAGCCGGGCAGCTGGTATTATTGGCTTAAATCCTTTCAATTTAATTTGGAATTCCTTGCAACAATAACCCAATTAGAAATAGAAAATTTAAAAAAATTGGAAAAATTACAAGGATTAACGAATTATGATTCAAAAGATGGTTATTACACAAAATTTTTAATCGCCATGGAGTGGGTTGCTGGTGTTGAATTATTCGAACTCCTGAGCGATGGCAAGCATTCACCGCAACGTTGGTTGATGATAATGGAAGCGGTTGCTCGCGCAGCAAAAGAATTTTTAAACAAGGGTTGGATTCATGATGACCTTAAGCTTGAAAATGTAATGATTGAGCGCGAGGCAGTGTTAATCGATTTTCAAGCAATGGGTGCGGCGCCAAAGCATGTGAACTTAAATTTTGGTTTTCAGGTGGATGCGCCTGAGTTAAAACACATTAAAAAAGAAGCCGAATATTCTGAAGCAACGAGCGTTTATCGTTTTGGGAGAATGTTTCTTTATGCGTTGGATCCGCAATATCATGCCAACAAAGATGTTTTAGTAAGCGATAAATTGCGTTTAGACGTTGCTTGCTTGTTGGAAATGGCAACGCAAGAACAGGCTGAAAGCCGCCCTAGTTTTGCAGCGATTGAAAAAACGCTACATCTGATCGGTTTACAGCAGCCGGATATCCTGCGGCGTGTGCATCGTGTTGGTTTGGTGGACTTGGATGAATTTGTCCGGTTTAGCACGCAAGAGCAACAAATATTTTTTGAACAATTACCGTTTCTGGATGTGCTTTATTTCATCGATCAAAATTTTGCATTTGAAAAGCAATATATTAGTTTACGTAAATTATTTGAAGAACACATTTTAACGGTTTCTCATCAAGTGATTGGAGCAAAAGGTCCAGGCTTATTAAATTTGTTTAAAGTATTGGGTGAAGTGCCGCAATTATTAGCTGAACAAGAAAAGCAGCGCGCGAGTTTTATTTTCTGCACTAAAACAACGTGGGTGAGTGGTCTTGATTCGCTGCTTTCCAGTAAGGGTGTATTGGTATTGAATGTTGGCGAAGCCAGTTATAATCACTTAATAAATGATTTTTTATCAAAGCACCATTTAACAGCCTTGCAATATGAATTAGTTACTGCAAGGTTAGAGGAATTACAGCCGATGGGCGATGAGCCCGCAGCGCTGTTGTTAAAAAGCACGATCACTGAGTTAAAAGCAGCTAAACCCTCGCCGCTTATCATAACGACTATGTTGCGAGAGCTTGAGCTTCATTATCCAGCGGTCAGAATGCTGACCTCCATATTGGCTGAGCAAGATAAGCGGTATGGAGTGGCTAGCTTGGCCCGGTTTGCTTTGGTATAATCCTGACCAATCTTAAGGATGGAAAGATGAATGTCACCGAACGCCAGTCTGCTTTAGTTGAAAAAGCCGTTTATATTTCCTGTGTCATCCCCGTTTTTAACGAAGAAGCGGTGGTAACGGCTTTTATAGAGCAACTACAAGCAAAATTAGTTACCTTGGCAAAACGCTATGAAATTATCATCGTGGATGATGGTAGCCGGGACTACACCGTAGAATGCGTCAAGCGCTTGGCAGAACACAACCCAGCAGTAAAATTATTGGGGCTGTCACGTAATTTTGGCAAAGAGATTGCTTTGACAGCCGGCCTTGAATACGCAACAGGCGACGTGGTTATTTTAATGGATGCAGATTTTCAACACCCCATTGAAGTGTTACCCCAATTCTTAATGCAATGGAGCAATGGCTATGACATGGTGTATGGTGTGCGAGAAAGTCGTGACCGTGAATCGCTAGTCAAGCGCAATTTCGCCCATCTTTTCTACTGGCTAATGAAAAAAATCACTAAAATTGATTTGCCGAGCAATGCGGGCGATTTTCGCTTGCTGGATCAAAAAATTGTTTTAGCGTTAGGAACTTTTCCCGAGCGCACGCGTTTTATGAAAGGCTTATACGCTTGGGTGGGTTATAAAAAAATAGGCATACCGTTTGCTGTATCGGAACGAGCAGCGGGAAAAAGTTCTTGGCGTTTTATGAAGTTAACTGAGCTTGCCATTACGGGCATTACTTCCTTTTCCGATGTGCCACTACGCGTTTGGGGATTCATCGGATTTGTTATATCCGTCATCGCTTTTATTTATGCAATCTATATTATGACGGTAACGATGCTCTATGGTGCCGATCTACCCGGTTTCCCCACCCTGGTGGTTGCCATTATGTTTTTAGGCGGCATACAGTTATTATCAATCGGTATTTTGGGCGAATACATTGCGCGCATTTTTACCGAGGTGAAGCAACGTCCTAAATATTTACTTCATGTCAAAATGGGATTTGATGATGTTAAATCGTAATGGATATTTCATGCAGTTGGTCTGGCAACTATGTCGCTTTGGGGTGGTGGGTTTAAGCGCGGCAGTGATACATTTTAGCGTGGTGGTGTGGTTAGTCAGCATGCAAAGCGTGCCGCCATTAATGGCCAACGTTGCAGGTTTCATCCTCGCTTTTCAAATGAGTTATTGGGGGCATCGTCAATGGACGTTTCGCGTCCAGACCAAGCACAAACCGGCTGCGCTTAAACTGCTATTGGTGCAAGGTTTAAATTTCAGTATCAATGAAGCGTTATTTGCTACCTTTTTAGCGCTGCAAATTCCCTATCAGTGGGCATTATTATTAGTCCTTACCATTTTACCCGCCTTTACGTTCATTTTAAGTAAACAATGGGTGTTTCGTTATCAAGCGGATTAATGGTTTCGCACTAACATAATATCATCTTGTTGTCCCAATAATTGATAGGGCAATTTCTGCTGTTGAAATTGCTCTAGATAATTTTGATTGAGGAAAACATATAAGCGTGTTTGGCTTTGCCAAAGCTGCCAAAACTGTGTTTCGTCAATTAACCAATTTGGCTTGGAGGCTAATGTGTTTCCATACCACATTTCGCGCAACCAATTATCGCGTTTAGGAATGGCAGCATCATTCCAGTTTGCAGCAATAATGATGGGTTTACGATAATCAAGATAAATCGGGATGTCCTGGTAATATTTAAAATAAATGACAATTTTATCCTCGGCTTTCAGCTCGGGTTTAATTAAGGCTACTAAGCGTTTCGCTGAGTTTTGGTTAAGGATGGCTGCGCCATGTAAAAACGTAATTAATAAAACGAGATTTGTGGCGCTAGCAATGAGGAGCCAAATTTTTAGTTTTGCGCTACGTAATGCGAATAAGCAGCTGATAAGCGATAAAATAAGAATACTACCGAAAGCGTAGCAATAAATAAAAAAGCGCTGCGGTAGATTAATCCAGCCAGTATGAGGGAGAGCAAATAAAATCAGGGCTAGCGCTAAATTTATTAAAGCATAGCTAGTGTACAAGCCCGTAAAGCGCTGGCGCATCTCGGTTAATCCCAAGGCAAGGGAGTGTCCGCATAACAAAGCGAGCGGCGGGAAGATAGGTAAAATGTAGGTGATGATTTTAGAATTGGGGATAGAAAAAACCACTAAAATGGCGAGTGTCCAAATCCATAAAAAACGTTGGATAGTGTCTCGGGATTTTGGCCTATTAAAAATCAGGTTGGGAATGAGTAAGCTCCACGGAAAAAAGCCAACCACAATGAGGGGGAGGTAAAACCAAACGGGAGTGGGGTTGTTAAATTCCGCTGTGGAAAGTAAGCGGTCAAACTGTTGGGTGATGAAAAAATAATGTAAAAAACCCGGTGTCGCACGTTCAGCGAAATAATACCAGGGCGCAATCATGAGTATTAGCAGCACTAAGCCTTTGCCTAAATGTAATTGACAAAAAGTGCGAAACCGCTTTTCACTTAAGAGGTAAAGCGTTCCGATGAGCGCAGGAAAAGCGATACCAATAATGCCTTTTTGCAAAAAGCCGAGGCCAGCAAAAAAATAGGCCCAAAGCATTAAATGACGTGGCGGCGCCTTGTTTTGCAGGGCGGCGCATAAACATAAACACGATAAGCTGATAAAAACGGCTACTTCTAAATCCAAATTCGCATAATGTGCGCCGGCGAAATAAAGCGGTGTGAGACTTAATAAAATTGCAGCGAGCCATGCGGTGCGGCGATTGTAAAAGAACCGAGCGAAAGCGTATACGCTCACAATGCCGATGACCCCTAATAAGGCTGGAAAAAAACGTATGCCCCATTCATTAGTCCCTAGTAGGGTTTGAGAAAGACACTGCATCCAATAATGCAAGATGGGTTTATCTAAAAAAGGAATGCCATTGACGCGTGGCGTTACGTATTGATGATTGAGTAGCATCTCACGTGCAATTTCTGCATAGCGTCCTTCATCAGGCGTAAACAAAGGGTAACTACCAAGCCAGAGGAAGTACAAAAAGCCGGCTAGTATGCTCAAAAGAGAAATATCTTGAAAAAAATGCGCGGGGAGGCGGGCTTTCAGCACTTGTTGATTTCCATGTCTTCAATTAAGCTCAAACAATGACGAAACGAATTGTACTCTGTGCAGATGATTACGGGCAAGCGCCTGCGATTTCAAATGCCATTTTAACTTTAATCAAGACAGGCCGATTAACGGCAACCAGTTGCATGGTCAATTTGCCAGATTGGTTGCAGCAGGCTGCCGAGCTTAAACCCTTTGCCGAGCAAGTTGATGTGGGTTTGCATTTTAATCTCACACACGGACAACCTTTGTCAGAAGAATATCAGCATCGACATGGCGCAGACTTCTTGTCATTGCCACGTGTGTTGACGAAAGCCTTTGCGCGACGTTTCTCGCATCGCGCGTTAGTGGCAGAGTGGCATGCACAGTTAGATCAATTTGTGCGCGGATTTAATCATTTACCCCGTTATATTGACGGTCATCAACATGTTCATCACTTTCCCGCGATAAGGCGTGCTTTTTTTGAAGTGTATGAAGAGCGTTTGAGAGCGGAAAATGTTTATGTGCGGGTGGTTGCAGATGGCATTGCTTGGCGCTATGTGATCAGTGATCCTAAGCAGTGGATCATTCAGGCAAGCGGTGCCAAGGTATTAAAGCATTGGGTCATGAGAAACCACGTACCGCATAACCGTTCTTTCAGTGGCGTTTATTCTTTTAAGACACCGCAACCTTATCGCTATTGGTTTAAGCTCTTCTTAGCGCAAATCAAATCGGGCGGCATCATTATGTGTCACCCGGGCTTGCAAGGCGATGAGCGGCAAGATCCTATCGCCGCTGCCCGTTTGCATGAGTATGCTTATTTAACAAGCGATGCATTTCGCAAGGATTGTGCAAATTTTGATGTTGTTCTCAAGCGTTTTGAATGACATCATTCGGAAGACTTTAATTGTTAAAACAATCTGATATACTGATTAACGTCTGGCGGTCTACCTAACGTTCGTGTTATGTGGCCCCGCAAAAAGGTTAGGTTTTTTGTTCATTCTATAAAGGTAAACAGTATGTCAGCAGCCCGTGAATCTGGTACCGTTAAATGGTTTAACAATAGCAAAGGATATGGCTTCATTCAGCGCGACCAAGGCGGAGATGTGTTCGTGCACTACCGCGCTATTCGTGGTGATGGCTACCGTACCCTTGAAGAAGGCATGCGCGTATCCTTCCTTGTCACCCAAGGTCAAAAAGGTTTACAAGCCGAAGACGTTTCAGTCGATAAGTAACAGTCAGCACCCTATTCAGTGAAAATTGCTGTTTAACCAATCGGTTAAACAGCAATTTGTTTTTAGATCTTGGTAATGCAATAATTCCCCCCATTCTTAATAATGAGCAACGGGGACAGTGTTTTGGCGAAACGGGCAGAGCTAGAAAAAAAATTATTGCATTACACTGGCAAAGCGATTGCGGATTTTAATTTAATCCAGCGCGGCGATCGCATCATGGTATGTTTATCCGGCGGTAAAGATTCCTTTACTTTGTTATATGTGCTGCGGTTATTGCAGCAACGCGCCAATGTTCCCTTTGAAATTTTCGCCTTCACGTTAGATCAATCTCAGCCTGGTTGGGATGACACAGCGCTGAAGCAATGGCTTGAAGACCATAAAGTCACTTATGAAGTATTGACTCGCGATACGTATTCCATCGTTAAAGAAAAAATCCCAGCCGGTAATACTTATTGTTCCCTTTGTTCGCGGTTGCGCCGTGGCATTATTTATCGCTACGCCGAAGAAAACGGTTTCACGAAAATTGCTTTAGGCCATCATCGTGACGATTTAGTGCGCACGCTTTTAATGTCAATCTTATACAACGGCGAAATTCGTTCCATGCCGCCGAAACTGCTAAGCGACAATAAGAAGAATGTCTTGATTCGACCTTTGGTGTATTGCCAGGAAGCCGATATTGCCGCTTTTGCGCAATTGGTGGGTTTCCCGATTATTTCGTGCACTTTGTGTGGTTCACAAGACAACTTAATGCGGAAAAAAGTGAAGTTGTTAGTCGATCAATTGGCGGCGGAGAATCCTAAAGTTCCGAGTAACATTCTACATGCTTTATCGGCTATTAAACCCAGCCAGCTGATGGATAAGCGTTTTTGGGATTTTAAAAATTTAGAGACCGGACGGGGTGATGGGGCAAGTGGATTACCGTTGGATGAGATGGAAGGGGCGTTTAGTTAGGTTGTTAGGCGAGCCGCGGCGGAAAATAAACCGGTCTAGCTAATTCATAGACCGGTTTTTCGTATGACTTCTTTATCTCACGTACTCTTCTTTCAAATCTAACTCATTCTTAATTTCCGTCGTGCGCTTTTCTTGCGTTAATCGCGTTACCAACGGAATGCATAAAAACAGTAGTACACTCGCACTAATCGCACTCCAACCCAAAATACCAAAGGTATGACTAAAGCCCGCATTCGTCACCAAGGGGTCAATTGTGCTGGAATTGCCTAAAGCCATTTTGGAGAATTGGTCAGACAAGATGGCTGCAATACCCGTCACCATCATCCACATGCCCATCATCAAGCCGCGTAAACGCAGTGGGGCGAGTTGTCCAACCATTGCATAACCGATGGGGGAGATGAATAATTCCCCAGCACTTTGCAAAACATAGCTCGTCAAAATCCAATAAAAATTCATATACCCTTGCGCATCAGCAAAGCTAATGCCAACAGGTAGAATGGCAAAGGCGATCCCGATTAATAATAAGGCAAATGAAAATTGCAGCGGAATGTTTAAGTTGATGCCGCGTTCACGCAATTGGGTAAAGACGATGGACAGCAAAGGCCCACCGATAATGATAACGATAGTATTGATGTTTTGGATCCATTGAGGTGCGATTAAGATCCCCATGAAGTGGCGATCGACATTGCGCTCAATGAATAGGTTTAACCCCATGGGGGCGAGTTGATAAAGCGCCCAGAAAATCATGGAAGAGAGCGCAAGGATAATGTAACCAAACATCTTATTGCGTTCTGGTGCGGTCGGCTGCTTGGTGGCCAAGCCAAAAATCAACGCAAACATGACGGCCCCAATGATGAGGATTAAGTCATTACAGAGTTTGGTCTCATTAAGGAGCGCGCGCAAAGCAAACACCAACGCGATGACCAAGGCAAACCCCAGCCAGCGCAATTGTTTCTGTTTCACGATACCGGATTCCACAAAAGTGGTGTCGCGGTCTTTTAAAATCTTCCAATTAACGACGGTCAAGGCAAGCGCGATGACGTTGCCAAGGCCGCTTAAGAGAAAAAGTTGGTGATAGGCTTGATGCAGGTGGAAAACGCCGCCTAAATAAAAGCCGACACAGAATCCGATGTTCATGCCGCTATAGTTCCACAAGAACGCCGCTTCTCTGCGCTTGTCATCCGGTTCAAAGAGTTGGGTGACCATGCAGTTAATGCAGGTTACATTTAAGCCGCTGCCACCCAAGAAGGCAGATAAGCCCCATAACAGATAGGATGTATTGGGTACGGAAATCAATAAACAACCGATGACTTGCAACATCATGCCCAAGGCGAACAAGCTGCGATAGCTTAAATAGCGCCCGCCAACATAACCACCTAACAGATGGAGAAAGTAATTTAAGGCAACAAATGAACCCGTGATGCTGGTTGCCAGCGTGTCATTCATATGCAAGCCTTTGGTCGCATATAAGATTAACGTGGAATAAAGTACGCTAAAGCTTAGCGTGGAAAAAATTTGAATTAAAAACAGTGCACCAGCACCTTTTGGCATGATGTCATGATATTTTTCGGCAAACGATTTACGTACCTGTGTCTGATTCATGTAGCGTCTCCAGGAACAGATTAAGCCCGTCACTTGTTTGCGAACACCCTGCTAAAATTGCTTTAGCGTTGGAGGGGATGGTGCTCTTGCAAACGTCTAATCTCAGTATCCAGTTGCTCAATGAGCGACAACGAATTTACCATTATATTGCTTTTAAGGTCTGTTTCAAGACGTAAGACGATAGATTTTAAACGCGGTAAGCCACTGTAACAGAGCGCTCCGTGCAGTTTATGAACGCAAGCGATGAGATCGGTGTATTTCCGTTCGGAATGCAAATTATACAATTGCTTAGCTGTGGTCGGTAATTCGGCTAAGAGGGCTAGCAAGATGTCGTCCGCCAAATCCATTTTGTTGCCAGCCAATTTTCTGGCAAGTTCCCAATCAATAATGGGCAAGTGATCGACATCCATGCTTTATCCTTATCATTTTTCAAAAACCGCCATGGCTTCGATGTGGGCCGTGTGCGGGAACATGTTCATAACGAGAGTGGTACGCAGAGTGTAACCATGTTCGTGCTGAAGTAAACCCGCATCGCGCGCTAAAGTTGATGGATTACAGGAAACATAGACAATTCGCACCGGATTCATTTTGGCAATGAAGGGCAAAATTTCTTGCGCGCCGGCACGTGGAGGGTCGAGCAAGACTTTTTGATAGGAGCGCTTTAGCCAGGGTGCGTTTACTTCAGGCGCAAATAAGTTGGCAGCATGGAAGCTGACGTTGGTTAGCTGATTAAGACGCGCATTATCTTGACCGCGCTCAACCATTTCTTGACCTCCTTCGACGCCAACCACTTCTTTGGCTAAGCGCGCAAGGGGCAGGGTAAAGTTGCCAATCCCGCAAAATAAATCGAGCACGGTTTCATCAGGCTGGATGTCGAGTAAATCTAACGCCTGCTTCACCATCAATCGATTCATCTCTAAATTAACCTGCGTGAAGTCGAGCGGATGAAATTGGAAGCGCAAATCAAAGTCGGGCAAGGTGTAATGCAGCCGTTCAATGCCTGCGGTTGGCCAGATGCGGTGCACCGGTGCAGGGTTGTTCGGTTGCAGATAAATATGGATGTCGTGCTCTTTTCCGAAATCCACCAGCTTTGCTTGATCTGCCTCGTCTAATGGTTCCATATGACGAAACACTAAAGCCAGCTCTTCATCCCCCATCGCCATTTCAATTTGGGGAATGCTCATGTAAGCCTTTAAAGAGCGAATTAACCTAGCTAAGGCATCGAGTTGATGGCCAACGCGGGGGTGGAGAACTTCGCAGCGGTTTAATTCAGCCAAGTAGCGGCTCGCGCGTTCGCGAAAACCAACCAGCAATTTATCTTTCTTGGTAACGTATTTCGCCCCTAAGCGAGCTTTGCGACGATAACCAACTAAGTTTGCACTAAGGGGTGGCAATAAGGTTTCGGGTTTGACCTTGCCAAAATGTTCTAATTGCTCGAGCAGTGTTTGTTGCTTTAATGCTAATTGAACGCTGGCATTCATGTGTTGCAGGCTGCACCCGCCGCACAGGCCAAAATGTTGGCAAGGGGGTGTGGCGCGATTTTCTGAGGCATTTAAAATCGCAGTGGCTTCACCTTCTTGATAAGTGCGGTGATTGCGCAGCATCCGAAATTCAACAGTTTCCCCGGGCAAAGCGCCTTCGATAAAAGTAGTTTTTTGCTGGACGGTGGCAATGCCTCGTCCGTCATGGCTTAAATTATGGATGGTGCCTTCAAAAGTGGTTTTATTCATGGGCTAAGACTATATAATTAATGGTGAATTATTACAAACCTATTTGGCATTTGAAAATATATTGCGCAGGTCGTATACTGAAGTTGTAAAGGTAGAGAGGTGACAGCGTATTTCTAAAGAGCCTCCAAAACCTTTCAGTCATAAAACGCGGAGGCGTGATTTCAGTGTGGTGTGCAAGTCCTGCTAGTACAGGAAAGCCTAAAACACTGATGAGGCTTCCAACCTTTCCCTTGGTGGTTTTTGTGACGCTTTTAGGAAATACGCTGCCACCTCTTTGCCAACTCTACTTGTATCATCCTACCTTTTTGCGTAAGTTACCTTAATCATATTAATTGTCGATAGGGAATCTCATGACAAACGCATTTATTACCCGTGAGCAAACATATGGAGCGAATAATTATTCACCTCTCCCTGTGGTATTAGTTAAAGGTGAGGGCGCGTATGTTTGGGATGAAAGCGGCAAGCGTTATCTTGACATGATGAGTGCTTATTCGGCAGTGAGCCATGGGCATTGCCACCCTAAGCTGGTGCAAGCTTTAACGGAACAAGCGCGCCAACTATCAATTGTCTCGCGCGCTTTTTATACCAATAAATTAGGTGCTTTCTTAGAACGTGCTTGTCAGATGACCGGTTTTGAGCGCGCGTTGCCCATGAATACGGGTGCGGAAGCGGTAGAAACGGCATTGAAGGCGGCGCGTAAGTGGGCTTATACCGTCAAGAAAGTTCCTGCTGAGCAAGCGGAAATCATTGCCTGTTCCGGTAATTTTCATGGCCGCACGATTGCCATTGTGGGCATGTCGAGTGAGCCGCAATATCGCGATGGGTTTGGTCCTTTTCCAAAAGGATTTAAGACCATTCCGTATGGCGACATTACTGCATTAGAAAAAGCGATTACGCCCAATACCGCTGCCTTTTTAGTGGAACCCATTCAGGGCGAAGGCGGTATTATTGTGCCTCCCGCTGGTTATTTGCGCGAATGTGCTGCGCTTTGTAAAAAACATAATGTGTTAATGATAGCGGATGAGATTCAAACGGGTTTAGGGCGTACTGGTAAGTTACTTGCTTGTCACCATGATGACGTGCAGCCGGATGCGGTTGTGCTTGGTAAGGCATTGGGCGGAGGGTTGTTGCCCGTTTCCTTATTTTTAACGCGTGCTGAAGTGATGGATGTTTTTACTCCCGGCGATCATGGCAGCACATTTGGGGGTAATCCTTTAGCGGCAGCCGTTGGAAATGCAGCATTAGAAGTGTTGCTGGAAGAAAAATTAACGGAACGTGCGGCGGAATTAGGTAATTATTTTCAAAATGAGCTTAAGAAGCTACGGTCAGATTTAATTGTAGATGTGCGTGGTAAAGGTTTGTTGATTGGTTTGGAAATTGCTAAGGCGTATCCAGCAAAAGCGCTCTGCATGCAATTATTAGAACACGGTATTTTAAGTAAAGAAACTCATCATACCGTTGTGCGTTTGGCGCCCCCGTTAATCATTACCCGCGAACAAATTGATACTGTGGTGCAAGCTTTGCAAACCGTCTTAACGGCCGCAGAAACGAAACCAATGAATTGCGGCTCTCTTTAAGGTTAAGTGAACGGCAGCGATTAATGACAAAGTCGCTGCTATTTACCAAGTAACCAGTTGGTGTCTACTTCAAATTCAGTGGCAATTTTTGCAATAATATCTGCATCTGGCAGCACTTGGCCTTCTACTAGCGTCCAAGCCTGTTGTTTAGGAATATCAATCATTTTACTTAAAATGGCGGCGCGCTCGCGGGAATTGGCTGGTGCGTCCATTTCATTAAAGCAATGATTAAGGCGTTCTGCAAAAAGACGGGGTGTATGCGCCACGTTATTCCTCCTTGAATAATAGCTAGCAGTATACTGATGCCAATTGCGATGAGCAATCCTAGGCTTCCCCGATACTGTATCCGTAGTTTTACTATTTTACTAAGTAATTTAAAGTGTTAGCTTTCTAAATGGAAGCCGGCAGCCAGTAAAGTGTTTCTCAGTAGCACGGCAACGGTCATGGGGCCGACTCCGCCTGGAACGGGGGTGATGTAGCGTGCGTGCTTGCATGCCTCTTTAAAGTCGACATCGCCGCTTAGGCTGCCATCCGGTAAGCGCGTAATGCCGACATCGATGATGGTGGCGCCTTCTTTGATCCAGTCACCTGGGATTAAACCGGGTTTACCAACGGCTGAGACGAGAATGTCGGCTTCTTTAACGTAAGCGCCTAGATTTGCGGTGAGACGATGGCAAACGGTGATTGTCGCGCCGGCTTTTAATAATTCTAATGCCATGGGGCGACCCACAATGTGCGATGCACCGACGATAACGGCATGTTTGCCTTTAAAAACTTGTTGAATTTCTTCCAGCATGAGCATGATGCCATAGGGGGTGCAAGGTCGAAGGAGCGGTTGGCTGCGAGCAAGGCGGCCAACGTTGTAAGGGTGAAAGCCATCGACGTCTTTTTTGGGATCGATGGTTTCGATAATTTTTTCGACATCAATGTGCTTTGGGAGGGGTAATTGCAATAAAATGCCATCGATATCAGGATCGAGATTGAGGGTTTTGATGCGGGCAATTAATTCGGCTTCAGAGACATCGGCGGGGAGGGGGTAGTAAACGGAGTGAATACCGACCTGTTCACACGCTTGGCGTTTATTACGCACATAAATTTCGGATGCCGGATCATCTCCCACTAAAATCACCGCAAGACCGGGTTTTCGTCCTGCGTGAGCTGCAATTTGGCTAGCCAACTTATTTTTCAGCCGCGTTGCAATCGCTTTTCCATCGATGATTTCAGCTACCATCTAAACCTGCCTTTAGAATTTGGGGCATACAATAGCACTCCTTTGAGTATATCTCCACTGTTGCGGGATTGGTGATTTTTAGAAGTTCGTTACGCTTTTCGCATTCTGCTTCTATTGCGCAGGAACGTTTATAATGATTAAAAAGGAGAGAGGCGCACAATGTCTAAAATTGCACTTATTACAGGCGGATCAAAAGGAATAGGTTTGGAATTAGCCAAAGAATTTGCTAGGGTGGGTTATGATCTTATTTTGGTGGCGCGAAATGGTAGTGATTTAGAGAGTGCTGCCGCGGAGTTGCGTTCTTTGGGGGTGGGGGTTGATACCTATCCGGCTGATGTCAGCGCTGCTGATTTTTGTGACCGCTTTGCAGAGCACTTTAAAGATAAGATGAATAGTATTGAGGTGCTGGTGAATAATGCGGCAACGGGGCGCATTGGGAAATTGCATACTGTAGCGAAGGAAGGGCTTGAGCAAATTTTAGCTTTGAATGTGGTGGCTTTAACGCGGTTAACGCATTTTTTCTTAGGGTATTTTTTAGCCGCCAAGCGCGGAAAAATTTTAAATGTGGCTTCGACGGCTGCTTTTATCCCGGGTCCTTATTTTTCCACTTATCATGCTTCTAAGGCTTATATAGTTTCTTTCTCAAAAGCCTTGGCCTACGAATATCGCCAAGAGGGCATTATTGTGTCGGTATTTTGTCCAGGCGTAGTTGATACTGGGTTTCATCAGACCACCGGCACTGATAAGACCAATATCCGCAGCAAATTTCAAAATAGTATGTCGGCCGATAAAGCGGCGGCCGTGGGGTTTCATGGCCTAATGCGGGGTCAGCGCGTGATTATTCCGGGGTTTTTGAATAAAATTCAAGTCTTTTGCATGCGCCGGCTTTTCCCTGATGCCTTATTATTACGGATAGCCGCCTTCATCGAGAAGCCAAGATCGTGATTTATTGTTATAAACCATTGACGGGAAACATCCCTCTCAGTATCATCCGTTCACACTTTATGTGCGGGGTATAGCGCAGTCTGGTAGCGCGCTTGCTTTGGGAGCAAGATGTCGGGGGTTCGAATCCCTCTACCCCGAAAAATTTAGGTCAGACTCATTTGACCCGTCATCCCAAGCGCCCGTAGCTCAGTAGGATAGAGCATCGGCCTTCTAAGCCGAGGGTGGCAGGTTCGAGTCCTGCCGGGCGCGCAATTTAGCGTCAAGTCATATGGTGGATGTAGCTCAGTTGGTAGAGCCCCGGATTGTGATTCCGGTTGTCGCGGGTTCGAGCCCCGTCATTCACCCCATCTTTGGGCCGTTAGCTCAGTTGGTAGAGCATCTGACTCTTAATCAGTTGGTCCTAGGTTCGATCCCTAGACGGCCCAATAGTAAAAT
>CAZQXH010000011.1:0-86294 GCA_964597435.1 uncultured Coxiellaceae bacterium | reverse complement strand
TTCACATAAAAGGGGGCTATTGTAGCGGGGAGTGAGCCTTTGAACAAGACCCCCCCTTTAAGATATTGCGTCTTTCGCATCGCGAAGCACTCCCCCCTTTTAAGCTATTAGATCACCTCTCAATTTAAGGACACATACCATTCGTACTCCAACGATGCGTTTTTCGCATCGCGGAGTACCCCCCCACGCGATGGGGTTCCCCAAGGGGAGAATCGCGATTCTCCCCTTGGGTGAAGGGTGCGAATTTAATTCGCGCCCTTCATAAAAACATGGGAATACTCATTACACTTCGCTTTTTGAAGTGTAATGAGTATAAAATCGGCAAGACACAAAAAAGCCAAAAGGAAAGCCAGATGACTGTTAGTAGAAAGAGCCTAGATGTCGAAAAAGGGGCTGTTACAGCCGAAGGAAGCGGTGAAATCCAGTCAAACAACCCAACCTTTATCAGCTGCGCAGCTGATTCGGTGTCAAAATTATTCGCCCGTCGACCTTCTTTAAAACATTTAAGTCCACGCGAAGACGCTGAAAAAGGTGTCGAAAAAAATACGTTACTGGATGATCAACCCGAACAGCGTGGCGTCTTTTTCCGGGTTTTGGGTGGGCTCTAATGGAAATGTTGGGTCTTAAGGTTAAGCAATTATCTGCCAGTCGGGATAAGCGTTTCCTTTTTCAAAATTTATCCTTTGAGTTGAAACCGGGCGCTTTATTATTAATTGAAGGCCCGAATGGTTCAGGCAAATCCACTTTACTACGCATACTCGCCGGATTAATCACACCCGAGAGTGGCTCCATCGCTTGGCAAGGTAAATCACTTAGCCCTGATTACTTTAGCCATATGCATTTTTTAGGCCATAGTAATGGCTTAAAATTAGAGTTAACCGTTGGCGAAAACTTGCAACTCGCTAATAGTTTGGCATTAAAAACAGAACCCGTTTCAACAGTTGGCTTACGCGAATTAGGCATGATGAGTGAAATAGATACGCCCATTAACCACTTATCCGCTGGTCAAAAAAGGCGGGTTGCTTTAGCACGCGTTTTTTCCATCGCCAAACCCCTGTGGTTACTCGATGAACCGTTAACGGCACTGGATGCTAATACCATTGCTAGCGTTTTAATGTTACTTAAAAATCATTTGCGTTCGGGCGGCATTGCTGTGTTGAGTTCACATCAATCCATCATTTTGCCGGGCATCGTTGCTCAAATTGTGAGATTACCCCTTTGCTAAACATCGCACTCCGCGTTTTTTATTTTGAATTTTTATTATTGTGGCGTAGAGCTCAAGAATGGCTTTATCCTTTGGCTTTTTTCGCCATTGTTATTTGTTTGTTCCCGTTAGTTTTTTCACCGGATCCGGTTTTTTTAAAACGGTATTTACCGGGCTGCGTTTGGTTAGGTGCTTTATTTGCTAACCTGCTCTCCATTGAAAACATCTTTATTACGGATACGGAAGATGGTTTTTTAGAACAGCTCGCTTTAAATCCTTTGCCTATGCCATTAACCATTACACTAAAGTTATTGGCGCAATGGTTAGTCACGAGTTTTCCCATTATTTTACTGACGCCGATTATTGGTTGGTTGTTTCAGATGAATAGTGCGCCCTTACTCGCGCTCATTTTAGGGCTATTGTTTGGCACGCCGTTGATTACGTTGTTAGGCAGTTTGGGCGTTGCGTTAACGTTAGGATTAAAACAGCCTGGTATTTTGTTGGGGCTCATGGTGTTGCCGTTAATTATTCCCGTTTTGATTTTTGGGGTGAACTTGGTGCATCAGGTGGAGATGGGCTTAAGTGTGGCAGGGCCGCTTGCGTTTATGGCGGGGATTATGATTTTAGGAGTCTTATTAATCCCCTGGGGAATTGCGGCAGCAATTCGTGTTGGCCTGGATGATTAAAGCCATGTTGTCCCGCGCCATACTTAAGCCGCGGGACAATGAGGTTTTTCTAAAGGTTATTCTTTCACCGTACTACGGACCGGATTACCTAACGGCTTAAACGCCTGAATACCCGTTTGCGCCCGTCCTAAAATCAACGCATGCACATCTGCCGTTCCTTCATACGTCTTCACCGTTTCTAAATTCATCACATGGCGCATGATATGAAACTCATCCATAATCCCATTCCCACCATGCATGTCTCGCGCTTCACGCGCAATGTCTAACGCCGTCACCGTGCAATAGCGTTTCATCATCGAGATCATGGGGGTTTCCGCTTTACCTTCGTCTTTTAATCGACCTAAACGCAAGCAGCCTTGCAAACCCAACGTGATGTTGGTTTGCATGTTCGCTAATTTAAATTGAATTAATTGGTTCGCTGCCAAGGGTTGGCCGAATTGCTTGCGATCCATCGTGTATTGGCGCGCCGCATGCCAGCAAAATTCTGCCGCGCCTAACGAACCCCAGGTAATGCCATAACGCGCATTGTCTAAACATCCTAATGGCCCCGCTAAACCTTCGCCAAATGGCAACGCATTTTCTTCCGGCACAAACACATCTTCCATCACAATTTCACCTGTAATGGAAACTCGCAAACTTAATTTGCCATGCATGGTGGGAGCCGATAAACCTTTCATGCCTTTTTCTAAAATAAAACCGCGGATACGACCTTCATCATTTTTCGCCCAGACAATAAACACATCGGCAACGGGCGAATTCGTTATCCACATCTTGCTGCCTTTTAAGACATAACCACCGGGAGCACGGCGTGCACGCGTTAACATGCCGCTAGGATCAGAACCATGGTTCGGTTCCGTTAAACCAAAACAACCAATCCATTCACCCGTTGCCATTTTCGGTAAAAATTTTTGTTTTTGTGCTTCGTTACCATAAGCATAAATGGCATACATGGACAAACTAGACTGGACGCTCAACATCGAGCGATAACCCGAATCCACGCGTTCTAATTCGCGGGTAATTAAGCCGTAAGAAACATAGTTGACGCCTGCACAACCATAGCCATGGATAGTTGCACCTAATAAACCCGCTGCACCCATTTCGCGCATGATGCTAGGATCAAATTTTTCTTCATTAAATGCCGCTTTGACTTTCGGCATAAGGGTTTGTTCAGCAAATTCGCGCGCCGACTCACTAATCATGCGCTCTTCCGCGCTGAGTTGGTCTGCAAAATGTAGGGGATCTTCCCATTGGTAAGTGGATTGTGACATTGACTTAATCTCCTGAATCATTGGCGTCCAAACGTTCTGCTTGAGTCTATGCAATTATCGACTAAGAAACAATCTTGCCGTCTTTAATCTTGATCACGCGCTCACAATGTCGACTCATGTTAGGATCGTGAGTAATTAACAGCACCGTGCGGCCTTCTTGATGTAACTCTTTAAACAACGCCATCACTTCTTGGCTGGTTTGCGAATCCAGCGCCCCCGTTGGTTCATCGGCCAAAATCAAATCTGGATCACCCACCAATGCTCTTGCAATAGCAACGCGCTGCTGCTGCCCGCCGGATAACTGATTTGGACGATGCTGAATTAAATGTGCAACGCCCATGCGATCCAGTAAATGCAATGCTTTTTCGTGCGCCAGTTTTTTAGGCATCGCGCGATAAGTCAGTGGTAGCATCACATTTTGCAGTGCCGTTAAGCGCGGCAATAAAAAAAATGATTGAAAGACAAACCCAATGCGTTCATTGCGAATCTGCGCTAAATTATCTTCCGATACAGTGGTTACTGCATCCCCATTTAACGTGTACGTGCCCGAGGTTGGTCGATCGAGTAAGCCAATAATATTCAACAACGACGATTTGCCAGAACCGGATGCGCCCATCAAACTTAAAAACTCACCGCGCGCTACAACTAAATTAATTGTATCTAAAGCACAAACAGCGTTTTGGCCAAGCTGATACGTTTTACAAACCTGTTCAAGCTGAATGAGTGCTGACAATTTTATCTCCCGGATTTAACCCTCCTAACACGGTAATGCTATCCAGCGTGGTTTTGCCAGGTGTGATAGCAATATTTTCCACTTGTTTGGTGTTAGGATTAAAACGACTAACATACGCTTTACCATCCATTTGAAACACGGCACTTAACGGGATGGTTAAAGTAGGGCTTTCGCTCGTTAACACGGCCACACGCGCGCTCATCCCAACGCGAATGGCTTCTTGTTCTTGCGGGGATAATTTAGGCACGATAACTTCAACCGGAAATAACGGTAAGCCGCTATTACTCGCTTCCGCTTGGCGGTCGATACGGGCAATTTTACCGTGCAAGGTAAATTGGCTAAAAGCCGCACCCGTTATACTCACTGCTTGCCCTAAGTGTAATTGATTAATGCTTAATTCATTCACTTTAATCGCCACTCTCACACCCGACATATCCCCCATCAAGGCCAATACTTCACCTTGTTTAATCAAATCCCCTTTGCCTAGTTTTTTTTCGCCATCTTCATTTTTAGGCGGAGATAACAAAATACCGGCAGTCGGTGTTTTAATTAAAATGGTTTGTGCCTCCACATTATTGTGGATGGCGGCGGTAATTTTATCGATGTCATTAATCGATAGCCGATGCAAATCGTCCTTTTTTAAATTTAATTGTTGTAACAAACTATCTAATGCATCTTTCGCTTGTAGCAATGCCAATTGCGAAGCATAAAAATTGGCGCGCTTCATTTTAAAATCGTCATCGGAAATTAATTGATTTTTATGAAGAAATTCACCTTCGGTTAATTGCATTTGACTCGTATTAAAATCACTTTTCGCTTTAACATATTGCATTAAGGCGGTTTTGTAATCCGCAATGAATTTAGTTGAAGCCAATTGAAAAATGGTTGCACCGCTTTGAACGGTTTCGCCGTACTGATAAGGCATTTCCACAATCGCCCCTTCAGCAGGCGCTGGAATGACCGAAACTTTTAAAGGCTGAATGACCGCCGTAAAATACAAATTCTCCGTACGTGTTTCTTCTTGCACGGTCATTAATTGCGTGGCCGTTTCTTTAGGCTGAGAACAAGCCATTAAATTCAATGCTAATAAAACTAAAATTAAAAAACGCATCTTAAGTTCTCACGGTAATGTGCCACGATGATAAAGTATGCCCCATCAGTAAATCGAGTTGCACCAATGCTTTGATGTAATTCATTTCCGCATTGAGAGAGCTTTGCTGGGCTTGCGTTAATTGCAATTGTGCGGTTTGTAATTCAAGGCTATCAATTAAACCATGAATATATTTCTGGTAACTCAGTTGATACGTATCTTGTTGTAGTTTTTCAGCATCTTTCGCAAAGTGCAACGCGCGCGCTGCACTTTGCACGGAATTCCAGGTATTAATCGCGCCTGTTTCTAAATTCCACCGTTCTTGTTGCAATGCTAGGCGCGCTTGTTTAATCGCGATTTGGGCATTTAATACGTTTTGTTCAGCCGCTTTATCGCCGATTGGAATAACCAAATCCAAGCCAATGTTTTGCGCTTGGTTTTGTCCATTCAGTAATCCATTAACACCCACATTCGTTCCTTCAGTGCTACTACCAAGCATCGCTGAGGCACTTAAATTTAATTGCCAACGCGTATTGTCTTTTGCAATGGCTAAACTTCGCATTGTTGAACCATTTAAAATTAAATTATCCACTTGATATTGAATATCATGCGTGATGGATGCCTCTTTCGCCCGATTTAAATCAACCGGCTGATAGCGTTTTTCCAATGCTTCTAAATTTAAAGCAGTAAATTCAATGGGCGTATTGGGATCTAATCCAATCGCTGATAACAAGCCAAATCGTGCTTGATCTAAATTATTTTGGTCATTTTCTAATTGTGATTTTGCGCTGGCAACGTTGGCTTTGACGGTAATTAATTCATTACCGGCTTTATGACCTGCTTTAATAAATAATTCGGTTTGATGTTGCGATATTTCCGCGCGCGCCAACGCCTTTTGGTCAATCAAAATTGATTCTTCCGCGCTTAACACGGTTAAATACGCATTAATAATATTGGTGACGGTATTTCGTAATAAACCTTCCATGGAAAGAGAAGAGATTTCCACCGCATCTTTCGCATTATTTAACGAAGCTTCAACAATCGCCGAACCAAAACCGCGCATTAGCGGCTGCAAGACTTGTAAAGATAAATTAGGATGATAATTGTTCGAATACGAATTGGTTGCCGTTAAAGTCATTTGCGTACCAACGGGTGATAACCAACTCACAGCGGGGTCGAGCGAAAAATTTTTCCCTTGTGTGGATTCAATGTCCGCTAATTTACTGTGATTATATGTTGCTGATCCGTTAATGGAGTAATGCGGAGCAAATGCCCATTTTTGCACGGCATAATTAAATTTCTGTAATACATTGTTAAGTTCGGCTGAAACGACATTAGGGTGCTCGCGCACCCCAAGCAAAATGGCATCGTTTAACGTCAGATGCAAAGGCGCTTTCTCTGCTGCTAATCCGGTAGCACACACCACTCCTAACAAAGCAATTATAATTCTTCGCATTAAAATATCGATAAACTAACCTGAATAATTACGTTCTAATAATGAGCGCTCGGCATGCCGTTTTAATGCTAATTTGACTAAATGCGTTAATAGCGCGTCGTAGGAAATACCGGATGCGGCCATTAATTTTGGATACATGCTAATTTGCGTAAAACCAGGAATGGTGTTTACTTCATTAAAATAAATTTCACCGTCTACTTTATTATAAAAAAGATCAATGCGTGCCATGCCTTCGCAATCTAATAACTTAAATAATTGGCTCGCTACTTGACGCGTTTTTTCCAAGATGGGTGAATCAAGCGGTGCAGGAATAATGAGTTCAGCGCCATTATCATCCCCATATTTAGCATTGTAGGAATAAAATTCTTCTTGCGTGGGGCGAATTTCACCGACAACGCTCACAACTGGCTCCTCGCCATCCGCCAATGCTTCTAACACGGCAACTTCTAACTCAACAATGTCTAACGCTTTTTCGATAACTAATTTCGTATCAAAACGGAATGCTTCATTAATCGCCATGTCTAATTGAGCAACCGATTTCACTTTGCTGATACCGACACTGGAACCGGTATTGGCCGGTTTAACAAAGAGGGGAAACCCAAGTTCATGAATGGCATCATCAAAACGCGCTTTATTTTTCCGCCATTCGCCCGCTTTGATGACAACATAGGGCGCAACCGGTATGCCTGCTAACATGGCAACGCGTTTTGAAAAATCTTTATCCATGCCCAATGCCGAAGATAAAACACCGCAGCCGACATACGGCAAACCCGCTAATTCTAATAAACCTTGCAAGGTGCCATCTTCACACAAGGTGCCATGCACGACGGGAAAGACCACATCAAATTGTTTCTCTTGCAGGGATAATTCTTTCGAGACGGATGTCGAGACCGCTTTACTAGCCCATTCCGGTGTAAACCAAGTCGTCTCATTTAATTGTTTAACTTGCTGTGCTTCTAAACTGGCTTTGAACACATCGCTGCCTAATAACCAATTTCCTTGCTTATCAATTCCAATCGGTACAATTTCAAATTGGCTTGGGTCTAAAAATTGCATGACATTCGCAGCTGAGCGCAAAGACACCTCATGTTCTGCGGATCTACCACCGTATAAAACTGCCACGCGAATTTTTTCAGATAAATTCATGATGAGAAGGCATCCATTAAAGGGTTAAGAATGCCAAAAGGATAATAATTTTTAAGCCAAAAAGCTTGTGTTTTTTTTAAGTACACCACCCCTCCGATTTGACAAGCCAAGCAATAATGTATAAAAATGACTCCACCTCGCGTTAACTGGTCAAGGGATTGTCTATGAGGATTCATTTTTATAACAACAACTTAGGCTGAAACTAGCTAAGCACTCGGTTCCCCGTTGGGGTAAGAAGAATCAACAGAAGAGAGTCATTTCACCATGAAATTATTACGTTTAATTAGCCTTAGTGTTTTATCGATATCCTTATGCGGTTTTGTCTGGCCTACCTGGACTAGCAACCATAGCTTAAGCCAACAATCAGCTGGCAGTGCCCATTGGTTAACTTCAGAAATGCAATTATTAAAACACCAAGCCAGCAATATTGATGAGAATGTTTTACGCTTAAGTTTAATCGCTTATTTAAATGCCCACCGTCGTGGCTATGATAATAAACAACTTTTAACCGTTATTGATTATTCCAAACCCTCCACGGATAAGCGTTTATGGGTATTTGATTTACGATCGGGTCGTGCCTTATTCAACACTTGGGTGTCTCACGGCAAAAACAGTGGTGGTACCCGTTCTGATTCATTTTCCAATAGTCCCGGCAGTTTAAAATCGAGCTTAGGGGTCTTTGTTACCGATACCACTTACGTTGGTCACAATGGTTATTCATTGCGTCTGCGTGGGTTAGAACATGGTTTAAATGACAATGCCTATAATCGAGCCATCGTCATTCATGGCGCACGCTATGTAAACCCTGATATCATAAGCCGGTACGGTCAAATTGGACGTAGCTGGGGATGCCCTGCAGTTAGCACTGAAACGTCAACACCGCTGATTAACGCCATCAAAGGCGATACAGTTGTTGTTGCTTATTATCCAGACCGTAGTTGGTTATCACATTCTTCGTTTTTAGCGAGCGTCTAAACGCTCACCTGTTTGGAAAAGGAAGTAGCATGAAACTTCGGTTGGGATTGGCTTTATCATTTGTTTTATTCACCACTAGCTTAAACACTTTCGCAACCGCTTATCGACTACCGCCGGCTAACGAGGCGGTAGTGGGTTCTCGGGAATATACCCACGTTGGCATGAGTGATACCGTTGCCTCTATCGCACAAAAATATGATGTGGGCTATAACGCACTCGTTAATTCCAACCCGCAATTGAATTTGGAAAAGCCATTACCTTATGGCGCCTCCATGCAAATTCCCACTGAACATTTATTGCCGAGCCAAACGCGCGAAGGCATTGTGGTGAATTTGCCCGAAATGCGCATGTATTATTATCCTAAAAATACCAATGAAGTTTATACCTATCCAATCGGCATTGGTAAAATTGGCAAAACGATTCCCATTGAATACACGAGCATTACCAAAAAAGTAAAAGACCCTTCTTGGATTCCGCCGGAAGATATTCGCGAATTTAATTTAGCGCAAGGGGTGATTTTGCCGCAGGTCATGCCAGCAGGGCCGGATAATCCGCTAGGACCTTATGCCATTTACATGCGCATTCCGACCTTCTTGATTCACAGTACCATTTTCCCAGAAAGCATCGGCAAGCGCGCGAGCTTTGGTTGCCTTCGTATGTATGAAAAAGATATTTTTCATTTCTTTCCGAGCATTGAGCCAGGAATTCCAGTGGCAATCGTCAACTACCCAGTCAAGTTAGGTTGGCAGCATAATCAATTAGTCATGGAAGCGTACATGCCCCTAGAAGAACATAGTGGTAATTTTGATGCGAATTTACCGGGCATGGTGCATAGCATCCACACCGCAACGAAAGATCAACCGACCATTGTGGATTGGCAAGCCGTTTCTTATCTTGCTAAAGAACGCGATGGTCTACCACATCCGATCGCTATTCGAATAGCGAACCGCTAATGTTAACGTCCTGGTGAGATTGCCAGCCCCAATCTCACCAGGACGCGTTACGGTCTTCTAAAAAAATTAGGCGTCGTAACATCTCCTTTTTCTTCATTTTTATGCTCTGCATCGGCATTACCGTGTTCTTTTAATATCTCTTTTAAATTCCCTTGTGATTGCGTTAAACCAGAACGAGAGAGCGTCGCATAACGTCCCTTATTTTCGTGCGCTGCATTAGGTATAACTTGATTACGTCGACCAAAGGTGACGGATTTCTTATCTTCTTTTTGAGGTGAATCCTCTTGAAATTTAACAGCGGATTTTTCGTCGGATTTTTCCATTGCTACTGCCACATCCAATTTTTTCTTATCGGAATTTTCATTTTTGCCAATAAGGGTTTTTAAGCTACTAAAAATGTTGGATGTCGATTGTAGTGCTTTAGGTGGCGCGTTACGTTCTTGTAATTGTTTTCCTAAATCTTTATCGCGTTTTATCGTCAAATTAATAATGTTATCCGCCAACTGGTGCAATTGTTCTTGCTTGAGAACACCCGTTTTTGCATTGGTATTCGTTTTCGCAGCAGTGACTACTTCTTGTAAAACATTAAGCTCTACTTTATGCACCCACTGTGCTTTTTGCTCAGGGGGCACACTTGCTAATACTTTGCGAGTGCGATCAAAATTAGGATCAGGTGTAGTGTTTTTTCCCTGCGCGTTTTTTACTAAATCTTGTTTAAATTTACTAATGCTATCGAGATTATTAGCAAGCGATTTTTCATTAATGCTGGTCAAATCTAAGATGGTTTTTCCATCAACGGTGTCTTTACTGATTCCTAAATGTTGAAACATTTTAGCCGCTAATTCTCTTCTCAAATCTTGTTTAACACTTTCAAAAACCAAGTCCAGCTGTTTATCATGATTTCTATAAATAGTATTTAAAAGTTGCATATTAGAAACAAGATTATCTCTTTGTGATTGTTCTTCTAATTTTCCCAAATTTGCCATGGCCTGACCCGTGATGCGATTTAGTAGGGCAATGCCAACATCGCGATAAACCTCTGCACGTCTTTCATTTGGCACCTCATTAAGCACCGCTTTAAATTGCGGATCTTCCATAATGGAATCACGCAGCGCTTGCATAATCGGCATTATTTTCAGCACATTTTCTTCTGTTAAAGAAATCAATGAATTACCATTGATGATATCGGGCCCAAATTGTTGCTGATAAGCGGAAATAAACTCACCACTGACACCCGAAAACTTTTTCACGTCAACGCTATCAAATAGACGAGTCAGCACTACTGGCGTCGCTATTTTTTCTTTTAAAGTAGTTAATAATACTTCCATTAACGTCGTTTCACGTGCATCCATAACAACTTCCCCGTTTTTATCATCTCATTTAAGTATGGTTTATAAGTTAAATAAGTCAAAAACGAGGAGTTAGTTGATTTTTTTAGGAATTTAGCGCTTCTTGATAATGCGATTGCGATAATAAAATGGTATCAATATTATTTTCGGCCCAATCGGTTAAAACCATAAAAATTTGACTTAAACTTTTTCCGACCGGTGTTAAGGAATATTCTACTTTTAACTGACTATCCGATTGATCACATCGTAAAATAAAACCATTTTTTTCGAGGATTTTAAGCGTACTCGCTAATACTTTTTTGGAAATGCCACCAATGGCACGTTGTAATTCTAAAAAACGATGGGGCTTTTCCGCTAAAATTTCAATAATTAAAATGGTCCATTTATCACTAATCATTTCCAATGCAGCACGTGCAGGGCACTTATGATCAAAGACATTAAATTTATTCATAAAAAATTAAAACCTTATTAAAGGTTACCAATTGGTAACTAATTGACGATGATTTTTTGTTTTCATAAGCTTAACTCGTCCCATTATTTTTAGGAGAAATAAAATGAAAAATAAATTAATCAATGCCATTGTCAAACGTAAATTAGCAAATAAATGCGCTGCCTATTGTTGCGGTTCGCCTTGGCCCCATTAAACTAAATCGTCATTGCGAGGAGGAGCCGTAAGGCAGACTCATCTCTTGCTATTAACGGGAAGTTGCGCGTCACAACGTTCCTCGCAAGACGCGGAATTCAAGAAAAAATAGCCAGGAAACTTATGTCACTTAATCTTACTTCACTACTTTCCTACCAAAACTCAGCCGTCATTGATCGCTATGAACGCGATTACCCACAAAATAAATTAACCGGTAAAAAAGCCCTACAAGAATTTTTAAAATACGTTTGGATTTGTTTGCAACACAGCGATGATTTAAAAAAACAACCCCACGAAGAAGCATTGCAGTTTAAATGCGTCATGCACCAAGAAATGAAAGAGATTGATCAATTTTGGCACACGTTTCTATTATTTACACGTGATTATCAAAAATTCTGTGCCGATTTTTTGGGCGAGCGCTTTTTCCATCATGAGCCAGTGAACTGGAAAGAAACTATGGTTGATGAAAATTTATACGAATTAGAATTGACCCGTTATTTAAATTACCTTTATGACCATCTTGGTGCTGAAACGGTTTCTACTTGGTTTCAAATGGCTTAACCCTGGGTCTTACGCTTTCGCGTAGGATGACAATCCTTTGCTGTTAGTCCCTAGCAACGCTAATGTCCATTGTCCTGTGGCTTAACCGCAGGACTTACTCATTCAATCCACAACCCTTCTATTCCCCCTAAGCCTACCTTCCACCTCATACCCTTTCTCCCTCGAACCCAAATTCCCTCTCTCTAATAAAATAATATTATTTATTTTTTTAAAAGATTACTTTTGCTATATAGGAAGGGATTTTTTGTGGATTACGAACTAAAGCAATTAATAATCATCAACTTACAGAATTCATAACCTGTGGACAACTCATGTATAGTGGCGGGATGAAAAAGGGTAACTCGAAATTTTTTGGGGGCCTCCCTTTTATACCAAGGTTATCCACAGGCTTTGCAGAGGAATACAGATGTACTTATCCACATTACAAGAATGGCTAGATTGGATTAACAAACAGTACAAACCCGGGCAGGAAATCGAGCTGGGGTTGACCCGTGTCGTCCAAGTGGCTGAAAAATTAAAACTTTTAACCCCGCAATGCCCCGTTATCACGGTTGGCGGCACGAATGGAAAGGGTTCAACCGTTGCTGGACTTGAGGCGATTTATTTACAAGCGGGGTACAAGGTGGGTGCATTTACGACCCCCTACCTGTTTCAATTCAATGAAATCGTGCGTATCAACCGCGAACACCCGAGCGATGCGGCCTTCGTGGAGGCGTATGAGCGAATAGAAGCGGCTAGAGACGACATCTACCTGACTCCCTTTGAATATAACGCCCTAGCGGCTCTGTGGCTCTTCAGGGCGGTTAAACTGGACGTCATCTTGCTCGAGGTGGGACTTGGGGGCCGATTGGATGCCGTTAACATCATTAATCCAACGCTTAGCATCATTACCAGCATCAGCATTGACCATGTGGATTATCTGGGTCCTACACGAGAAAGCATTGGTTTTGAAAAGGCGGGTATTTTTCGATCAGGGCAAACGGCCGTTTGTGGTGATCCCAATCCGCCTCATACCCTTTTGGAGCATGCTAAGGCGCTGAATGCGCCGTTGTTGATTCGCGATCGCGATTTTAGCGTGCGGCAAACCGGTTCAACCTGGGACTTTATTAGCGAGACGGCTACTTACCGAGCTTTACCCACCAATCAACTGGCTGTGGATAACATGGCAACCGTGTTAATGGCGACAGTGCATTTACAAAATCGCCTTCCGGTGACAGAAGACAACCTGCGCATGGGCTTGGCTGCGGTTTCATTACCTGGCCGCTGGCAAGTGATACCAGGCGAGGTGATTGAGATCCACGATGTGGCTCATAACCCAGCCTCAGTGCTTTGGTTGGCCGAATTTTTACGGCGCCAGCCCTTCAGCGGAAAAACCTATGCTGTTTTTTCCATGTTACGGGATAAGGACATTGGCACTAGCTTGCAAATGATCAAAGACGATATTTCAGAATGGTTTGTTGCTCCGTTGCAAGAAAAGCGCGGCGCTGCGAAGGACGAATTGTTAACAGCGTTTGAATTGGCGCACATTGATAAGGTGGTATTTTCGGGTTCGATTGAACAGGCTTACGAGTTAGCACGAAAAAAAGCGACGCCAAACGATAGGATTGTGGTCTTCGGATCTTTTTACACACTCTCTGCATTAAGTTCCATCCAACACGGGGAGAAGGGCGGGGGATGAGGGCGTGAGTTGCTACATTGCTACTCCCCTCACCCCGCAAGCGGGAGAGGGGAACCATTTTATTTATTTCCACAACTCAATTTTATTATCTAACCCATAAGCAATTTTATATCCATTCGAAGTGTGCTCTTTGCTCAATCCACGTAAGTCCCAATTGTTTTCAATCATTTTCAATAAATTGTAATGATTGCAACGTAATGCTGCGTATTTACCATTCGCATCTTTCAGTGTTTGATGCTGTTTATCAGGATAGCAAACCGGCCCACCTTTACCTTTGCTGTTGGGATAAGCACCACTTTGCACCATCTTACCAATCAACATGGTGAAAATAGTCATGTCCGGATTACCCGTCACCGACGGTTCATCAAACGTGATCACCAATAAACCCCCTTGCTCTAAAAATTCTTTAAAGTGTGCTTTATCTGGTTTTTGTAAAAAGATACCGGATTTTTCATCCATGCCTAATTGTTTGGTTAAAAAACTATTCACGTTTTTTAAACGTTCCGTCAACGTGCCATTATGTCCATCATTGACTTGATTGGGGATGTACATGGAAAAACGGGGCATGTTCATGACATCCGTCGCTAATGCATCACTATTCACAATTTTAGCGCATTGTTCTTTTTGAGTTTGCACAGAAAGATAAGAAACTAAGGGTTCGTGTTTGCGCATGTAACCATCTTCCGGGCGACCATGATGTGAATGCGAACGGGAAATAAAACAACCCGCCGGGCTGAAATCGGTAGGCTTCACATCGCTATCCAGTTGGTTGGGTAAATCTTCTGCATAAATTTTCCAACTGACATTCGCATCGTTTAATTCATTCGCAATGTTGTCGGCATTCACATCATGCACTTCATCATCAATGATTTTTTGAATGCTGCCGGAGGTGAGTGCAATATAATTCGGTTCGGAAGGACGCGTTGGTAAAATTCCGCCTTCATGGTGATTACTGTAACTGCTAAAAAAAGCATAACCAAAACCATTTTCATCGATGCTCGCAGGGATACGCGTTGCGTGTAAACGGCCCTTGGCATCCAATTCATTACCCGTGTAACTCATTAACTTTTTAATCACGGGCTCATTTTTTAATTCCGCATAACTCATGTTTTCCAACATCACAACCATGACAGCGGGAAAATGGGTTTGGGGTTTTTCAATATCAGCGTAGGCGAGGGATGAGAAGCTAAACGTTAAGACAAGTGGCAAGAGATATTTTTTTAGTATCATAATTTAACCTTAATCAAGTGACAGATAAAAGTGGCTCACATGCTGCATAGACACGCAAACCCCGTGAGCATAAATCAACATTGTGCACACGTAAATAATCCACGGCATGTTTTGTTAACGCTAATGACATGACCATGGTTTCCACATCGCGTTCTGCAAACGGACGTCCGGTTTGCAATGATAAAAAGGTTTTACGGGAATGGCCCACCAAAATGCGCGCCCCTAAATCAGCAAACGCATCAATGTTTTTTAAAAGCTGCCAAGATTGATCAGCGAGTTTGCCAAAGCCAATGCCAGGATCAATAATTAAGCGTTGTCGGTCAATGCCAGCGTTTTCTAATAATGCCAAGCGTTTCTGTAGCCATTCATGCACGACTTGGACTGGGTTTAAATGCCGGGGAATGGCTTTATCGCGTTGTTCGGGCAAATAGATGTGATGCATGATGGTGCAATCGATGGCAGCCTGTTTAATAAGATCAATCATGGCGGGATCGTCTAATCCCGATTGATCATTAATCCAATCAATACCAAATACTAAGGCTTTTTCTGCAACGGCGGCTTGATAGGTATCAACACTGATTTTAGCAGGAACGATCCAGTGCTTTTTGACGGAGGCTAATCCCGCTAAAACAGGTTCTAAACGTTGCCATTCTTCGGCTGCAGTCGTTGCTTTGGATTTAGGCGCGGTTGAAGCACTACCGATATCAATCACTTCAGCGCCAGCGTTAATTAATGCGGTAATTTGTGCGAGCGCATTTTCTGCAGCTAAATAATTTCCACCATCTGAAAATGAATCGGGTGTGACATTCACAATCCCAACCAATGCGGGCGTATCAACACGTTGATTAATCTGACGCGTCCTTAAAAAAACTTCGCCACTAAATCGTGACCCCCATGCTTCTACCATTTCCGCCGCTGCCTTCCCTTGGTTAGGCCCTGGTAGAGGAAAAACCCATTCGGGTGCCACATCTGCGAGTGGCCAGAGTGCAAAAGGTCTTAACGGTAAACTGACGTGCGGAACGGTTAATACATCCGACTCAATGACTTTATCTTCCCAAGCCAAAATATCAATGTCTAAAATCCGCGGGCCCCAATGCCGTATTTCTGGTTTTCGACCGATGCTCCATTCAATTTTTTTTAAAGCGTTTAATAAATCCAAAGGTTCAAGGTTAGATTCACAGCGCACGGCAATATTTAAATAAGGCGTGTCCCAATCATTAGGAGCATTCTCCGGCAATAATGCATCGGAAATATAAACGGGAGAAACTTGTTGTAGGGTCAGTCCTGATAATTGTCGAAGCGCTGCCAATGCGCGGCGCAAGTGCGTTAAGCGATCACCAATATTTGAGCCCAAACCCAAAATTAACATGCCGTATCTCCGTAAGTAAAACGTACGCCTTTGGTTAAACCGTCAATGTGTGGCAATTTTCGCAGATGAACGATGACTGTTGCATCGGACGGTACTTCCATTTTAATTAGTTCATAAATGTGTTTTGTGGTGTGCTCTATTAAATGAAAAGCTTGATGAGCAATTTTTTCATGCAAAATATCCGCAATGTGCGAGTAGCAAAAAGTGTCTTCTAATTTATCCGTGCTACAAGCGAGCGGCGGTGTAAGAAAATGAATTTCAATATCAAGCGTTATGGTTTGTTCGCATTTACGTTCTGCGTCAGGCCAACCTAAAAAGATGGGCAAGACAAAGCCATTTATTTCTAAACAACTTTGTCGTTTCGTTTCATTGATCGATTTGGGTGAGTTCATTTATTTCTCGTAAAATGTCCGGTGTTAAGCGCGGCTTTACAGCGCTAGCACCTAAATTTTCTAGTAATTGCTCAACTTTCGTGGCACCGGTTATGACGGAGCTAACATTCGGGTTTTGCAAACACCAAGCAATGGCTAATTGTGCTAAAGTGCAATCCAGCAGAGCTGCAATGCTTTCTAATTGTTTCGTAATATCCAGCATGCGCATGAAGTTATCGGGAACTAACCAGCCTTCTTTTGCTAAACGACTTTCGCGCGGAATGCCTTGGTTATATTTTCCTGATAAAATTCCAGAGGCTAGCGGACTCCAAATGGTAGTGCCTAAGCCGTACTTATCAAATAATTTTAAGTAATCATTTTCAAGTCGCTCACGAGAAAATAAATTATACCGCGGTTGTTCCATGGTGGGTTTGATACAATGCAATTTTTCAGCGATTTTAAAAGCGCTTTCAATTTGTTGTGGTTCCCATTCAGACGTGCCCCAATATAAAACTTTACCGCTACGCACCAAATAATCCATTGCTAAAACGGTTTCTTCGATCGGTGTGTTAGGATCGGGCCGATGACAGAAAAGTAAATCCACATACTCTAATTGCAGACGGCGCAACGAATTATTGGTGCCTTCTAATAAATGTTTACGCGAAAGGCCTGTATCATTCGGCCCATTACCACCCCAAAAAATTTTGGTGGATATCACTAATTCTTCGCGATGAAATTCTTTGATAGCACGTCCCATCAATGTTTCTGCTTCGCCGTGGGCGTAGGCTTCCGCATTATCGAAAAAGTTAATGCCGTGGTCGAATGCAGTGTGCATTAAATTACGGATATCGCTCATGCTAAGCTGTTTGCCAAAGGTGATCCATGAGCCAAATGAAATTTCACTGACGCGTATGCCTGCCTGGCCTAGTTTATTATATTGCATGATTTAATCCTCTCTCCGTGAAATGCGCTCATTCTAACATTCACCTTACTGCATAGAAAGCCGCCTAAAACATTGCAACAAATAGCACAAGCGTGGTACTGTATCGGCGATTTTTCACGAGATAAAAAGACCATGTTGCGCATTGGCAAATTAACCGATTACGCCCTACTCATCCTAAGCTTCATGGCCAAAACCAATGCAGTCATGAGCGCTCCTTCGCTTGCTAAGATGCTGCATTTAAAGCTGCCAACTGTCAGTAAGATCTTGAAAATGTTGGCTGATGCGGATTTAGTGGCATCGAGGCGGGGTGCTGATGGCGGTTACCAGCTCGCACGAGCGGCTGATCAAATTAGTGTCGCGGATGTTTTAGTCGCGATGGAAAAAGGGGTCGTGTTGACCGAGTGTTGTTCAAAATTGAAACTATGTAATATTGCTTCCGTGTGTGCCACGCGTGAAAATTGGATAAAAATCAACCAAATGGTACATACTTTGCTATCAAAGTTGTCTATAATACAAATGACAGCGCCATTATCAGTGCAGGAATTAATCAATGGCAAATAAACTTATAAACGAGGTTGTGCAAAAAGAATACCCGTATGGTTTTGTTACGCAAATTGATGCGGACACATTACCTCCCGGGTTGAATGAAGATGTCATTCGCCTGATTTCGGCCAAGAAAGAAGAGCCGGAGTTCATGCTGAATTGGCGTTTGGCGGCTTTTCGGCATTGGCAAACTTTGAAGCAGCCGGAATGGGCACACTTACGAATCGCGCCGATCGATTTTCAAGACATTATTTATTATTCTGCACCGAAATCCGCTGAAGCTGGCCCAAAAAGTTTAGAGGAAGTGGATCCTAAGTTATTAGAAACGTATAAAAAACTCGGTATCCCCTTGCATGAGCACAGTCGATTAGCGGGCGTTGCTGTGGATGCGGTGTTTGATAGCATTTCTGTTGCCACTACCTTTAAAGCTAAATTAGCAGAAGCCGGCGTTATCTTCTGCTCATTTTCAGAAGCTGTAAAAAAACACCCTGAGTTAGTGGAAAAATATTTAGGTACGGTGGTTCCGTATCGCGACAATTTTTATGCTGCCTTAAACTCCGCCGTATTTAGTGATGGTTCCTTTGTGTTTATTCCAAAGGGCGTGCGTTGTCCGATGGAGTTATCTACTTATTTCCGAATTAATTCCGCCAAAACGGGGCAGTTTGAACGCACTTTAATTATCGCCGAAGAAGGCAGTTACGTCAGTTATTTAGAAGGTTGCACGGCCCCCATGCGTGATGAAAATCAATTGCATGCTGCCGTGGTTGAGTTAGTTGCGCTGGAAAAAGCACAAATTAAATATTCGACCGTGCAAAACTGGTACCCAGGCGATGCCGAAGGTCGTGGTGGTATTTATAATTTTGTGACCAAACGGGGTCTGTGTCGTGGTGCTTATTCAAAAATTTCTTGGACGCAAATCGAAACAGGTTCTGCTATCACTTGGAAATATCCCAGTGTCATTTTACAAGGTGATCATTCCGTTGGTGAATTTTACTCCGTTGCGTTAACGAATAATTGGCAGCAAGCTGATACCGGCACCAAAATGATTCATATCGGTAAAAACACGAGTAGCACCATCATTTCTAAAGGCATTTCAGCCGGTCGTGGACAAAACACCTATCGTGGTTTAGTCCGCATGACGCCAACTGCCAGTAATGCACGGAATTACACACAGTGTGATTCGTTATTATTAAGTGATGTTTGTGGTGCGCATACATTCCCTTACATTGAAGTGAAAAATCCGACGGCACGCGTTGAGCATGAAGCATCGACATCCAAAATCGGCGAGGACCAATTATTTTATTGCCGGCAACGTGGCTTGAGCACTGAAGACGCTATTTCGTTAATCGTAAACGGTTTTTGTAAGCAAGTTTTTAAAGAGTTGCCCATGGAATTTGCCGTGGAAGCACAAAAATTATTAGAAGTTAGTTTAGAGGGGAGTGTTGGTTAATGTTAACAATCGACAATTTACACGCCAGTATTCAAGATGAAAAACAAACCATCAAGCCTATTTTGCGCGGCGTTAATTTAACCATTAAGCCGGGTGAAGTGCATGCGATCATGGGGCCGAATGGTTCTGGTAAAAGCACTTTGGCCAATGTGTTAGCTGGTCGTGAAGATTATTCAGTGACGGAAGGCACAGTCAATTTTAATGGCGAAGATTTATTAGCATTAACGCCTGAAGAACGCGCATGGCGTGGCTTATTTTTAGCGTTCCAATATCCGACGGAAATTCCCGGCGTCAATAATTTATATTTTTTACGCACGGCATTAAATAGCCTGCGTAAACAGAAAAACTTACCGCCTTTGGATGCAGCAGATTTCTTGCAATTAGCTAAAGCCAAATTAAAAACGGTCGGATTAAGTGATGCCTTTTTGCATCGCGCGGTAAATGAAGGTTTTTCCGGTGGTGAAAAAAAACGCAACGAGATTTTGCAAATGTTGATGCTTGAACCGAGCTTCATCATGCTTGATGAAACGGATTCCGGTCTGGATATCGATGCATTGCAAAAGGTTGCTGAAGCGGTCAACTCATTCCGACGTGAAGATCGCAGTATTTTAATCGTGACGCACTATCAACGTTTATTAGATTACATTAAACCGGATGTAGTGCATGTTATGGCGGCTGGTAAAATTTTAAAATCAGGCGACAGCTCTTTGGCCCTGAAATTAGAAGAAAAAGGTTACGGCTGGGTGGAAGGTGAGATCAAATCATGAAGATGGCCTTACCACATTGGTTAGCAAAAGATGTTTTGCCGATGACGATTGTCGCGCATCAAAAGGAACAACTAGCGGCTTTTAACGCGGCTGGTTTACCTTCAAGAAAGAATGAACGCTTCAAGTACACCGATTTTACGGCATTAACACAGCAGTCTTATTCGCAGCCAACGGTCAAGGTGAGCGAGCATGTCAGCGCGTTATTGAAAAACAGACCACTTGCCGCAAACACAACTCGCTTGGTATTAGTTAATGGCTCTTATCGCGCGGAGTTATCCACACTTTCGCATCCCGAAATCGTGGTTACTGCCTTATCACACCATCCTGATTTGCCATTATTTAATGCGGAAAGTTATCCTTTTGCTGCGCTTAATGCCGCTTTGTCAGCGACCGGTATCGTGGTGCAAATACCCGCAGGATTAAAAGAAAAAGTGCAGTTACAACTACTGCATATTGCTGATGCCGGTAATACTTTCATCGCGCAACCCCAATTGTTTATTCAAGTTGGTAGCGAAAGCCACTTAGAGTGGTTGGATGAATATGTGAGTACGCAACCAAACGCCTATTGCATGAATGTGTTAACGCAAGTCAATTTGGCAAGCGATGCGCAACTAACCCTTTATAAGTTGCAAACGGAAAATACGCTTGCTACCCATATTGCAACCACTTTTATTCACCAAGAAAAAAATAGTCACGCAACCATTACGCAGTTTGGTTTTGGTGCCAGTTTTGCAAGAGATGATGTTGTGGTTGAGTTATTGGCTGAAGGAGCAACTTGTTTAAGTGCAGGTTATTATCGCTTACGTCAACCCAAGCAATATATTGATTATCACTTAGATATTCAACACAAAGCACCGCGCACTAAAAGTGAAATGCTTTATAAAGGTGTGCTGGATGTACCATCGCGTGCGGTTTTTAACGGTCGTCTCTATGTCGGTAAAGATGCACAAAAAATCTTAGCTTACCAAGCTAACCATCATCTTTTATTAACACCCAATGCTGAGATTTATTCAAAGCCCGAGCTTGAAATTTATGCGGATGATGTGAAATGTAAACATGGCGCATCAACGGGACAAATTGATCCTGACACTTTATTCTTCTTACGCTCGCGCGGCATTTCGGTTAGTGAAGCGTATGGTATGGTGGTGCGCGGCTTTGGCGAAGAAATTTTAAAACGCGTAGAAGATTCCCATTTACGGACTCGCATTGAGGAAAATTTATGACGGATTTTGCTAAACTGAGAAACGATTTTCCCATTTTAGCTGAATGCGAACAGGGCAAACCGCTCATTTATTTAGATAGTGCCGCATCTGCGCAAAAACCCAAAGCCGTGCTAGAGGCTATTAACCAGTTTTATCAACATGATTATGCCAATATTCATCGCGGTATTTATGAATTAAGCGCGCGCGCGACGCGTTATTATGAAGAAGCACGGCTGACCGTGCAGCGCTTTATCAATGCAAAACATCCGGAAGAAATTGTCTTTGTCAGTGGAACAACTGGCGCCATTAATTTAGTAGCACAAAGCTTTGGCCGGCAGCATTTTAAAGCGGGCGATGAAATTATTTTAAGTGGTATGGAGCATCATTCCAATATCGTACCTTGGTATTTGCTGAAACAAGAACTTGGTATTGAATTAAAAGTCATTCCTGTTTTGGACGATGGTGCTCTCGATTTAGTGGCTTTCGATGCTTTATTTAGTCCGCGTACCAAATTAGTGGCGTTGTCTCACGTTTCAAATGCGTTAGGCACCATTAATCCAATTGCACCGATGATTAGTACAGCCCATATGCATAACGTTCCGGTTTTAATCGATGGTGCGCAAGCCGTGCCGCATATTCCCGTGGATGTGTCTGCGCTCGATGCCGATTTTTATGTTTTTTCCGGCCACAAATTATATGGCCCAACTGGCATTGGGGTTTTATACGCAAAAAAAATGTATTTAGATGCTATGCCGCCTTATCAAGGTGGTGGCGATATGATTGAAACCGTGGCGTTTGATCGCGTAACGTTTGCCAAAGCGCCACAACGATTTGAAGCCGGAACGCCGCATATTGCGGGCGTCATTGGTTTGGCGGCAGCGATTCGCTATGTGGAAAAAATAGGTATGCAAGCAATAGCCGATCATGAGCAAACTTTATTAATGCAAGCTGAAACGGCTTTGTCGGCTATGGCAGGGTTACGCATCATTGGCACTGCCAAACCTAAAGTGGGTGTGATTTCTTTTGTTATTGCAGGCATTCACCCACATGATATTGGTACGGTGTTAGATCATGAAGGCGTTGCCGTGCGCGCCGGCCATCATTGCGCCATGCCCTTAATGGAACGATTTAATGTGCCAGCAACGGTGCGCGCTTCATTTGGAATCTATAATAATGAAGCCGACATTGCCGTATTAATCCGTGGTATTCAGTCAGCGCAGAGGATGTTTGCTTAAATGTCATTACGTGAATTATATCAAGAAATTATCATTGACCATGGCAAAACGCCGCGTAATTTTGGCAAGTTGCCTGAAGCCAACCACCAACTAGAAGGCCACAACCCTCTCTGCGGTGATCGTTTGACGCTGTATTTGTTTGAAGAAAATGGGGTTATTAAGGCCGTGAAATTTGAAGGTTCAGGCTGTGCTATTTCAATGGCATCCACCTCGCTCATGACAGAAAGCGTCATTGGAAAATCGCTAACGGAAATTAATCGATTGGCGGAACAATTTCATCATCTCGCCTTAACGGGTGATGCGGAACAAGCGGATTTAGGAAAATTAGCGGTTTTTAGCGGTGTAGCGGAATTTCCCATGCGAGTTAAATGCGCAACGCTCGCTTGGCATACATTGAAAAGCGCATTGAGCAACCAAACGAATCCAGTTAGTACTGAGTGAGGTCATATGAATTCGGTCACATTAACGCAAGCGGCGCAGGACTACTTAAAAAAAATCATCGCGAAAGAAGAGGGCGTTGGTTTTCGGCTTAGTATTAAAAAAACCGGTTGCTCCGGTTATTCTTATCAGCCGAGCGTGATCAAAACGGCGCAGCCAAATGATTATCATGAGCAACTGGATAATGGAGTTGATTTCTATCTGGATAGCGCATGGTTAACGGTGTTGTCTGATGTTGTTATTGATTATTGCGAAGAAGATAAAAACGGTTTAAAACAAAAGCGTTTAGTGTTTACCAATTCGCAAGAAGCCAATCGTTGTGGTTGCGGCGAAAGTTTTCAAATTGAATCTTAATAACGAGGTAGAGGGTGTTTCGAGAAACCGCGGTTGAAGTAAAAAGAGAAGTCGAAGCGACATTAATCCCAACCGGTGTCAAAGTCACTTTGCAGCCGGGATCGCAGGTCTTTGTGACCCAAGCGTTAGGCAATGCTTATACCGTTTTTGTGAATGGGAATTTAGTGCGGGTTGCGGGTAAAGATGGCGATGCGTTAGGTTTAGTGATTTTAGAACAAGCCGACATCAATGAATCACCCGGTTCAGTTGAAGATAAAGTGTGGCTGCAATTGCGCACTTGTTTTGATCCTGAAATCCCCGTCAACATTGTTGAGCTCGGCTTGGTGTACGATTGTCAAATTATGCCGCTCGGCAAAGAGGAACATAGCGTCACCGTCATCATGACGTTAACAGCACCAGGCTGCGGCATGGGGCCCGTGTTAGTAGGAGAAGTGGAAGAAAAAATTCGTCAGATCCACGGTGTAACCACCGTCAAAGTGGATTTGGTATTTGATCCGCCATGGGACCGCGACCGCATGAGTGATGAAGCGAAATTGCAATTAGGTTTATTGTAACAACTATAATGAGGAAGAGTTGATGAACGTGCAAGATAAAATCAAAGAGCAAATTGAAACAAACCCTATCATTATTTACATGAAAGGTAATGCTGAATTACCCATGTGTGGCTTTTCGGCGCGTGCTGTTAGCATTTTAAAAAGCTATGGCAAACCCTTCCAAACGGTTGATGTATTGCAAGATGAAGAAATTCGTCAAGGCATTAAAGTTTATTCCAACTGGCCCACCATTCCGCAGTTATACGTCAATGGCGATTTTATTGGCGGCAGCGATATTTTAGCGGAAATGCATGAATCGGGTGAACTCAAAGAATTATTAGATTCTGCTAAAGCCTAACGTCAGAATCGTCATTGCAAGGTCCAAGCAAATTAAAGAGGCGTTGCGAACAGCACGCTCCTTGCAATGACGATGTATATACCCATTACACTTCAAAACGCGAAGTGTAATGGGTATAGGCCCATGTTTTTATGAGTGGCGCGAATAAAATTCGCACCACTCACCGTCGGTGCGAATCGCGATTCTCCCCTTTGGAAACCCCATCGCGCAGGGAGTACTTCAAGTTGCAAAAAGCGCATCTTGAAGTACGAATGGTATATACAATTCATTAATCCCGCAAAATAATTTCCTGCATCTTTTTACAAACCGATTGCATCACATGAATGTTGTGAATGCTGGATAAATGGAAATAAGCAATTAAGTTTTCTTTATACAAATAATGCAAGTAAGCGCGGCTAAAGCGGCTGCAAGTGTAGCAGCTGCAATCTGGCATAATCGGTTGGTCATCTTTCGCATAAATACTTTTCTTGATTAAAATACGAGGGCTTTCGCCATTATTTTCAAAGGCAAGCCAACCATCGCGCTCGATGACTTTTCCATGATACAACGTGCCGTGCCGGGCATTGCGTGTGGGGGCAACGCAATCAAAAATATCCACACCGCGACCGACGACATCGATTAAATCTTGTGGCTGCAAACCAACGCCCATGGTGTAGCGCACTTTATCATTTGGTAAAGCGGGACGAACCCAATCAATAATCTCAACGGTTTTTGCCATGTCAAAACCAATGACTTCGCCGCCAATGGCAATGCCGTCTAAATTTTGTTTGAGCACAAACTCGGTGCTTTCTTCGCGTAAGTCACGAAAACTACCGCCTTGGATGATTCCAAACAAGGCTTGGCGGAAACCATATAATGAATTCGGATTTTTTTCATGCTCAGCGATGGAATTGATTAACCAGCGGTGAGTACGATCCAATGCGGCTAAAGCGGCTTCACGACCACCGGTTTCTGGCGTGCACTGATCAAACGCCATGATGATGTCCGCACCAATGGTTTTTTGAGCTTGGATGGAAGTGACAGAGTTTAAGTGAATAATTTTTCCACTGATGGGGTGCTTAAAATGCGCCCCGTCTTCATCCACGATGCAAATGGTGCCATTTTTTGAAAGGCTCAAGACTTGAAAGCCACCGCTATCGGTCAGCATGGCTTTGTTCCAACCCATAAAACGGTGCATCCCGCCGGCTGCGGCAATGACTTCCATGCCGGGCGTGCATAACATGTGATACGTGTTACCACCCAAAATAATATCGCTTTTTGTCACTTCCAGGTCAGAAGGTGTTAAATAATTAACCATGGCGCGCGTGCCAACGGGCATAAAAGCAGGAGTGGTGACTTCACCATGCGGTGTGCTCATTTGCATGACGCGAGCGGGTAAGGTGGGGTGCTGTTTAATTAATTTGGATTGGAATTGATTCGCCATGGCATATTTGTATTAGTTAAAATCGAGGGTCGCTAGTGTGCGGGAATTTTAAAGCAACGTCGATCATTTTTTCTTTCGTTAAATTGGGGTAGCATTGGGTGACTCAATGAAAAGGCTGACGCGGTATGGAACGAACTTTTAGCTTTCTCGATAAAATTTGCTTGGGAATCGACCAGGCACTACGCACCATTACGAATCAACCCCAAACGACCGGCGCAGCTTACCCGGCTGAAAATGCCCCACACCAAGAATTATCCGATGCGCAGCGCAAACATTCTGCATCATTAATGCGCATTAATCATGCGGGCGAAGTCTGCGCCCAAGCGCTTTATCACGGCCAAAGTTTGGTTTCCAAATCGGCCGATGTGCAGGAAAAATTGCACCATGCAGCGATTGAAGAAGGGGATCACTTAGCCTGGTGTAAGGAGCGCTTGGATGAGTTGGGTAGCCACCCGAGTTATTTAAACCCTTTATGGTATGCGGGTTCCTTTTGCATTGGTTTGACCGCCGGCATGATTGGCGATGAATGGAGTTTGGGCTTTTTAGCGGAGACGGAACGCCAGGTGATTAAACATTTAGAAGGCCATTTAAATCGACTGCCAGAAGCCGATGAGCGGAGCTTTGCAATTTTGAAACAGATGGAATTAGAAGAAGCGAAACATCGGGATGATGCGGTGGCGCTGGGTGCGAAGGAATTACCTAGGTTGGTAAAGCAAGGCATGAGTTTAACGGCAAAGCTGATGGTGAAGACGAGTTATTATGTGTAATGGCTGGCTCCCTTCTCACCTTACCAGGGAGAAAGGGAGCCTTTTGATTAAGCCGCCGACTTAGATAAAACCATCAACGCCCCAATCTGTACCAACCAAACAACCCACACGATTTCCATAAAATACGGAAACCAATGCCGTTTAATCATCCAGTATAATACCGTCGGAGTTAAACCCACCAAGAAAGGAACGGTCAATAAGGCCAGCAAACCCCGCGCCAAATTACCCGCGTGACCACCGGAAAACACATCCGTTAATAATTGCGATACATAATCATGAGCAACCACAAGATAGTGCACGCCTTGCTCTGCATACGATACGGTGAAAACAATGGCTGTGCTGAACGCGATGAGCGCCAGTAGTTGTTTAAACATAATGAAGTCCCTGTAATGAAATAACCATTAAAACCATTTAATTAGGAGGTTAATGGCGCGCTCCTGGCTTGTCAAACTTTTATCCCCACTCCTTTTGATAAAAGTATCCAAGCAACAAGATATAAAACAATGAACAAGGCAGTGACAAACGCGAACCCAAAATAATAATGAATATCGACGACCCCTAACAGGCTATAACGAAACGTATCAACAATAATCAAAATAGGATTTAAAACCGAAATTTTTTGCCAAATGGGCGGCAATTGTTTTACGGAGAAAAACACGCCACCCAAATAGGTAAGTGGTGTCAATACAAAGGTGGGAATAAAAGCAACATCATCAAAACGTTTAGCAAACAGCGCATTAATAAAGCCCGCGATAGAAAATACCATGGCGGCTAATGTGGCCATGGCAACAATCATAAAGGGATGTTGAAGTGGTACATGCGTGAATAAAAAAGCAACCAGCATCACAATCACACCCACTATTAAACCACGCAGTGTGCCACCAATGACAAAGCCCAACAAAATAACAGTATTGGACATTGGCGAAACGATCATTTCTTCAATGCTTTTATTGAATTTGGTTAAGAAAAATGAAGAAGACGTATTTGAATAAGCATTGGTCATGATGGCCATCATGACCAGGCCGGGCACGATATATTGAATGTAACTATAGCCCTCGATGTGTCGAATTTGCGAGCCAATGAATTTACCAAAAATCAGAAAATATAAACTCATGGTAATGGCTGGTGGCAATAAGGTTTGGCTCCAAATGCGCAGAAAGCGTGCAATTTCACGCCGTACCAAGGTGTTAAAAGCAATGGCATTGGCATGTAAACCAGCAGAGTGCGTCATGTTTTTTCCTTATTTTTATTGACGAGAGAGATAAATAACTCTTCCAAGCGATTCGTTTTGTTGCGCATGCTGATAACGTTTAAACCGAGTTTGCTTAATTGTTCGAATAAAGGATTAACCGTTTGGCCGAGTGGAATTTCAACTTCAAGCGAAGACTCATCATGACGGCGAGTAGAGTAATTTTCTAACAAGGGCAAGTTAGAGAGTGGTGCATTAAAATCCAAAATGATGGTTTGTAAATGCAAACGACCAACCAACGATTTCATGGGAGCGGATTCAATGATTTCACCGTGGTCAATAATGGCCACGTTTTTACATAGATGTTCGGCTTCTTCCAAATAATGTGTGGTTAGAATGATCGTAGTGCCTTCTTCATTGCGCCGTCTTAAAAAAGCCCACAAAGTATGACGCAGTTCAACATCAACACCTGCGGTCGGTTCATCTAAAATTAATAATTGGGGTTCATTCATGAGCGCACGCGCAATCATCAACCGACGCTTCATGCCACCGGACAGTTGGATGGCAGGGTTATTGATCATGTGCACAATGCCCATTTCTTCTAGGTACTTATGGGCACGTTCTTTGGCAATATCACGGGGAATGCCGTAGTAACCCGCGGCATTAATGAGAATATCACCCACCTTATCAAATAAACTAAAATTCATTTCTTGCGGCACAACACCAATTAACGATTTGGCTTGTGCGCGCTCTGTATCCAAGTCATGCCCAAAAACGGTAATTTGGCCGGCAGTTTTTAAAACCAACGAGCAAATGATGCCAATGGTTGTGGATTTACCCGCTCCGTTTTGACCTAAGAGCGCAAAAAAGTCGCCTTGGTCAACCGTCAAGTCAATACCTTTTAAAGCTGAAATGCCATTGGCATACGTTTTGGTGAGTTTCGAAACGGCAAGTGCTTTCATGTCAACGCCTCAGTGAGTGCGCGTAAGGCTTGGCCGCGATGGCTCAAGGTATTTTTCACTTCAAACGGTAATTCTGCCGAGGTTTTTTGTAAATCGGCAAGATAAAAAACGGGGTCATACCCAAAACCATTTTGCCCACGTTGGCTTGTTAAAATGTATCCATCCCAACGACCCGTGCAAATTAGCGGGGCAGGATCAGCCTCGTGTTCTAAAAACACTAACACGCAATAAAAGTGGGCGCGACGTTCTTCGCCTTGTGCACCGTCTAAAGCGGATAATAATTTAGCAATATTTTGGTGGCTTTCGGCTTCAGGGCCAGCATAGCGTGCTGAATAAATACCGGGGGCACCCTGCAAATACGGTACAACTAAGCCAGAATCATCAGCTAATGCGGGTAAGCCGCTTAATTTTGCAGCATTTCTAGCTTTTAACAGCGCGTTTTCAACAAAACTTAATCCCGTTTCTTCAATATCGGGAATATTCAATGCTGTTTGCGGAATGACATCAATGTGTTTACCACTAAGAAGCGCCGACAATTCTCGTACTTTGCCGGCGTTACCACTCGCTAAAACCACTTTCATTTTTCTACACCTAATCGTTATCCAACCGCAATGGCTAGCCCTGTGGCTAACAGCGGATTAACGACGATGATAATCAACAATTGCAAGACAATCAAAGCAGGAATAGGGGAAATATCAAAGCCGCTGACGGGTGGAATGATGCGTTGAAACGGCCTTAAGATGGGAGCGGTGAATTTATTCAAAATAAATAAAATCGGCGCTTGCGGCTGAATAAAGCTGATAATGGCTTGTAAGATAATGCCGTAGAAGAAAGCTTGTAACAATAACTTAAAGGCATCAGCGATGGATAAAATTAAAACGCCGAGCAAATTGGGGAAGCCAAAGGTGATGCAACAAATGAGCAAGAATTTAATGAATTCCACGATCAAAATGACGGCGATGGTCGAGGTTTCAATCCCTTTGACGTCTGGAAGAAAGCGACGTAAGGGATCAATGGCAAAACTCGTTAATTTTACAATGAGTTGGGTGATGGGATGCTCATAGCTTCCCCCGGACCAAGCTAATACCACGCGAATTAATAATACGAATAAATAAATGTCAAAAATGGACGTGAGTAAAAAAAGAAATGCGTTGAGAGTAGTTCCTGACATGATTTGTCCTTTGTGTAAATGTTCACGCTAATCGTATCTTACACAAAATTTCAAGAAATCGCCCCTAATTCTTCGGAGCGCTCTTTGGCGGCTGTTAGGGTTTTTAGCATTAAGCCGCGGAGGTTTTGTTCTTCTAAAACACCAATTCCTTTTTCGGTCGTACCACCAGGGGAGGTCACTTGTTGGCGCAAAGTGGTCAAATTTACTGTGCCTTCCAATGCCATGCGGGCGGCGCCTAAGGCGGTTTGTAAGGTCAATATGCGCGCGGTTTCTGGCGTTAAGCCCAGTTTTTCACCGGCGGCTTGCAAACTTTCCATGAATAAAAAGAAATACGCAGGGCCGCTGCCGGATAAAGCAGTGACGGCATCTAATTGTTCTTCTGGATTCACCCACACCACAATGCCAACGGCTTTTAAAATCATTTCCGCCAATTTTTTTTGATCGGTGGTAACGTGAGCGTTAGCAAAAAGGGCGCTCGCCCCACAACCAATTAAGGCAGGGGTGTTTGGCATGCTGCGCACAATGGCGGCATTAAAGTTTAGCCAAGTTTGGATGCTTTCGGTGCGGATACCCGCCGCGATGGATAAAATAAGGGGTCGTTTCGTTTGGCAAATCGGCGCGATCGTTGCGGCAACGTTGGCAAAGATTTGCGGTTTGATCGCAAAGACTAAAACATCGGCCACGTTTGCAGCCGCTTTATTATCGGTGCTGATTTTAATGCCGTACTGTTTGGCAAGCGCCTGCAATTTACTGTCGTCTTGATCGGTTGCCCAAATGTGGCTCGCCGGATGACCATTTTGGATTAATCCGCCAATTAAGCTGCTGCCCATATTACCAGCGCCAATGAATACGATAGTTGGTGTTTGCATAGGTTCCCTCCAAACGAGAGGGACATGATAAGCGATGAGCGGGGAAGGTTAAAGTGGATTGAGGCTTTTTACTGGGTAATTATTTGTCCAATTAAATTGGTTTTGAAACATATCTATTCCATGTTATTTTTTCTCCCTAATTAAAACTTAAAACAATAAGAGACTACCATGGCATCATCAACAGCGCTTATCTTTCGTAAGGAAGTAAAAACCCCAGGCACCCAACTTAAATCTTTGCTAGCAGCTCTCCCAGAAAATGACATGAGAGAGCTTTTGCTCGGTTTGATTCGATATAACTTTTGGGAGGCTTTGGTTTTTGACTTGGCTAAAGAATTGCGCGCTGAAAAACTTAATCCCCATGCCACCATTGCCGCCATACGACTTCAGCATCAAAAGCCAGCCCAACGTGCCAGCGCCTTTCTTTTACTTATTCAAAATGAATACCCAGAGATTACGGTAGAGATATTCACAACAATCCTCGAGAAACGGGAAAAAAAAAGGATAGGCGATTTACTAAAGAACGTTAAGCAGCTCAATCAAAAGGTAACGCCATTTAAAGCAACCTACCCATTTGCTTTAAAAGAGTTATTTAACCAATTTTCTGATGAGGAAATGGAAATGTTGTTGGCTGATCTCAGTGAAAGACAACATGGGGCGATCTTCCAAAATTGGTATAACTTAAATCTTCAATTACTCCCCTACTTTAAAAATTCGAAATTTAAACACACCTGGACCCTGCATTTAATTGAAGAGGATAATAAAACTCTCCTTGAAAGCACCTTGGTTTATCTGCTTATGGTGATGAATGAGGCTCCTGAAATAACGCCGTCATTATTCGTTGCGGCTCTTAAAGAACTTTCTTTAAACAAAGCAGCTGAATTAATCATTAGAAAAGAGTGCGAAGTTGCGCTGCACTATTCCCCCTCTTTAAAAGATACGTTCTTGGAACAACCTGACAATGGCGTAAAAAAATTGTTAGCAACGTTATCCACTGTTGAAATGGATATTTTGCTAGAAGCACTTTGTCCGAATGTATGGAAAACGCTGGCTCGTGCGTTAGCACAGCGCGTTCAACCCGGTCGATTCACGGAAACGCATATTCGTCTTATTGAATATAGCAACACTTCATTTTTCAAAAGTGCGCAAGCATTGTTACGTGATGTACAAAAATGGCCGATGTTAACACCGACCATTTTTGTCGAGGTATTGGAAGAAGTGCTTTCCTTCCCTGTTTCTAATATCGTTGCTAAAAAATTACGTGAGTTAGAGACACCTTCACAACAGCCCGTGTTGGATAATCCTGTTTTGAAGCGATTTTTGCAACAATATGATTGGGATGAAGCACGAGCGCTACAAAGAGAGCTGATGAAAGACGCTAATTGGGTCGAATTAGCTTATTTCACCTTACCCCAAATTAAGCAGCATCAACTTAATTTAATTTCTTTTCGTGGTGGACGTACAGATTATTACGAGGTTAAAAAATATTACGATCAAAAAAAATGTGTGAACAAATTATTTAAAATGCTTGAAACTTGTCCGGAAGTGACGCCGATGCTGTTTGTCGAAGGACTTAAAAAATTAGGGGTTAGCTTAAACGTTATTGAAACGGCAGTGGCAAAATTAAATGGATTTGAAGTTGCTGGCAAAGAGCCTGCAAAGATTTACCGGCCGTGACGGGCTAGCCCATAAAAAATAGCCCTGCCAAAACGCGGGGCTATGATTTCATTTGAAGACTGCAACCACAGTGATTGCGTCATTTAGTCATCAATTTCTTTATTACGTTGGTCCGGATGATCCGCAACCGTTTTGTCGTTTTTCAAGACATAAAACAAATTGTCATAGCGATTATGCGGGCTCCAAGCATAAAACCCATCCGCTTTGGCATCTGCAACGGCTTTGACCTGAGCTTTAATATAAGACAAGGTATTTTGGTGTGACATGGGATAGTGATAATTACTGAGCTCAATGTAGGCGACCATTTTCACCGGCATTTGTTTACCTTCATCAAATTGATCTTGAATGCGGCGTAATGATTCATACACAGTTTGGTAGGGTTCGCGGAAATGTTTAGGGAACGGGGTATAGTGAGACGGATAGACCATCGGGCAAACCACATCCGCGGATTGAGAAAAGAGTTTGATGTTTTGGCCAATGTATTTGGCTTCACCAAAGCTTGCGACTCCAAACACATCGATTTGCAGCGGAACCTTTTCTGCGGCTAGTTTTGTTTTAAACCAATCGATGATGGCATGGATCTTTTTTGCATTCTCAGCGGAGGGCTTTTGTTTCGTATTATAGCGAATATAGTCCAATTGAATGCCGGTTGCGCCTAAATCCAGTGCGGATTGCACTAAATTGTATTTCTTTTGCCATCCAGCCGTGTCGTCAATTTGTTGAGATGTGCCGCCACCTGGGAACATAGTAATACGGGCGATGTATTTAATGTGGCTATCCAGCACTATTTTAATATTTTCTTTGTATTTCTTTGTGGGTTTATCCATATCAATGACAAAGGTATCAATGCCTGCCTCTTTGGCATTTTTTACTAAGTTATTGAGAAAATTGGTATTTTCCAGTGTGTATTGAGTAAGATAAATCCCTTTCGTGCCTTCAGCGTGAGAGAATTGCGCATATAACATGCACAATGCACTCAGCATGAGCACTAGTCCTTTCCGTATTGTTTTCATTGTCGTCGTCCCTGTCGTTCCGTGATTTCCCTATACCTCTAGTTATACCTAAATCATTGAAGAATGATTATGGTATAATTCGGTTGAGCTTGGGATTTTGGCGGGGTCCAAACAAGGCCGTGCCGAGGCGAATTAAGGTGCTACCTTCCGCAATAGCTGCTTCAAAATCATCTGACATCCCCATCGATAACGTATCTAACGAAAAGCCAGCGTGATTCAATTGTTGTTTTAGTGCGGCAAGTTTTCGAAACGCAGCGCGTTGTTCTTCAACACTTTCTGCGGGTGCAGGAATTGCCATCAAACCGCGTAAGCGTAAAGAAGGTAGCGCTTGGCAAGCTGTAGCTAATGCAGCAACCTCACTCATTTTAACGCCAGACTTTGATGTTTCATCATCAATATTTACTTCGATGCAGATATTTAGGGGTGGTAAATGTTTAGGGCGTTGCTCATTTAACCGTTCTGCAATTAATAGACTATCAACACTCTGCACCCAAGCAAAATGCTCAGCTATTTTTTTGGTTTTGTTCCGTTGTACGGGGCCAATAAAATGCCATTCAAGGTTTGGAGGTAAAGCTTGGATTTTATTTAAGGCTTCTTGCAGGTAATTTTCACCAAAGGTCGTTAACCCAGCATCGACCGCAACGCGAAGGCGGTCGATGGATTGACCCTTGCTTGCGCCGAGTAAACGCACGGAACCGGGTTCACGTTGATAGCGCACTTCGGCCGCGCGAACGCGAGCCGTTAATTCAGCTAGATTAAGCGCGAGGTTCATTTAAAGAACGAGCTTTTAGTAGATCACGAATTTCAGTGAGTAAAGCGACTTCCGGCGCGACCGGAGCGGCTTCCGGTGCTTTACGTTGTAAGCGGTTAATCCCTTTGATAACTAAGAAAATAGCAAAAGCGATTAAGGTAAAGTCGATAACGGCTTGCAAGAACAGACCCCATTTAACGGAGGCGCTGCCGAGGGTGAAGGATTTATTTGCTATGTTGATGCCGCCCAACATCAAACCGATGAGCGGCATGATGATGCCATCGACCAAAGAGGAAACGATTTTACCAAAGGCAGCACCCATGACGACAGCGACAGCAAGATCGATGACATTGCCACGCATGGCGAAGGCTTTAAATTCGGATAGGAAACTCATGAATAACCTCCTTGTGTCTGAGGGGAAGGGCTGGGGATGAGTGAAGAAAGCTGAGGCGAATAAAGACTCTTCCCTCACTCTAACCCCTCTCCCGCACGCGGGAGAGGAAAGCCATTAGGTTGTCGGCCCTGCATCACGAATATTGCTGCTCACATCAAACCGTTTGAAGTTCTCTACAAACAATTTAATCAGCGTGGCCGCATTCCGATCGTGATCTTCTACATTTTGCCAAGTTTTGCATGGGTTTAATAAGTTCGCATCCACGTTAGCAACGTGGGTTGGAATTTGTAAATTAAAACCAGGCAAGGTTTCATAAGTCGCATTAGCCAATTCACCTTTTACAATTGCGCTGACAATGGCACGGGTAGTGGGGATAGAAAAGCGCTTGCCACCCTCACCGTGTGCGCCGCCCGTCCAACCAGTATTGACTAAATAAACGTCGGTGGGTTTTTCCCTTAAGCGGTGCATGAGTAATTCAGCATAAACTCGTGGGGGGCGCGGGAAGAATGGTGCGCCAAAGCACGTGCTAAAGGTTGGCTTAATACCACTACCTTGTCCGACTTCAGTGCTGCCGACCAATGCGGTATAGCCACTTAAGAAGTAATAGGCGGCTTGCTCGGGGGTCAAGCGCGCAACCGGAGGCAATACGCCGAATAAATCGCAGGTTAAAAATAAAATAGCGCTTGGTTGTTCGCCATTGTTGCTGTTAACTCGTTCTGGGATAAATTCACGCGGATAAGCGGCGCGGCTATTTTGGGTCAAGCTGCTATCATGGTAATCGGCTACTTTCGTCACGGGATCAATGACAACGTTTTCAATGACAGTGCCTTTTTTAATAGCATTCCAAATCATCGGTTCATTCTTTTCGGATAAGTCGATGCATTTTGCATAGCATCCACCTTCAAAATTAAAAATACCGTCTGCACCCCAGCCGTGTTCATCGTCACCGATTAATAATCGTTCTGGGTCTGCCGACAAAGTGGTTTTACCCGTTCCGGACAACCCAAAGAAGAGAGCGGTTTTGCCATCTTTGCCCGCATTAGCGGCGCAGTGCATGGGTAAAATATGGTGTTCCGGTAATAAGAAGTTTAAAACCGAGAACATGGCTTTTTTCATCTCACCCGCATAATAAGTGCCACAAATTAAAATGCGGCGTTGCGAAAAGTTTAAAATGACGGCGGCATCACCATTAACTCCATCGCGTTCGGGATCGGTTTTAAAGCCGGGCACACTTAAAATGTCCCAGCTTGGTAAGCTTTCGCCTTCCACTGCTTCGCGGATGAATAGCACATTAGCAAATAAATTATGCCATGCGAGTTCTGTCGTGACAGTGACAGGTATGGAGAGGGTTTCGTGGGCACCCACTTTTAAATTGGAAACGAAACAGTTGTCTTTGCTTTCAATGTAAGCTGTTGCGCGTTGCCATAAAGCATTAAAGGCAGCATCGCTTAAACCTTGATTGATAGGGTTCCAATCGACCTGGTGTTCGGTTAGTTCATCGCGAACAATAAAACGATCTTTCGGGGAGCGGCCGGTCCTGGCGCCGGTTTTGACGACCAAAGCACCGTTTGCAGCTAATTCGCCTTCACCGCGAGAGAGGGCGAGAGCAATTAATTCGTCTGGGGAAAGTTGCGACAAGATATTACTTTTATCATTCATAAAGTTAGCAAGTGCAGCCATTTTTTTGGCTCCTCTTAAAGTCGGATGAACGGTCCTCGTAGATAGCGGGTCTCGCGCTTTGCTCGCGCCCGTTGACCGCTAATTCTACATAAATAAATAGTGGCCGCCTAGGGGCAGCGTTTTAAGTAACTTTGCCATCCCGCTTGTCGATAGGCACCCGCTGCGCTGACAGGATGTTTCGCGGCATAAATACCGCGCCCGACAATGATGATGTCGCAGTTTCGTTTAATGATGGCTTCATCTGGCGTCGTGTATTGTTGCCCGAGCGTATCAACACCATTTTCTAATTGAATACCCGGGGTGAAGTAAATCCAACCCGGTTGATCCGACAACGCATGTTGCGTGATAAACCCGATCACAAATTCTGGATGCGCTTCAGCCAGCTTTAATGTTTCAGCTTGGTATTCAGCTGTCATTAAGTGTCCTTCCGAACTCATTTCGGCGATTAACAATAAACCGCGATTGAGCGTCTGTCCGATTTTAGCAAGGCCTGCCACAATGCCTGGCCCTGGTAGAGAATGAGCATTAATTAAATGCGCCCAATCGGCAATGCGATATAAACCGCTGCTAAATTGCAATGAAACGGTATTGCCAATATCCGCAAACTTTCTATCTTCAAAAATAAAAAATTGATGTTGGCGGGATAATTGTTGCAGGGCGACGCTAACTGCCGGTGTGTAATCATTTAAAATATCAATGTGGGTTTTCAGGATTAAAATATCCGGCCCCAATTTATCGGCTAATTGTAATAATTCTTCTGCCTTGGTGACATCAGCGGATAAAGCTAAATTAGATTGCTTTGCTGTCGCGGTGGCTAAAATTTCTTTTGCTAATGGGTGTTTGCAATGGGCGATGCGTTCTTCAAAGCGTAAAGGTGTCATGCGCTGCCTCGCTCAAGTAATAATGCTTTAACAATGTCTTCTTCGGTTGGCGCTAACACGTGCATGGTTTGTAGGGTATGTAATAGATCGGTTAAACCAAAAAGAGTATGCACATTAAATTGCTTCGCTAAATTCTCACGACCACCTTGTTCGCGATCGATCAGTGCAACGACATCGGTAACGATTAAACCATGTGCTTGTAATTCTTGGGTGGTTTCTAAAATGCTGGCACCTGTGGTAATTAAGTCTTCAATGACTAAACAGCGCTGGCCAGTATGGAACACTCCTTCAATACTTTGTTTTGTACCATAGTCTTTTTTTTCTTTGCGGCGCATGATCATTGGAATGTCATGATCTAATGAGAAACAGGTGGCGATAGGGAGTGCCGTATAAGGTACCCCACAGACTAAATCAAAAGAACACTGTTTGGTTTTTTCATATAAACAGGTAGCAATTAAACGCAGCAAACTGGGGTAGCTAATGATTTTGCGTAAATTAATATAAAAAGGTGAAGTCAAACCACTTTTCAATTGAAATTCGCCAAATTGAATGGCGCCAATTTTGTATAAAGTTTTAACTAAATCGATTTGGAATTGCGACATACCGGATTCCTAAGTCAAGACATCGATCCTAGCGGCTTCAACCATTAAATTCAATCATTGTATGCGAGGGGTCATTTCACCTTGTAACGGTATTATTTGCTGGTATGAATGTAGGTGCCATCCCAATTTGCTGCGGGAGGATGGTGTTTGAAATTGCGGAGGCGTTCAACGTATAAAGCATATAATTGATCTTGTGGGTGAGCTGAGGCTAGTTGGTCCATAATGGCTAATGCAGCGTCCCAATCTTTGGCAAAATATTGTTCTAGTGCTTGGTTAAAATAGTTTAATTCTTCCAGGATCGCTGGGGTTAGTTGTGATTTTTCTCCCAGCACTTCATAGATAGCAATACTTTGTGCTTTGCCTTTAACGCGCACGCGATCTAATTGCCGAAAAATAAATCGAGATTGGTTTGCTTGGGTGCTTTCTGAAACAATGATAGCGGCGCCATAAAATTTACATAAACCTTCTAAGCGTGATGCTAAATTCACTGCATCGCCTAATACCGTATAATTTAAGCGAAATTGTGAACCCATATCGCCAACGATCATCATGCCACTATTGATACCGATGCCAATGCGAATCGGTTCAATGCTTTGTTTTTTTAATTGTTCGTTTAATTCAAGTAATTTGCATTGCATGGCTATGGCGGCTGAAATAGCTTGCTCAGCATGATGCGGGTTGGGTAATGGTGCACCCCAAAAAGCCATGATGAGATCGCCAACGTATTTATCAATGGTGCCGCCATGTTTGAATATAATTTCCGTCATGGGTGTTAAGTACATATTTAAAAGGGTTACTAATTGTTTGGCGCTTAAGCGTTCTGATAGGGAGGTAAAATCACGAATATCTGCAAATAAAACCGACATGTCACGATCTTCACCTTGCAAGGCGAGATTCGATTTTGCGGTGAACAATTCATCAATGTGTGCGCTCGGTACATATTGACTAAACAACGTGCGGAGTTTTTCGCGGCGCTTACTTTCAAACATGAAACCATATAACACATTGACTAAAGCTATGCTGATTACTGTCAAAATCGGCAAGATAATAGAAACTAAAATGCCGGTTGCTTGCCAAATGAAATGATTAATTAAAATCACCAAGGGGGCAAAGCCAACAATAATGACTGCTAAAGTAAAGGGTTTTTGGCGCGGAAAGATTAAACTCGCTAATATGCCAAAGAGAATAATTAGAATGAAGCGGGCGATAAAGCCCCAATGCGGTTGATAAGAAAAATTTTGCTCTAATAAACCATTTGCAATGGTGGCTTGCATTTCCACCGTTGGAAATAAGCTTTGAATAGCGGTTGCGCGCAAATCACCAAAATCGACAGCGGATGAACCGATAAAGACAATTTTATTTTTTAATTTCTTAGCAGGTAATTCGTTGTTCAAGACGGCCGACGCTGAGAAATAAGGGAAACTTTTGCTGCCACTAATAAAGGGAATTAATAATGCCCCTGTTACATCCGTGTGATAAAAGTGTTGGTCGACTTGAAAGCCGTACGACATTGGGAAAGTCACCCCACTATGCCAATACGCCATGACCGCCGCTAAACCCAAATTAGGATAAAGTTGCTGCTTGAAAGCCATGAAAAGTGGCATGCGTCGTGTTATGCCATCTCCATCGGGATAAATATTGAGAAAACCACTGTTTTTGGCTGCTTGTTGTAATACGGGCAAACTGCTGATGTAACCCTTGGCAGTGGGAACCACCAGGTGAGCTGTTTCTGCTGCGCCAATGCTCGCCACCGCGGGTGGTAAGACGTTTTGTGCAACGGTTTCATCAGAAAATCCAATGGCTAAGCTGACGGGCACTTTCTTTATTTGGTTTGCCAATTCAGCATCATCATCAAATAATGGTACATACGGCTTAAGCTCAGTTAATAAGGTGGGCTGAACTTTCGGCGTTATTTGCAGGCGACTCAGCACTTGCTGTAACGCATTGATTTCTGCTTCTGAATATAAAATATCAATGGCAATAACAGCGACTTCTTGTTTTGCTAAATTCGTAATAAGCTTGGCCATTTTGCTGCGCGGCCATGGCCAGCGTCCCTCACGCTGTAAGCTTTGATCGTCAATATCAATAATCGCGATGGCAGGGTTTGGTGTGGATTTGTCAGTGACCAGTTTCGCTCGCAAATGCACATCATAGAGCATATGTTCGAGGCGGGTTAAGGTGGCATTAGTGGCACGAGAAGGATCAATGAGAATCCAGAGCGAAATGGCGGTTAGTAAAAACCCTAACAAATAGGGGATCGTCCGGTTCATGCTAAATCCTTTTCTACCGTGAGCTTGGCAGTTTAGTATTAATTTATTTGAAGATTGTTGCTAGCAATTTTTTCGTCTACACTCCTGCATCATTTTACAGAAAAACAACAAGGACGATGCAATGAAATTTATCCCACCGTTAATAACGATCATTGGTATTGCACTAGCGAGCCAAGCGTATGCAGTTGCACCATTTACATCTGCAGAACGGAGTACATTGACCCAGTATTTATTTGCAAACTTATTATCGCAAGATAATATTTTAAAAAAAGATGATCAAGGGGGCGTAATCAATTCATTGCCGGGTGCGGTTTTAGCTTCCCCCACCAATCACGGCCAACAATTTTCACAAGATTATCAATTTCATTGGGTGCGAGATGCTGCATTAAGCATGCAAGAGGTGGTGCGTTTGTATGAAATGGCTGAGCCACAAGATAAACCAGCCATCAAATCGTATTTGTTAAATTATGTATTATTTGAGCGCCGTGCTCAGGAAGAAAGCGTAAACCATGGTATGGGTTTAGGTGAGCCTAAATTTAACATTGATGGTACGGTTTATCGTGGCGATTGGGGCCGTCCGCAAAATGATGGTCCGGCTTTGCGTGCAATTACGTTCGTGATGATTGCCAATTCCGTGTTAGCAGAAGATGAAAAGTGGATCAAAGAAAAAATTATTCCAGGTCTTTTGCTCGACTTGGATTATGTGAATAATAATTGGCGCAATGGTAATTTTGATTTATGGGAAGAAGTGTATGATGCTGATCACTTCTTTACGAAAATGGTGCAGCGTAAAGCGTTAGAACAAGGCGCCACCTTTTTAAACCGTTTTGGTGATGAATATCATCCAGCGCAATATCGAGCAACGGCTCTAGAGTTAACGCGCTCACTGGAGAAACACTGGAATGAGGGCCGCGGATATTTTAGCGAAACAATTTATCAGCAAGCAAACAAAGGTGGTGGTTTAGATAGTTCTATTTTATTAGGCGTATTAGCGGGCGATTTAAATAATGATAGCAACACGCTGGCAGTAACCGACCCGCGGGTGATGAGCAGTATTTTTTATCTGCGTAATAGTTTTTCAGGGTTATATCGAATTAATGTGGCAAATCATCATGCGCCAGTACTCATTGGGCGTTATGCGAATGATATGTATGACGGCGACCAATCGTTATATGGTAATCCATGGGTGCTTACCACGAACGCGCTAGCGCAATATTATTATGCATTAGCGAATGCGTACCTTACCCGCGGTATCATTGAAATTACGCCCGTGAATTTATTATTTTTTCAGCAAGTTAATGCTGAATTATTTAATCATGCAATGACCATTTCATTAAAAACCCAACCCCATCTTTTTTATCAAGCGATTAGCAGTTTATTTGGAATGGGCGATGAAATTTTAACGGTGGTTAAACAATATGGCACTTGTTACAGTGATTTAAGTTGTTTGCATTTTGCAGAACAAATTGATCGTAGTAACGGCAAGGCAGTAAGCGCAAATGATTTAAGTTGGAATTATGCTACTTTCTTGGCGGCCATGCGTGAGCGTTCGCAAGTGGAAAAAGCATTGCGGACTTAAACGTGTCAGCTTAGGCGCGAGCGCGAAGTGCTTCAATGTGAATGCCTAGTAAAGAAGGCATAGTGAGGTACCAGTACTGCCCATACTGATAATCCAGTAAATAATCCGCTAAAGGCACACTGACAACACGATTGCAAAATGTGTACGGTGTGCCAGGTGGTGGTGTTTCCGGTGTGCAAACGAAATGATTTGCCCGCGTTTGATAAAACAAATAATTTTCTGGGAAGGCATCGGTTGCATGGGTAAACATTAATTCAACACAGGTTTTTTTCTCGCAATACCGAGCCTGCACATGACAACTTGGGCCTGTAAAGGTGGCATCGCAACGAATGTGCCTTGAAATTAATTCTCCGTGTTTAAAGGTTTGACGAAACGCAAATCCTAAATGCGACACGCTGGTTTCAGACCCGATTAACGTTTTAACGCGTATTCCTTTTCGCGACCACCGTTTTGCATCGCGCACCACTTCAATAATCGCCGGAGTGGGTATGGCATCAAACAGCGTTTGGTTAACTGTGTAACTCGCACCTTGCTTTTCAAAGAGTGCCGTTTTCGGCAAGTAAGAAATCGAAACTATTTCTTTTTTAAACTTTGGGAAAGGTAAGGTCGCGTAAGTGGTCACAAATCGCGTTACCATTTTTGGACCATCCGCAGCTTGCAGTACATTCACCTGTTTTGCTAAATGCTGACGTTGTTTCTGCAGCCATCGATTACGTGTAATGGTTGCAGAAGTGGTTTCAGCAATATCGGCAAAGACGCCTTGGGTGGTTACATCCTTAAAAAATCCGTGTTGTTCATTAATCGGGTTAAAATCGCCATCCGCAAAATGATTACGATTATAATAACGCACCTGTTCGCCTTGTGGATTATCGACCGCACCATAAGCTATCAGCAGTAAATTCTTTTCAAATTGCAACAGCGTGTCGCTGTAAAAAAGCGCCATGGCGTCTTGCACTAATGTTTGGCAATCAAACCCATCCAAGCGATACACAGGATATTGGTTTAAATGCAAAGCGCCCGGTTGATAAGTGGTGGCGCTCGGTTGCCAATCACCTTCGCCCATGCTGCCCACTTTAAGATAGGGTTTGTTAAGAAATAGCTTACTGATCGTTGCCCATTGTTCATCGGGGGAAGCTGTTCGCAAAGGCTCGAGCTGCTTTAAAGCGGTTTTAATGTCATTAGCGGAGTTTTTCACGGTGTTGTTATAGCGTGATGAATTCAGCACGGTAAAAGGCTGGCGTGCTGGAGAGGGTGGGGGAGCAAAATACGCTTCTATTCCAAAGTCATCACCATCAAAGGACGCGGCAAAGACTGAGCTTACCGTCAGTAAGCCCAGTAACCCACCGCAAAGCGTAGGGTTAATTCGTTTGAATTTGCGCCAATAAATGATCCAATTCGCGCAAGTTGCGATAATGAATGACAAGTTTTCCTTTGCCTTTTGCATTACATTGAATGGCGACACGCAGTTTTAATTGGCGTGCCAGGTTTTCTTGCAAATCCATCATGCCAGGATCGATGGTTTTAGCGCCTTTGTTACCTGCCGGTTGCTGTAAACGGCGCACTAATTCTTCAGTCTCACGCACGGACAAGCCGCGGGTTACGATGAGTTGTGCGGTTTCGCATTGTGCAGTTTCAGGTAATGTGATCAAGGTGCGAGCATGCCCCATTTCCAATAAGCCTTGCTCGAGTAAGCGTTTGACTTCATCCGGTAGTGCTAATAAGCGTAATAAGTTCGTGACAGTGGTACGCGATTTGCCAACGGCATCAGCGACTTGTTGATGCGTCATGCCAAATTCTTTTAATAAACGGTTTAAGGCAGTGGCTTCTTCAATCGGATTTAAATCTTCGCGTTGAATGTTTTCAATGAGGCCGATAGCCATCGCTGCTTCGTCAGGAATATGACGAACGATGACCGGTACTTCGGTTAAACCAGCTAATTGTGCCGCGCGATAGCGTCTTTCACCTGCGATAATTTCATAACGATCGCCAATGGGGCGAACAATTAAGGGTTGAATAATGCCTTGCGCACGGATGGAGTTGGCCAATTCATCCAGCAATGCAGGATCCATGTCGCGACGCGGTTGATATTTGCCGGGTTGCAAGAGGCTTACGCCTAAATGGGCCAAATGATCACCAGCCAATGCTGGTTCATCCATGTTTTTATTTTCAGTGCTGGTATAAGCCAGCAATGCATCTAACGATTTACCTAGACCGCGTTTTTTGACCATAATGGATTATTCGCCCGATTCGTGGAACATCATGGAACATCTTAATCAAACCAAGGGAGAAATGGAATGACGTTACCTCTGGTTAGCCGGATTTTTTTTGCGATTGATTTGCCGGAAGCGTCCAAAGTGAAAATGGGTGAGTACCTTGCACTGTTAAAAAAACGGGCAAAGACACATAACATTCGTTGGAGTAAGCCTGATAATCTGCACATCACCTTACAATTTCTAGCGGAAGTACAAACGAGCCATATCAATAAATTGCTGCTGGCCACAAAACATGAATTACGCGCTGCACCGATTCCGCCGCCGGTAAGGCTGAGCCACCTGACCTTGTTTCCGAGCGCCATGCGCCCGCGGGTGATTGTGGCGAGTGTCCTACCTCAAAGCCATTTGGAAGAAATTTCAACTAAAATTGGCTATGCCGTTAAAGGGTGCGGGTATGAAGTGGAAAACCGTCTTTATCGGCCACACATGACGTTGGGCCGCTTAAAGCATGCGCAGGGCTGTGATTTAAGTTTTATCAATGCCGTTGAACCCATTGATATCCCAGCCATTTCTTTGGCGGAGGTGGTTTTGTTCCGCAGTGAACCGCAACCAGAAGGGTCGCGTTATGAAGTGATTGAGCGCATCCCCCTGCAGGGAATAGCGGTTTAATAGCGGTCAAATTGTGGTAACATGCGAGCTTACTAATTAGTTAGTTAGAGCCACTTTATGTCGCAATATCACGTGATTAAAGACCCCGTTCATGGAACCATGCAATTTACTGGCAGCGAGCATGCCTGGGTAAAACCATTTATTGATAGCCAGCATTTTCAACGTCTTCGCCATATCAAGCAATCCGGCATGGGGGATTATATTTTCCCAGGGGCCGTTCATACGCGTTTTAACCATTGTTTGGGCTGTTGTTATGTGGCGAGCCAAATTGCCCAGAAAATTGGGCTGGCAGATACGGATCGTCAATTAGTGATGATCGCCTGTCTTTTGCACGATGTGGGCCATGGTCCTTTTTCGCATGCCTTTGAAGGCATTTTTAACCATTATCCCATTCGCCATGAAGCCTGGACCCCCTATTTCTTGCAAGACTATGGCACGGATGAATTTTTCAGCGCCTACAATACCCTTAATCCGCGTTATCAAATATCGAAAGAAAAATTCCAAGATATTGCTGCGATGATCATGCATAAAGCTCCGCAAAAGAGCGTGCTAGCTGATATTGTCTCTTCGCAATTAGATGCGGATCGTTTGGATTATTTACTCCGTGATAGCCATTTCTGTGGTGTGCGGTATGGCGAATTTGATTTTCGTTGGATGCTACATTGCTTAGCCATTGTCAAAAGCCCTGAAGGAAACCGCTTAGGCATCACGCATAAAGGCTTAGGGGTGGTTGAGCATTACTTAATGGCGCGACGGTTGATGACGCGCAATATTTATCAATCGCAAAAGAAATTAGCGCTAGAAGCATTAATGGTGAAATTATTAAAAACGTTAGCAGATCGGTTAGAAATATACGAACCGTATGCAGCCATTCGTGATTCGCGTTTAGGCCAATTCTTAATTGCTGCCAATCGTTTTAATCAAACTATTTTAGCAAGCTCCAATAAAGAAGCAGCACGCGATACTTTCTTGGCAGACAATTATTCCAATTATAAAGAACTCTGTGATTACGATGTGTATGCCGTGATGAAGCAATTAAATGATTTAGCCGATAGCGATGCGGCCAGTCAAATTGCCATGCGCATACAGCAACGTATCATGCCAAAAACCGTGCGTTTAGAATTAAATAATCTTAAAGAAGCTGAAGCTAGCGTGCAGCAATTTTTGCAAAATCATCGGCAATATCAAGATTGGCAAGTCATGTTGATTACGACACCGCATCAATCCTACAGTGGCGAAGAAGATCCCATTTTAGTGTTGGATGAGTTTGGTGTGGTGAAACCGATTGGTCAATTATCGGCGATGTTGCATGCGATTTCTGATCGCTATGAACACGTTGCCTTCTTGTGTGTCGATAAAACCATCGCCGAAGACAAAGCCATTTTACACTTCGTGCAACATTTACAACATTTACGCGCCGTTGCTTAATGGGATAATGCATGTCGATTCAAGTCGTGATTTTAGCAGCAGGTCAAGGTAAGCGGATGCGTTCTAGCTTGCCTAAAGTATTGCAACTGTTAGCGGGCAAGCCGATGTTGGCGCATGTGTTAACCACGGCGCAAACGTTAGCACCGAGTAAACCACCAGTCGTCATTGTCGGTCATGGTGGTGATGCGGTGCGCACCGCATTTACTGAGAAAGGCATTCAATTTGTAACGCAAAAAGAGCAATTAGGCACCGGCGATGCGGTACGTGCTGCGTTGCCATTGCTAGCAGAAGAAGACCAAGTCTTAATTTTGTATGGCGATGTGCCGTTAGTGTCGGAACAAACGTTAAAGCAATTATTGGACACAACACCTGCTAATCAAATCGGCATGTTAACTGCTTTTTTAGAAAATCCTACCGGTTATGGACGTATCAAGCGTGATGCGGTTAATCAGATGCGAAGCATTGTCGAAGAGAAGGATGCAACGCCTGCCGAGCGCGCGATTGAAGAAGTCAATCCCGGTATTTATTTTGTCCCAGCACGTTACTTACATCAGTGGTTACCAAAATTAACCAACCATAATCAACAAAATGAATTTTATTTAACGGATATCATTGCGTTTGCTGTTGCAGAAGGCATTCCTGTGCATACGGTAACGGTACAAAATGCACGTGAGATTTGTGGCATCAACGATAAATTGCAGTTAGCGCAAGTGGAACGGTTATATCAACATCAACAAGCAGAGCGGTTGCTAAAAGCAGGTGTTACCTTAGCAGATCCAGCGCGTTTAGATGTGCGTGGTAATGTAACGGTCGCAAATGATGTATTTATTGATGTGAATGTCATTTTAGAAGGCGACGTTAAAATGGGTGCTGGTTGTGAAATCGGGCCGCATGTCATTTTGCGTAACGTTAGTTTAGCTGACAATGTGGTGGTTAAATCGCACAGTATCATTGAAGGCGCAACTATCGCTGCTGGTGCCATCATTGGTCCTTTTGCACGCATTCGGCCAGGCACAGTCTTAGCAGAAGAGGTGCATATCGGTAACTTTGTGGAAGTAAAAAATAGTTCGATTGGTAAGAAAACGAAAGCGAGCCACTTGAGTTATATCGGTGACAGTGAAATTGGCACGGAAACTAATATTGGTGCCGGAACCATTACTTGCAACTACGATGGTTTCCACAAATCAAAAACCATCATTGGCGATCGGGTCATGATTGGTTCGGATACCACTTTAATTGCTCCGGTCAGGGTTGAAAATGACGCCTATGTGGCAACGGCTACGACGGTTCGGGCAGATGTTCCCGCTGGCGCTTTAGTCTTTAATCCACGCGACCAACAAATTCGCACCGGCTGGACCGAGCAGTATCGTGCTAAAAATGATGAATAACCTATGCGAGACAAGATCGCATAGGGGGCGCTTTGAAGATGCAAAAAGCGCATCTTAAAGTACGAAGTGTCATAGTAATGTATAATTGATTAAAGACTTTTTAAGGAACCTTTATGTGCGGAATAGTCGGCAGTGTTAGCAAGCGACCTGTCATTAACTTCTTGATTGATGGGTTAAAAAAACTCGAATACCGCGGCTATGATTCTGCTGGGGTGGCGATCATTGAGGCGCCGAATTCCTTGCAACGGTTACGTGTGGTCGGCAAAGTTCGCGAATTAGAACAAGCTTTAAAAGACCATCCCTTAAATGGTCATACCGGTATTGCTCATACGCGTTGGGCAACGCATGGCGCGCCGTCTGAAAAAAATGCGCACCCTTTTATTTCGCATGATGAATTTGCTTTGGTACACAATGGCATTATTGAAAACCATGCCGACTTACGTGAAAAATTAAGTGAAGCTGGTTATCAATTTTTATCGGAAACCGATACAGAAGTCGTGGTGCATTTAATTCACCAACACTACAAAGAAAATAAAGATTTGCTCGCGGCTGTTCGCGCCGCGGTGAGTCAATTAGAAGGGGCATATGCGCTCGGTGTTATTTCTAAACATTATCCAGAACGCCTCATTGCTGTTCGTCAAGGAAGCCCATTAGTCATTGGTTGTGGTCAAGGTGAAAACTTTATTGCCTCTGATCCGCTCGCGCTACTTACACAAACCAAGCAATTTATTTATTTAGAAGATGATGATATTGCAGATGTTTCACTTAATGCCGTGAAAATTTATAATCAAGGGCAATTGGTTGAACGCACACCGCATTTATTATCGATTAGTTTAGACTCCGTTGAGCGCGGTGAATATCGCCATTACATGAAAAAAGAAATCATGGAACAACCGGAATCAATTGCTGCCTGTTTAGAAGGCCGCATTAAACAAGATCATATTTTTCCAGCTATCTTTGGTCCTGATGCGGATGTTATTTTTAATAAAGCTGAACACGTTACTTTAATTGCTTGCGGCACCAGTTACCATGCTGCGCAAGTAGCGCGCTATTGGTTTGAAGCATTAACCCATCTTCCTTGCAGCGTTGAAGTGGCAAGTGAATTTCGGTATCGAGAAGTCGCTACACCCAAAAACAGTTTGTTTGTTACCTTATCGCAATCGGGTGAAACGGCAGATACATTGGCGGCATTACGCTTAGCTAAAAAAGGTAATTATTTAGGTACGCTCGCCATTTGTAATGTGCCGGGCAGCACCATGACGCGCGAAGCGCAGTTTTCTTTTCTAACGCGCGCTGGCATTGAAATTGGTGTCGCTTCCACGAAAGCATTTATTACGCAATTGGTTTCATTATTTTTACTAGCCTTAAGCATTCGTCGCGCCAAACAACTGCCAGCAGACATTGAAGCAGATTGCGTGCATGAGTTAGTGCACTTACCGATTCTAGTGAACCAGGTGCTGGAACAAGATGAGCGTATCGCCACTTGGGCGCGCGCTTTTACTGATAAATCCCACGCGATTTTTATTGGCCGCGGTGCGCTTTATCCTATAGCACTGGAAGGCGCGCTGAAGATGAAAGAAATTTCTTATATTCACGCGGAAGGTTATCCATCCGGTGAATTAAAGCACGGACCACTCGCATTGGTGGATAACTGCATGCCAGTGATTGCAACGGCTCCTCATGATGCGATGTTTGATAAAAATGCCTCAAACTTACAAGAAATTCGGGCTCGTGGTGGGCGCTTGTATGTGTTAACGGACGAACCAGCTTTATTTGGTCGTAGTGATTTTATTAACACAGAAATCATTGCGATGCCGACCGTGCATCCTTTACTGCAACCAATCTTGTACACCATTCCACTACAATTGTTGGCATACCATGTGGCCGTTTTAAAAGGAACGGATGTGGATCAACCACGCAATTTGGCGAAATCGGTTACGGTTGAATAAACGCAGCTATGAGGAGAAGGGTAACGAAAACCCCTTCTCCTCGCTATAACCTATCTCTTATGCTAATTTACTCCGACTTTTTAACGGAGATAGAATATGCAAAGAATGCCGGGATTATTTGATGAAATTAAAACACCATTAGAAGTAATGATTCAAAATCGCTCTCTCTTAAAAGAATTAACAGAAAAATCATCACAAGACCGTCTCAATTGGCTCTTAACATTAAATACCTATTTCCGCTCAGTCTGGTCTAGTATCGCTCCTCAAGAATTATGTGGAGTTTTAGATTTATTAAAAGACAATGAACGTATTCCCTTTTTAAATTCGTTGCCGTCAACCTACTTGGCAGTTTGCTTATTCGGAAGTAACGTTGTCAACGGCCATAATGATTTATGCGGCATTACGTTCACTAGTTTTCGTGCCGTTTTATTAAGATTAGAGAGCGCGATTTCAGATAGAATTAATCCGGTTATACAGACTTGCCTTAACCAATCAACCTCTTTTCAGAAAGCCTTAACAAGCAATTTGGCGGCATGTCATGAGCCAAGTTTTGCTTGGTTACGGCGCTCATTAATGCCTGATTATCTGCCCTACGAGTTTGAACCTGATAACATTAAATCCCTTGCTGATTTGGTAACTTGTCTTAAAGATTCAGCCCGTTTATCAGCATTAAATCTATTAGGCACAGCCAGATTAAAAAAACTCATTGCAACAGAAAATGATTTAAAAGAATTATATGCATTAGAAAGAACAAGAAGAATTTCGAAATTATGCTTACAAGCGATCTTGGAATTATTAACTGTCGAGTATTTGCAAACCTTAACCACCAACTATAGAGAACTTTTTGAAAAATCTGGCTCATGCTCGGCAGTGCTGAACCAGGTTTCAGTGGAAAAATTAGCAAATTCAGTTAAATCCATCGGCGATTTACTGTTTTACGCGCAGCATACCGATCGTTTAAAAGCAATAGTAAAAGAGCATTTCACAATAAACGCCCTCTGTGCCCTACCTTGGAGTGCTAAATCAGAAAATAACATTCTACTGGCATCAAAAGTGCTGAAACTATTATATTGTTTTGAAAATATTGAAGACCGAGTAACTTTTTTTAAAATGGTCATTGTCCCCAATATCACGCATTTTTCTTCAGAGCGTGATTTGCAAACGCTTATCGGCGCAATTCCAAAAGAAGAACACGAAACTATTCTTTCATTATTACCGAATGAATATTTGGTTAGTCTTGGTTGGCATACCATTAAAAAATTGTCTGAGACCACATTGCTACGCATTGCTGCAATGACTAAGCCCACTGATTTCTCCCTGAATGGTAGAGAAATTGAGTACTTCTTTGCGGAACTGCCCATTGATTTTTGCCATGCATGGGTACGCAAAGCAGACTTTGCTGCATTAATTAATGCAGTATGGTACCCAATCAATGTGTCACGGTTATATAACACCGGTGTCGAATTTGCTTTAAAGTATTTCCCCAAAGACATGGTGTTATCCATTTTGTTTAACAAACACACCCATTATGAGTATCGCGACGAAAAAAGTGAGCAATACTTAGCGGGAAGTTTGCAATTAATACCAGCGGATCTACAAGCGGAATTTTTGGATAAGTTCAATGTCACTGTTCTGCAAAGAACGCCCCGTTTTCAAGAGATCAATGGTAACACAACTGACCCAGTCTTACGTGTCAAACGCGGAATGTCACTGTTAGCGGAAAATCCGTATTTTGACAGCCTTGTTTTGGCAATTCATGATCCGAAGTTGCGCATAAAATTCGTGATGGATGCCATTGATGCTGGATTCACTACGGAAAAATTAAATCCAACGCAAATTAATACGATTAAACTGGGTTTAGGAAATGAGGCTGCTATGGTTTTTGAAAATGCATTAGAGAAAGCGCCTTCAGCGATTCGGCAAATGAGAAATTAACCGTAAATTATATCGTTCTCTTCTCTTCTGGCAGGGGGGGGAAGAGAGCACTAAGTTGAAGTCGCTCGACAAAGTTTTTTAACAAGTCCGGGTCCTTCATAAATCAATCCGGAGTAAACCTGAATTAACTCCGCACCGGCCGCCTGTTTTGTTACCACATCTGATTCATTCATGACTCCGCCGGACGCAATAAGGGGAAGGTGCGATCCTAAGCAAGCTTTTAATAATGCTAAAACGCGATTACTCTTCTCCCGCAACGGCGCGCCGCTTAGCCCTCCCGCTTCTTTGCGTTCTTTTGAGCGCAAGTTTTCCCGCGCTAAAGTTGTATTGGTTGCAATTACCCCATCAATTTTTTCAGCAATAAACACCTTCGCCATGCGCTCAATTTCTTCTTCCGTTAAATCCGGAGCAATTTTTACGACCAGCGGTACATATTTATGCTCTTTAGCATGAATGGCCGCCTGCTCTGCTTTTAAAGCAGCAAGCAAGGTTTGCAAGGCATTTTCATTTTGTAAGTCACGTAAATTTTTTGTGTTGGGCGAAGAAATATTGATGGTGATGTAATGCGCATAGGGCCAAAAAGCGCGAAAACCGCTGAGATAATCAGAGACGGCGTCCTGTATCGGTGTTGCAGCATTTTTACCAATATTAATCCCTAATATGCCTTGATACGATTTAGCTTCTAAGCGCTTTATCACATAATCGATGCCCTGATTATTAAACCCCATTCGATTAATAATTCCTTTATCCCGTGTTAAGCGAAATAAACGCGGCTTAGGATTACCACTCTGCGGTTGCGGCGTAACGGTGCCAATTTCCAAAAACCCAAAACCCAATGTGGCTAATGCATCGATATAATCCCCATTTTTATCTAAACCTGCTGCTAAACCGATGCGATTAGGAAAATTCAATCCCATCATCGTTACCGGATTTTCCGGCACGCGCGCAGGGCGCAACAAATGGCAACGATACGCTAATTGCAAACCCTTTAAACTAATACTGTGCGCCAATTCTGCATCCAAGCAAAAGAGGGCTGTACGCGCTAATGGATACCACATCGTATTAATCCTTTATTTGGGCTCTAAATAACTCGCAATCAACTGTTTGGTACCAACGCTAGCAAAGCGCACTTTCACTTTCATGTCTTCGCCATCGCCTTCCAGATCTAAAACCACGCCTTCACCAAACACACGGTGCCGTACTGTTTGGCCAATTTTAAATTTACCTTGCGGTTCGGGTTGATAACCAAAACTACCCTTGCTGGATGTGCGCGACACTTTCGTGCGGAAGCGAATTTCTTCGATTAATTCCGCGGGAATTTCATGCAAGAAACGCGATGGACGATGATAATGCTCTTTACCATACATGCGCCGCACTTCAGCATAAGTCATGAATAATTTTTTCATGGCGCGTGTTACACCCACGTAACATAAGCGACGCTCTTCTTCCATGCCCTTCGGATCATTCATGGCTCTGTAATGCGGGAATAAATCATCTTCGCAGCCTGCTAAAAAGACGATGGGAAATTCCAAGCCTTTAGCGGAATGCAAGGTCATCAGTTGCACGCTGTCATCATACGTTTCCGCTTGTTCATCACCGGATTCTAACGCCGCGTAGGCTAAGAAAGCAGCGAGTGGCGGTAAATCATCTGGCGCACCTTCTTGAGTGAATTGATACGCAGCATTCACCAATTCTTCGACGTTTTCTAAACGAGTTAAGCCTTTCTCACCTTTTTCTTTGCGATAATGATCAATTAAACCGCTCGCATGCAACATGAATTCGACTTGTTTGTGTAAGTCCATGGTGGCGCATTCGCTGGATAATTTATCCATTAAGCTGACAAAGTTTTCTAAAGCCGAAGCCGTGCGGGTTGCAAACTGTTTTTGTGCCGTTAATTCATTTAGCGCATTCCACAATGAAATTTGTTGTGAACGCGCGTATTCGCGAATCGTTGTTAAGGTGCGATCACCAATGCCGCGTGTGGGTGTGTTGATGATGCGTTCAAACGCTGAATCATCGCTGCGGTTGGCCATTAAGCGTAAATACGCCAATGCATCTTTAATTTCCGCGCGATCAAAATAACGTAACCCGCCATACACACGATATGGAATACCAAATTGCATCAGCGCTTCTTCAATGACCCGTGATTGCGCGTTAGAGCGATACAAGATAGCCATCGCGCCTAAGGGTTCACCGTTCGTATGCAAATCACGGATGCGATTGACGATAAAAAAAGCTTCATCCGATTCATTAAAACCGGCATAGACGGTAATGGGATCGCCGTCTTTTCCTTCCGTCCATAAGTTTTTGCCTAAGCGTCCTTGGTTTTGTGAAATGAGTGCATTCGCTGCTTTTAAAATGGTGCCAGTGGAGCGGTAATTTTGCTCTAAACGAATGACTGTCGCTTGCGGATAATCGGTAGAAAAGCGCTGGATGTTTTCAATTTTAGCCCCGCGCCAACCATAAATGGATTGATCATCATCACCAACGATCATCACCGAATTATGCTCGCCCGCAAATAATTTTAACCAGGCATACTGAATGGAGTTGGTGTCTTGAAACTCATCCACCAACAAACAACGAAAACGGGCTTGATAATGTTCGCGCAGTGCCGCATTCGATTGCAGTAATTCATACGTCTTCAATAATAAGTCGGCAAAATCCACCACACCAGCACGCAAACAAGCATTACTGTAAGCTTGATAAATGGATTGCAACGTTTTCTGCTTAAAGTCATACGCATCCACTTGATGCGGCGCGAGACCTTCTTCCTTTTGATGATTAATAAACCATTGCGCTTCTTTCGGCGGAAAACGGTCTTCATCTAAATTTAAACTGTGAATAACCCGTTTGACCATGCGCAGTTGATCATCCGAATCCAAAATTTGAAACTCAGCGGGCAAGCCTGCTTCTTGCGCGTGCGCTCGTAAAAACCGATGCGATAAACCATGGAAAGTGCCAATCCACATGGTGCGGGTGGGCAGATGAAACAAGGCTTCAATGCGCTTTCTCATTTCATGCGCGGCCTTGTTTGTAAAGGTAACTGCTAGAATTTGTGCAGGTGAAATTTTCTCCACCTCGACCAGCCAAGCAATACGATGGGTGAGTACACGGGTCTTGCCACTACCCGCACCGGCAAGAATGAGTTGATGACCTAATGGAGCGCGCACAGCTTCTTGCTGGGCGGGATTGAGAGAATTGAGTATCATAGTGAGTTCCATAACAGCTAAGCGATGTATTCTAATAACATGAAGACACATTATCAAAAAGCTTCTTTCTTAATTAGTGTAGCGGATATCAATCAATTACCCCCTGATACGGGATATGAAGTGGCGATAGTGGGCCGTTCCAATGCCGGAAAGTCGAGTGCACTCAACCAGATAACCAATAGCAAACGATTGGCACGCGTTAGTAAAACGCCGGGCCGTACGCAATTAATTAATATTTTCACGCTGGACGAAGAACGCCGTTTGGTGGATTTGCCGGGTTATGGCTTTGCCAAAGCACCCCTTGCCGCGAAAGCCAAGTGGGAGCAAACCATCAACGATTATTTTGCAAATCGCGAAGTATTGAAAGGTTTAGTGCTAGTGATGGATATTCGCCACCCCTTAAAACCGCTCGATTGGCAATTACTGGACTACTGCGCAAGCCGCACTTTGCCGGTGCATATTTTGCTCAATAAAGCGGATAAACTCAGCAAGGGGGCAGCGAGTAACGCCTTGCAAGCAGTGCAAAAAGCGCTGCGGGATGAGGACGTGAGTGCGAGTTGCCAATTATTTTCGGCATTAAACGGAACTGGTGTACAAGCACTGCATAAACTGCTAGATACATGGTATGACTACTAAAAAATAAAAGGATTGTCCATGTCATCTTCTGAACCGATTATCCCGGCCAGCCAATCTTTGCCTGAAATTACCCTGCGCGTTTTAGTCTTAGGGACTATCCTGACGATAGTACTTGCCGCAGCGAATGCTTTTTTAGGCTTGAAAGTGGGTGCAACCGTTTCCGCATCGATCCCCGCTGCGGTGATCTCCATGGGCATTCTGCGTTTGTTTAAAGATTCCAATATTCTTGAAAATAACATGGTACAAATCATGGCGTCGGTCGGTGAAGCACTGACCGCCGGCATTGCGTTCATTTTGCCCGCCTTAATTATTTTGCACGTTTGGACTAACTTCAATTATTGGCAAACCGTCATTACCGGTTTACTGGGCGGAGGGCTGGGGGTACTTTTTACCATTCCGCTACGCCGCGCTTTATTACACGATAAATCCCTGCGTTATCCTGAAGCCATTGCGATTGGTAATGTGTTGAAAGCGAGCACCAAGCGCGAAGCAGGTGATTTAAATTCGCTGACGATTGGCGGTCTTGTGGGCGCTGTTATTGCTTTATGCCAATCGGGCTTACAAATTTTAACGGATAATTTCCAATTTTGGCTGCGCAGCCCCGGCAATATCATTTATGGGTTTGGATTGGGTTTATCACCGGCATTAATTGCAGCTGGGTATATCGTTGGTGTGAATGTAGCACTCAGCACCTTACTCGGTATTTTGCTCGGTTGGATTGCCGGCATTCCCATTTTATCATCGTTCTACGGCTTACCCGATGCGAGCACAACCAATGCCATGGCCATGGAAATTTGGCGCAGTCATTTGCGCTACATCGGTGTTGGCACCATGTTAGTGGGTGGTTTATGGACGCTTTGCACTTTGTTTAAACCCGTTGTGCAAAGCATGGCAACCTCTTTTGCAACGTTGCGTAAAATTCACTTGGGCGAAAAATTTGAAACCTTGCGGACGGAACGGGATATTCCCATTCATTACGTCTTCATGGCAGCCCTGGTGCTTTTAATCCCCATTTTTATTCTCATTGCCTGCACCATTATCCCCAATGATTCGCATATCACCACCGGCATGCGCTATTTTATTTCTGGATTTAGCACATTATATATTTTGTTCGGCGGCTTTGTTTTTTGCTCCATCATGGCTTATTTCGCCGGCTTAATTGGCTCAACCAATAGTCCTGGTTCTGGTTTATTAGTTTCAGCATTGCTCCTTTTGTGCTTGATCTTCATGGCTTTTTTTGCAGCCACGAACTGGTCTCCCGAGACTAAAGAAACGATCGGTACCATTGTTGCTATCGGCAGCATGGTGATAATCGGTGCCGCCTTGTCCATTTCCAATGACACAATGCAAGATTTAAAGGTCGGTGAAATTGTGGGGGCAACGCCCTGGAAGCAACAAGTGATGCTTATTTTAGGCGTCATCGTTTCCGCTTTCGTTGTGCCACCCATTTTAGAGTTACTTTATAACGCTTATGGCATCGGCGGTGTTTTCCCACGGCCGGGCATGGATCCTTCGCAAATGCTTTCCGCGCCGCAAGCGGGTTTAATGGCAGCCGTTGCAAAAGGTGCGTTTAGTCACCATTTGGATTGGCCCATTATTGGTGTTGGCGCCGTGATTGCCGTGATCTGTATTATTATTGATGAATGGTTAAAGAGAACGCGCGGTTTACGTTTACCCGTGTTGGCGGTGGGTCTCGGGATTTATTTACCGATCGATAGCTCCGTACCCATTGTGATTGGCGGATTATTGTCTTATTTCGTTGAGCGGAAACTTAAAAAAATGTATCCAGGGCAACCTGAACCTACCCAACTTCATTCGCACCATCATCGCGGTTTATTGCTAAGTTGCGGTATTGTTGCGGGCGCCTCATTAATGGGCGTGGTGTTAGCCATCCCCTTCGCGATCTCACAATCAACCGATGCTTTAAAAATCATGCCGGATAGTTTAATGCCGTTTGCTGGAATAATGAGCGTTTTTGTTACAGCTTGCATGTGCATCTGGATGGCTAGAAGCATCCTTAGGCGGAGCAATTAGTTTATAATGAGGGGAGCTGCCCCTTTAAAAAGGCCAACCCTATGGATAAGGATTTCCTGGAAAATCGCACATTCGATGAAATCGAAGTGGGCGATAGCGGTACTTTGACCCGCACATTGACTGAGCGGGACATTCAAGTATTTGCAATTATGTCCGGAGACATTAATCCTGCGCATGTGGATGAAGAATATGCGCAAAGTGAAATGTTTCATAAAATTATTGGTCATGGCATGTGGGGCGGTGCTCTGATTTCGACTGTCCTCGGTACGCAATTACCGGGGCCAGGAACCATCTACATCAATCAATCGTTAAAATTCCGCAAACCCGTTGCTATTGGCGACACGTTGACAGTGACGGTAACGGCAAAAGAAAAGAAACCCGAAAAAAAACGCATCACCTTTGCTTGTGAATGTAAAAATCAACAAGGTGAAGTGGTGATGGATGGTGAGGCGGAAGTCATTGCGCCGTCAAAAAAAATCCGCCGCCCCAAAGCTGAGTTACCGCGCATCACCTTGCGCCGCTCGAAATCGCTATTTGATGAATACGTCGAGCGGGCGCGTAAAATTGGTTCGCTGCCGGCAGCCGTCATCAATCCCTTTCATGGAAAAATCCTTGAAGCGGTTCTCCATGCTCATGCTGCAGGAATGATTGATCCCATTTTAATCGGCCCACGGGAGCGTATCCGTCGTGCCGCGCAAAATGCGAACCTCGACATTCGTCGTTTTGAAATTTTAGATGTGGATAATAGTCACGCCGCCACCATGAGAGCGATTCACTTGGCGCGCGAAGGCGAGGTCGGGATTATTGTTCGCGGCGGCGCTATTTTGGATGAGTTATTGCGTGCCATGAAGAGTCCTGAAAAAGGCTTAATGACCGAGCGCCACTTAAGCAGTGTCACGCTGCTCGATGTGCCAACCTATCACAAGCCCCTGCTTTTGACTGACAATTTAATCCACATGGATCCCACCTTGGATATTAAAAGGGAGATTACGCAAAACGCGATTGATTTTGCGATGGCGCTCGAAATTAATACGCCGAAAGTGGCAATCGTTGCGGGTGTCGATACGATTAACACGCATATGAAGTCAACGATTGATGCGGCCGCCCTTTGCAAAATGGCAGAACGTAATCAAATCCAATCCGGTATTTTAGATGGTCCCTTAACCTTTGATGCCGTTATTTCTCGAGAAGTGGCGTCACGCAAAGGCGTTGCATCGCCGGTCATTGGTGATGCAGACATTATGGTCATGCCCAATGTTGAAACGGCTACGATTTTAGTTAAACAACTAGAATCATTAGCCGAATCACGTCACGCAAGTTTAGTCATTGGTGGCAAGGTGCCAGTTTTGACTAGTCATATTCATGATGTTAATTTGAGTACGGCATCGTGCGCTTTAGCAATTTTAGATAATCAGTATCGGCAACGCTTAGCCGAGTATCAACCCAAAGGAGAAGTGTATGGACAAGGGGATTAAATTTGATTTCGGTTCTGACTGGGCCGAAATGTGGATGAAGCAGAATAAAGCATTTTTTGATACGGCTGAGCACATGCTAAAAGATTTTTTTGGCAGCAATGCTTTTTTGAATCCAGAAGATCACATGCGTCAAATTCAAAAATGGCAAGACGCGTTTCGTAACCAATGGCAAATGCCCAATTTTGGCGACCAACAACGTATTTACGAACAATATTGGTCCATCATGGTGAAGAACTACTCTGAAGCCCTGGAGCGCATGATGGAGGTTTGGTTAATGCGTTCTAAAAATAATAATCCGATTGGCAACATCCAAGAATTGTATCAAGTGTGGCTTAAAAGTTGCCAAGAAGTGTTTGGAAAATCCATTGCCAGTACAAATTATCAAGAAATGTATGGTGAATGGATGAATAATGTTCTTAAATATTGGAAAAGCATGACGCCGAGATGAATGGCTACTGATAATGATTTGCAGTTTGGTCTGAAATGCGCGGCAGGGCAGTTGGCTCTGTTGCGTGTTCCTTTGCTTCAGTATCGGTACAATGCGCGTGAGTTAGTTTTCTCTCATCAAAAAGTGAAGCTTTATCATTACCGAGCGACAACCGCCAAATCGAGTCGAACGCCGTTGTTAGTGGTTTTTGCAACCGTAAATCGTCCTGAGATTTTAGACCTCTTTCCTGAAACATCATTTATCCGTGGATTACTGGATCAAGGCCAAGACGTGTACCTGTTAGATTGGGGCTATCCTGATTTAGCCGATAAAGCGTTGGATTTAGGTAATTACGTTCATGATTTGTTGCACCCGACGATTGAAGCGCTTTGTAAAATGACCAAGCAGAAAAAAATTAATTTGTTAGGCATATGCCAAGGTGGCTTATTGTGTCTTAGCTATGCAACTCTTTATCAACGGGTAAAAAAATTAATTTTAATTTCAGCGCCGGTTGATTTTAAAACCGAAGACAATCTCATCGCTAAATTTATTACCCGCATCGATTTTAATTTGCTGACTGATATTTTTGGTAATGTTCCAGGCGCCTGGTTGAGTGAGTTTTTTATTTCGCTTAGACCCGTTGAGTTAATCGGCAAGAAATATTTTAATTTTGTGAATAATATTGACGATGCCACGCTCACTGAGAAATTTTTACAAGTTGAAAAATGGTTGCAAGATGCACCGGACCAAACGGGTGCCTGGTTTAGACAATTTGCCAATGAGTGTTACGGTGAAAATCGATTAATTAAGGGAAGCTTAAGGCTCTCCGGAAAAATTGTCGATTTAGCAAAATTACACCTCCCGATTTTAAATATTGTGGCAAGTGCAGATGAAATAATTCCAGCTAGTTCTTCAAGAGCGCTCAAACTCTATGCAGTGAATGCTGACTATAAAGAGTTAATTTTTGAGAGCGGGCACATTGGTATATACATTAGTGAGAAAGTTGGCAAAGCCTTGCCCAAAGCAGCGGCAGCATGGATTGAAGAAAATTAAATTGATCTCCTTGAATTCATTTACATTTGCAGAGAGGATAGGTAGTTTACCGAATTGTATTAAGGTGATCGCGTCATCAGATAATGGTTTAGTTAACTAAAATTATCGCATTTTAAATGCACCTTTACCCGATGGGGTTTTCAAAAGGTATAAAAATGATTGCGACCGATTTTACACATGGTCTTACTTAGGGAGGCGTTACCATGGCTAACACGAGGCTTATCAATCCTATTCATAATTTGACACAAACGGCTTACGACATTGCTTATTTCCTACGCCAAGTTTCCCCCGATAAATATGCTGAATTGTTAAAAGACGCGAGTGAAACGTATGGTTATTCGTATGTTTACTTTTGGCGTAATCGCGTTTTGGAATTAAATGCTGCGCTGGATGAGGTCAAAACCAAAAATACCACGGAACAAGCGTTAACGTGGTTTCATGACTTTATTAAAAAAGAAGATGGCGGTTGGGAAGAAAATTCGGCAAACGTCATTTTATTGCGTCGAGTCTTGAAAGAACTAGATCACTACAAGCCAACCCTCTCATTGGAAGCTTTACGCGAATTAAAAGGCTTACTCTTAATCGCGATTAGTGATCGCATTACGGCGGAAGAAAAGGTGCAAGCTGAAAAAGAAAAATTGGAAGCAATTGTCAAACAGCGCGAAGCATTAGAACAAGAAATGCTTAGCAGACATGATGAATTAATCACCATGAAAAATCGGCTAGATGAAGAGGCCAAGCAACATGCTATGGCCGTGCAAGCAAACATAACCATTAAGAATGATATTGCCAGTTTACAACAAGCACGTCGCACGCAGGTCATTGTGATCGATGCGCTGCGTGAACAAATTGACTTTAAGCAAAAACAAGCCGATAAAAAAAATCAATTGCTAAATGAAATTGATATGGAATGTGCGAAGAAACAACAAGAGTTGGAAGATAAAGAACGGACTTTGTTATCGCCAGCTGAGTGGCAAGCAAAGCGTGTTAATCCACAAGATTTGTTAGAGGCAAAGAAGGTCGCCGAAACGGCTGTTAATATCTATATAAGAGAAAAACAAGAAGAGGTAAAGAAACGGGCCGAATTAAATAATTTGCCAAAACCTACCTTAGCGGTGAGGACAACGGCAACGACCCAGGCAATGAATTTATCGGCCGAGGTGGCTAAGCGTCAGAATGAGGCGCAAGTACTGTGTGGAAAGCGTTCTAAGCTTCGCGATGGAAAAGTGAAACAGTTGTTGGAAGCAAATTTTAGGAAGAAATTAGCGCAGTCTACCATTGCAGAGAAGCAACCAACTAAAGTCGAACCGCCGGTAGAGGCAGCTGCGAAAGTGGGAAAAACCATTAGTAAAGACTTTGCTGAAAAACGAGCCAACCTTAATCTTTTATTTAAACCCATGTTGCCGCCGCAAGCGCCAGCCCGATCTGCGCTGGCCACTGCGAAAACAAGATAGTAGCGAACCAAATTGCCATGCCAGTTTATTCGGGCATGGCAATTTTTTTATATAGCCGTTAAATCATTATAACTATTTAATCCAGACAAACTTCTTTGTTGATGTGAGGGATTGTCTTGTCCGACAAATTTATTATTTAAATATCGCACCTCAACAATGGGAAGATTTTGGCCCGAGACGAGCGGATAGACACGCTTCACGTGGTTAAAAAGCTTTTGGGGGTTATCGGTAAGCAGTTTCTTGACTGTTTCAATAGGCAAATCTAGTTGAATGGCGCAAGGCATGCCAAAGTTGGCATGTTCATTCTTATAAGGCGTACCTTCGCTGCGAATTTGATCCAATTTGCTAAACACATAGCCCGATTGATTGGGAAGGGCTTTAAGTAAGCCGAATAATTTATCATTTAACATCGCAACGGGGTCATATTCATGCATCATTTGCGTTGCCCATAATAAAACAAAAGTACTTTTTTCCGTGGGTTGAGCCTTGGCAAGGCCCGGTGATACTCCAAACATTCTAAACTCCTTATAGTTTTAATGATGTTTAATCGTTCGAATAACCAGCTGCAGGTTGCCTTATACACTTTTTAAGTGCAGCACGCCATTTGCAATTTGTGTAAGTATCATTGTGGTTTTTAACATGGATCTCGTTGCTGCATCTTAATGTTCCTATCTTGCTAGTATTGCTCCACCATGCAGTCGTTATCGTTAAGAATGGCTAAGTGAAAAGGGGAGTGTGCATAACAATAAAGTGGTGTCACGCTACTCTAGTAGACGCGACACCACGTGCATTTGACATCAGTAATCCTTTAGTCGCTCGCTTTTAACCCCGCTACTGTACGGCAACCGCGAGGTAATTTACTACCACGTTGTGCGCGCGAGCCAATAAAGTTACGCCAGTCGGCGGGTTTTAAGACAAAAGGTTTACCTTGGCCGATAATTTGTAAGGATTGGTTGGGCAATAGTAATGCGACATCTTTTACAAACTCTTCGCGTGTTGCTACTTTACCGGCGATAATGTTCATTAATTTGTTGCCTTTACCTTTAGTTAACTGCGGTAATTCGGCAAGTCTAAAAATTAATAAATAGCCAGTATTAGAAACCACGGCGATGTAAGCATTTTCGCTGCTCACAATGGGTTTTGGTGTCAATGCAAAGGAACCTTTCGGTACGGATAAGACTGATTTCCCGGCGCGATTTTTACCAAATAACTCAGAAAGCGGTACGATGAATCCATAACCTGCATCCGATGCCAAGATAAATTGTTGTTCACCTTCTCCCATTATTACGCTAATAAATTCTGCACCAGGCGGTGGATTTAATTTGCCAGTAAGAGGTTCACCCTGACCACGCGCTGAGGGGAGGGTATGCGCTGGAAGCGAATAGGAGCGTCCTGTCGTATCAAAAAAGACAGCGGGTTGATTGCTGCGGCCTATTGCGGCCGCTCTAAACTCATCACCCGCTTTGTAATTTAATGTGGTGGGATCAATTTCGTGGCCTTTGGCAGAGCGCACCCAGCCTTTGCTCGAAATGACCACGGTCACGGGTTCGGTCGGCAAAATTTCAGTTTCTTTCATCGCTTGCGCTTCTTTACGGGTAACGAGCGGTGATAAGCGCGGATTACCAAACTTTTTTGCATTGTCTAATAATTCGGTGCGAATTAATTTCTTTAATTTAGCATTAGAGCCTAATGTTTTTTCAATATCTTCTTTTTCATCCGTTAATTTATTTTCTTCTGCTTTAATTTGTATTTCTTCTAATTTCGCCAAGTGCCGTAATTTGGTATCTAAAATGGCATCGGCTTGAATGTCGGATAATTTAAACCGTTTCATCAAGACCGCTTTCGGCTCATCTTCTTGACGAATGATTTTGATGATGGCATCTAAATTCAAGTAAACGACTAATAAACCCGCTAAAATATGTAAGCGGTCATTGATGGCATCTAAACGATATTGTAAACGACGTTTGACGGTTTCAGTGCGGTACTCGAGCCATTCCGTTAAAATGACGGCTAAGCCTTTTACCTGCGGTTTGCCGTTTAAACCAATCATATTTAAATTGATGCGATAACTGCGTTCTAAATCGGTGGTGGCAAACAAATGATCCATCAATGCTGGCACATCAACGCGATTTGAGCGCGGAATGATGACTAAACGGGTTGGGTTTTCATGATCGGACTCATCGCGTAAATCACCCACTAACGGTAATTTCTTTTCTTGCATTTGCGTTGCAATTTGCTCAAGCACTTTGCCACCTGATACTTGATACGGCAACGCGGTGATGACAATCTCACCGTCTTCTTCCATGTAAACAGCGCGCATGCGAATGCCGCCATTGCCGGTGCGATATATTTCTTGAATATCCTGTTTGGGCGTGATGATTTCTGCTTCGGTTGGAAAATCAGGGCCTTGAATATAAGTGCAGATATCGGCAAGGGTGGCTTTCGGTTCATCGATTAGGTGCACCAAAGCATTAACCACTTCGCGTAAGTTATGCGGCGGAATGTCCGTTGCCATACCCACGGCGATACCGGTCGTACCATTTAACAATACGTTTGGTAATTTCGCTGGGAGTAAAGCGGGTTCTTGTAAAGTGCCATCAAAATTGGGGACCCAATCTACTGTGCCGGATTCCAATTCGGCCAACAAACTATCCGCGTAAGGCGATAAGCGCGATTCAGTGTAACGCATTGCAGCGAATGATTTTGGATCATCGGGTGAACCAAAGTTCCCTTGGCCTTCAATTAGTGGATGACGATAAGAAAAAGGTTGCGCCATTAATACGAGCGCTTCGTAACACGCCATATCGCCGTGTGGGTGAAACTTACCTAATACGTCACCGACGGTACGCGCGGATTTTTTGAATTTCGCGGTGGCTTTTAAGCCTAATTCCGACATCGCGTAAATGATGCGACGTTGCACGGGTTTTAAGCCATCACCAATGTGTGGCAGTGCACGGTCTAAAATGACATACATGGAATAATCAAGATACGCTTTCTCAGCGTAATCACGAACGGAAACATGTTCAACGGGGATAGCAGTAGCCATATAAAATTCTCAACAGTAGTTAGTGAGCGTCATTGCCAGGAGCTGAAAGCAACGAGGCAATCTCAAGCAATGACGATAATACATTGTTAGGCAACGGATTCAGCTAAGTTACCTTTCGTTTCAAGCCAAGCTTTACGATCACTGGCGCGTTTTTTCGCAAGTAGCATATCGAGCATTTCATCGGTTTTATCATTTTCCGTTAAACTCAATTGCATCAAACGGCGCGTATCAGGGTCCATCGTGGTTTCCCGTAATTGCATGGGGTTCATTTCACCCAACCCTTTAAAGCGAATCACATTTACTTTGGGCTTGCGATCTTTGTATTCCGCTTGAATGCGATCGAGTACACCTTGTTTCTCCGCTTCATCCAAGGCGTAATAAACTTCTTTGCCGTGATCAATGCGAAAAAGGGGTGGCATGGCGATATACACATGGCCCGCCGCCACCAAAGCGCGGAAATGTTTAACAAACAGCGCACAAAGCAGTGTGGCAATGTGATTACCGTCTGAATCAGCGTCTGCCAAGATGCAAATTTTGCCGTAACGTAAACCGGATAAATCGAGTGAGGCAGGATCAACGCCAATCGCAACCGCAATATCATGAATTTCTTGTGACGATAATACTTCGTTTGAAGACACTTCCCACGTATTTAAGATTTTACCGCGCAGGGGCATGACGGCTTGAAACTCACGACTACGCGCTTGTTTCGCAGAACCACCAGCCGAGTCCCCTTCCACTAAAAATAATTCGCTGCGTTTAACATCTTGCTGCGAACAATCAATTAATTTACCGGGCAAGGCAGGGCCTGCGGTTACTTTTTTACGCGCCACGGTTTGTGCGGCTTTTAACCGTTTTTGCGCATTGCTAATGGCAAGTTGCGCTAACGATTCTCCTAACGTGACGTGTTGGTTCAACCATAAACTGAAAGCATCTTTCACCACACCCGAAACAAAGGCTGCGCATTCACGCGATGACAAACGCTCTTTCGTTTGCCCGGCAAACTGCGGATCATTTAATTTGGCCGAAATGATGTAAGCCGTTTGGTCCCATAAATCGTCCGCACTCAGTTTTAAACCGCGCGGCAATAAATTACGAAATTCACAAAATTCGCGTAATGCTTCAAATAAGCCGGTACGAAAACCCGAAACGTGTGTGCCGCCGAGGGCGGTCGGAATTAAGTTAACATAACTTTCCGCAACTTGATTCCCACCTTCTGGCAGCCAAAGTACGGCCCAATCCACTGCTTCATTCGCACTGGCAAAGGATCCTAAGAAAGGTTCTTCAGGAATGCGTTCTGCACTGCCAACGGCTTCTTCCAAGTAATTACTCAGTCCATTTTCATAATACCATTCGGTTTTATCATCTTGTGCTTCATCATAAAACGTGACATGTAAACCCGGGCAAAGCACCGCTTTCGCGCGCAAAGTGTGTTTTAATTTATTAACCGCAAAACGGGCTGAATCAAAATATTTTTCTTCCGGCCAAAAATGAATGGTCGTGCCGGTATCATTTTTCGCGGTTTTATCGACCACTTGTAATGGAGTTACCCGATCACCCTGTTTGAACGTCATTTGATAAACTTGCCCGCCGCGTTTAACCGTTGCCACTAGTTTTTTCGACAACGCATTCACAACGGAAATACCAACGCCGTGCAAACCGCCTGAGTATTTATATTGTTTATTGGAAAACTTCGCGCCACTGTGTAAGCGCGTCATGATTAATTCCACACCCGATACTTTTTCTTCGGGATGAATATCAACGGGCATACCACGACCATTGTCGCGCACTTCTAATGAATTATCTTTGTGAAGAATCACATCGAGTCTGTCAGCGTGACCGCTTTGCGCTTCATCGACACTGTTATCAATGACTTCATGACCAATATGATTGGGACTTTGCGTATCGGTATACATGCCAGGACGGCGGCGTACAGGATCTAAGCCGCTTAGAACTTCAATTGCATCCGCATTATAACTGCCTTTAGGGGTTGCCATAGTTTATGTCTGCCATTTTTGTTTGAGCATTGCTCGGTTTAACTGAAGCCATTGCAGGGAAATAATGGCGGGTGAGGTGGTGATTTTGCCTTCGCGTAATAGCTGTAAGGCATCATCCACGGGAATCAAACGGGTTTTAATATCTTCGTGTTCTTCGGCGAGCCCATGAATACCCTGTGTTTCGCTCGCATCAATGCGGCCTAAGAACAAATGGAAATATTCATTGCAGCCACCGGGACTTACAAAATACTCGCAAATGGAAATGAGATCAATGAGATCGCAACCTGCCTCTTCTTTTGCTTCGCGTATTGCTAAATCTGCCGGTGATTCATTTTCCATAAAAATACCGGCTGGCACTTCCATTAACCAGGGGTTTTTATCGCTACCTAATGCGCCGGGGCGAAATTGCTCAATGAGAATCACCGCATCTTGTTTTGGGTCATACGGTAAAACACCCGCGGCCGATTTTCGCTCCATCACTTCGCGAATCACAGTCGGACTCATCTCGCCCGCAAATAAGCGAAAACGCAAATGATAGCGCACCATGCGAAAGATGCCGTCATAGACAACTTCACGTTGTTCAATTAAATAGTCATTAGTCATGGTATGTGGCGTTATTGCGAGGCAACACCGTTGCCGCGGCAATCTCCTAATTAGAACTCGTTAATTCCTTAACCTTAGCTTCCAACTCCGTTAACTTTTGCCGTGTCCGCGCCAACACTTTTGCCTGAACTTCAAACTCTTCGCGCGATACTAAATTGAATTGATTTAATGCTCGATTTAAAACCTGTTGGCAAGATTTTTCAAAATCATTTTTAACCGCATCTAAGTGATTTGGTAAGTGCGAACTTAATTCGCTGGCCAATTGTTTGAGAAAAGAAAGACTAGCCATGATGAACCCTTTCAGTAAGTGGCCGTTATTATAGCGAATTTTTCGGGAAATGCGCCATTTTAACGAAAAGGAATGGCAAGCACCGTCAGAATGAATTAGGATCAGCGCAAAGAGTTAGGGAGTGGATGGTATGAAAAACTCACTTATAATTGCCACGCGTGAAAGCCCCTTGGCGCTTTGCCAAGCAGAATTAGTTAAAGCCGCATTACAGCACTTACACCCGCACTTAACCGTTGAATTATTGGGTATTACCACCAAAGCTGACCGCCTGTTAGATGTCAATTTAGTGACCATTGGTGGCAAAGGTTGGTTTGTTAAAGAGTTAGAAGAGGCGTTATTAGACGGTCGTGCTGATATTGCCGTTCACTCCATGAAAGACGTGCCGATGGAATTACCGCCTGGTTTAATTTTGCCCGTTCTGACGGAGCGGGAAGACGTGCGTGATGCGTTTGTGTCCAATCATTTTGCTAAATTGAACGATTTGCCAGCGGGTGCCAAAGTGGGCACTTCGAGCTTAAGACGGCAAACGCAGTTAATGGCTTTGCGTCCCGACCTTAACTTTGACAATTTGCGCGGTAACATTAATACGCGCTTGAAGCGGTTGGATGAGGGTAAATACGATGCCATTATTTTGGCCAGCGCTGGCCTAAAGCGGATGTTTTTTACCGACCGGATCACGGAAGAATTGCCCGTAACGGTGTGTTTGCCAGCGGCAGGTCAAGGCGCATTGGGGATTGAATGCCGGGCAGATGATGCGGATACCTACGCATTAATTGCGGGTTTAAATCATGCTGCTACTAACGATTGTGTTACGGCCGAACGCGCCTTATGTCGGCATTTAGGTGGTGGTTGCCAGGTGCCAGTGGCCGCTTTTGCAACCCTTCAGAGCGATATCGTGCATTTAAGCGGTTTGGTTGCTAATCAAACGGGTTCCATCCTGCTTAAAGCGAAAGCGCAGGCTCCCCGAGCGGAAGCGGCTAAGCTGGGCGTACAAGTAGCAGAGAGTTTAATCCTCCAAGGCGCACGCGAAATTTTGGATTCTTTTACACCACATAAGGGTTAATGCATGCAGGAGTTAGCCGGATTGCGCGTGTTAGTCACGCGCCCCGCACCGCAGGGCCGCGTTTTAGCGGATGGGATCATAACCCGCGGCGGTCAGGCGACTTTTTTTCCGACGATCGATTTTATTCAGCGTGATGTTAGCGCAGAACTTGCGCAGTTATCAGCGCAAGAGTGGATAATTTTCACCAGTCCCCAAGCGGTCGCGGCTCTTAATCCCGATGTTTTGCGCAAGACAACAAGCAAAATAGCGGCTATTGGCGCAGGCACTGCCAAAGCCTTAACCGAGGCAGGCGTTACCGTTACCTTATATCCTACCGCCGAATGGAATAGTGAAGGCTTACTCGCCCTCCCTGAATTCACCCATGTTACCCATCAAAAAATTGCCATTATCCGCGGCGTTGGCGGCAGAGAGTTGCTTGATAAAGTCTTAGCCGAGCGCGGCGCAACGGTATTATCTGTTATCGCCTACGAACGCATTTTACCCAAGCTCGATGCAGGCCCTGTGCAAGCCGCCATTCGTGAGCATAATTTCGATTGCATTGTAACCACATCTGCCACAGGTGTGGAAAATTTGCTAACGCTCATCGGGCCTGATCTACAAAAAAACGTATTGACCATTCCTTTGTTCGTCATGAGTGAGCGGATAAAAATGCTTGCAGAGCAGTTAGGATTCCGGACAATAGTAGTGATACAAACCGCCAGTAATGAAGCCATCATTGATGCCCTCATCCAACGTAAGGAAGTGTTATGACCACCGATCCAGTTGATTCGACACCCACCTCCTCTGAGACGACGCCAACAACGCCGCCTGCTCGTGGTGGTAAAGCCGGCGTTGTTATCCTGGGATTAGCGCTTATCGCCACCATTGGTGGTTTTGGTTATGCCTACTGGCAGTTATCGCAAGTGAACCTGAATTTAGCAAACTTAACCACGCAATTGTCTGATCAAGTGAAAACGCAGGCGAATGCATTGGATGAATTAAAGTCTTCAGTTGGCAATGTGCAAGAAGCTCAACAAAAGTCGAGCGACCTTGCGGTCAAGCAAGAAGCCATCATGGGTGAATGGCAAAAAGCCAGTGAAGGGGATTTGCAGCAATGGCGCATTGCGCAGGCGGAATATTTAGTCAATTTAGCCAATGACTCACTGCAATTTAATCATCAAGTTGCCCCTGCCATTACGATGTTGCAGCGTGCGGATGCATTATTAGCGAAAACCTCCGGTGAAGGCTTAACGATTCGTAAACCCATCGCTGAAGCCATCGCCCGCTTAGATGCTTTACCCAAATTGGATGTGGCAGCGACTTACTTACGTATTAATGGTTTAGCCGCTCAAATTGATCAATTGCCTTTACCCAGCACTAATGCACCGCTCAATGTGCAACTAGCACCTTTAGCTGAAAACCTGCCATGGTGGCGTATTGGTTTGATCCGCACCTGGGAAGTGTTACAAAAAGTCGTGGTTGTTAAAAACGTTGGCAGTAATTCGTTGCCCCTCGTTTTGCCGGATGAGAAAGTGTTTTTATATCAAAACTTACATGCGCAATTAGCGACAGCGAGCTATGCGCTATTGCATCATCAGCCCGCGATTTACACGGCAAGCTTAAACCAAACAATTGATTGGGTTAAAAAATATTTTGTGCAAACCGCACCTGCCACGGTTGCGATGCTGCAGAGTTTGGATGAGCTCAGCAAAGTAGATGTTGCAGCGAGCACTGCCGATTTAAGTGACGTGTTACAGCAATTTGCAACGCTCAAACCGAGTGCAACAGTAAATGCTGCAAATGCTGCGCCAGCTGTAACAAATGAGCCAGCCGCCGCCACAACCAATGAGCAGGTGAACTAATGGCACGTTTAATTCTTCTGTTACTGTTTTTAATTTTATCGGTTTGGTTGGGCTTGCAAATTATGCATCACCCCGGCTATCTCGTGATCTTTTACCAACCCTGGCTCGTGCAAATGCCCATTTGGTTTGCCTTGCTGGCTGTGTTGGTGGCCTTTGGTTTATTTTATTTTTTAATCACCAGCGTCGATCGCGTGCATTTTATGTGGTATCGCTTAAAAAACTGGTTACGTTTTCGTCGCGAGCATCGCTCCTACAGTAAAACGCAGCAAGGTTTAAGCATGTTGATTGAAGGCCGCTGGAAAAAGGCGGAACGCTTTTTATTAAAAGGCGTGGATCAAAGCGTTGAACCGCTCATGAATTATTTGGGTGCTGCAAAAGCGGCGCACGAACAACATGCTGCAGATCGTCGCGATCATTATCTCCAAAAAGCCTATCAAGTGGCACCGAATGCTGAAATGGCCATTGGCTTAACCCAAGCGGAATTAGCGTTTGAACAAGGACGTGACGAAGAAGCCATTGCCACCTTATCGCGTTTACGTCAAGAATCGCCACGTCATCCGGGCGTATTAAAATTGCTAGAAAAAATTTATCGCCGCCAGGGTGATTGGCAACGCTTGCATGCCTTATTGCCAAGTTTACGTAAAGCCAAAGTGATCACTAGCGCTGAATACGATCAAGAAGAAGCAAAACTGGCTTTATTAAGTTTAGAAGCCGCTCCGCAACAATTGGACCATTTGCATGCATTATGGAATAGCTTCCCGCGGTCTTTGCGCAAAGACCCAAGGGTGATCGAAGCGTATGTGAAGCAGTTAAGTCGCTATGAAATGCTGAGCAACTCCGAAACGACGAAAGAAATGGATCATCTCATTCGTAAAACGTTGAAACATACTTATTCCGCCTCTCTTGCTGAGCAGTATGGTTTATTGCCGCATCAAAATTTAAATCGTCAATTAGTGATTGTTGGCGCGTGGCTGAAAATTCATGGCGAGCAACCGGAATTGTTATTTAACTTAGGCAATCTCTGTTCGCGATTGCAGTTATGGGGCAAGGCGCGGGATTATTACGAGCGTTGCTTGGCGATTCGCCAGAATCCGAAGGTGTCATTAGCGTATGGAAAATTGCTAGAGCATTTAGGTGAATTGGACGAGGCGCGGCAAAAATATCGCGAAGGTTTAAACAATGTGGTGTCTTAGTTTTTAAATTAAGTTGGCGCATATTACCAGTTAAATTGGATTATGCGCCCTTAATCTCTCTAGCCAATCGTTTTAAAAACAAACCTCTCTGTTGTGATTGTGCTTAAAATGCTCTAATATTGCTCTCATTAAAAACAAAAAAGACGAGCGAGAGTATGGCCAGTGATTTCGAAATAACTTCCAGAATCAACGATATATTGCGCAATATCACCGTGGAGATGGACAGTGAATACCTAATTCAGCTAATTGAAAACTTAGCTAAATTAGACCTACCTAAGAACACTTGGCAGAATTTTCCACTCGCAGGCACGATTTTGCCCAAGCTGATTGAGACCGGTTTTAATGATATAGCAGAAATGTTTATCCAGCTTTTCAAAGGTCACCATGCGCTGCTCTTTGGCCAAAGAGAAAATGGATGGGGTGCGTTAGGGTGTGCTTTAAAGAAAGATGCTTATGCTGTTGCGCAAATGTTGGTGCAAGAAATCAATGAATTAGCACCCCATCATCCGTTAGCAGCGTTTTGGAAAGAGAGTTGTCCTAATACGCATAAGCGCCTCTTGCATCTTGCGGTAGGAAATAGCCGTGTCATGTTGCCTCTAATTGATTTTATTAAAAATCATCCTGCTAAAATTCACTTAAATGCCACGGATCAGGATTGGAACACACCATTACATGCTGCTGCGCAGCGTTTCAATATTGTTAATATAGTGGCTTTAGTTGAAGCCGGTGCGGATTTAGCAATTCACAATAAACAAAACAAATTATTTTTTGATTTTTTCCTTGGCACTGACCAAGCTAAAAATGCAGCTGTTTTAGTTTTTAATCAATTAACTGAAGCAAGCAAAATGCATTTTTTAACGGTTTATTTCGACCATATTAAAACCTTGGCGCTAGATTCTCCGGCCGTTGAACAGTATCTTGCTTTATCAAGCTTTTTTAGTCTCAATTATTATTTAAAAGCTCGCTTTGTTTTAGGTAATATACCCCTTAATCCAGCCCATGAATCTCTCCTATTGCTAACTTGCAATGACCAAATGAAAGCGCATTACCAGGCAAAAAAGCATGGACATAGAGCGCAGCATTTACCAGAAATGAAATTAAGTCCGCTACAATTCTCAGACACTGTTTTTGAAAAGCTAGCCGCAGATATTAATCAAGACATCACTCGCTTAAATGAAGAGTGGCTCTGGAAATTTATTCATCGTTTTTTAATGATAGTTTTCTCTATGGTGTCTATTGTTTTAGTCGGAGGTTTGGCAGCGTTAATTTTTAGTTTAGGAGAATCCCTACGTGAAAAAAGCTATGCGTTGAGAGATGATGCGTATAATGTCTGGAGTAATTATCTGAATAATCAGCTTAATGTCAGCGAGACAGATGCCTTAAATGAAAGGAACTTACTTTATCGAAGAGCAGATGAATATGCGTCCGAATCAAATATTTCTGTTGCTGTGGGAGCTATAGTTGTAGGAATGTGCGCGGTAATTTGTGTTGCAGCTGTGCTGCTTATTGTATTACGTTGGGATAAGGGTCGCACCTTATCACAGAGAGAAGCCGTAGAAAATTTAGGCGATCTACCGGATGAGCTTTTAACCGCATTAAATCAATTAAATGAGCTTGAACAATCGCCCATTCCACCCGTAGACATACAGCTGTGGCAAAACCAAGTGGCAGCTATGAAAAGCTCACTTCGTTGCAGCGACATGGTTCAGACGAAACAAACTGCTTTAGCTACCTTAAATAGGATTAGAATAAGCAGCTATACAAGCCAAATAGTATTATTTAAACCACGCGAAATCCCCATAGCAATTGAGCCGGAGAAAACTGACGAAGCAGATCTCGAAGACGATTTGTCTCGCATGGATTATGAACTAGAAGCCATGCCGTTTCTGCAGCGTTTGCCACGCCGGAGTTAAGCCTAATTTCGCAGGGAAAACTTCAAAATGCAAAAATCGCATCTTGAAGTAAGAATGGCATTATAATATTAAGGATTAAGATTTAATCCAGCAGGTTTTTCGAAAGTTTTAATTTTAGCTTGTAATGCTTTTTTAACCGGCGCAAAAAGATTGTGGCAATATTGTGTTCCCATCCTATCTCGCGCGGCCGCTTCATGGCTTTTAAATTCGTCAGCAAGATTTCTTAATTCAATTTCTTTTGGCGTTAGCGGAAGATTCTCTACTGCTTTAAAAGCTAGAACGCGATCAATATCGTTTATCCAATTCGTTAGGAAAGGCTCGGCAAACTTAATGACAATATTTAAATAGAATTGAGGTATTAAAGCTGTTTCAATTTGCCAATTCAGTGCAGGTAATGCAGAGGATATAAAGCCTAGCGTTGCAATGAGTAAAAGATATATTGCACTTAGCTTTACAAAAGGGATCAGTCCACTGTTTTGGAGCTTGAAATAAAGGAGTAAAAACATAAGAAGAAACAGGGAGGGAAGCATGGTCATTAAAGTTGGGTCTAGCCGACGCTCAGAAAGACGTGGGTCAAACTGTTTCATAATAACGGCTCTTACTGCAATATAACGTTCTCTTTCCTCATTCAATTCCGCACTGCTTAACAATTCAATTCCCGGTCGATTTTGTTGCGCTATAGAAAAATAAAAGTGCTTATTGCTAAAACCGACTTCTGTTAAAACTTCTTCACGCAGTCTAGCTTGGGATAGCGATAATTGTGCCAATAAGTCCTGATAGGCATTTTCAATGTCATCCTTTTGTTTCTTTAATTTCAGATAACGAGAATGTGTTTTATCGTTAAAGAACGCAATACGATATTTTCTTTCTTGTCTTTCGATAAAGCTCAACATTAATAGTTGTTTTAATGCATGATTCGTAACACAGTTTAAGCTGTATTTAAAGGGCAAGCGCTGATTGGACAGGTGGTAGGCATCAATGGTTATGCCGGTGTCAGTTAGTTTTGGTAATAACACAGGCAATTGTCCTACTTGGCAAAGCGCTGAAATACGTAACATTTCATCTTCACCATAATGACCCGATAAAAGAGCTTGCGCTAAAGGTAGGTTATAAACTAAATGATTTATAATTTTTTTACTGGCGTTTTCGTGTGGGTTTGAGAAAGCATGCACAATTTTCGCCAAAGAAATGGGCGCACAACTTTCATTTTGTAAAAAAGTCAGTGCTGGATATTGCCGCGTGACCTCAGGCGATAATCCTTTTATGTGATGTAATAAATACGTTTCACCGCTTGATGAAACTAAAAATTGCTGAGCTAAACTATTTTCTGCTGTTTCAACAAGACGAACTTGATTTAGGCCATCTTTAAATTGAATTCTACGCTGCACAATGCCGGCATAAAACAAGTTGGTGATGAGTCGTTCAATATCATTTCGTGTGTTAAGCGATTCAGGCTTTAATTCTTGGCGATGCACGCAACCACCCCGCTTGTTTAATTTATGGCCAATTCTAGCATGAGCACATTAAATTGGTCAAATAACATCAATTGCCTTAAGTTTGATCTAAGTTTAACCTGAAAATTGATCTTAAAATAATTGAATTTAAAGGAAATTCTTTTTAGTATTCTTTGCGTTGATGTGACTCAATCAACTTGTTTATCGAGCCGCACGCCAAGTTGTTGCTCAAAATCTCCTCGCACATAGGGTATTTAATACCCTATACAAACCCCATTCCAATCTTTTATAAAGACTAGCGTTGGCGTTTTCAGCGCGTATTTAAATTACATACATGAGGTGTGATCATGCTGCATCGTGCGCATTTAGCAGGTTTTCCGTTTTCATTAAACGCAGGGGTTGCTGTAAGTCCAGCATTGGAATTGCGTTCTGGCCGCGCTTTTGGTTCGGCGGTAGCGAATGTGGCGGTCAATTTGCAAACCGGTAATGTGAGCATCACCGATCCCACTTTGAAAATCGCCGATTGTGGTGGAGAAATTGAACTCGGGTTTTATTTTAATGGCTTAACGCAGCGTTGGCGTTTTACAGCAGGACGGCAATTGCGGTTGCCGGTGGTGAATAATCAATTAACCGTGGTGGAAGTAGATGGTAGTGAAGTGGTTTATCAGTATAACGCTGAGCAGCAAGCTTATGTTGCCACTTCGGGCGTAAACAGTTTACCGGTTATTCGTTTTGATGCATTGAAAAATCAATACATGTGGTTTGACCCTGCAACGCAAGTGACAGAATCATTTGATGAGAAGGGTTTGCTTGCCGCGCGCATGAATGAAAAAGGGCAGCGCACGATTTTTTTATACGATTTACAAGGTAATTTACAAAGTATTAATCCGGAAGGGGGTAAATCCGTTTACCGCATTGATCGTAATGCAAAGCAAATTCGAATTACCGTTGATAATGTAATTTTGCAAACGTATGAATTAAATGAGAATCAACAGTTAACGGCAAGCATTAATCAAGATGCTTATCGCATTCAGTATGGCTATACCAATAATGGGCAATTAAAAAATGTGGTGCAGTCAGACAGCGCGCAACTTGGATTTCAGTTTGGAGAGGAAAATAAACTAAGCCAAATTTCAGTGGGCAATGAAAGTTCACCGAGCGTAACCGCTAATTTGCAATATCAATTAGATCAAACCACGCTGACCGCTTCAAACGGTTATCAAGCGGTGTTAAGCAAACAAAATGACGGATGGTGCTTTCAGGAACCGAGTGCCAGCATGCTTTTTAATTTGAATGCTGCCGGCCAGCTCAAAGAAAAAACAGCGGCGGATGGCGGTAAACTGCGCATTACCTACCAGGAACAAACGGGCTTGCCGACACGGCGCGATTATCCTGATGGCTCCTATGAAGTGCTTTATTACTCAAATGACGCGAAACCGATATTGCATACCTTATTGCATTTTGCGAAAGAAAAGAGTCCGGTTGCTGGGGGTAAGCGCTTAATTCATCGTGAGCGTGCTAATGGCATTAAAGAATTGTGCTATGAAATTACATTGCAAGGTGAGGTGACGTTTCATGAATATGACACCATTACCGGTTTGCCTAAAGCGAGTTTTACCTACATAAATCAGTGCTTTCCCACGTGTTTAGATTGCAATGCCATTGAAACCCTTGCGGAATTGGATGCCTGGCGCAACACTTTGCCAGCCAATATCATTTGCAAACAAGAAACGTATCAACATGACGAGAGAGGTAATTGTAAAACGATTTCAGTGTTACTTCCGAATGCGGTTATTCGCACGGAATTAAAACACGATTTGGCCGGGCGGGTGACGGAAAAGGAAATCTGGTTGAATGATGAACGTAAGCATGCCGAGCAAATCAAATACAATGCGAATGGGCAGATTTTAACGAACATTTTAGGTCTTGATCCAGCCATTCAGCAAGTGACGCACAGTGAATATGCGGGCAATACACAAACGATTACACAGCCTAATCAGCGTGTGGAAAAGAAAATTTGCGATGAAAGTGGCTTGTTAATTAAAGAAACGGTGGATGAGAAGGGTAAAGTTAGCCGCAGTATTGATTATACGCGTCATGTTTCAGCTAATGGCATGATTGTTAAAATCACACCCCGCGCGACACGCAGTGGGCAGGTAGAAGAACGAAAAGATTCGTTTGAAATTTATGATACGGAAGGACAATTAACGGCAACGGTGAGTGCTTCGGGTTTAGTGACAAAACATCTTTATAATCAGGAACGGCGTTATTCAATCACGAAAGTTTACGCAGATCCCATTAATGTTGCCGATTTAAATACAATACCTTCGTCCTTAGAGGCTGACTTTCCAGGTTATACGACTAAATTAGAGGCAGGACAACTCGGGTTTGCGCTTTCAAATCGAAAAGAACCGCATGCGGATCAAGATCGAGAAACCATCACCTTTTTTACGGTGAATAAACAACCCCAGTTTGTCGTCGATGCTGAAAACTATCTCAAAGAATTGCGCTACGATACGCAAGGTCACTGCATTGCCGAAATACGCTATAAAATCGCCTTATCTCAGGCAGAGCGGGCTGATTTATTGGCAGGCCATGGTTTGAGTCGCCAACCGAATCGTGAGAATGCCCGCATTGTGTCACGGTTTTATTCCGCCGATGGCCATTTAAAAGCGCAGCAAGATGAAGCGGGCTATGTAACCGTGCATGAATTGAATGCAATGGGTTGGGCAACGGAAAAACGCCATTATTTAGAGCCGGTTCTCGATTACACCGAAGACTTTGCGCATTTCAAATTGGGCACGCAACCATCCGTGTCGGGGCATTTCAGTTACGATGCCTTAGGGCGCCCCACCTTGCATATTAATGCTGAAGGATACGCAACCGCTTTCCAATATGAAGCCCATGGTGAACCGTGCCGGATTCGTCATTATTTAAAACGCATCAAACCAGAAGCGCGGCTCGCACCCGATTTAACGGGATTGGCATTTGAGGACGATGTCATTACCTACGATGAATTAAAGCGTGAAAAAACGATTTCGTATGCCAATGGCAGGCAGGTGACGAAATTATACGACACGATGAATAACGTGCTGAATGTGATTAATGCTGAAGCGAATAAAACAGAAAAAACCGGCGATACTTATCGGGAGACACGGTTTGAGTATAATCTTTTTCAAGAAAAAATAGCCCAAGCCGATCCCCTGGCGATGTTAAAAATTCACGCACAGCAAAGTACCGACACAGACTTTTTGTGGCAAAGGTTAGCCGATCGACAATTTCGCGATGCGCATGGCTTAGTAACGCATGTGCAGGATGCCTTAGGGCAACGAACCTTGTTTTATTACGACGATGAAATGCGTCCTCTCGTTTACATTGATGCGACCGGAGGTGTGCGAGAGTGCTGTTACAATGGATTTGGTGAGCTCGTAACAGAACGGCATTATGATAACCGCTTGCCAAGTGCGGATTTTAATTCATTGAAAGGCGGATTAATGACCGCTGGTTTGAAAGAACGCTTGGAGCGGTTACGCAGCGCAGAGGACCGCATCTTACGGCAAGAAACGGACAAGCGGGGTAATGCTGTCAAAAAGTGGGATGCGGAAAATCAGTTAACGAGTTTGACCTACAATGCGTTTGGTGAGTGCACAGCAGAAATGCGCCCAACCGGCGAGCCGGAACGTTATTTAACGGTAACGCGCGAACATGAAAATCGCGGTAACGTTATTTCAAGCACGGAATCAGCACCGGATATTATCACTCGCACGACTAAAACCGAGTACAACCATTATCTAGGCTTAGCAACGCAAATCATCGCCCCAAATGGCGGCAAAACGCGCGTTACGCGTGATGCGGTGGGTAATATCAAAACGGTTTATAAAGCAACGGACGAAAAAAATTGGTATGTTGCTGAAATTAATCATTGGGATGCTTTCAAGCGACCCAAAAGCACGGTTAATGCCGATGGCGTTGAAAAGCATTACCATTATGAAAATGGCGGCCGTTCGGTGGTAATTAAAACGGGTCAGCACGAAGCCATGAGTTTTTATAATGTGTTTGCGGAAGAATGCATTCATGATCATGGTGCTGAAGTTCAAGATTTTTACAAGCATGATGCAGATGGGGGTATTGCCCGTACGCACAATGCGCTGTATGAAGCCTCAAGTGTCGATCGGAATGTGTTAGGCGATATTGAAACGCATTATGATGCGGAAAAGGGCGTTGCCAGCTTCAAGCGCAATGCGGCGCGGCAATTAATCAGTGAAAGGATTGATCCGAATGGATTAAACCTAGAAACCACTCTGCAACCCAATGCGTACGGCGAAGCGACAATAAAAACGGATGCGCGCGGAATTACCACCGAGCAACAATTTACGCTTACCGGTAAAGTTAAAAAAAGCACGATTAAAGCGCGAGAAGTGTTACCAGAGAATAAATTAGTTAAAGCAACTGCGCAAAAAATAACGGCGCAGCAGAAAAAATTAAAAAACTTGGCGGTTTCACTCCAAGATAAATCGCGTTTTGCCATTAATGCCAGCAAAGTGCGAATCACTCCGCCAGCAGAAATCGATTTGGCGTCAACGTTTCTCCACAATGCGTTTGGATCAGTGACGGAGTCGATAGAAGGAGATGCCAATCAGCCAGTGATGCGGCATATAAAGCGCGAATACAATAGCAAAAATCAACTCATCAAAACGATATTTGATCCGCAGGGTTTAAATATTACCGAGGCATTTGCTTACGATGCCATGAATAACCTTTGTAAGTACACGGATAAAAATCAATTTGTCTCGCGTTATTATTTTGACCTTGAAAATCGACCGGTCTTGGATTTATTGCCTAAAACGCAAGAGGCTTCTTATTTTACGCAGCGCCAATTCACCAAAGCCGGTAAATTAGCCAGTATTCGCGTGTTTGCTAATGCGGTTAATCCGGCACTCATCACTGACAATAAAGCGCTGGACGCGGTGTTGAAACAAATTAACCCGAGCAAAGAAGACAGTATCACGCATTTTTGTTACGACGAACAAGGACTAGAATGGGCCAAGATTGAAGTCGTTTATAATGCAAAATTGCAAGCTTACCAAGGCATCTTGTTTACGCGGAAGCGGGATGCAGCAGGGCGCGTAATTGAAGAGCGTCGTCATGAAAATTACATTCCATTGCAGAATGATTTGCCCATTTCCTCCGAGCAACTTCAAGCCATTTTGGACGATTGGGCGAATGAAAAAATTGTCGTTACGGCACCTTATAATGTGCCCGTAACGGAGACCAGAAAAGCCGAAAACAGTGCTGATCGCGTGCTGCATCGTTTTTATAATGAAGCTTCTTTAGAAACCTTTGTCATTGAAGGGAATGGCACTGCGATTGAATACCGTTATGATGAGCGCGGTAGAAAAATCATGCAGATTGAATATGCGAATGCCATTTCCATTCCGCCCCCGAAAAATGTCGTGGTTAATCCCCTAGTCGATCGCGTTACCTTATTTGTGCACGATGCCATTAGTCGCGAAACGCATGTGGTGAAACCGAATGGCGCGGTAACATGCAAAGAATATGATCCGGCACACAACGTGATTTCCGTGTGCGAATTTAAAAAACCCATTGAATTACAAATTAATGGCGAGCTACGCCCTTACTCAGACCTTGTCAAAGCACTGCAAACGTTGGTGCCCGATCGTGCAATCGATACCATCCATCAAGCCGAGTTCGATCGCTTAAATAAATTGCAAAGCACGACTGATCCATTAGGTTACATTGATTTTTACGAGCGGAATGCATTAGGGCATTTAACGGTGCATACCGATCGAAAGGGTGAAAAGTGGGCGTTTGGTGTTAATGCAGCAGGGTATGTTGAAACGAGCGCTACCCCAAAAAAACTGGTTTCTGCGGTAACGGAATTGCCAAATGGTCAATTGAATCTTGAGCCTGGGAAGTGGCGCTCCGTGGTGACGCGGAGTCGATTTAATGCAAAAGGAGAAGCCATTGAAATCATTAAAGACGATGCGCAAGAGGGCGCGCGCAAGACGAGCTATATTTATAATGCCGATGGCAACATCATTTGTGAATCCCGCGTCATTCGCGTGGATGATGAAAGCAAATTGGCTACCAAGGATTTAACTAACCTTCCGACTACCTTAAAAACCATTGAACTTCGCACGACTTACAATCATCAAGGTAAAAAAATTGCGGAATGTGATGCTAATCAGCAATGGTCTTATTATGTTTACGATTCCGCAGGCCGCTTGGTGTTTGAAATCGAGCAGGGCGGGAAAGTCACCGGCTATACACTAAATGCGTTAAACGAGCGCGAGCAGATTTGTCGTTACGCAACGCCATTTAAACTCGATTTGTCAGCCTATCGAACGAAAGACATTCCGGTGGATCTGATTGAAAAAAACCTGATAACCAGTGATTTAGACCGCATTGCCAGTTTAACGTATGATTCAGCCGGTAATGTGCAACAAGAACAATTAAACGCTGTGCCATTTTATGCGGATGGCATAAGCGGTAAAGCCCAGCCTGAAACAGTGTACGCGCATAACCGCTTTGGTGATTGTGTCCAGGAATCACGATTAATTCGCCCGGGTGTTTATGCACATCATTATCGCTGGTTTAATCCGAATGGAAAGCTGCTCGCGGAATTAAACGAAGATAACCACTTAACGATTATTGAGCGCGATAGTTTTGATCAAGAAGAAGCGCGCACGGTCTATGCGCTCGCCATCAATTTCGCAGCCAATGCCAGTTGGTCTATTGATCAACTTAAAGCCGTGGCGGTGCCATCGGCAAAAGATCGCCGCTATCGTTTTCAATATTCTAACCGACAAGAATTGACGCATGAAACGCAAGTTGGTGTGGTAAAACGTGCGGTGTACTTAACACCAAAGCCTAAAATGTTTGATTTACCACCAGCCGATTTAACTAAGGTTACGGAATACAATCCAACTGGGGCTGTTGCATCTATCACAGATAAAGCGAGCAACCAAACCATCAATCATTTGAATAGTTGTGATGAGGTTGTCGCTGAGGAGCAACCCACTAGACTGAACGGTGAAACAGCGACAGATGGCGCTCCCATAAAGCAAAGCCCCATTGTTGCTTTTGCAGTGAGTGCTCACCACGAGCGGTTGGCAGGCAAGCGGTATGATCGTCAATTGGAAGATCCCATCCCGGAATTGTTGGATGAAGAAATTGCTAAATTAACCAATCTTAAAAAACCAGCCGTCATCCCGACATCTGTCAACGCGGATTCCACGCATTTATTATATTTACGACAAGTGAATGACTGGGGTAACACCGCGCGCCAACAATCGGCTATGGGCGATCAAGTGGCATACACTTACACGCCAACGCAGAAAACTGCGCGCGAAATAACGCTTGCACGCAGTTTGCAAAAGTTGCCGAATCAACTGGCAGCGCTAGTAACGCACATTGATGAATTAACGCTTCGTTATGATGCGAGAGATAACGTAAAGAGCCGCCAATTATATCGTAATCAAGATTTGCAACGCGCTACTTTTTATCAAACGAATGTGTTTGATGAGAATGTGGGTGAAGGCGAAACGCCCGATGAGTTAGCACTCTATAAATCGTATTTACCAAACGGTAAAATTTGGAACGCAAACCCTGGGCTTGCGCCGGCAATCAGTTTTTATGATTTGCGGGGGTTAGAAACGTTAATCTTGCGTGCCCCGGAAATAGCGTTAGATGAGATCGCAAGTCCCTCGTCTATTCTATCGTTGCTCGATCAACCAACCGCTAATGTTTTGCGCATGCAAAATCGCTATAGTTTGGGTGGTAAATTACTCAACCAACGTCTCCCGCACCATTTTAAACCGGGTGAAGAAAACGCAGGCCGTTTCATTGTGCCAGATCGGTGGAATAATCCGCTGTGGGAAATTGATTGTTTGGGCGGTGAAACGATTAATGAATTTGATGATGCCAATCAGTTAATGGAGACGCAATCACCGATTGTTGAAATGGTTGATGAGCATGGCGTTGCGAGTTTTGGTCGACAAATAAAGTGGTTTGCGCACAATGACCGCTCGGCATTGATTGGCGTATGCGATTACGATGGGCGCCGCGATGCAGACGATAATATCGTTCCATTTAGCGGCCCAACCACGGCTTTTGCAGTGAATGAAGTGGATCTTTTGCTTGCGACTATCGCTGCAGACGGGGCAGTTCAGAATCGACGGAGCTATAATATTGCTGATGTCGAATTTAAGTTTACCAATGAGCGCGGTAAAAGCTGGGTCCGTGATATTAATTTACAAAATCAAGTGGCCAAGCTAACCACACCAACCGGTAAAAGTCTGGATTTTAATATCAATCACCGTGGCCAACGCTTGTCGGTAACCGATAAAGCGGGCAAACGCTGGCAATATGGTTTTGATGCGGAAAACAATATTGGTTTACGTGTTTTACCAAGCGGCTATGCATTTGAAGATACATATGATCGTAATAAAAAACCACTGCGCATGGTGAATGCAAATGGAAATGCACTTGAATTTAAACGCGATTATGTGGGCAATGAATTAGTACGAACGGATATGTCCGGAACGAAAACGTCTACGGATTACAATCTTTGCATGCAACCCACCGCGATTCGTTCCGATAAACCTTTTCCGCGCGATGTTGCGAGGGCGCAGCGCTCCGTTTGCTTTGATTATCAACCGGATGATCCGTTGGTTTATTTTGATCGAATTGTCGAAGCGCCACGTCCTAAAAATCAAACCATGGCTTATGCTTACGGATTATTAACGGATATTTTCGATCAAGGCATCAATCGCTGGCAACATCAGGTGATGAATGCGGCGGGCCAGCGGGTCAAGGTCGAGATCAGTGAATTACGTTCAGGTCACTTAATTAAATCCATTGAAGAAACGTATAACGCATTAGGCCAAACAATTAGTTTAACCAACACTTCTGACACTACCGTCAATGACAAGGTAAAAGTGGTTGCTACGTATCAATATGACCAATACAACAATCTTCGTCATACCCATTACACGGTGTTTGCTCCGCGTTGGTCTAAAAACTGCCCACACACGGGTGTGTTAGAGCGTGACGAATGGCATAAACATGACGAACGGCATCGCCTAATGATTTTAGGTGGTTTATTTAAAAATGGCATGATTACCTGTGTGGAAGGCGCGGGAACCAGCTTCACCTATGCGGAAGGATTTCGTAATTCCGAAACGCGTTATTATCCCAACCAAAAAATTGTCTCCGAATTATTTTGGTATGACGATGGCCGTTTCAAAGGTTCGAATGCGGTCACCAATAAGGGTGTTTATAATGTGACGGTTCTTCGCAACGATAGCGATTGGGTCCATAACATTAGCTATGTTTCTCCAGAACGAAATATCCAACGCATTGCCGAGCGATATCAATTAAATCCCAAGTCGCATCAACTTGAAAGAATTGCACCCGGTTTAGATGAAGATGGCAATGTTACCGCAATTTCTGTTTATGGAACCCAAGGCGAAGACAAAGCGGTTCGGATTAGAGCTAGTACTCATTTTAATGACTTAATTGATGGAACGAATTATGCGCGGCAGACCAATAATCATGATTATCCCGTCATTGATAAAAAGACGGAAGATTTTACGACCTTTCAAGGTAATGACTATGTTGCAACCGATGCCCTGCATTTAGTGAAAGTGACTGGCAGCACGTTCCATGATCATACTGGCACTAAGCCTGTTTCTGGGATATTAAGCACTGATGCAAACTCCAGAGAATGTGCAAAAAGTCAGGCGAGTGATGAAAAAATTCCTGAATTTGCGGATGCCTACATTGAAAATTCGCCAGAAGGGTTTGCCTTGATGAAGTTGCAATTGCCGAATGCCGATGGTTTTAACATGCGTATTTGGCATTTCTTAAATAACACGAGTGGCAATGTGCGCGGTGGACACAGCGAGTATCGTAAATCCGGCGCCGCTTTCGATGATATAACCGGCCATATTTATAACGGCGATCTTTATAAAGCTGAATCGCATGCTGTAGGAAATGGCACGGGTGTGGATTATGTGAATATTCGCAATGATTATGAATCTCGCGGCTTTACAGAATGGCCTGATGATTCAAATTGCATTCCGTTCAACTGGGACCAAGGTACTTTGCCCAAACACGGCGCAGAATTTTATCTCACGGAACCCGGCGACAGCTTCACGAGTATTGCTGAGAAATTATATGGTGATGCTAGCGCCGCGCATTCACTCGCGCTTTATAACGGTTATATTTCTGTTCATGATAAATTGGATGCAGGTTACCTGCTGATTGTTCCTGAGTTTTTAAAAGAGCGTTTATTAGCAGGCAACAATAATCCGTATCATCAATTCCAAAACTTAATGATGGGCGCTATTTTACCGCACATTGATATGGTGAAATATAAGCCCCATGTGCGCAGTACGTGGTTTAAAGTATTAGTGAAAGCAGTATTACTTGCTGCTGTAATCGCCATTTCAGGCGGCATGGCCTCAGGTTTTGCCGGCTTAATCGGCATTGATGCCAAACTCGCTTTTGCTGTATTAGCCGCTGCTGGCGATGCTGGCGTACAAGCTGGCTTTATGGCCGTCGGTTGGCAAGATAAATTCTCTATCAACGAAACGTTTGAAACCGCCGTCAACACCTTGTTACTCGGCAGCGGCTCAATCAATTCCATCACTGACGCCTTAGAGCGCGCCAGCACATTGCTCATCACTACCGCCGAAACCCAACTTATCGAAATGGCCGCTGGCACCCGCTCTAAATTCAACGTCGGCGACATCGTTACCCAAGTCGGCGCCAATCTTTTAGGTTCCAAGTTCAATGAATTGTTAAGCGCCAATCTCCCCCTAACCGAATCAGCCGGCGTCACCCTCATAGAAAATGCCGCCAGCAATGCCTTAACCAGCACCGCCACGAGCGTGATCGGCAATACCATCACCGGCAACCCCACTGACATCGCTGCAACCTTAGCTAACAGCCTAGGCAACACGATCGGTAACGTTGCGGGTGACAACGTCAACGCTAAACTCCAACAAATTAGAAACCGCTATAAGCCTGCAGAAACCATCACCACTGCCAGCAAGCCCACCCACAGCAAACCCAGCAGCGCCACCTCAAGCCAAGCGGCCAAAAACAGCAACAGCACCCGCGCTTTCTTGGAACGCTTTGATGCAGACCTTGCAGCTATTGATGCACGTATGAAGGAGATCAACAGCGAGCTGAAATTAGTCAGTGATTCACAGCAGGGACAGAGTCAAAAAATCACCCCGA
>CAZQXH010000010.1:0-94458 GCA_964597435.1 uncultured Coxiellaceae bacterium | reverse complement strand
GGATGCAAACTTATCTATTGGCAATTGATCAAGGCACAACGAATAGCCGGGCGATCATTTTTGACGTTAATGGGCAATTTGTGAGCCAACATGAAATTCCCATTCAACAATTTTATCCACACTCCGGTTGGGTAGAGCAAGACCCACAGGAAATGCTTACCGCTACCATTGAATGTTGTCGCGTGGCCGTGCAAAAAGCGAATATCTCACCAAAACACATTGCCGCCATTGGCATTTCCAATCAACGTGAAACGACCATTGTTTGGGAAAAGAGTACCGGTAAGCCTATTTACCCCGCCATCGTGTGGCAAGATCGGCGCACGACAGATTATTGTAAATTTTTAAGTGAGCAACCGGAAGCGAAGCTGCTGCAAGAAAAAACCGGTTTGTTGATTGACCCCTATTTTTCCGCGACAAAATTATTATGGATTTTAGAAAATGTCCATGGCGCACGCGAGATGGCGGCGGCAGGGCAGTTGGCATTCGGAACGGTTGATACCTATTTACTGTGGAATTTAACAAATGAGCAACATGCAACCGATGCAACCAATGCATCACGTACCTTGCTTTACAACATTGAGACTCAGCAATGGGATGAGGAAATTTTAGCGCTATTTAATATTCCCGCTTCGCTTTTACCCACCGTCAAACCGAACACCGCTGATTTCGGTCTGTTGAATCGCAATATATTGGGCGTTGAAATTCCCATTGCGGGAATGGCGGGCGATCAACAGGCAGCAACGATTGGACAAGCTTGTTTTCAGCCGGGCATGATTAAAGCGACTTATGGCACGGGTGGCTTTATGGTGTTAAATACCGGTAAAGACATCATCCGCTCTAAATTTCGGTTATTGTCTACGATTGTTTATCAAAGTCCGACAGAAACGTTATATGGCCTGGAAGGCAGTTTTTTTTCTGCGGGTGCATCGGTTAAGTGGCTGCGAGATACGTTAAATATCATCACGAGTGCGGAAGAAACGGAAACGTATGCACGTCATCTGACGAGCACGGACGGGGTTTATTTAATTCCGGCTTTCACCGGTCTAGGTGCGCCATATTGGGATCCGGCGGCGCGCGGTGCGTTGTTGGGCTTAACACGAAACAGTGGTCGTGAGCATATTGCTCGCGCTGCATTGGAAAGCGTTGCCTTTCAAACGCGGGATTTATTAGAAGCCATGCGCGGTGATAGCGGCACACCATTGACGACGTTGCGTGTGGACGGTGGAATGGCGGCCAATCGTTGGTTGTTGCAATTTTTAGCTGACATATTAAATCTGCAGGTTTCTAGACCTAATTGTATTGAAACGAGTGCACGAGGCGCTGCGTTTTTGGCAGGGCTACAAGTGGGACTTTATAAAAACTTGGCTGACATTGCTTCGCATTGGCAGAGTGATGCGTGTTTTGCGCCGAAGATGGCGGGAACGGAGCGCGAGGAGGCTTATCAAGGTTGGATGCAAGCAGTAGCGCGCATTTTAAATTAAGTTATGATAAATTAGAAAAATTATATTAATAAGCTCCCTTCTTTCCAGAAATGGAGAAGGGGTCGGGGATGAAACCCAACCGCTCTCCCGTATGCGGGGGAGGGGAACCATTGGATTGAAAGAAGGACTAAGCAGTGCGTCTTAATCGTCGACACGGAATATTATGTCTTCTCGCCCTTGGACTGAGCAGTTGTGCAGTCGGTCCTGATTTTCATACGCCACGCTTACCACCCGTTAAACAATTCATGGAAAAGCCTTTTCCAAAAACAACGCAAAATACACCGTCTTTGAAAGTAGCAGGCAATGCACAAACGTTTATTGCCAAAGACATTCCGGCGGATTGGTATCACTTATATCGTTCTAAAGAATTAAATGCCCTCATTAACCAAGCATTAAGCCATAATCAAAATCTCGTTGCCGCTTATGCTGCGCTGCGTCAAGCGCAAGCGAATTACAACTCGCAATTGGGCAGTACTTTATTCCCCGCGGTAGCAGGCAATCTGCTCGGCCAGCGGCAACTGTCATCCAGCGCAACAACGGGTGGTTTGGTCGGCAGCAGTTTGTTTAATCTTTATAATACGAATGTCAGTGTGTCTTACGTCTTAGACGTCTTTGGTGGTGAACGCCGACAATTGGAAGCATTAAAAGCGCAAATTGATTATTCTCAATTTCAACTCATTGCAGCGTATTTAACGATGGCGGGCAACATTGCAACCACGGCTATTAGTGTTGCGTCATATGAAGAACAAATTGCGGCAACCAAAGACTTGATTCGTTTTCAACGTGATGATTTAGACATTTTGCAAAAACAATTTGATTTAGGCGCCATTTCAAAAATCAATGTCATGACGCAAGAAACCTTGTTGCAACAAACTCGCGCCACCTTGCCACCGCTTGAGAAAAGTTTATCGCAAAGCAAACATGCGTTGGCTGTGTTAGTGGGCCAATATCCTGATGCGCCGTTACCCGCGCTGCATCTGGATTCGTTCATTTTACCAAATGATTTACCCATTACCGTGCCGAGCCGTTTAACGCGTCAACGCCCTGATGTGCGTGCTTCTGAAGCCTTATTGCATGCAGCCAGCGCACAAATTGGTGTCGCTACCGCGAATATGTTCCCACAAATTACACTCGCCGGTAATTACGGATGGGAAGCGTTGTCGCCTTCACAATTATTTAAACCGGCTACTCAGACTTGGGCGCTTGGTGGCACCCTAGTGCAAACGCTCTTTCAAGGCGGTGCTTTATATTTCCATCGCAAAGCCGCCGTTGCCGCGTATGATCAAGCCCTAGCACAATACCGTCAAACGGTTTTACAAGGGTTTCAAAATACCGCGGATGCTTTGCGCGCCGTGGAAGCGGATGCACGCTTATTAAATGCGATGCGTCGCGCGGAACTTGCGGCAGCGAATGAATTAAAGTTAACGCAAGGACAATACCGCTTAGGCGGCACGAGCTACCTCAATTTATTGACCGCGCAAACGCAATACCAACAAACACGCCTCGCACGCATTCAAGCTCAAGCGGCACGTTTACAAGATACGGCTGCTTTATTTCAAGCATTGGGTGGTGGTTGGTGGAATCAAACATGGTGTGTCAAAGAGTGTTTAACGCCTGCTTAGGGAGCTAACATGAAAAGACCGATGATGATAATGCTCATCGCCTTGGGAATATTATTCGGCACTATTTTTGCCTATAAAATTTTTACGAATGTCATGAATAAGCGATTTTTAAATTCGCTGGCGGCAACAAGCACGAATACGGTTTCTTCTACCACCGTGAAGACGATGGAATGGCAAGACCGTGTTAAAGCGGTAGGTAGCTTGCGTGCCATTAAAGGGGTGAATGTCACGACAGAACAAGCAGGATTGGTGCAACATATCCTTTTTACGCCCGGCTCCACGGTGCAAGAAAATGATGTTTTAGTGGAGCTAAATGCTGACGTTGAAAAAGGCCAACTCGCTTCGTTAGATGCACAAGCGAAACTCGCTAAAATTACCTATGATCGTGATTATGCGCAATATGGCATTCATGCGGTCAGTAAGCAATTAGTGGATACCGATTTTCAAAATTGGAAAAGTTTGCAAGGGCAAGTTGCTGAACAAGAAGCAGTGGTACAGAAAAAAATTATTCGCGCACCCTTCACGGGAAAAATTGGGATAAATAAAGTAAATCCCGGGCAGTATTTAAATGCCGGTGATACCATCGCGTCACTGCAAACGATTGACCCGATTTACGTTGATTTCAATATTCCGCAGCAGCAATTAGCGGATATTCGCAAAGGCCAACAAGTGGTTGTGAATACTGATACAGCGCCAGAGGTCCGCGGTACTGGTGTGGTCACTACCATTGATCCTGCTATCGACACGACGACACGCAACGTCACCATTGAAGGAACAATTCCCAACAAAAAAGGGGAATTAACGCCCGGTATGTTTGTTAATACCGAAGTCACAGTGGGGCAACCGAAAAAGTTCTTAACCTTGCCGCAAATGGCGATTAGTTATAATTCGTATGGCGATATAGTTTATGTATTAACGCCAACGAAAGATAAAAAAGATAAGGACACGATTTACACCGCCAATCAGCGCTTTGTGGTGGTGGGCCAGGTGCGTGGCGATCAGGTGCAAATTTTGAAAGGCTTAAAGGATGGCCAGCTGGTTGTGACGAGCGGTCAAATGAAATTGCACAATGGTGCGCGAGTGACGATCAACAATAAAATCCCCGTGCCGGACCAAGCGCACCCAACTGTGTTAGAACCTGATCAAGAAGGATAAGCCATGTTTACCGATCTTTATATTAAACGACCGGTATTAGCAATCGTCATCAGTCTAATGATTTTGACCTTGGGCCTGCGATCAATGCTATCGTTACCCATTTTGCAATTTCCTTTTACACAAAATGCGATTGTGACGGTGACAACAACTTATACCGGCGCCGATCCGTCGGTTATTGCTGGCTTTATCTCAACACCACTTGAAAATTCTATCGCGCAAGCGAGTGGTATTGATTACATGACATCCAGCAGTACGGCAAGTACCAGCACGATCACCGCGAATTTGTTATTAAATTATGATCCGTTAAAAGCAGTATCGGATATTACCACCAAAGTGAATGCGGTATTAAATCAATTGCCCGCTGGCGCACAATCACCGGTCATCGGCGTTGCGGTGGGTGAATCGATTGACTCGATGTATTTGAGTTTTTACAGCGACGTGTTGCCGAATAATAAAATTACTGACTATCTTATTCGTGTGGTGCAGCCGCAGCTACAAGCGATTAATGGCGTCCAGGTGGCAGAAATTTTAGGTAGCCGTCAATTTGCAATGCGTATTTGGTTAAACCCCATTAAATTAGCCGGTTTTGGTATAACGCCAAGGGATGTGGCGTTGGCGCTTAACAATAACAACTTTATTTCGGCTGCCGGCCGCACCGATGGTAATATGATTACCGTAAATTTAGTGTCGGGCACGGATATTTCACAAACCACTGAATTTGAAAATTTAGCCGTTAAAACCGTTAATGGCACCATTATCCGTATTCGCGATGTGGCGAATGTGACCCTCGGTGCGAATAACTATGATTCCAGCGTTAGTTTTAATGGCCAATCCGCTGTTTATATCGGTATCAAGGTGGGTCCTTCGGCAAACCTTTTAACGGTAATTGGTGATGTTAAAAAGTTATATCCATCGATCATCAAACAATTACCTGAGGGCTTAAATTCGCGCATCGTGTACGATGCCACTGCCTACGTAAATAGCTCCATTGACGAAGTCATACGTTCCTTAGTGGAAGCTTTTTTCATTGTCACCGCGGTTATTTTCATCTTCTTAGGTTCATTTCGCGCTGTTTTTATTCCGCTGATCACCATTCCGTTATCACTGATTGGTACTTTCTTCTTAATGCTTGCATTAGGATATTCCATTAACTTATTAACCTTATTAGCACTCGTGCTTGCTATTGGCTTGGTCGTGGACGATGCGATTATCGTTGTTGAAAACGCACAGCGCCATATGGAAGAGGGTAAATCTCCCATGGATGCGGCCATTATCGGTGCGCGGGAGTTGGCAACACCGATTATTGCAATCGCACTCGTATTAATGGCCGTGTACGCACCCATTGGCTTTATGGGTGGGTTGACGGGCGCACTCTTTACCGAATTTGCTTTTACGCTGGCAGGTTCAGTCGTGGTTTCAACCGTTATTGCTTTAACACTCACACCCATGATGTGTTCGCGCATGTTGAAAGCTGGCCAGGAAAAAAATAAGTTCATTCAATTTGTTGATAAGCATTTTGAGCGATTAGAAAAAGGCTATCATTCTCTTTTGGAAAAGATTTTAAATATATTGCCCGTGATCATCGTTTTCGCTGTGATTATTATTGTCAGTAATTTTTTCCTATTTATAATGGCAAAATCGGAACTTGCTCCGCAAGAAGACCAAGGTATTATTCTAGGTCAAGTGACGACAGCCGCGAATGCGTCCTTAATGCAAACGCAAGTTTATACGAATGCGGTAACAAACATTTACAAGCAATATCCTGAAACCGCCAATATTTTTGCAGTGGTGGGCGGTAATAGTTTAAATAGCGCCTTTGCGGGCATGGTGTTAAAACCCTGGGATGATCGGGTGCGCACCTCGAATGAATTACAACCGTTAGTGCAAAATCAGTTTGATGAAATTAGCGGCGCAAAGATCCCGGCGTTCCAATTGCCTTCGTTACCAGGTGGTGGTAGTGGTTTGCCCATTCAGTTTGTTATTACCTCAACCAACGATTTTAACCAAATCAATGAAGTGGCGCAGCAAATTATCGCGCGCGGTTATGCCTCCGGTATTTTTATGTACCTTGATGCTGACCTTAAAATTGATAAAGCCTCCAGCACGATTAATTTTGACCGCAATAAAATCGCGCAACTCGGTTTAACCATGCAAGATGTGGGTAACAGTTTGCAGGCGGCATTGAGTGAAGGTTATATCAACTATTTCAATTACGATGGCCGTTCTTATCAAGTCATTCCGCAAATGTTACGCAAAGACCGTGTCACGCAACGGGATTTAATGACGTACTACATTAATTCGGCTTCCGGTAAAAGCGTACCGCTTAGCACGGTGGCGACGATTCAGACGCAAGCCGTACCGCAATCGATCAATCACTTCCAACAGTTTAATTCCGCAACGATCAGTGGTGTCACTTTCCCGAATAAAACCATGGGGGATGCGTTAACGGAATTACAAAATATTGCCGCTGAAGTGCTACCAGCGGGCTATAACGTTAATTATGCGTCACAATCAAGGCAGTATGTTCAAGAAGGCTCCGCGTTCCTTATGACAGGGATTCTCGCGATATTTGCCATTTTCTTGGCTTTATCAGCTTTATTTGAAAGTTTCATTGATCCTGTCATTGTGATGGTCGGCATGCCGATGTCGATTTGTGGCGCGATGATATTTGTGGGTTTAGGGGTTGGTGGGGCGAGTTTAAATATTTATTCTGAAGTGGGGCTTGTGACTCTCATCGGGTTAATCAGTAAGCACGGTATTTTGATTGTGCAGTTTGCGAATGACTTACAAGATGCGGGTCGTACTAAATATGAAGCAATCTTGGAAGCGGCGCGTATCCGGCTTCGTCCCATCTTGATGACCACGGCGGCAATGGTGCTTGGGGTCATTCCCTTGATTAATGCTTCCGGTGCTGGTGCTGTTAGCCGTTATAATATTGGCTTGGTGGTAGCGATGGGTATGTCGATTGGTACTTTGTTTACCTTGTTTGTGGTGCCTGGTATGTATCTCTTGCTGGCTAGCCACCGTGAACAGGTAGAACCCGTTACAACGCCCGTTTAACGGGCGTTGGTGTTGACGTTGCGTCCATTCACATTAATACCGTAGGGAACTTGCGGTTTATTAGCGGGATTATTGGGGTTTAAAGCCGATTGTTGATGCACATAAATCGTAATCGGCCCCACTTGTTGTAAGACCGTTTGTTTCGCATCCATTAATTTCGCCGCAAAAGTATGCGTACCACGAGAGGGAATAGTCATCGTGATTTGTGGACTCGCTTGCGGTGCTCCCCAGGGTTGACCATCTAAATAGAGTTGAATGGTATCGCCGGGTTGTAGCGTTGGTTGAATGTCAAAAGAAGCGCTCAATTGTGGTTGGTTTTGTAAGGTTTGACCATTCGTGGGAGATATTAAATTAAAAGCGGTATAAGGCACATTTTTAATGGCAGGTGCAGGCTCTGCTTTATTGGTACTCGAGTTGGGTTGCGCAGAAACGGTTTCAACAACGCTGGTTGGCGTTGTGATTAACAATTCTGCATTACTGTTTGTAGGATGATCGGTAAAGACAATACCATCGTTATTTTTTTCCTGATAAATGGCGGCGAGTGTGTAAGGCGTGATGGCAGCCAATCCTAAGCTCAATCCGACAACCCAATAATTAAATTTCATGCTTTTCCCCTTAAGATGGTGTTTTTTGGGTGCCAGGATCAATACTAGCAATATTTGAATTTAATGTTAGCGTGCGCGCGACATTGTAGTTATCGGTCCAGGTGACAGTCACAGCAATGTTTTTATACCCGATGGTAGCGTTAGTCGTGACTGTCCAGGTAAGCGTATAAGTGGTTGGGCCAACCGTGCTGGTGCTTGTGCCAGAGGCAATATCGTTGTAAGCCTCGGCACCACTGGTGGTAGTCAGAACGTTAAAATCCCGTAACGACTCCATTTTGCTTTCCGCTAAAAAGGTCGCGGTGCTTTGTTGGGTAGTGTAGTTAGCATTATAAGCCAGTTGATTTTGTAGTTTAACTAAACCGACTACTCCGACAGCAATTAAGAGCGTCACTAATAATGTTTCAATTAAACCAATGCCGCGCTGTTTGATTATCTGCATAGTTTAGCTCGCTTTATCATTTCGAACGCGGATGGTTTGGGTGAGCGTTTTGGTAATCGTTGAGTCACTGACTAATTGTCCAGTCATGGAAATGGTTACCGTGCGAATTTTTACACTCGTGGCAGAAGGTGGGGAAATAGACGTAACGGTAAAGCTAAGTGCTGTGATGGTAATAATGTTGGGATCGGTTAAGTTTTCCCAGGCTGAAGCGGCAGCAGCACAGCTGAAAGCCGCGCCAGCGGGTCTTGATTGAATGGCGCTGCCGGATAAACGAAAGCCGTAGCGACTGTCATCGCTGGTGCTTGAAATGCTGGGTAATGTACCGGTTAGGTTATGATCGTAAGTAAAGGTGATGCAATTACCGGTGACGGTTAAATCGGTGCTGCCAGTGACGGTAAAAGGGTTGCTGCTGCTGGTGATGGCGGCAGAATTATATCCGGCGCGACGAATATCATTTAGCATCACTTGCATGGCAACTTCCATTTGCTGATTCAAGGTATTAGTGCGAAATTGCACATTGTAATTGTGCAGGTAATTAGAAAAAACCAGTACTAATGCTGAGAGTAAAAAAATATTAATGGCAAGCGCCACTAATAATTCAATTAAGGTAAGACCTTTGAGTTTTTTTAACTGCATGCGGCATATCCCGTTAAATTCGCTGAGCACAAGGTTAAGCTGCCTTGAGAGCCGACTTTCACTGTCATATTCATCGTGCCACCGGTTAAGGTGAAAGTAATATTTCTGGCGCTATAGGTGGCGCCGTGCGTTCCTTCGAAGCTAACACTGCTACCTGAGCCGGTTGCGCTTAATGTAAGTTGCGTATTCGGGGCAATCATTGCACCAAGGTTGCAATTACTGGCGGTGGTGCAGTTACAAGCTGAGCCAATGTTGGCTCCATAACACCAGTTGGTACCGGTTGTGTATGAAAAATAAACGGTCGCATTGCGTTTAATGGCTTCAGACTTGGCGGCTTGCATGGCGTAATACATTTGTTGAGTGACGCCAATTAGCCGATTATTTTTTGTGAGGCTGAGATAAGAGGGGATGGCAATGACAGCAATAATTGCAGTTATTGCAACAGTGACCATTAATTCTACTAGTGTTAACCCGCGATTCATTCGCATGCAGTGGGTGCTCCCTTGATACTATTAATTATAGATGAAATACAGTAATTAAAAAATGGTTCCACCCAACGTCTTCGCGCGCGAGTTAATACCAAGAGGCAATGTCAAAACCATTTGTTATCTAAAACTAACTTTTGTACAATCACGGATTGAACATCAGGATGTTCAACTGGAGGGAGCCTTGATTAGTGATCTTTGGGAGCGTTTTAGAGAATTGCTTCGGATGCCATTTGAATCTGAAAAAGAAGGTTCATTTATTGGTGTCGATTTAAATCCCGATGTTATTAAACTGCTTGGTATCAATACTGACCTCCAACCCAATTTAATCCAATATTTTGGTATTGCGCAAACACCCGCACGTGCCATGGTAAAAGATGAAATCAAGGACATGCCTGCTTTAGCCGAATCATTGCGAAAACTCATTGCTGAAGCCGGGATTAAAAACGCTGATTTAGCTATCGCCATTCCCCGCTCCGTGACCATCAGTAAAACGATTACCGTCAATAAAAATTTAAATAAGCGCGAAATGGAATCGCGGGTATGGGTCGAAGCAGGGCGTTATTTCCCAAATTTAGTAGAAGAAATTTACTTAGACTTCATTCCGATGCAAGAATCCAGACAAGATGCATCGCAGTTGGAAGTCATGTTAATTGCCACGCGAAAAGAAAAAATCCATCCTTATTTGGAACTCGCCAAATTAGCCGATGTAAAAGTCGCATTAGTCGATGTGCACCATTATGCTTTAGAGCGTGTCATTAGCAGTTTATTAGTGCCGCAAGATGCGGAGCACACTGTCGCATTATTAAATATCGATTCAGCTTTACTCACGATGATTGTATATGAAAAACAGGAAATGTTGTTTGCACATGATTTAAACTTTGATAGCCATGCGTTACGCAAAGTTTCCACGCCAGGGCAAGCGGTCGCGAGCGTTGAAACAGAAGAAGTGAGTGAAGATGGCGTTGCGCTGATGGTGAAGCACGCTGCTACTACAGCAAGTCCTTTAAAGACCGCTTTAGCGCCGACATTGCGGCACATGATGCAACATTTCAATTCGCGCTGTCATGATAAAAAAATTGATAAGATTATTATTGCGGGTGATTATGCTAATTTCCCTGGCCTTTGCAGTTACATCCAAGCTGAGTTGGGTGTGCCGGCAGAATTAGCGGATCCCTTTAAAGACAAAAAAGCGGCTACTTGGTTAGATCAAAATGAACTACATCAACATGCTGCCCAATTTGTGTTGTGTTGTGGGTTAGCCACTAGCCAATTAAATTAAGGAAGATTATCAAGGATGCCACATACTTCTACCTTGCGTGTTAATCTGTTACCTTGGCGCGAGCAGGCGCGTAAGAAAAAACGCAGGCAATGGTATGCTCGTAGCTGGATTGCATTCGGTTTAGGCGCCACACTGATTGTGATTATGCATTTTTATTTAAGTTTTATTCTCAGTAATCAAACGGAACGTAATAATTTTTTACAGCAAGCCATTACCACTGAGCAAGCCGATATCACTAATTTATCGAAAAAATCAGAGCATAAAACGCAATTATTGCAGGCACTTAATACAATTGTTAGTTTGCGCCAAGAGAATTACACGACGATTACGTTTTTAAACCAAATCGCCAGTGTTGTTCCCGCCTCAATTGACTTAACGCGCATTGCTTATACGCCATTTCAAACGATTTTAGAAGGTAATGCCAATAACAATGCGGACATTACCCAGTTCATGCAACAGTTAGCCAAATCGAATTTCTTTACGCAGCCCGTTTTATCGAGCATTAATAACCAATCGTCTAACAATAACCAACTTAAGTTTCAGCTTAAAGTTCGGTTTAAGGGTAATGCATCATGAATCTTAGCCAATTAGATTTGAAGGAAATGTACGATTGGCCGAAAGGGTTGCAAATGGTCATGTTGATTTTATTATTTGCGCTGGTTGTTTTATTTGGATACTTGTTTGATTTAGGCCACAAATATAATGAAATTGAAAGCGCGCGTGTGTATGAATCGGATTTAAAAAATAGCTTCAAAAAGACTTTAGATGAACAAGTCAAAGCACACGGAGAAGTTAATTTAATTCCGCTATTAGAGACTCAATTAAAAAATTGGCAGACGCAATTAACGGCAACTGCCGACATGCCCGTTTTACTTGACACCATTTTGAAAATGGGACGCGATAGTAATTTGACTATTAATGAATTTAGCCCCGGCGCGGAAGTTCGCGCCAGTAGCGTGGTTAAAATACCCGTTACCGTCCGCTTAAGTGGTACGTACGATCAAATCGGAACATTTTTAAGTAATATTGCGAGTTATAAATCACTTATTGCCATTAAAAATTTAGTGATTAACAAACCTGAAGAATTGAATACACAAGGTTCATCAGCAGCGGCTACCAGTGCAACAACAGCGGATGCTGGTTCAGATCAAACGAAGGCAAACCCTGCGACAACAAATGATTCCACGAATGCCATTTTAAATGCGGAGTTAACTCTTGAAATCTACAAGCGTTAAGTCAGGAATATTGGTGCTTAGTTGTTTACTCTGCGGTTGTAAGAGCGAGCAGAATGACTTAAAGGCATTTGTTGCAACGACAAAGCAACAAGTGATGACTGAGCATAAACAAATTACTCAGAGCATTCCTGCACTGCCAAAGCCGGTAACGTATCAACGTGCGGTAGCGACGAATGCGTCAAGCCAGGTAGTGGTGGGTGATCCATTAAAATCTTATCCCGTCAGTTCATATGTGTTTACCGGAACGTTAACGCAGGATAATGCAATCTCTGCTTATGTCATGGCACCTGATAAAATGATTTATCAAGTGAAAAAAGGTGATACGCTGGGTGATCAACACGGTACCGTTAGCAATATACAGGAAGATCATCTCGAAATTACCGAAATGTCAGCGGATAACAAACCAAAAGTTACTTCTTTGCAATTGAAAGGATGATGGGAATATGGAACGGAAATTTATGCGCTGGTCACTAACGGCAATAGCAAGTGTGATTGCTGCAAGTTCATTATACTTGTTAGCAGGACAAACATTTGCTGCTGATACCGTGGCATCGATTAACTCGGCAGCGCTGCCAGATACAACGGATAGTGGCGATAATATCACTTTCAATTTCCAAAACATTGATGTGCGCTCATTGTTGCAATTAATTGCTAAAACATCGGGTCAAAATTTCATTATTAGCGATGCTGTCACGGGTCGCATGACATTGAATTTGCGCAATGTGACGTGGCGCGAAGCATTAAACATTATTTTAAAATCCCGCGGCTTGGCAGAACGCCGGGTGGGTGATGCGATTTATATCAGTACGGCAGAGGAAGTGCGGGCGGCGGATACGAGACAATATCAAAATGTGCAAGATATTATAAATTATGCACCTTTAGTGTCGCGCATTCTTCATATTAAATATGCTGATCCATTAGAAATTGCTAATTTGTTGAAAGGTACACAAGGAACATTGTTGAGTTCACGGGGTAGTGTCGCAGTTGATACGCGCACGAATAACATTGTGATTAAAGACGTTTACCCAGTGGTGGCGGAAATTACCCGCGAAATTAATCGTATCGACATCCCCGTTCGACAAGTTGCTATCGAAGCCCGGATTGTTAATTTAGATGTTTTATATGAAGAACAATTAGGCGTGCGGTTTGGTGTTAGCAATACGCGCAGTGTCTCCGGTACATTAGATGGCGCGAATCAATTAGCCATGGGTACAGATGTTGCCGATATTAATCCATTAATCAGGCGTTTAAATTTTAATGGCGCTGCAAATGCGTTAACGAGTGGGGCCTTACCTGCCTCGTTTGGTCTCGCTTTAGCGCATTTAGGGCCTGTTTTATTGGACTTAGAGTTATCCGCATTGGAAGAAGAAGGGCATTCACAAATCGTGTCACGTCCGCGCGTTGTGACATCCAATAATCGCAAGGCAACCATTGAAACGGGTGAAGAAATTCCCTATCAAGAAGCGACCTCAAGCGGTGCAACCTCCATTTCATTTAAAAAAGCCGTGTTGAGCTTAACGATTATTCCGCAAATTACGCCCGACAATAAAATTATTTTACGCTTAAAAGCAACCCAAGATACGCGTGGTCCACAATTGATTATTTCAGGTTCATCGACCGATGGTTCAACTACAACAGGTGCTACGTTCGGCCCGCCAACGATTAATACGCAGGCGGTCGAATCAAACGTATTGTTACGCGATAATGAAACCATTGTTGTTGGGGGCATTTATAAACAAAGCAAGACTAACACCATGGACCGCGTACCCTTCTTTGGTACCATTCCTTTCGTTGGCAACTTGTTCCGTCATCAAGGCTTAAAGAATGAAACAACGGAATTGTTGATATTCTTAACGCCACATATTATCCATCCTGCAACATACGGGTTACAGGATAGCCCGGGCGTTGCTCCATCCAAAGGTGAAGCATAGTGTTAAAAAGATTGGCCCTGACCCTCGCCATTTCATCTTGTCTCATCGGATGCAAAACCTTACCGGATGCATCCGATGTTAATCAAACCAAGCAAACCAAGGCTGCTAAATTGAATGCGCAATTAAGCATGTCTTATACTAGCCGCGGTGATTATAATCGTGCGAAACAAAAAATTTTAATCGCGATGCAAGAGAATGCTAAGTTACCCGAAGTTTGGTATGGCATGGCGTATTATCAAGAAAAAACCGGCGATTTAAGTGAAGCAAAAAAAAATTATCAAAAAGCCATTGCGCTCGATCCAGTGCGCGGTGAGTCGCATAATAATTATGGTACTTATTTGTGTCAGCATGGACAGTATCGCGCTGCGGTTAATGAATTTGCTTTGGCGGTAAAAGACATTAATTACATGAATGCGGCCGGTGCTTATGAAAATGCAGGATTATGCGCCCTTAAAATTCCCGATCGAACTTTAGCACGGAATAATTTTGAGCGTGCTGTTTTAATGGATCCTACTTTAACGACGTCTAGCGCTTTATTGGCACAATTAAATCGCTCTAAACAAGGAACGTAACATGGATATCCATGAACTGCTAAAATATAGTTTTGATCATAAGGCATCGGATCTACATCTTTCACCGAAGGTAAAACCCATATTACGCATTCATGGCGATTTAGCGCCCGTTGAATCATTCCCCGTCTTAACGCCTGCTGATACGAAAACCATGATTTTAAGTTTAATGGATAAAGAACAGCAGCGTGCTTTTGAAATTTCCCGCGAGCTGGATTTTGCGATCAATATGCCGGACCAGGTTTCTTTTCGTGTGAACGCTTTTTTTGAAGTCAATGGCATGGCGGCGGTCTTTCGGGTTATTCCTAACAAAGCCCCGACATTAGATGAATTAAATACGCCTCCAATCTTTAAGCAATTACTCGATTTATCCAGTGGCCTGATTTTGGTAACGGGACCAACCGGTAGTGGTAAAAGTACCACGCTTGCTGCAATGATTGATTATATTAATACGTATCACGATGCCCATATCATCACCATTGAAGATCCCATCGAATTTTCTTACACCAGTAATAAAAGTTTAATTAACCAACGCCAAGTGTTGCGTGACACCACGAGCTTTCCTGCCGCGTTACGTGCAGCGCTTCGGGAAGACCCGGATGTAATTTTGGTGGGGGAAATGCGCGATTTAGAAACCATCCGCTTAGCTTTAACCGCTGCTGAAACAGGACACTTGGTGATGGCGACGTTGCACACGAGTTCTGCGCCGCATTCTGTGAACCGTATCATTGACGTTTTTCCAGCGGGTGAGAAAAACGTTATTCGTAATATGTTGTCTGAATCACTGCAAGCTGTTATTTGTCAAAGCTTGATTAAAAATATCCAGGGTGAGCGCATTGCCGCATATGAAATTATGTTAGCCACCACGGCCATTCGTAACCTCATTCGCGAAGATAAGGTGGCGCAAATGAGTTCTGTCATTCAAACGAGCGCTGATAAAGGGATGTGTACGCTCGATCAATACTTAAAGCAACTGTTGGCTAAGAACTTGATTAGCCCTGAGTCGATTGCCAGTACTGGGCATAAAAGAGAACTTTTCGCCGATGCTTAATTAAGAAACACAAGCATTTTAAGTGTGTAAAATTACTCCAATCATGAATTTTGAAGTAGTTGTGAAAAATAGGTACATGGTATAATTTATAGAAGATAGTCGCTGTGGGAAATTTCAATAACACTAAGGAGCGTGTATGAAAATGGTCAAGTCGTTGGGTTTCACTTTAATCGAATTAATGATCGTTATTGCGATCGTCGGTATCTTAGCTGCAATTGCAGTTCCTTCTTATCAAAATTATTCAAAACGCGCTTACTTCTCTGAAATCACGCAAGCAACCGGTCCTTTCACGTTAGGAGTAAACCAATGCTATCAAACACAAGGTTCGTTAACGAACTGTAACGCAGGTTCTAACGGCGTACCACCTGCTATTTCTACTACGACAGGTCGTGTTGCTTCTGTGGCCGTTGCTGCTGGTGTTGTTACCGTCACCCCAATTGCTGCAAATGGTATTGCTGCCACCGATACCTATGTTTTAACACCCACCGTTTCTAACAATACCTTAACTTGGGCTCCAAGTGGTGGTTGCGTAACAAGCGGCGTTTGCTAATTCTTTATCTGTCGCAAGCACATCAGAGAGCCCTTGCTCTCTGATGTTTTGTTTTTAAAGAGAGGGATTTCGCACTATGGAAGAAGATATTTCTTCACGAAGTTCACTCAGTGGATTCGCCTCCTTTTTAGCGGAGTGCCACCAATTAGAACGCACGGTTGCATTTGAAACGCTTGAAGAAGCTAATCTCAATAAAGTTTCTTATATCGATGCCATCATCAAGAAAAAACTGATATCGCCAGCGGTTGCTGCGCGCATGGTCGCCGAATATTTTGGTTTGCCACTCTGTGATGTGCGTGCCATTAATCCTGATACCGTACCTAGCGAATTATTCAATTTGCCGCAAGTTAAGCGGCGCCAATCTTTACCGCTTTTCATCAAAGAAGAAGTATTATTTTTAGCAGTGGCCGATCCTACCATTGAAAATTTATATGATATTCGATTTTTAACCGGCCATGAAATCCGTTTGGTGGTTACTGAAAATGGACAAATGCTACAAGTATTAGATGAATGGCAAAATAAATTAATTGCCTCTGAAATCAGTAGTAGTGTTAATGATGCCCATGAAACGCTGAGTGTGGTTTCTAACCAAGATGATCAAGCCGATTCAGGCAATTATGATGCTGAAAGTGCGCCTGTCATTAATTATGTGAATAAAATTATTATTGATGCCATTGAAAAAAACGCATCCGATATCCATTTTGAGCGTTATGAAAATGAATACCGGATTCGTTATCGCATTAATGGTGCGCTCTATCCCATTGCTTCACCACCCCTTAAATTAGCGAGCTTCTTATTGGCGCGTATTAAAATTATGGCCATGTTAGATATTACGGAACATCGCGTTCCGCAAGATGGCCGTTTTAAATTGGGGATTTCTAAACACAAGAGTCAAGATTTTCGCGTTAGCGTTTGCCCGACATTATTCGGCGAAAAAATCGTGTTACGGTTACTGGATTCAAGCCAAGTGACCCACTCGCTGGATGAATTGGGCATGAATAAGGAACAACGTGAGATATTAATTGATGCATTAGAACATACCCAGGGCATGATTTTAGTCACAGGGCCAACCGGTAGCGGTAAATCCGTTACGCTATACACCGCGCTGAGTTATTTAAACAAAGCCGACGATAATATTATGACGGTTGAAGATCCGGTTGAAATTCCTTTGTATGGCATTAATCAGGTACACGTGAACACCAAAGTGGGTTTAACTTTTGCCGCAGCACTGCGTTCTTTTTTACGGCAAGATCCCGATATTATTATGGTGGGTGAAATCCGTGATTTGGAAACGGCTGATATTGCCATTAAAGCGGCGCAAACCGGTCATTTATTATTATCCACACTGCATACCAATAGCGCCCCTGAAACGTTAACGCGTTTAGTGAATATGGGTATTGCCCCTTATAATATCGCCAGCTCTTTAATTTTAGTTATCGCGCAACGTTTGCTGCGGATTTTGTGCGATAAATGTAAAATCAAAGAAAATATCCCGGAAGAAATTTTGTTAATGGAAGGGTTTAAAAAAGAAGAAATTAGTAACCTTGCGCTTTATAAGCCAGGCTCTTGCAGTCGCTGCACGCATGGTTATAAAGGCCGAACAGCTATTTTTGAAATGTTACCCATTACCGATGAAATTGCGAACTTAATTATGGGCGGCGCTGATTCATTGCAAATTGCGGCAGCGAGCGAAAGACTCGGTGTGGTCAGTTTACGTGAGGCAGGCCTGCAAAAAGTGCGCGAAGGTGTTACCAGTTTAAGCGATTTAAACAGTACTTTCAGATAGCAGGGATGAACCATGAGTGATCAAATTTTATCATTTCAATGGACAGGCATTAACCGTGAAGGTAAACGGTTAAAAGGTGTCATTAAAGCCACCGATGTGAAAGTCGCAGAAGCAGAACTGAAAACCAACAATGTCGAAATTATTTCGATAGAACAAAAACAAGCATTGAAATTTTCTATTCCCTGGTTTAAGCGCAGCCGCATAAAGTCGCGACATATCTTCTTATTCACTCGCTATTTATCGACGATGTTGTCAGCGGGCATGCCGATTTTACGCGCCTTAGAAGTGTTAGCAAAAGATCCGGATAATACCGAATTACAATCCGTTATTTTGGCTATTCGTGCTGATATTAGTGAAGGACGCACCTTGGCTGATTCATTCGGAAAGTTCCCCCGTTTATTTGATCCGCTGTATGTTAGCTTAGTTCGAGCCGGTGAGAAATCGGGTACACTCGATAAAATTTTATTACGCTTATCGATGTATTTAGAAAAAGCCGAAAATTTGCGCGCCAAAGTTAAAAAAGCACTTATTTACCCTTGCGCGATTGTGGTAGTCGCGATGGTCGTCAGTTTTATCTTGTTATTTTTCGTCATGCCACAGTTCCAAAGCATTTTCTCTTCATACGGTGCTAAATTACCGGTATTTACGCGCATGGTGCTTGGCTTATCGAATTTTTTACGTGCTTGGTGGTATATCATTTTTACCGTATTAGGTTTTGGGATTTACACCTTTTATTATTCACTTAAGCATTCAGAGCCCTTTGCTTATAAGTTTGATAAATTTATTTTACGGGTGCCCGTTGTTGGGCAAGTGGTCCAAAAAGGCATCATTGCGCGGTTTGCCAGTACGCTAGCGATTACGTTAGATGCGGGTTTGCCAATTATCGAATCGATGCGCGCCATGTCACCTATCATGGATAACCGTGTTTATAGTCACGCCATTGATTCATTAACCACTGACATTGCGAGTGGGCACACTTTATCAACGTCGTTGGCTGATACGAAAGTGTTTCCCAATATTATGGTGCAGATGACAGCGGTCGGTGAAGCATCCGGTACGTTATCAAAAATGTTAGAGAACGTGGCAAATTTTTACGAACAAGAAGTGAATAATGTGGTCGATAACTTAAGTGCCTTACTTGAACCGATAATATTAGTAATCTTAGGTTTAATTATTGGTAGCTTCGTTATTGCGATGTATTTACCAATCTTTAATTTAGGATCGGTGATGGGACATGCGTAGAAATAAAGGATTTACCCTTATTGAGCTAATGATTGTCGTGGTGCTGGTTGGCCTTTTGGCACGCGTTGCCATTTCTAGCTATAGCTCTTACACCAAAAAAAGTCGGCGCGCTGATGCAGTCAATACTTTGGTTGCAATCTCGATGGCAGAAGAGCGTTATCGAGCGAATAATGCAACGTATGGAACGCTGGCACAAGTGTGGAATAGTGTTTCCACTTCTAACCAAGGGTTTTATACGTTGTCCATTACTAACGTGACGGCAACTTCATACACCATTACGGCGACGGGTACGGGTACACAATCAAGCGATACCGAAGGCGCAACCGCGTGTAATTCGATGGTGCTGACATTTTCGAATGGGTCAATAACCAATACCCCAGCCGCTTGTTGGCCCGCCTAGGAGAATATAATGGACGCTCCAGCAATTATCAAAGCCCTCGACTATTCCATTAACGAACAAGTTGAATTGAATTTATCGTATTTGCCTTTTATTAAAGGCGGTGGCTTATTCATTCCGACGGAAGTGACTTTTTATTTAGATGATATGGTCAAGGTTAAATTAGCGCTAATGGGTGAAGAGTTAGCGATCGAAGGAAAAGTGGTTTGGATTACGCCGAAAAATTCTATTTATCATATTCATGTTGGCATTGGCATCGAATTAATTGGGCAAACTGCAAAAAGTATTGGTGAAAAGATTCGTTCTAAAGTAGATGGATCAACCTTGTTGGGCGGATATGCTTACGGCTTGGTGTCTAGTTGATGAAGCAATGGCGTTACTTCTTAATTTTCTAGCGGCGGGTTGCAGGCATTTCGTTTTACAAGTTCATTATTATGACACACTCTCTCTGTAAATCCGATTGACACCATCACTTTGTTACTTATAATCGAATGAGTCTCATAGGGTGCAAGTAACCAAAGGGTGGATAAATGCGTAAGTGCTGGATTTTAGTAGCAACGAAGAAGCAGGTTGGCGATTGCGTGAATGGTGGATTTGTTGAGACGGACTCTGGGAAATCTAACCCGTTGCGCCGAATGCAGGTGGGTGATGGAATTTTGTACTACTCCCCAAAATTGATCAAAGGAAATACTACTCCTTACCAACGTTTTTCCGCTATTGGCTATGTGACTGGCGATACAATTTATCGTCATGATAACGGAACGGATTATCATCCCCATCGCCGTGAAGTGAAATTTCTCACTGCCCAAGACACCCCAATCTCTCCCTTGCTGAACCGGTTAGAATTCATCAAAGACAAAACCCGCTGGGGAAACATTTTTAAATTCCCTATCTTGCGTATCTCTGTCATGGATTTTAAGCTGGTTGCAACGCTAATGCTCAAATAAGTTAGTCTTTAAATGGCGCGTTTTAACCCTAATTTAAAGGGTTGCCAATCCTTGTGAATTGGTTAGTGCTTGTTACTCTCATGGTTTTTGCCGCTTAACCCTGCATCAAATAATTAGCCGAAGCATCTGCTCCGGCCGAGGGTATTAGTAAGGCATGATAACGACTTTGGTGCCACGATAGCGGTTGCCGCTATTTGGCCCATCGACAAATTGATAGCGTAACCATTCAGCATCAGGAACGTGTACACGCACGCAGCCGTGGCTTAGGTTTGCTGCTACAACATTGCTTGCAGCTGAACCATGAATTCCTTGGCCACCATTAAAGAACATGCAATAGGGCATGGGTGCGCCGCCGCGTGGACGTGGGTATTTACTAGAGCGGCAGCTTGCATTGCCTAACGAATAAATACGGAAAGAACCGACTTTGGTGCGGCACGGACGATGAATGTCCGCACACCAGCTAGCTCCTGCTGTGGCGGTACCTGAACGTAATAACATACCGCTTGCGCTGTATGCACCCCAAGCATGGATGCTGGGATTAACAACAATCACTTTTTCGCCGTGACCATTGATTTCAGATGGCATGCTGCCACCTTGAGAGGAGTGACTAGAATATTGCTTCGCCAGTTTTTTTGTCGGTTTTTTTTGGTATTTTTCATTAGAATAATATTGACCGTTCGAATAATAATATTGAGGTTGGCTATAAGCAGTGAAGGGTAAAGCAACTCCTAGAATAATAAGTGCGTTCAAGATGGCACGCATACACTACTCCTTGTTGTGTTCCTTGGTATAACTTAAGTTTACCTCAATTTTATTTTACTTTTTTACGAATGAGGTGAATTAAACGCTTATTTTTAGCGAAAAATCAGTCACCTGAGTGTCAATCATTAAATAAATTACCCAATTCGCCCTATCTTTTACGGTATAATGAGAATAGTTCAAAAAAAAATAACACAAAACGGAGGAGTGTAATGAAATTCAATAGGATATTTAAACCCGCTCTTATCTCGTTAAGTGCAATCGCATTAGTCAGCTGCGCTTCCTACACACCTAACCAAGATGTTGGTACCGTTGCTGGTGCAGTAGCCGGTGGTTTAATCGGCAGTACAATTGGTGGTGGAGCAGGTAAAGCCGTTGCAATTGGCGCCGGCGCAATTGCAGGTAGCGTATTAGGTAACTCCATTGGCCGCTCCATGGATGAGCAAAATACTTATTATTATGGCAATCCTTACGGTTATTCAGGCTATGGTGGTTATGGTTATCCTTATAACTACGATAGTTATTATTATGAAGAAGGATATTACGGTTATTAGTCAAGCAAATAGGCTGTTATTGTTGCATCAATGACAGCCGCTTGATTTGGTGATTAGGTTGAATCCGTTTATAATGGGATAACATCGATGGATTATTTGGAAAGGAGTTCACCATGAAACGTTTCGCCCTTCTTGCTTTGCTCACTGTTGCAACTGGTTCGGTATTTGCTGATAACGCACCCGCAGCGAGCACTCCTGATATCGTTGGTACTTACACTTGTCAAGGCTATGATCCTTACGGCAAAACCAATTTCAACTCGACTGTTAATGTCACAAAAAACGGTGACACATACAGCTTCCAATGGTTATCGAATGGTTATCCTTACAACTTAGGTACGGGTTTATTCCACAAAGATGTGCCGAATGCCGTATCCGTTGTATTCTGGGATCCGAAAAAATCTGATTATTTTGGTACGGAAGTATTTTACATCAAATCCGATGGTTCATTGGAAGCACAATGGACTTTACAAGCCCAAAATAAAATTGGTACGGAATCTTGCACCAAGAATAAGTAACGTTTTATTTACCCAGGCTAATAGCAGCTTTCTTTCACGAGGAAGCTGCTATTGTCGTTTTAAGAGCTAGACCTTCTTCAAAGCATTCCCCACGCACAATGGTATAACGCGGCCAGCCTTGCAACACATGGCCATGAAATGCTGACCATTGGCACTTGGTGTGCAGCTTGGCATTGTCGACCGATTTTTTTAAATTCAAATCCACTAACACAACGTCGTCCGTTTCGGGTAAACCAAATATTCGTCTTGGATTATCCACTGTAATGCGCTGGATGGTGGCTAGGTCGATTTTTCCCGCGTGGTAAGCGGTCAGTAAGAGTGGTAACGTGGTTTCAATGCCGGGCATACCGGAAGGGCAGGCGCCGTAAGCTTGTTCTTTTTCAGCGCGCGTATGCGGCGCATGGTCTGAACCAATGGTGTCGATAATGCCTGCGTTAATGGCATCTAATACGGCTTGATTATGGTTTTCAGGGCGCAACGGTGGGTTAACCACTGCGAACCCATTTAATGTTTCATAATCAGAGGTATTTAAAAATAAATGGTGTGGCGTTGTTTCCGCATATACGGCCAAACCTTGCTCTTTCGCAGCACGAATTAAAGCAATTTCTTCGGCGCAACTTACATGCAAAATATATAAACGTGTGCCGTAGGCTTTCGCATACGCAATGGCTTTTTTAACCGCAATGGTGGCTACATCAATGTTACGTAATTCAGAATGGGCTGTATAAGGTTGCGCGCCTTGATACTTTGCCTTGTTAGCGCAAATAGCGTGTTCATCTTCCGCATGCACGGCAACGATTAAATCATTTTCAGCGGCGATTTTAAAAACGGCCTGTAAGCTAGCATCATCATCGATGACTAAATTGCCCGTGCTACAACCCATAAATACTTTAATACCAATAATTTCCTTTGCCACCTTGGCAATTTCATCGAGGTGGTTTTTATCGGCCCCAAAAAATAATTCATAACGCAGTGGAAGGTGGGCGGCGGCTAATTGCGCGTTGATCAATGCTTTTTTTTCATGAAGATATGTGGCTGTGATGGTCGGGGGTAAGGTATTGGGCATGTCAAAAACTGTGGTATACCCACCGGCCAATGCTGCTTTTGCTGCTGTTTGCCAATCTTCTTTATGCGTTAAGCCGGGTGTGCGAAAATGGACGTGCGGGTCAATCAATCCTGGCAAAAGCGTTAACCCTTTGGCATTTAGTGTGAGCGTATGCGCGCTTTTAATCGTATGCGTAATAATGTTGCCGGTGACATCCAATGCATTTTCAATGGTTATCATTAAATCATTACCTTCACTTGATCACGATCAAACACTTTCTCGCAATAACGACAGCACAGTTTAATTTGTTTGCCTTGTTCACGAATGAAAAAATGGCTCGGGCGCGCTTCTTCACGCGTAACGCAAACGGGATTAGGGCAGACAAACACTTCGCGCATTTCATTGGGTAAACTCGTCGCAAATTTCTTCACGACTTCATAGTTTTCAATCACGTTGATAGTGGCAACGGGAGCAAACACCACAATATCATTTGCTTCTTGGTCCGTTAAAATGCGATTTTCAATTTTAATTAAATCTTTAAGACCAAGACGTTTGCTCGGTAAATGCAGGCCAATCGTAATTTTGTGGCGACTATGTTTTAACCCTAATAAATGCACGATACGCAGGGCCTGATTAACGGCAATGTGGTCAATCACGGTGCCATTTTTAATGGCGGAAACGGGTAATGTTTCACTCATGCTAATGCCTCATTTAAAATTAATGACAATAAGGCTTGGCGTACCGGAATGCCATTAGCCGCTTGCTCAAAATAATAAGCATGTGGAGTGTCATCCACGGCACTTGCGATTTCATTCACTCGCGGCAGAGGATGTAATATTTTTAAATTAGGTTTTGCTTTCGCTAAACTGGCTTTATTTAAAATGAATTGATCTTTTACTTGTTGGTATTCAACGGCGCCAAAGCGTTCTTGTTGAATGCGCGTGCAATATAAAATGTCGACTTTTTCAATGACTTCATCGAGCGAGCGGTGAAATGAAAAACGCACGCCGCGTTTTTTTAATAAGTCGCAACTTTCATCGGGTAAGGATAGCATTTCAGGTGAGACTAAATACAAACGCACATCAAAGAAAGAGCAAAGTTCCGTGAAAGAATGAATGGTGCGCCCGTATTTTAAATCACCGACCAAGGCGATGGGTAAGCCATGTAAATTGGGATAGCATTCTTGAATCGTGAAAAGATCCAGCAACGCTTGCGTGGGATGTTGATTTGCGCCATCGCCGGCATTAATGACGGGGCATTCTGCCGCTTCAGCCGCGAGCGCAGCCGCGCCTTCTAATGGGTGACGAATGACGATTAAGTCAGCATAAGAAGAAATCACGCGCATGGAATCAAACAACGTTTCGCCTTTTTGCATGGAGGTGGCTTCATCACTGGCAAAACCCAACACGCGGCCATTTAAGCGCAAAGCGGCCGACTCAAACGATAAACGCGTGCGTGTAGAGGGTTCAAAAAAACATTGCGCAATAATTTTATTGGTTAATGTGTTACTGTATTTTCCTGCCTTAAATGCTTTTGCCGCATTTAATACACATTCAACGTCTGCGAGTGTTAAGTGCTTCGTTGAGATAATGTCGCGGCGATATAATGAGTTGGTGCTCATGTTACCTCGGCTAATGGTTCCAAATTGGTATTGTGTTGCGTAATTTCACGTAACGAACGCACGGTTAAGGGTTTGTTTTGAAAATCAATCAAGCATTGCAACATCATCAAAGCACGCTGTGCATTCGAAATTAAAGGAATGTGATGATCAATCGCCATGCGTCGTAACCTAAAGCCATCCGTCTGACCGCCATTTTGATGACTGCTCGGAAGATTGATAATTAAGCTCACTTTACGCTGGGCAATAACAGATTGCACAGAAGGTTCACAACTTTCGCTCGCACTATGCAAGAACAAAGCGGCCACGCCATTTTTAAAGAGATAAGTATGCGTGCCTTCGGTTGCATACAGTGAAAAACCTTGCACCTCTAACTGTTTCAAATAGGGCAGTAACTTCGCTTTATATTGATCCGCGATCGATATTAAAATATGTTGGCTAGTGAGTTGCTGTTCCGTGGCAAGCCAGGCGCGCCAATAAGCATCGTGCACATCTTCTCCTAAACACGCGACTTCTCCCGTCGAAGCCATCCCAACGTGTGAAACGGGGTCGGCCCCTTTTAAACGTTGATAAGAAAATTGTGGCGCTTTTACGCCGACATAATCTAATTCTAACGTTTCATAGGATTGGTTCGGTGGTGTGCCTAATAGGGCTTGAGTCGCAATCTCAATCAAATTGTGATTGGTGACTTTCGAAACGAAAGGAAATGAACGTGATGCGCGTAAATTACATTCAATAACTTGAATGTGATTGTGTCTTGCTATGAATTGAATGTTAAAAGGCCCAGTTATATTCAGTGCTTTCACGATGCGTTGCGTAATTTTTTTGGTGCGTCGAATGGTTTCAAGGTAAAGTTGCTGCGGTGGCAACACTAAAGTGGCATCGCCTGAGTGCACGCCCGCATTTTCAACGTGTTCGTTAATCGCTTCAATGATAATTTTACCGTGACTCGCTACTCCATCAATTTCTAATTCTTTCGCATCTAAAATAAATTTTGAAATGACGACAGGATGTTCACGCGAGACAGAAGCGGCTTGTTGTAAATAATTTTCAAGCGATTCGGCATTATATGCCACATTCATGGCGGCGCCTGATAAAATGTAGGACGGGCGAATTAAAACCGGATAGCCAACGCCTGCGGCAAATTGTTTGGCACTGGGTAAATCGGTTACGGTTTCCCAGGCAGGTTGATCAATGTCCAATTCATTTAACAAAGCAGAAAAAATTTCGCGATTTTCCGCGCGATCAATGTCTTTCGCTGCGGTGCCCAATAAACAATAACCTGCTTGCGCCAAGGGTACAGCTAGATTATTCGCAATTTGCCCGCCAACTGAAACGATAATGCCGAATGGTTGTTCAAAGTCCGCAATGTCTTCAACGCGCTCTAACGTTAATTGTTCGAAGTACAATCGATTGGATTCATCATAATCGGTTGAAACGGTTTCGGGATTGGAATTAATTAAAATAGCGACTTTATTGAGTTGGCGCAGCGTGCGCGAAGTATTAACGGCGCACCAATCAAATTCTACTGAAGAACCGATTGAATAAGGGCCTGATCCCAACACAATGATAGGGCGCTCATGGGAAGGCTCAATATCATGCTCATTGGCATGATAAGTTAAATAAAGATAATTCGTCTCTGCGGCAAATTCACCGGCGAGCGTATCGATTTGTTTGACAAAAGGCTTAATGCCGAAGGATAAACGTTGTTGTCTGATGTGGGTTTCGGTGGTTTTTAACAATAGACCTAATGCACGATCCGAAAAACCGAGTTGCTTGCCCGTTAAGAAATCATCCGCACTTAATTTGTTTGGTAAAAATAATTCAAATTGCGCAATGCGATGGATGTGATTTAAAAACCACGGATCAATTTGACTCAATTGATGCGCTTCTTGCACCGTGCCACCTTGCAGGAAATAACGATATAAAGCAAAAATGCGGCGATCGGTCGGGAAATTAATTTCGTGTTTGGGATCTTCAATGGGATGCATGTAGTCGCTTAAGCACGTTGCGCCCACATTCAGCATGCCAACGGCTTTTTGTAAGCTCTCTGGAAAAGAGCGGCCAATGCCCATCACTTCACCAACGCTTTTCATTTCCGTGCCAATTTCGCGCTCACCACTGCGGATTTTTTCCGTGTCCCAGCGTGGAATTTTAACGACTAAATAGTCGAGTGCTGGCTCAAAGAACGCACAGGTTTTTTGCGTAACCCCATTTTGAATTTCATGCAGTGCATAGCCTAGCGCTAATTTAGCAGCGACAAAGGCGAGCGGATAACCCGTTGCTTTCGAAGCGAGCGCACTTGAGCGCGATAAACGTGCATTCACTTCAATCACGCGATAATCCCCATTTGCGGGATTAACGGCATATTGAATATTGCATTCACCAATGATGCCAAAATAGTTAGCGACTTCAATCGCCACATTGCGCAGACGCTGATGCTCGGAGTTACTTAATGTTTGTGCGGGTGCGACGACAATGCTTTCGCCGGTATGAATCCCCATCGGATCCATGTTTTCCATGTTGCAAATGGTTAAGGTGTTCCCTTGGCTGTCACGCACAATTTCGTATTCAAACTCTTTCCAGCCAAATAAATATTCTTCAATTAAAATTTGTGGTGCGGCTGCTAAACATTCTTGGGCGCGCTGCGTTAATTCTTCTTTGGAGTTAATTTTGCCAGAACCTAATCCACCCAGTGAGAAACCAGAGCGCATCATTATCGGATAGCCGATTTCTTCTGCAGCCTGTAAAGCATCGGTGACACTGGTCACGCAAATGCTGGTTGGGCAGCGCACATTGAAACTCGCGAGTGCTTGCTTAAATAAATCGCGATCTTCAGTATGGCGAATAGCAGCAACCGGTGTGCCAAGAACTGCAACCTCATACTTGGCCAACACACCACTTGCTTCTAATGCTAAACCTAAATTTAACGCGGTTTGTCCGCCAAAGCCTAATAAAATACCGGCAGGACGTTCTTTTTCAATAATGCGGGTAACGACTTCCACAGTGAGTGGTTGCAGATACACTTCATCTGCCATTTGCGGATCGGTTTGAATGGTTGCGATGTTGGGGTTAACCAAAATCGTTTTGATGCCTTCTTCTTTTAAGGCTTTAATCGCCTGCGAACCAGAATAATCAAATTCGCCGGCTTGACCAATGCGCAAACCACCAGAACCTAAGATCAACACTTTTTTACCAGTAAAATTCATGTAGCACCCGGTCATGTATTACAGTAAAGAATAAAATTTTTTAAATAACCATTGTGTGTCTTCCGGACCCGGTGCTGCTTCCGGATGGAATTGCACGGAAAAAAACGGTAGTTCACGATGTGCTATGCCTTCCACACTTTGATCATTCAAATTGCGGAACGTCACTTCCCAATCGCTTGGCAGCGTTTTCTCATCGATGGCATAACTATGGTTTTGTGAAGTGAGAAAACATTTGCGGCTAGATAATTCCATGCAGGGTTGATTATGCGAGCGATGTCCAAATGGCAGTTTGTAAGTGGTAGCGCCAGCAGCCATGGCCATGAGTTGGGTGCCTAAGCAAATACCAAAAATGGGTTTTTGTTTTTGCATGGCTTTTTTCAAAATGGCGACTGTAGTTTGGCATTGTTGCGGGTCGCCTGGGCCATTGGATAGAAAGATGCCATCAAATTCTTCCGCGCTGTAGTCATAATCGTGTGGTACGCGTTTCACTTCTAAAGAGAGGTTGGTTAAGCTGCGCAAAATATTTTCTTTCATGCCGCAATCGACGGCAATGATGCGCTTTGTTCCCTCTCCGTACAGCTTAGGTTCTTTAATTGAAGCAAACACGACCCAATTGATGGAGTCAAAATCTTCAAACTGGTGCTCATTGCCCTTTTTAAGGTCAATAACACCCGGTATTACCCCTTTTTCTCTGATGCGTCTCGTTACCGCCCGCGTGTCGACACCCGTTAAGAAGGGAATACCTGCTTCAGTCAGCCAATCGAATAAGGAGTGTTTAGCGTTAAAGTTAGAATAATGGGGGGCGATTTCAGAAAATATGGCACCTTTAACGCGAATTTGTTGAGACTCCCAATGACTTGGGTCGGGAACGCCGTAATTTCCGATTAAAGGATAGGTGAATACTAAAATTTGGCCAGAGTAGGATGGATCGGTTAACGATTCTACATACCCAACCATGCCTGTGTTAAAAACGACTTCACCATAACATGGATTTGTTAAAAAAATGGGTGCTTTGCCTTCAAATGTTTCACCCGTTTGCAGCTTAAGGTGTGCTGGAATGAATGTCATTGTGCATAGACCGATAATAAGAATTATTGTTCACAAGTTTTACCATTTTTGGAGAATAAACTAAAGTATTATCGACATTTTACGGATGCTAGCAGAAAGACATATAATAAGTAACAAGCCCTAATAACGAGTGAGGTTGCTCCATGTCTGCCGCCAAATTAGCTCTACTGTGGGTAATCGCACTTATCGCTCCAGGTTATTATGCCTGGTCTCATTCCGATTTTACTTTAATGATGGCAACCATTTATTTTACCGGTGCATTGGCCGTGCTATTTGTAGCAGCAGCGTTTTTAATGCGCAATAAAAAACACGAGAAAGCAATAGAAGCTTTACCCCGGATACCCAGCGATGCCAATCAAGCCACCAAAGCCTTATTCTTATTGAAAGAATGCTTACATTATCGTCAAGAAGGCTTAATCATTGTGGACGACCAGCAATGCATTATTGATTGCAATCAACGCGCCGTGGATTTATTTGGACTGCAAGCGCCTAAAATTGGCACAGAAACCATTCAGGCTTGGTTAGAACCCTTGCCGACTTTAGTCACCAATCCCGATGCACTACAAACCTTATTAGATTGTTGGGATGATATTCCCGGTAAAGAACACGCGATTGATTGGATTTTTAAAGATGATAAACGTATCACGGCTTCTGTCATTGCCATTCATCTTTCTGAAACACAAACCGGTAAGGTTGTTTTAGTGCGCGATACGACAACGGATCATGCGAAAAAAGTCACACTATCGCAGCAATTATACAGCGATACTTTAACGGGGCTTGCAAATCGCGCGTTGTTTCAAGATCGTTTAGCGCAAGCGGTGCGTTACTCCCGCGAAGGCCATCGTTTTTTAAGCGTATTTGTGATCGATTTAGACCGTTTTAAAAATTTTAATGACCGTTACGGTTTGGTGATGGGTGATAAAGTATTGAAACTTGTTGCTGAACGTTTACAACACTTGGTGACGAGTGATGATACGTTAGCGCGTTTACATGCAGATCAATTCGCTATTGTTTGTGTGTCAAAAAATGGCGAAATGAGTGCAACAGAATTAGCCAGAAATATTTTAGCGCAAATTTCTGAAACCATTAACATTGAGGGCAATGCTTTTAATATTTCCGCTAGCTTAGGCATTGGTTTTTATCCTAAAGACGGGGATGATGCGGAAACCCTGTTTAAACATGCGGACATTGCCTTAGGTCGTGCACGTGATCAAGGTGGCAATCAGTTTGAGTTTTTCACTAAAGCGTTAAGTAATGAATATAAAGAACGCTTAATGGTTGAAAATCATTTGCGTAATGCATTGCGTTACAATGAATTTACATTGCTTTATCAACCTATCGTATCCAATTCGACACACCGTATTGTGGGCGTCGAAGTCTTGTTACGCTGGATGCATCCCATTATGGGCGCTGTTTCACCGCTAGTCTTTTTACCGATTGCAGAACAAAATGGCATGATTAAAGCCATTGGCGAATGGATTTTACGCACCGGTTGTGAACAATTACGCTGCTGGCATAAAACCACTGATCGGGAATTATTTATTTCATTTAATTTATCCGAACGCCAATATACCGATCCGCAATTTACCAATAATTTGCTCGCTATTTGCCGTGAAACTGAGTTGCATCCACGTCATGTTACGTTGGAATTAACCGAAACGGTTGTGATGAAAGACATTGATGAAAGCATTAAAACTTTATCTTCTTTGAAAGCAACGGGTGTGAAATTAGCACTGGATGATTTTGGTACGGGGCTTTCTTGCTTAAATTATTTAAGCCGCTTACCCATTGATATCATTAAAATTGATAATATGTTTGTGCAAGGTTTACCGGAAGATGACGAAGCCAAGAAAATGATTGCGAGCATCATTGCTTTGGCCCAACAAATGCAATTTGATGTGATCGCAGAAGGCGTTAGCACCTTACCGCAACAAGAATTTTTATCGACACATCAATGCGATATCATGCAAGGTTATCATTTTTATCAACCCATGCAGGCTGAAATTTTAGGTCGGCATTTAGCGCATACGCAAAAAACCGATGCCTTGGCTTAAAAGGAGCAAGCATGGACAGCATAATTTTAACTCCGGCACTTACGGCGCAATTACAGCGTTATCATTTGCCCATTGAAACGCGTTACCGTTTTGAACGATTAGAAGCAAAGCATTTTAATAGTACGGTGGAAATGTTTACGCGTTCGTTTTGCACGTCTGAACCCATGACGCAGTATGTGAATATGCAGTTTGAGGAGTTTAGACCTTTTGCGCGCGCAGTCGTTGGGAAATGCATTGATGATGGGTTAAGCATTGTTGCGGTTGATAAAGGGCTTATCATTGCGTGTTCATTAGTTGAAGATTTAATTAATCCGTTGCAACTTGAATCCATCGATCCCAAATTTGAGCCCATTTTTACTTTGCTTGAGCAATTAGGGGTGAGCATCGCGCAATATCAATTTGAGCCCAATCAAGTCGCGCATTTGTTTATCACGGCAGTGCATAATCGTTATCGTCGGCAGCATTTATCCACGCAAGTGAATTTTCGTGCCATGGAAATGGCGCGACAAGTGGGTTTTTCACAAATGTATTGTGAATTTACCAATTATTTTAATGAGTGCGGTACCATGTCTTACATTCATCAAAAACAACTAGTCGGCAGCATTCGCTATGCGCAGTTCCAACTGGCTCATTCATTCCCCTTTGCACGATTAGGTGGTGGCGCTCAATCTTTCCTTTGGTCCATTCGATAAGACTGCTGACTCAAAAAAGCCGCTAAAATCAATCCAAACGACTACCTAAAGTGCAGCAAATTTAATCCTTTTTAAAGGGCATAACGATTATAATAGAAAATAGGATTAGAAAAATGCGGCCTGTTTAACAACAATATTTGTTCACAATTGTATTGTATGTTTAATTGAGGATCAAAGACAGGATGTTAAAGCCGACTATTCATTCAATAAAGATTCGCAATGAATGCATTTATTTATTGTTTGAACAAATTAAAAATAGTTTATGGGGCTCTATGTTGCCGCTTGCAACGTTTGCGGTGCTCATGAACGGCCTTGCTAATCCTCGCTTGCTTGAAGCATGGGTCATATTCTATTTCGGGCTTAATTGCGTCAGTTGGGTTGCCATGATGGTGTGTTTTTATTTGACACACCGCAATGCGCAGCGTGAAGTGCCCATTAAATCACGCTGGATCGTTTGGTATGCTTTTAACACGGTGTGCTCAGGGTTGACGTGGGGATTGGTGGGGGCGTTCTTTTTGGTGCCCGATGCTTTATCACAAGCACGCGAAACATTGCTCACCATGTGTCTTTTGGGCGCTGTCACTTGTGGCGTCATCATTTTTTCACCCATTGTTTGGATGTATGCGTTATTTGCCATTCCAGCGTTTGTTCCTTTTATTTTAATGTTAATTTTGCGTGGCGGTGATTACACTGTTACCGGCTTATTGGCCATTGCTTATATCGTTGTCTTAATTATCGGTGCGGTGTACATCAATTACATGACGCGGCGACGTTTTTCGCTGCAATGGCATAATACGGATTTACTCGAAGACTTATCAAAAGCTAAATTATCATTAGAAGAACAAAGGGAAGCATTGCAGCGTTCATTGTCTTTAGTGAAAGCCACATTAGATTCAACGGCCGAAGGAATTATGGTGGTGGATAGTGAAAATTCGATTAGTGATCTTAATAAAAAATTTGCTGATCTTTGGGGCATGCAAGCGAGTGAATTAAAAAATAAAAATATCTATGTGTGGTTGCAGCAAATCAGTGATGAGTTAGCGGAGCCAGACAGCCTTAAAAAAATAATTCAAACTTCACAAGAAAATCATCAAGTGCATTTTACTGAAATTAAATTTTTAAATGGCAAGGTCTATGCCTGTTTTTCACAACCTCAAATCATTGGGGCGGAATGCGTTGGTAGGGTATGGAGCTTTCGTGATGTGACGGATTGGAAAGAACATGAAAGTTTACTGATTAAAAAGGCGCACCTAGACCCCTTGACTGAGTTACCGAACCGGGCCGCGTTTGAAGCGCGCATGGCTGCTGCCATTATAGCGGCGAATAAAGGCCATCAAATGGTGGGTGTGCTTTTTCTCGATTTAGATCGATTTAAGATTGTGAATGATACCTTGGGCCACGAAATGGGTGACCAAGTATTAAGTGCCACTGCTAAACGGTTACGAGAATGTTGTCAGGGAACGGATTTAATTGTGCGCTTAGGCAGTGATGAATTTGTGGTATTGCGTTCCTATGTTAAAGATCCACTGAACATGGAGCACTTGGCAGAAATGTGTTTACAAAGTTTAAGTAAGCCTTTCAAAATGGGAGAGAATGTTTTAACCATCAGTTGCAGCATCGGAATTAGTATCTTTCCGCGCGATGGACAAAATGCCGAGGCGATTTTACATCATGCTGATAAAGCCATGTATGCAGCAAAACAAGCAGGACGAAATCGCTATAAAGTGTTTTCAAGAGGTGAGGTATGATTCCTTTAAAACCGTTTCAAGCACAGCATTTAAGTGCGCATCGCAGCGATTTAGAAGGTAATGGCGGAGTAGGGCGTTATATTTTATTGCCAGGTTCAACGGAGCGCGCCGCTAAAATTGCCGAATATTTAATCGATGTGACCGTGCGCGAGCATCCACGTGGCCATCATTTATTCTTAGGGCAATTATTTGATAAAAAACATTTGATTGATGTTGCCGTCATTTCAAGCGGCATGGGCTGTGCTAGCATGGAAATTATTTTGCATGAATTAATCATGCTGGGCGGCAAGCGTTTTTTACGCGTTGGTACTGCTGGCTCTTTGCAGCCATTACTGGTGAATGTTGGCGATTTAATTAATGTAACCGGGGCTGTGCGAGATGAAGCAACTACTAATGCTTATGTGCCACAAGAAGTCCCCGCGCTAGCCTCCTTGCCCATGGTCAACGCCATTGCCCGTGCGGGTGAAGTATTGCAATTGCATGAAAGGTTGCATACGGGGCTTGCTCACTGCAAAAGCGCTTTGTATGCGCGTGAAATGAATATTGGCCCGGAAGCAGCAAATAACACAGCCTACTTGCATTTATTGTCTCGCTTTGGTGTACTAGCGTCAGAAATGGAAACGGCGACTTTGTTTATTCAAACGCATTATCATGACCATTTATTGCAAATACAAAATGGCAACACGAATTCGTATTTATTAGCGGGTGCTATTTTAGGAGTGATATCGGTTGCGCCAGATCATTTTGCTGATAATGATCAAGTGCGCAATACGACTGATCGTCTCATTGAATTAGCGCTGCAAACTGTTAAAGAATTATCACGCGAAGATCAAGACCCATATAAGGACCATTAAGCAATGTTAACAGTGGAAAAGCCCTCTATTCATGATTTAACGCCGCGTTTATTTGTTCATATGCTAAAAAATGGCGCGAAGGCGATTATTGCCCAAGAAAAACAAATTAATCAGTTAAATGTTTTTCCAGTCAGTGATCATGATACCGGTACCAATATTGGCAGTTTAATGCGTTTTATTTTAGTGACCGATTTTAAAGGCACGAATTTTGGCGATTTATTTCGCGAAGTGGCGGATTGCAGTTTAATGGGTGCAGCGGGCAATTCCGGCATTATTTTAGCAGCATTTTTTGGTGGTTTAGTGACGATTGCCCCATCGAAAAAGGAAACATTAAGTTTAGATGAATTTTTGGCGTGTTTACACGCTGCGGTCGAGTCTGCGTACCGCGCGGTATCCGCTCCCGTTGAAGGCACCATTTTAACGGTGATGCGCGAATGGGTGCGTAAGATGGCGCAGGTTTGCCCGAATGCGCAAAGCGTGCAGCAATTATTCCTTTTGAGTTTTCCGGCGGCTGAAAAAGCCATGCGGCATACCGAAGAACAGCTCGATATTTTAAAAGAAAGTCATGTCGTTGATGCGGGTGCCTATGCTTTTTTATTATTGATAAAAGGTATGACGGAATCGCTTGAAATGCGCGAGGAAGTGGTGGATGTCACTATCCAAGATGTCAGTGGTGTTGACCAACCTATTCATCACACAAGCGAACTACAATCTAAATATCGTTATTGTTTTGAAACGGTATTATTAAATGACGGCCATCAGCACGATGATTTAAAACAGCTTTTACACCCGTATGGTGATTCGTTAGTCGTCAATCAAAGTCCAAGTTATATCAAAGTGCATTTGCACACCGATGCGGTAGTGAATGTGACGGAAGTATTGCAACAATACGGCACTATTTTGCACCAAAAAGTAGATGATATGCATAAGCAATATGCCATTACGCATCAACGTAAATATAAAATTGCTGTTTTAACCGATTCGACTGCGAATTTGCCAGATGATTTTATTGAGGCAGAGCAAGTGCATGTTATGCCGGTATGGGTGCATTTGGGTGAACATCATTTATTGGATAACTTAACCATCCAATTGCCAATGCTTTATAAAATGTTGGCCGAGCGTAGTGATATACAAGCAAAAACAGCAGTCCCATCGGGCGAATTAATTTACCGCCAATTAAGTTATCTGGCAGATCATTATGACGGCGTTGTGGTGCTGACCATTTCTTCCAAATTAAGCAGTATGTATGAAGCGGTTGCGCAGCAAGCCAAAAAAATTGATCGTGTGCCCATTCAAGTGTTTGATACGCAAAATACTTCAGCTGGACAAGGCTTTTTAGTCATGGAAGCCGTGCGGTGTGTGGCGGAAGGTGGTGATGTTAATGCAATAATTAAACGCTTAGAAGAAACGCGCAATAAAATCAAATTGTATGTGGTCATTAATAATTTTGACACGGTGGTGCGTTCAGGGCGGGTCACTAGATTAGTAGGCGCTATGGCTAAACTCACGCAAATCAAGCCACTTTTATCGATCGATAATCATGGTAAAACCAAAATATCTGCTGTTACCTTTAGCCATAATGCGGCATTAGATAAATTAATTAGTAAAGTAAGAAATTTTTTAGCGCAGCATAAACGCGCCAAATTTTATATTGTGCATTCATCAGCGCCAAATCGCGTTGCTGCTTTGCAAAAACGCTTAGAGTATGAATTTGGTATTGTGGCACCTGAAGTATTGGAAGCTTCTGCAGGTTTAGGTTTACACGCAGGGCAAGGTTGTGTTGCGATTGCGATGCTGGCTGAGGGTTGATTAGCTATTTCACCTTCATTTATAAGGTAAAGAATGGACTACTTTCTTATTTTTTTGTGCTTGATTAGTAGATGAAATAGTTGAACTAAAGAGTGTTGGCTTATAATGAGCGTTTTTTCTGCTGTAAAAATTTTTAAGACAATAAGCTAACTCTTGGCATAGTGCATTAATCGCTTCGTCAAGTGGATTAACTGTTATTTTGTGAATAATAACCTGTAATTTAACTTTCATGTCACTTAGTTTAATGGCTTGGTGACGTGTGTCGGGAAGTAATTTAGGCATCCTTTGGTGAAACGATTTTAATTTATGGAAATGCTGCAAGACAACGTTAAACTCATCATTCGTATAGGTGGCAATGCTTGCAGTGAGCATTGCGCATGCGGCGCCCCGATACACCTCACCACTATTTTGCAATTGATAATGGCGTTCTAGAAGGGGTAGTAGTGTTACTTCTCCGTGAGGACACTGATACATTGCCCTAAAATTATCGGGAAGGATAGCGCCAAAGCCTAGTAGTAATTTAATCATTTCGTGCCATGCGTGGGTTAAGGCGTAATGAATGGGTGTTTGCTTTTCATCATTTTCATGATTAGGGTTAGAAGAGTACATTAATAAAAGTTTGGCCACCTCTAAATGATTATAGTAAACGGCTAAGTGCAGTGGTGTATTTTGATCAGCATCAAGCAGGTCCCTTTGACTGCTATTTCTAAGAATGAAAGATACTGTCTCGAGATGGCCCGCTTCAGCAGCTAGGTGTAAAGGGAGTTGTTGGTAATCGGTGGTCCTTCTAAGTTGTGCTGGATCGAGGTTATAAATCGCTTGTACTAGCGGTAGATCATCGTTTTGTGCTGCACAGTGTATTAAACTTGTTTGGTGAAAATCGGCCAGTTTAATTTGAAATTCATCAATACTAAATAGCCTTTGCCATGCTAAATTGGATTGGAGTGCTAGCTCCAATTCTAAAATAAGGTCGTAATTAATATTAATAAATTGTACTGAAAAGATAGCGATAGCGATGCCTTTGTCTGTGAGACAATACATCAACTCATCACTAATATTTCTTACTGATTTAATGGGCTGGATATACTCAATGAAGATATCTGCTATTACCCAACATTGTTTAATGGGGTCAAACGACACTAAATTGGCGTGAGTTGTTGTTGAAACCACTAAAACAGTGGGAGTTGCATGATGCATTAGGATCGGTCGCAATATCCCAAAAAAATGCTCTAGTTGCAGCCTCGTAAATGCCCCATTATATTTTCGCGTAACCGGTAGTTGTGAGTGACCTTGCAACTGACGTAAAGCGGTTTCTAATTGGATGGGCATTGTGAGAGGCAAGGTTTTTTCCCAGCATTGGTTTAGCGTTATGTTGCTCGGAAAGTGTTCCGGATAAAGTTCCGGTTGATAACCTAGTTCAATGGCATCAAAAAAACATTGGATTTCTCCCGCCACCTCATTATTCGTTACCATGCAATAGAGCAATGCTGAAGTAAATCTCATTCTAAGGATAACCGGATCATCATTTTCAAGCGTAATCATAGAAATAAGCTTCAAGCGTTTATTAACCGTTTTCCAGTCTTGAAGAAGCATGGCGGGTAGAGTGGCATTCATGAAGCCATAACAAATACCGTAAGAGTCGGCTTTATAATTTAGTGCCTTCATTAAAAAGATAACCGCAGAGTGGAGGTGCATGATGAGCATACTTAGAAATTAAAGACCCCTGATCTTAAAGCCAATTAATCCGCAAATGAAGTTTTTTGCTTGGCTCTCGGGTTGAAGGCATCGAATTCCTGCATTTAATAAGCGCAAATTAAATTTTTCTGGCTTAAATTTACTCCTATCTTGGTGCGGCGGGCCAAACATTTTGATAAGCTTTTGATTAATTAGGAATATGGATCTAAAACTAAATTTAGTGCAAAATTTAGTCATGTTGTGCTAATATTTGCCCAATTATAAAACGAAGAGAGAGTGGTTATGTTCCGTTTTTTTAATAGTAAAGAGGATAAAGCGTTAAGGCAGTTCATTTTAGCTATTTGGGATAAAGCGAAAACGATTCATATATACGATTCTTCTAATGCGGTTAGTGCAAAACCAAATGAACAATTAATTAAAAACTTGCAAGAATTAATTTCCGCCCGTTTACCTTGGCTATTGGCCATTTATCAAAGCGCGAAGGAAAATCGACGCCAAGAAATTCTTAACATCTTTGCCAAAGAATTAATATTGCAGCCGAAAGGACCTGATGAAATGGATTATGTCATTTACCCTTTACTTCATGAAAAAAAACAATTACAAGTTTTGTTGCAGGTGATTGATATGAAATACAAATTCGTTTTTATTAATCATTTTCCTTTAAATGTGTTAAAAGTGGTAGCACCCATATCGAGTGATAATGTTGATCCGCTCATGCAATTGAAACGGGATATCATGTCTGAAATACAAGAATGGCAACAACGTAGCTTCATTAAGAAATTGGACGTGAGGAAATTAGGGAAAGAAATGGTGGACAAGATGGTAGAAGAAACCATTTGGGTAAATCAAAAAGTTTATTATGAAAATTTAGTCGCGGTGCTTCCCGATAATTTATTACGGGATGTATTGGCGCATAACAATAAAGAATTGGAAGAAGAGTTTGAAACGGAATTGGTAGCGACTTTATTGGAAGCAGCAGAAAAGGCAAGCCATGAAGAAAATCTGGGTAAAACCGGCGTTGTTTTATTGCCTGCAGGTAGAGCCTCTTTACCGAGTAGCTTGTTTGGTTCTAAAGAGGAGTTGGCCCGGATTTTACAACCAGTTTTTAATAAATTTTCGAACTTATTAAATAACAAGGCCCCTTCAGTGGCGGTCTAATTTATACCCGGCAATTTTTTAGTTGGCATACTTTCGACAACCGCTAATCCCTCTCCCACAAACTCGGGGAGAGGGGAGCCTTATTGTTACTTTTTCAATGCCGCCAACAATGCATTTCCCAATGCATTATTCATCGGCGCAGGTTGCTGTTGTGCTTTGCCACTGGGTTGTTTTCCTTTCCCTGGCGTGCTTGCTGGCGCAGTTTTACCCGGGCCATCTGTCAAACGCATCGTCAATTGAATTCGCTTACGCGCCACATCCACTTCCAACACTTTCACGCGCACAATATCACCCACTTTAACCACATCATGCGGGTTCTTCACGAATTGGTTCGACAACATCGAAATATGCACTAAGCCATCCTGATGCACGCCAACGTCCACAAACGCACCAAAATTTGCAACGTTAGTCACCACCCCTTCGAGCACCATTCCCGAGCTTAAATCCTTGATGGAATCAATGCCCTCTTGGAACGTTGCCGTTTTAAACTCAGGACGTGGATCTCGCCCTGGCTTATCCAACTCGCGCAAAATATCCGTCACTGTCGGCAAGCCAAAGTGCTCATCCACATAATCTAATGGTCTTAATTTTTTTAACAACCCAGCGTTACCCAGCAATGCTTTCAACGTTTGTTGTTGATGTTTCAAAATGCGTTCCACCACCGAATACGCTTCAGGGTGCACAGCGGAAGCATCTAATGGATTGCTACCATTCGCAATACGCAAAAACCCAGCGGCTTGTTCAAACGCCTTCTCACCCAGGCGCGGCACTTTCTTTAATTGTTGACGATCTTGAAAGGGCCCATTTTGATCACGATAACTCACAATGTTTTTTGCAACCGCTTCATTTAAACCTGCAATACACGTTAAAAGTGGGACGGAGGCAGTATTCACATCAACGCCCACCGCATTCACACAGTCTTCCATCACACCACGCAAACTACGCGATAATTTCGATTGGTTCACATCATGTTGATATTGACCGACGCCAATGGATTTTGGCTCAATCTTCACTAATTCCGCTAATGGATCTTGTAAGCGCCGACCAATTGAAACGGCGCCGCGATAAGTGACATCCAAATCAGGAAATTCCTTCGCGGCTAACTCTGACGCTGAATAGACTGATGCGCCCGCTTCAGAAACAACGATGCTGGTTAAATTTAATTCTGGATGTGCCTTTTTTAAATCTTGCACTAATTTATCGGTTTCGCGCGATGCGGTGCCATTGCCAATGCTGATCAGTTCGACGGAGTAAGCTTTGCACAGCTTCGCGAGCACGGCCAGGGCGGTGTCCCAATCATTACGTGGTGCGTGCGGGAAAATGGTGACTTGATTTAATAATTTCCCCGTGCCATCAATGGCGACGGCTTTCACGCCGGTTCGTAAACCAGGGTCCAGCGCTAATGTGGCGCGTGAGCCTGCTGGGGCTGCCATTAATAAGTGTTTTAAATTGCTCGCAAACACATTAATGGCTTCTTCTTCCGCGATTTCACGCAAGCGCATCAGTGATTCTAATTCAAACTTGGTCATGAGCTTAATGCGCCATGTCCAATCAACCGTTTCATTTAACCAGGCGCTTGCCGGCTTGTTTTGTTGGATAGTAAAGGTTGCCCCAATGCGTTGCTTGGCGCGCTCATGTGCCTCATCCGGCAAGGTCAAGCTAACCGCTAACACTTCTTCGCGCTGACCGCGGAACAAGGCTAACGCGCGATGAGATGGAATGGTTTTAATGGTTTCTTGATAAGCAAAATAATCGCTAAATTTATTGCCTTCCGTTTCTTTGCCTTTAATAACGGTACTGATGACAGTGCCTTGTTCCCAAACAAATTCCCGTAATTCCTTTAAAAGGTCGGCATGTTCGGAGAACTGTTCCAATAAAATATGCCGTGCGCCTTCTAAGGCATCTTGGGCGGTCTGAATATTTTGTTCTGGATTTAAAAATTCGCCGGCAAAGGTCAATGGATCTTTACTAGGATCTTGCCATAACCCGAGCGCCAAGGGTTCAAGACCTGCTTCACGCGCAATTTGTGCTTTGGTGCGACGTTTGGGTTTGTAGGGTAGGTATAAGTCTTCTAAGGTCGCCTTGCTCATGGTGGCCAAAATGGCGGCTTCTAGCTCAGGCGTTAATTTATCTTGCTCGGCGATGCTTTTTAAGATGACTTGTCGTCTATCATTTAACTCGCGCAAATAATGTAAGCGCTCTTCTAATTGCCGTAACTGAGTATCATCTAAGCCACCGGTTGCTTCTTTACGGTACCGAGAAATAAAGGGAACGGTGGCGCCGCCATCTAGTAATTCAATTGCAGCTTGGACTTGGGCGGTTGTTGCGTTTAATTCCTGGGCAATTAGATCGGAAATGTTCATTTGACCTCGCGCTTTTCCCGTTAAAAAGCGGCGATTGTAGCCCTGATTAGCGTCCTTGTCACTCGGAAACTAGGGTCTGACAATGGCTTGAATGACAGGTTGTGCTTTGGTGATAATGGTCTGTAATTCAGATTGAATGGTTGGTGGTTTATAAGGTGTTGCACGCAATATCACTTCCGGAATGGTGAGATTTTCATTTTGCTTATCCAATAAAGTAATAATTAAACGTTGGGCATAGCGTAAGCTTTGCAGCATATTATTTCTTGCTTCGGAAAACAGCGTGGAAATTTGTATCATTTTAAACAGCAGGGTTTTTTCTGTTTTGAAAATATAAGCAAATAATGCTTTCAAGAATTCACCTTTTTGCAAATTCAGCGTCAGCGGTAAATCTTCGGGATAAATCTCATGAATTAAGCCATGGACGCGTGCTTCTGTTTGAGCGTCTGGATTTACGAGGGGCTTCTCCGTCACTTCTCGGAGCGCTTTTTCAATGCTAACCGATAAAGCACTATTCGCTGCAAACGTTAGCAGCAAGCAAATACTTAAAAAACGTTTGGCCGCTTCTTTTGGCAAGGTTTCGGTAGCATTTTTAATCCAATCGGCCGTTAACTGGTGACTGTGTTTAAAACTCACTTGTTCACTAGCGTAACTGAATTCACGTAATTTTATCGGCTCTATGCTGACGCTAACACTCGATTGTAATGCTGACTGCGCTGCTGCTAATTCGTCTAGCATGGATGGTAATAAGCGGGGTGCTTCATACAGTGAATCAAAATAACGGGTAAAATCCGTTAACTCGATGGCAAAGCGTCCCATTTCGGTTGATTCAATCCCACAATCTTTTTCTTGGGGATCAACGTTTTTCATGTCATTCCAATTGTAAACACGACCCGTCCGCCCCCACGGATTAATGAGTTCAAAAAAACGTAAAACAACGCCATTAATTTCTTGCGCGAAGACTTTACTAATCGCATAAGCATGCGGCGCGCGTAACCCGGGCACATTGTTAAGGTCTGCCCGCGAACCAGCTGCAAATAAGTCACCCTTTTCTTGGTTTGAGGCCAGCGTGTAAAATAAATCTAATTGTTGTTTTGTATAGATGCCGCTACCGAGTGCGTGTGGATATTGATAATAAACAAGGGGAGCATTGTTGACGCCAATAATAGCAGCCCCATTAAAGCGGTAAGGTACTTCATCAAAAACCCACTGCGAAAATGCTGTCCTGATTGGTGGTGGTAATTTTGCCTCTGTGAGTTTTTGTAAAATTTCGGTAGGATCTTTGCCAGCATCATTTAAATTTTTAGTGGCTTCAAAGACGGCGGCAATGGTTTCATATTCCGCAACATTCATGTTCGCTACAAAACGTGCGTAGGCCTCCCACACGGTGATATCAATCGTAGGAAAGTTTAGATCAAGCAATTCTTTAACCTGCGCAAAAGAGTCAGCGAGTTCATTCGGTGCGAGATCAGCTTCATGGCGAATTCTTGGCGCTAGCCCCAAAACAACATTCAGTGCTTTCTCCCAGGGTAAGAAGCCATTATTGATAGTGTTTTTTGGCAAACTGGCGCACTTTGCAAGGCTTCCTCTTAAAATCGTAAATGCAAGATTGGAACGACCACCCATGGTATACATGCCTAAATACGATGCTTCATTGGGCACATGCACGATTTCGTTTTTATCATTATATTTATAAGCAAATGCAGCATAGGCCTTTTCTAAAATATGCACCCACGGTGCACGATGCAGAATTTCGGAATAAATAGTTTCAGAAAGAAATTGGCGAGAAGCTGAATGTAACTCCGTATTACTAATGCGAATATATTCCGGTTGCAGCGTGAGTGGGTTGTATAAACGCACTACGGTATGTGTTCCCTCTTGTTTCATCATATCGTAAATGGATTGTGGCCCACCTTTTGCTTCTAAAATGGCAATGATGGCCGCTAATAAGAAACAGTCGCCCAATGTTGATTGCTTGATATCAGCGGTGGTGGGTAATGAGCCGTGCGGGAAAATTTCACCAGTGATAACGCGATTAAATTGCTTATCTAATACCACATCGGCAAGTGACATTAAGCCAACTTCTTTTAAGGTAATCGTTTGTTGCGCTTCGGGTAAATTACTTTGTTTCGCTTTTAATTCAAAACGAATGGCTTTAAGAAAGACATTATGAATTTCAGTTTTGCCAGCGAGTTCGTCTTGCAATTGCACGCAGAGGGGCGCAACGATAATGTCTTCTTCTTTTAAACGTTGTGGTTGGTTTTGACAAATGGCTTCTACATCACGTTCTAAGATCTGGCCTTCTCGCGGCAAATAAAGTTTCGCGCCTTTTTTGGTTTTTGCATTAACCCCGGGCTCTAGATAACGAACGACAGCATTTTCCGGTACTTTTAAACCGCCAAACCCTTGTCGTTGCATGTTTAAGCCTCGTTTAATGTTTTGTTTAGTAGGGCAATTTAAGCCCTACTGCTTATCAAAAGTATAAACGAAGTGGATTAAAATTGACTTAACGCTTAATAAATTCCGATTTGGCGTAAGCGTTCAGTTAGGTATTCACCCGCACTCAGTGTTTCCGTTAGCATCACATCGGCTCTTGCATGCAAAAAGAATGGCATGGAATAACGCGAAACGTTGGCAGATTGTGGCGGATTAACAACGCGGTGGGTGGTGGAGATGAAATAGTTTTCTGTTGCGGCAGAAAGCATATCGCCTACATTCACCACAATGCTACCTGGGTCACAAGAAACAGCGTGCCAATTTCCATGACGGTCTAACACTTCCAAGCCCGGGGTGGTGGCAGCCGGTAACAAGGTGATTAGATTGATATCTTCATGAGCGGAGGCACGTTCAGCTTCTGGATCATCGGCTGAGCTTAATGGGGGATAATGCAAAATTCGCAACAAGGTATTAGGACTGTTTTCAATCATTTGACACAGTGGAACTTGCAAGCGTTTGGCAACATCTGCCGGCAATTCCGCTTCAATCCAACGTAATAAAGCAGTAGCAAGTTCCGTGAGCTGTTGATAAAGGTCTAGCGATAGGGTTGTTATGCCATCGGGGCGCTGGCCGTGCGGATAGAAGTGATAAAATTCTTTTAAATCGCTAATGCTACGGTTTTTGGCATTTTCCGTTTTAAAAGGAAAATAGCCATCTTGTTTAAAAGCAGCTTTGGGTAAGTAGTTGAATTTTTGTTCGGAAAGGAAGAAGGCTTCCCAAGCAGCATAAGCATCTGCAATTAATTGGGTATTCAAAGGGTGGTTGGTGAGAACAGCAAAGCCAGTATTCTTTAAAGAGGCGCAAAACTGTTTGGCGCCTTCTGGTGCTTTAAAATCCACCGTGGCAACATAATGATCCATACATTTCTCCTGGAATAGGTATAGGCCCCTATTTTATAAAAACCCCTATGAGGCTGAGTATAACGATGTCGGTGCGGGTAGGGAAGTCCTACCGGCTGATCTTCTTGCAGTGTGAATTTATCCTCCGTAGAATCGATGCGAAAACCATTTAGTTGTAGTTGCGATAATAAAAAGGAGAGTTTATGCAACGAGCAGAAGTAGCAAAACGTAAATCAACCGCAGAGCGCAGTGTGAATTATTTAGTTATTGGATACAATCACTGTGCTTTTACCGTGCAAGGTACGCATCCGGAATATTTATCCATCCCCTTAATTAAATTTGCCTCGCAAGAAGAATATGAAGGTTTTTATGCTTGCACGCATCGTTGTTTTCAGTTGCTAGCAAAACAAAGTCAAGATATCGCAGCGGGTAAAATTCAATCGACACCGGGTACACCTGATTGCACTTATCCTTGCTATAAAATCACAGTGAGCTTTGTTAAAGCGACCTGCATTCCAAATGAGGCAACATCCACTTTAGATGATGTGAAGTTTAAAACCGCAGGCGAAGCTTATCCCAAAATTCTTTATAAAATGGAACATAAGGATCAGCCTGATTTAACCAAATTTGCGGATTGGAATGATATTAATCAATTTGGTCGTAATAAAAATTATCAATTGCTGCAAGTGGCTAAACACGCGGCTGCCAAAAATGCGGAGGATACTGAAATTACTTTAACGTTTGTTGATGATAAAAAAACCGTTTGTGAAGACGCTAAAAAATTATTGGATCACCCAGAGTGGCCAAAGAATGTGCGTTTAAACATTTATCGTCATGAAGCAGTCAGTGATGTTGCGCCGGTAGAATTAATAGCGGAAGGATTATTAAAAAATAATTCACTTTTTCCTGCAAAACGACCCGTCACGCGTTCCATGACGCAGGATAAACGGTCTTATCATCCTTCTTAGCGATATTGCTCGACATTCGTATGGATTTATGCGAAAAAATTGGATGTGCTTTTTTATTAAAGCACATTTCAATGGATCATTCGCTGACAAGGAGAGTTTATGTCTTTACCGAATCCTAAAGTAGTGCTGGTCATTCTCAATTATTATATGACTATCCGCAAAAAAACCTGGACATTAGATGACAATGAAATTCCAGTAGTAGGCACAGACGGTCATAAAAAATATGAAATTTGCATGGACTTCATGCACACCATTAAAACAAGTAAACCTACAGCGGCATTATGGGAAGAGCTTATTTTAAAAGCAAAAAGCATTGAAGAAGCTGAGTTTTTAGAATATGAAACGCGCTCCAAACAGTATTTTGGCTTGTATGCCTCTTTCCAAGATAACGCCAAACTGGCTTTAACAATGCAGGCGATCCGCGGCTATTGTATTTATAATTTAAATGAAGACGCCGCGTTTAAAGACATTAAGTTAAAAAGAGCAGAAGAAATTGATAAATTAAATGCGGAAATTATTTCGGATCGAAAAAATAAAGTTGTGGAAGAAACAATTAAAATAAAGGAAGAGAAAAAAAATCAATTAGTTAAAGAAAACAATACATTACTAGACTGTAAGAATTATAGTGAAGAGTTTTTTCAAGCAGAAATTAAAGCAAATAATGCAGCATCCACTGAAAAATCTTTTACTGATTTTGAAAGAAACGTGATGACCGGTTTTCGTCCATTGCCTTATTTGGAACATTGTTATAAGCATTATGACAAAGCGCAAAAACAAGAAGATAAAAACAACTTAACCAAACCAGCAGCTAAGCCTGCTGCTAAACCGGAAGAAGTAAAATCCGCTGTTAACCCCGTTCCTGAAAATAAACCGGCTATTAGTAAACCCGCCGCAATCATTAAGCCTGCGACAGAAGCGCCCAAGCCCACCGTCACCAAACCTGCGGCGGCGACTGTGCCAATTCATTCTGGCCAACCGATTGTTGAAGCGCCGCCGCCAACTGCTTTAACAAGCAATAGCGTTTTTAAAGAGCCACCGCAGCAGAAACCGAAACGGAAAATTATACCGAGCAAACGTATGGTCAATTATATGGGCTAAATGCGTTGCGTGCACAGTAACACGGTGCACGCATCTTTTCTCAAAAACCAAGGATGGTTTATGACAATCGCACGGCAAGACAATCTTGCGTATCGTTTACTTTATTCCGTTGAACAAAGTATGGTGAATTATCCCATCAAGTCGCCGCGTTATTTTCGTTACGGCATGCATTATGCTTTTCAAGATTGCTACACGCCGGAAGAAATAGAATTAACTGCTACTTTAGCGCGCGAATTTGCCATTGCCTTTCCAAATGATAAACAAGTTGATTATTTTACTTTAAACACGGCTTTGCATTGGCGTGGCTGGATTGAATGTGTTAAGCCGAGTTTCCATGGCCCGCTTGAAAAAACCTTACTCGATGCATTTACACTGCCTAATCGCGAAGAGCGTAACACACAATTATTCCCCTTGTGGGAGCTTGGAAATAAATTAGCGATTAAAATTGCTAATTTACAAAGTGAGCGTTTTAATGGACAAGATCCGCAGTTAATGAATGACCCGACGATGCGCACGCTAGAAGAATTAAAAGATTGGGCTTTTTATCGATTATCGTTGGTTGAGTGCCAACCCAGTGTGAAAGACATAATTGAAGCTAGGCGTAGTTACGTCAAATTATTGGGACGATTAATCCCCTCATTTGGTCTAGATGAATATCATTTTCACAAACTGCAAGACGATTTAGAAGAAGCCCAAACCGTGTTAACGCACTGTATTGCGAATAAGAATTTGCCTGGCTTATTAAGTGATGCCATCACCTCCATCCGCGAATTAGAAAAATTGATTGTAGGCTGTTTGAATTTATTGCATGTAAATGAGAAGGTGGATTCCAATTATTCGCCTTTTAATTTAGGGGAGCAACCGGAGGTGATCCATTCTCCTGTTGAGCGTTTGTTTCGTCATGCACGACAAATGGTTGGCAGTACCTTGCAAGCGGCGGGCATATTTTTTGAAGTAAAAAACAAAAGTAATGTCAGTCAGGTGTTGGTTGCAAAAGAGTATTTATTAGAGACGGTTAAATTTAATTCGGCGATGACAGAGCAAGATAAAACGAATTACTTTTCACTTTTAGCGAGTTTGGATTTTTTAACAAAAGTGCGTAAAAACCTGGAATCGTTAAAGCCATCCCAAACGGATTTTGGGACGTATCTTTCTGCGTATGAATTATTCAAAGAAGTCGACCCACTGACCCAAAATCATGGTGAGTTAATTGATAAAATTAAAGTGCATTTGCACGATTTAATTCGCTCGGCTGAAATTCAAAAAGGCGATTTATTAAAGCGCCCATCGCGAGTGACCGATAGTTTGTTTTTAGAAAATTACCATACGCTGGAGCGCAATTTCGCACGCGGTACAACACTGGATACGCGTCTTAATCAATTGTCAGCAGAAAGTTTGCAGAAAATGCAGGAATATAAAACCCGCATGATGAGTTTGGTGGCGGATTTGCGTAATCAAAAAGCCAAAAAAGAATTTGATCGGCAATTGGCCAGTTTAAGGGAGGATTTTCACCATTTAAATCGTTATTTGCGCGCCTTTGTGCAAGGGGATGAGGTGGATTTAAAGTCCATGGATGCGTTAGAAAATACGGATGAATTATGTTTATTGCCCGATCAATCCATTGCACAGCAAATTTATGATGTGGAATGGGATAAATCCGCAACGTGGGTGGATGGTAGTACGGGTGAAAAAATTCACTTCTTGCGTTTTTATCAAGATGGTCGGGAAGTCGGCGCACTAGAAGTAAAACGCCATCCGCTGCTTTGTCGCCTACCGGAAACGCAGCAGTTAAATGTACATAAAGCTTATGGTGCGTTGACGGAAATGGATTTATATGCGGTTTTTCCCGTTGATAAAGAATGCCCGGCGGCGCCCCTCTCTTGGCAGAAACAAGCGTTGGATAGTGCGTTGCAGGCCGGGGTGGTGGGTGGTGCCCGAGGGCTTAATAATGTCATCGCTGCCAAATGCAAAGAACGTGATATTCGTACGAAGTGGCTGCAGGTGGTTTATCCAGTGGTGCAATATGGTACGGTGTTTACGTTTAAATACCATTGCTATCAAAAAACGTTAAAAGACGTTCCTGAGTCGGTGCGAACGGTTCAAGCGCTGCAATTGGCGGCCGTTGATACCGTGAAATTAGGGGTGATTGATCTTGGGATTTCCATTTTGAATTGGTTTTCAAATCAAGCGGAAAAGCGGGCGCATCCTAAATTGGCGCAAGGCCTTAAGTCCGTGGGATCGATGGTGCGATATGGTTTATTTGCTTATGGAACAGTGAGCCAAGGGGTAATGCCAACCGTGGCAGGCGTTGCGGCTGGGGTGGCGGCAGAGCAGGGGGTTGTGCAGTTCGGGAAGTTGATCTAGCCAGCACGGCTCTCTTTGAATATTAAATTGCAAAGTCTTGAAGAGGCTGGATTTATTAGCACATTCTTACCGCTTGGACATGCTCGTAGAGGAATCCATTATAGGCTAATTGATGAATACACGATTTTTTATTTATATTGGATTGAATCATATAAAAAGAAAACTAGACCTACATTAAAAGACTCTCATTGGACCTCTATCATGCGATCACCAGCCTAGAATGCTTGGGCAGGCTATGCTTTTGAGGCGCTTTGTTTAAAGCATATCGATAAAATTAAGGAAGCATTGAGAATTGATAACATTCAATCTTATTGGGGTGATTGGAGATATATTCCTGAAAAAGGAACTTCAGGCGCCCAAATCGATTTACTATTCGATAGTGTAATGGGTATATACCGCTGCGTATCTTAATATTATAAGTAGCGGTATAAATTTAATTGGATAAGTAATTTTAGGATAAAATCACTTATCCAATTATGTAACTAACTGATTATTTTTATTAATTATACAACCGGTCATTATGACTATTGGTGGTAGGGAAAATATGTAGCTGAAATATCTAAAAAACCGTCTTTAGTTTTTCCGTTATTTTGATCATATTTAACTTTTATAATTAAGCTATAATCGGTGTCGCCATATTAATCGGACAACTTTGCAAGGCATGGGGAGAAGTGTACGGGATGAGGGGAATTAAGCGGAGCAACTGAACCTTTGATTCCCCTCACCTGCGCGGGTGAGGGGAACTATCCTCTTTAAATTAGCGCTTTCACACCTTGATAATCCACTTTGCCACTTCCCAGTAACGGAATTTGCTCAACCACCTGAATCCGTTTGGGAATACTCAACTCTGACAAACCTTGTAGTTTAAAGAACTCAATTAAAGCCGTCACTTTCGCTTCCACGTAGTTTGTCACTAATATCAACTGCTCACCTTTCTTTTCATCCGGCTTATTCATTACCGCATGCTGGAAATCAGGCCACAATTTACTAATGTGCTCTTCCACTGCGGCAAGCGAAACCATCTCGCCAGCAATTTTCGCAAAGCGCTTCGCTCGACCTTTAATGGTGATGTAACCTTCTTCATCAATCGAGACAATATCACCGGTATCATGCCAACCATTCGGTGTCGGTGTGATTTTGCCAGGCATGTAGTTAAACAGATAACCCAGCATCACATTGGGCCCTGCAACCAACAATTGATAACCATCCGTAATGCCATCGACCGGTTTTAACTGATACTGCATGCCCGGTAAAATTCGCCCTACGGTGCCTTGTTTATATTGCATAGCGGTATTGGCTGAAATGACCGGTGCCGTTTCAGTTACCCCATAGCCTTCCATAATGCGAATGCCAAATTTATCCATCCAAATGCGCCGTGTTTCATCACGCAAACGTTCAGCACCGGCAAACACATAACGCAAACTGTAGAAATTGTAAGGGTGCGCGTATTTCGCATAATTCGATAAGAAGGTATCCGTGCCAAAGAAAATGGTCGCATTCGTATCATAGCAAAGCTCAGGTACAATGCGATAATGCAATGGAGAAGGGTATAAAAAGAGGCGAATACCCGAGATAATCGGCAACAGTGTCGCGCAATTTAAACCAAATGAATGGAACATGGGTAATGCATTAAACAAGCGGTCTGTTGGGTTAAAATCAACGCGTGCCGTCAATTGAAACCGATTCGATTGCAAATTGTAATGGCTTAACACAACGCCTTTAGGTGCGCCTTCCGAGCCCGAGGTAAACAGTGTAACGGCAGGTTGGTTCGCGATTTTTTCTTCATTATGTTTGTTAATACCATTCACCAAGCGATAATAAAGCATGGGTACGCGTGTGATTAGCATGCCCCACAATTTAGCGAGTGATCCAATTTGCTGGCGCACATCTTCTAAATAAATTAATTTAAAGCCAGCGTCTTTTAATGCTTGTTCATGCTTGCTTAAATCCCCCAGTTCAATAAATTTACGTGAGGTATAAATCACGCGAATCTTCGCCGTGCGACAGGTGGATAACAGCGTCTGCACGCCAGCGGTGTAATTTAACATGGCGGGAATGCGATGATATGCTTGCAAGCCAAAGAAGGTAACAACGTTTGCAATCGTATTGGGCAACATGACGCCCACATATTCACCACGCTTGGTTTTTTTGCAAAACCGGCGACCTAATAAAAAACTGCCTAAAATTAAGCGATTGTAATTGATGGGTTTGCGTTCAATGTCTTCCAAAATCACGTGCTTGCCGCCATGAATAAGCTTTGCATTAATCACGGATTGGAAAATGGTTTCATGCAGTGTGCTGCTTAAGAACATGCTATCGGTCATGATGTCATAGAGCTGTGCGCTAATGACTTGACGGCGATCGCGGCCGGTATGGGGTTCGGATAAATCAAATGTGCGTGGTTCTAAAATGGTTAAGGTGATTTTTGGGAACCAGCGGATTTTTACTTTACCGCGCAAATACGAAAACGCGGTGTACTGTGCGCCATCAATGCGGACCGGTAATAGTTTCGCATCCGCTTTATCAGCAATTAAACCCGGGCCTTCATAAATTTTCATGAGTGCACCAGTGACAGTGATGCGACCTTCCGGAAAAATGACAATGCGGCCATTATGGCGCAAGTGCTCAATGAGCGATTTAGTCGCTAATGGATTCGTCGGGTCGACGGAATAGGTGTTAACTAATTTCAACATCAATTTCATCCACCATCGTTTCGCAATGTCCGTATTGATGGCGAAGGTGAGACGATCGGGGAGTAAAGCAGCAAGCAACGCTGCATCTAAGAAAGAAGTGTGGTTTGCAATAATTAAGACGCGTTCACCCGCTGCATGATAATGTTCAATACCACGAACTTCCACACGATATAACAATTTAAACAGCCAAACCAAGAACGATTTAACCAATTCTTCCGGCAGTAAATTGCACACATAAATGGCAGCGAATAGGTTTGCAATGGCGATCGCTAAAAAAACTTGTGTGATATTAAAATGTAACGCAAACAGTAAGCCAGTAACAGAAGCGGCAATCACCATAAACAAAGCGTTCATAATGTTATTACACGCAATGGCGCGCGAGCGATGTTCTTGATCGCTATCGTGTTGCAAAATAGCGTATAGCGGCACAATGTAAATCCCGCCGCAGATAGATAAAAATAATAAGTCGAACAAAATACGCCAATTAGCCAGATAAGATAAAAATTGTAAAATGCCAATGAGCTCACCCGGACGGGTTTTCGCATGTGTGCTTGCAAAGACTAAATCGATGGCGAAAACGGTCATGCCGAGGGCGGCAAGGGGCACGTAGGTGGCATCAATGCGGCCTTTCAATAAGCGTGAACATAAACTGGAGCCGATAGCAATGCCTGCCGTAAATACCGTTAAAAATAAGGTAACAACCATCGGTTTTGCGCCAAGCGCGTCTTTTGCGTAAGTGGGAAATTGAGAAAGATAGGTTGCACCAATTAACCAGAACCAGGAAATACCCACAATCGCTAATTGCAGCGATGGTTTTTCAAACGTGTGCTGAATCATTTTCCAAGATTCAGCAACAAAGTTGTAACTGATTTTTAATTTCGGCGCGGCAGGTTTAGCGGGAGGAATATAAAAGCTTGCTACTAAACCGCCTAGCGCGGTTAACAATCCTAAAATAGCGACCAAGGTCGGGCCAATTTTCATGGCGCCTAACGTACCGCCAATAATCGTGCCAAGTAAAATCGCTAAAAAAGTTCCCGATTCTAATAATGCATTACCGCTAATTAATTCATTGGTTTTTAAATGATCAGGTAAAATGGAATATTTCAGTGGGCCAAAGAAAGTGGATTTTGTGCCAATTAAAAATAAAACGGACATCAACATAATGACGCTATGTTGGTAAAAGCCAATGCCTGCAAAAAGCACCAAGGCTATTTCGATAATTTTCGTGTAACGAATTAAACGGGATTTTTCGTATTTGTCAGCCAGCTGACCTGCGGTTGCTGAAAATAAAAAGAAAGGCAAAATAAAAATACCCGCAGCGATAGTGATTAAAAGCGCGGTGCTCATGTCGAGTTGATTAGAATAAGACAAGCGATAAGTAATTAAGATGACGAGCGCGTGTTGATAGATGTTGTCATTAAACGCACTTAAAAATTGGGTAACGAATAAAGGTAAAAATCGCTTTGTATGTAATAAAGAACTTTGGTCCGTTGCCATCGTTTTACCTATTAATAAACAGACGAACTGCGGATTATAAAAGGTTTTTAAGGTCGGTGCGAATGAATTTAACAGATTAAAAAATGGCCATTTTTCCGAGCAGAATCGTGACAAGCATTGATTAATAACATAAAATAGGCGCAAGAAAGCACCATTTATCAAGGAAGGTAATATGGCAGAAGTCGATGAATTGGACAACAAAATAGCACATATCCGCTTTCAACCTTGGTTTAAATCTCTTACAACTGAAGAAGTCAAAATTTTAGCGGGATTATTAACGAAGCAAACCTTTACAAAGGGCAGTACAATTGTGAAGGAAGGAGACCCTGTTAATAGCGTTTACTTCATTATCGAAGGGAATGCTAGCGTGCAGAAAAGTCATATCGAAAATAGTGAAAGAGTGACGGAAACCGTGGCCACGGTGAAGCCTGGCGCTGCGATCGGTTTAAATGAAACGGGTTTTTATTCTTTATCTTGCATGCTCACTGTAACGATTATTGCTGAAACCGACGTGACTTGTTGGCACTTAAGCGTTGCTGCTTTTCATGGTTTTACGCTGGCCTACGCTCACGTAAGTGAAGTCATGCGTATGAATGCAGCTATCTTGGCTAAAAATTAATTATGGATGATGAATATGGAATGCACGCGGCAAGTTAAGCTTGAAAATAACCAGCAATGGGTGGTTTATTCAACACAATTAATGGAATTACTGCAACACTTACCGCCAACCACTAAAGTGCTTTCGCTGGATTGTTTTGATACGTTACTGTGGCGTCAAACCGCTACGCCCATTGATGTTTTTTATGAATTAGCTGCACTCCCTGAATTTAAACAAGCACAAATGACGGCTACTTTGCGCCAACAAGCTGAAGCAAGCGCGCGGCGTTTAGCAAAAGTAACGCGAAATTCCCAAGAAATTACTCTGCAAATGATTTATCAGCACGCGCTTCCTGATGCGAGTGAGGCGGTGCGTTCACGCTTAATGGATTTAGAGTTAGCCATGGAAAATCAATTGCTTTATGCGTTTGCGCCCATGGTCGCTTTTCTGAATGCAGCTCGCGCGCGGGGTTTAAAAATCGTGGTGGTGAGTGATACCTATTTTACTGAAACTCAATTGCGTTATTTATTGCGTAATCATTTACCGAGTGAAACCTATGCTGGTATTGCGCAGGTATTTTGCTCATGCGAGCAGGGCCTCTCTAAAAGCGCGGGATTATTTAAAACAGTTTTAAACACATTAAAAGTCCGTGGTGCCGATTGCCTGCATTGTGGCGATCACCCTATCGCTGATGTTGCTGGTGCAAAAGCATTTGATTTAATGACCGCGCATTTCGTGCAAGATAGCCCCTTGCTGCAAGAAATAAAGCGCATGTATGCTGTAGCCAGTCACTACATTGATCCGCTTTTTCGCAATAACAAAGGATTATATCAACCGCATCGTGCGCAAATTTCAGCTAATTTAACGCCTGAAACGGAAGTAGGGAAGGTAATTGGTTATGCCGTACTCGGTCCCATTTTATTTCCATTCGCGCAATTTATTTTACAAACGATCGCGAAAGCTAACAAACCGAAAGTTGCCTTTTTATTGCGTGATGGCTATTTGCCGGCCGTACTGGTTGAGGGTTTGGCAAAAGAAAAAGTGGGTGCATCGGTCCGCATCAGTCGTTTTGCGAGTTTTGCAGCTTCATTTCGTGCGAAAGCGGATATTGATTGTTATTTGGCGGAGCGCATTGCTTCCGGACGGTTTGAAGACATGGCGCGACAATTACTGCTGCCACCCGAATTATTAGCGCAAGCATTAGCCGTTACTAAAGATAAAGCGCAAGCTGAGAAAAACTTTCTAAACTTTATTCATAAACCCCATACGCTAGAAACAATTATCAAGGCATCTTCACACTATCGAGAGCGGTTAATGCGCTATTTACAGCGCGAATTGCAATTGGCACCCAATGATACGTTGTTACTCATTGATTTGGGCTACAGTGGCACCGTGCAAAATCGTTTAACAAGCGTATTTAAAGAAGAATTCAATATCACGATTGAAGCGTGTTACTTTCTCTCATTACAAACGTCGAACAATGTGGGGAAACGCGTTGGATTGTTGGACGAACGTCAATTTGATGAAGCAACCCGCCGCATGTTAGTTAGCTATATAGCCCTGCTTGAACAGGTCTGTACTTCATTAGATAAAAGTGTGATTGATTACACGGAAGACGGCGAGCCAATTTATGAAGACGTCACTTTTAGTGCTTTACAATTTTCGCGGTTGAAAATGGTGCAAGAAGCATGTTTGCAATTTGTGAAAGACGCAGCGATGCAACCGCCCCTTCCCACTGAACAATTAGCAACGAGTGCCGCGATTCATTTGGCCCGCTTATTATTTTTACCAACCAAAGCGGAGCTAGATTATTTCAGTGTTTTTCAATTTGATTTTAATTTGGGTACACAAGAATTATTGCCACTATTTGATGCGAATTTAGGTTTAACCGCACTGAAACGTCGCAGTTGGCTTTACAGTTCCAAAACCACGCTTAGCAATTTACGCACCAATTTTGCTGCCGAATGGCGTGCCACGAGCCTTGAATTAGCCGTTTTTTTAATGGCACAGCATCGATTTAGTTTTGAAATTGCGCGGCAAGATTTGAGTCATCGTCGTGAGTACGTGCACATTAAATTAATTACTGGAGCGGAAGAAACCCCTTACGAATTAGAAGCGCTCCACACACAAGATGGTTATTTTGCACTCACTATCCCAGTGACTGGTGTGCCAACCGCCATCGCGTTGGGCGCACGTTATCAATGGGTGGAATTGGAAAGCGCAGAATTGATTGAATTAAAAGCGCTGCACACGCCGCGTGAGGCGGAGCATACAGAAGATGCTAGTGCTAATTTATATTTAGACAAAATGACCGATCATGGTGGAGGCTTGTTCGCTTGTGTCGATGTAGATAGCACCGTGGTTTTTTCTGAACCAAACCCTAATCCGTTACAACGCGTCTTACGGATTATTTTTCGCCCCATTGTTTTGCGGACAGCAATTGACTCATTACCGGCATGAGCATAATCTAGCGCGGCTCTCATGAAAGAGCATAACCATAAGGAGATTGTGCATGAGTAAATTCGCTTTAGCTGGCATGAGTATCTTAGCGGCTTCCTTCGCGCTAACGCCTGTCCATGCCATGCAATTTGGCAAACATTTTACCACACCTGTATTAATCACCAATCCGACATTAAAAGCCCGCGGTATGACGACGAAAAATGTCACCCTCATGAACTTGCGTTTGACAGAAAAAGAAAAAACGGCGTTGTTAAATCGCCCCGTTAGCCAACGTTTATTAAACGACATGAAGCTGCCTATTCGTACCGATTTAGGAATGAATAATGTTCCGGTGTTAAATCAAGGCTCGCATGGCTCCTGTGTGACCTTTGCAACCTCAGCTGCGGTGAATGCTGCTGTCTATGGTCGCGAATATGTTAGCCCGCTGTGTAACCTAGAATTAGGTTCGCATTTTGAAAAGAATGCCTACATGCCAAGCGGTTGGAATGGCAGCTGGGGCCCAATTGTTTTAAATCAAATGATGCGCTTTGGTATTGTCAGTATGGCGACCCAGCGTGAAGAAGGTTGTGCGGGCATCAAGGAGTATCCCATCGACAACCCATTTAATGAAGGCGAAGAATTTAGTTTAGCGGATTTCCATAAAAATAGTGAAGATTTAACGAATCGAATGACTTGGAATCATTTATTAAGCAATGATGCTATTTTGGACCCCACACCAGCAACTGCCGAAGAAATGCAAGTTGTGTTAAATAAAACCAAACTCGCTTTAGCAAAAGGACATCGTGTAACGTTTGGTACTCTGTTAGTGATGGCTGATAACTGTTTCGCAGGCGCTTGCGCAATGCGTAATACGGCTTATGACACCTGGGCATTAACGGATGAATTAAATTCACCCAAAGGTTATGGCGGTCATGAAATGGTAATTTTTGCTTATGATGACAATGCGACAGCAATGGATGCACAGGGTAAAAAACATAAGGGTCTTTTCACCTTACGTAACTCTTGGGATTCCGATGTCGGTGATCAAGGTAACTTCTACATGACGTATGATTTCTTCAAAAAATATGTCATGGAAGTGCAAGAGATTATTCCGTTGAATGATTAAGTAATACCTTGTCTCATGTCACTCAGCATCGTCCCGCCGTTTTCTCGCGGGACGATAGAGTAATAATTCTAGGAAGCTAATACATCCTATGTCTGACTTCACAACCATAACACACGCTAAATGTATTTTAGTCGGAGAGCACGCCGTCGTACGCGGTCATCCCGCTATTGTGACTTCCGTGTTACATAAAAGCTTACATCTCCATCATCATGCGAGCGCCGAACCTTTCAGTGTGCAGGTGCATTCCTTGCATGACAATATCGTGAAAGAATTTTTTTTAAATACGCTACGCCGCGCTTTGCAAGCAAAAGGCCAATCATTTAGCGCTTTGACAGGGCAATTTGAAATTAAAAATAGTATTGATATCGGCGCAGGCTTAGGATTTTCTGCCGCGCTCTGTTTGGCGGTTTCACGTTGGATGGTACACGCAAGTTTTTTAACCGAAGCAGAAACGCTTTTTTTTACCAAACAATTAGAAGATGATTTTCACGGTACGAGTAGCGGCGTGGATATTGTTGGCGTGAATGCGGGTGAGATGTGTTACTTTAATTCCATTTCCCAATTTCATGTTTATAAACCCGTGAATACCTTACCCTTTTATATTTCTTTTTCGGGCGCCACAAAAAATACGAAACTGGCCATCGAAAAAGTGAAAGCTATTTTGGCGCAGGAACCCCAGCAAGGTTTATTAATTGATGCCGCCATGGAAGACAGCGTTAAAATCATGGATCGTGCGTTACAAGAAGCCGATTTCTCGCAGGCGATGTTGTTAGCGAGAGAAGCGTTACAAAAAGCAGGCGATTGTTTTGATGCATGGGGATTAGTATCTCCGCCTTTACAAGCACATCGTCAGTGGTTATTAGATAAAGGTGCCTTAGTCGTTAAACCGACCGGAGCGGGCATTGGCGGCTACATGCTAAGCCTCTGGGCTGCCCCGCTGACAGAAGCAGAGCTGAAAGCTTGGCAGCTAACTCCTCTGTTTCATTAGCGGATAAAGCTTCCTTCTCCCTACAGCATGGAGAGAAGGAAGCCCATTTCATTTAAACTTTCTCTGGCAAGCACTCAAGTCGTTTTAATTCTAAAATATTCGAATAACATTCCTCTTCCGTGAACACGGGAAAATCCAAACCGGCAGATAACAATTGTGGCCGCGTTTTCGCTACACTGAATTTAGGTTCCCGATCAGTGGGCGTCGTGCCTAAAAAGTATGGAATGAGGGGGAAGAGCGAGTTGTTCGATGGTAATTCATACAAACTCTTTTGCCATAATTGATTCGGTACGGTTGCAATCGTAAAGCCTGCGCGGCGGCAAGCGGAAATGACGTTGGTAAAACGCAAACCAACCGGCGCACCTAAATGATAAACGCCAAAGGAAGATTGTTGAGCTAGCAGTAAAAAGGCTTTAACGGCAAACGGAAGAGGCAAGATGCTTAAATCATGTTGCCAATCGGGCGCAAATTCAGTGGTAATGCAAGCAGTAATTAAGCGCAATAACGCATCATCCGTGGGTGTTGGCTGGCTACCATTATTCCAGATACGGCCAAAGCGATAGAGGCTAACAGGCAAGCCGCGGCTCGCTGCTTGCGATAACAAGCATTCCGCCACCCATAAACTAACTTGATAACCTGCGCTCAAATCCGCGTAGTTGGGGTCAGGGAATTCTTCAACCGCCAAGCCATCACTATCTCGTTTGGTTGCAGCGCTTAAATTAGAAATAAAATGAATACTCTTGTTTTTGCCTTGACAAGCAAAGCGAATAATTTCGCGCGTAGAAAATACGTTGGCAGTGCGCAAAGTTAAATAACTGCTAATGTAATTAATTTTGGGGTTAGTAAAGAGCACGGTATCAATTTGGAATTTAAACGCATCATAAAAATCCGCATCAAGACCGAATCGTGATAAAGCCGGATCACCTGAAATAATTTGAATGCGGTCTGTATAGTGTTCTAAATGTTTATCCAAATGATATTGTTGCAAACACGTGCGTAAGCGCAGCAATGGATTGGTTTGGCCTAATGGCGATAATAAACAATACACTGTAGCCTGGGTGGTTTTGAGCAAATCTACTAACACGTGCGCGCCCATAAATTCGTCGGCACCAATTAATAACACGGTTTTAAACGCATTTGCTTGTGAAGCACCCGGCACGGGAATGATAGCGGGATCTAAAACAATATCATGATTAACGGCGGCATTAACTGTATTGTGGTAGACCGTTTGCGCGCCATGACTATCTAAGTAATTAGCAATCGATTGAATGACGGGGGATTCAAATAGCAAGAAGAAAGGTAAAGTTTGTTTAAATTCATGATGAATAGAGACAACTAATTCTGCTAATTGTTGTGAGGTGCCGCCTAATTCAAAAAAATTATCGGTAATATTGAAAATTTCTTTCTTTAAAATGCAGCGCCAAATTTCTGCTAATTTTTTTTCAGTGGGCGTGTGGGGTGCAACATTTTTACTGTTATAAAGCATTTCAACGTCTAATGGCTGCGGTAAGCTTTGCACATCGACCGTGCCCTGTGCTGTGTGTGGCATATTCGTTAATACGGTAAAGGTTTTAGGTATCAAACTTTCCGGTAGGCGTGACTGCAAGGCCTTGCGAATGCTACGTTTTGCAACGACTTTATTGAGCGCTTCGGAAAGAGGTTGCGTAGTGAGGTAATATTCAGTGGCGCGTTCTAAGCGCTCGCGTTGTGGGCTAATCGAATCAAACTGAATGCCAGCGCGGCCACCCACAGACCACATAACATTGCCCGTAAACCAAGCGCCTTGGTCCATGCCGGGTAATTGCAAAAATAAACGTAATTTTTGATCCACTGCTAACTTAACATTGGGGGTTACAAGGCCAATGCCTTCCTTCGAAAAATTATCCGTGGTGGCTTGTATGAATTTTTCATCCTCTAAATCGACTAAAATTTTCTGTTCATGCGGAATACGAATTTTATCTAAATCTGGCACCAGATAGGCGGCCAAATCACTATTGGCATTCGGTGTTTTTCCAACAACGACAGCTTCGTTAATATCCGGCAATTCTAACAAAGTGGTTTCAATCTGCGTTAATTCGGCGCGTTCTGAATGCATATCTAAGTGATTTTTTAAGCGGCCTTTAAATTGTAATTCACCATTTTCCGACCAGCAAACTAAATCGCCGGTACGAAAAAAGCGCGCGCTATTGGTATTATCGAAAGGATCAGCGACGAAATGCGCCGCGGTTAAATCGGGATTATCCCAATAACCCGTGCTTAAACCAGCGCCGCCAATATAGAGTTCACCGAGTTCATCCACTTTAGAAGGGTTGCCATCTGCATTAACAACACGCACCAAGGTGTTTTGTATGGGTTTTCCAAGCGGTGGTAATTGTGAACTTAAATGGGGCTCGGTTTTTGCTTGATAAAGACGCGTGCAAGTTGCTTCAATGGTCGTTTCAACGGGGCCATAACTTTGCCAAATATCAAAATCAAAACGTTGCTTTGGATATTGGGTAATGCTCTCGCCACCTACTTTTACCAAACGTAATGCTGCTTTGCTTGGCCAGGGGTGTGCAAATAATAATTCAGCATAGGCACCGGGTATGTGACAGAAGGTAACTTGATTTTGGACTAACCAATGAAAGAAAGAGGGGGGAGATAATTTTTCTTTATCATCAATGATATGAATACTCGCATGCACGGCAAGTGGCGGGATAATTTCAGCTAAATGGCTATCGTAGCCTGACGAATTAAATTGTGCGATGCGATCGCTTGCATTTAATTGTAAAGTTGAGGCATACCAGCTACTTAAATTCATTAAACTAGCATGCTTAATCGAAACGCCGCGTAAGGTGCCAGAGGGGCTTAGCGCATACATGATGTAGGCAAGATCATCCAACGTTACCGTGACATTCGGCGCCTGTTTTGGAAAAGTTAAGCATTCCGCAAACGTAATAGCCAGTGCTTGATGCTTCTTATCAATTAATTGGTTTAAAGGATTAAAACGATCCAATACCACCATTTTTGCGCTAGAATCATTGATAACGTGATTAACATAGACAGCATTAAAATTCGGATTAATTGGGACGTAGATGGCGCCTAATTTTAAAATACCCAAAATGGTTGCGATTAAATCAGGGGATCGATCCATGAGTACGGCAATCCGATCGCCGGCCTTCATGCCGCCTGCCGCTAAACGTTGGGCAAGTTGGTTGGAAACTTGGTGTAATTGCTGATAGGTCAATTCGCGGGCGGCGCTCGTTACTGCTAATGCATTAGGTTTGCTCTCGGCATGCATGGCTAATAAAGTCGTGATGCAATGCTGCCATGCGGGTGATAGTGGCTTTACGTTATTAGACCATTCCATAATCGCTGTATCGAGTATTTTTTTCATATCAAATATCCATCGTTATTGAGGCAACCCAATGCGCTTTATCTAACGCATCCTGTGAATAATGGCGATTTGTATCAGTCCATTGTAACGCAAAAGTGATCGGTTTGATCATTTTGCTGATTTGAAGGCTGAAATCATTATAACTTTTTCCTGCGGCAGGTTGTAATGTAAAGTGACCAATGCCAGCACCAATGCTAACATCGGGAGTGTGAATAATATGACAAGGAATGGTATATTCCGCGCTTAAATTGTAATAGGTGCCACTGGTGTGGGAGTTAAATTCGTTAGCGGAGTAGGCAACTAATGCGGTTAAAAAATAATAGGTTAAATTGCCATAGGCTTCAACGTAATCTTCACTATGGCCGCTCGGATAATTATAGCGTTGCAGTGCAACGTCATAACTTAAATTATCAGTAATTGAGTTTTTGCTGCCAATTGAAGCGTCAATCTCAGTGGCTACCTTTTTTTCTTGCGCGGTTTTAAAATCCACATTGGAACCCCATGCATAAGCGTATAAACCCAATACGGCAAAGTCATAATTTACTCCTGCTTGGAGCGCTGGATTATTATTGGTTTGGCTAATGCCGCGAAAAATATAATTATTAGTAAAACTTATACTGCCTGAAAGATGGTCTAAAAAAATTTGCTTGATTGGTCTCTCAGCGGTGAGCGGCAATGTCTTTGCATTCTGTGGCACGCTTTCAGCCGCTAAAGCGGTAGCGCTGCCTAACAACAATAATATTAAATATCTTAGCATCATTATATTTTCTCCCATCGTTTTGCTTGCATTGCAGCATGAAAACTGGGGGAAATTTGTTTGGTGTTAAAACTAATTTCCATCATCAAATTATCTTCCGTGATTGGCATACTTAAAAAATAACCTTGTACATAATCACAATGATTGTCTAACAAGCATTGTAACTGCTCGATTTTTTCAACGCCAGCCGCAATAACATGAATATCTAAACTGTGGGCTAAAGTAATAATGGCTTCAATGATTGATAATGAGTTGGACTCATGAGGAATGCCTTTGATGAATTGCCGATCAATTTTCAAATCGCTTACCGGTAACGATTTTAACCGACTAATCGCAGTATGGCCGGTACCAAAATCATCTATCGTGAAGTGAATGCCACGGTTATGGATAGCTTGCATGGTTTCAATCGCCGTTTCCACTTGGCTCATGATAGTTGATTCACTCACTTCTAACTGTAAACACTGCGCGGGTAGGCCAATTTCGTCGATAATTTCAGTTAAGAGATTCAATAAGTTTTTATGATTAAATTGTTGGCGTGACAAATTGACAGCCACCGGAATATGCGAATATTGTTGCCAGCGTTTGCAAACGCGACATGCTTCACGAATCACCCATTCTCCAATGGCGTGAATCATGCCTGTTTCTTCAGCAATGGGTAAAAATTTATTGGGATTAATAATGCCAAGTTCGGGATGGTGCCAGCGTAAAAGTGCTTCAATACCGATGATTTGTCCGGTGCGAATGTCATATTTGGGTTGAAAATGTAAATGCAGTTCTTGTTTGGCAATGGCTTTGCGCAAGCCCACGTCTAATTCAACGTGTTCATAGGCTGCAACCGTCATCGACTCATTAAAATATCGATATTGGCCCTTGGCAGCGTGTTTTGATTGATACATCGCCATATCAGCATGTTTTTGTAAATCTTCTAAGCAATTGCCGTGCGCGGGGTAAAGGCTAATGCCAATACTAACGGAAGAATAAAATTCATTATTTTCAACATAAATGGGTTTTTTACACGTTTGCAAAATCGCATCGGCAAATTGACTAATTTCTTCTTCCGATTGGATGGTGCGTAGCAAAAGAATGAATTCATCGCCACCTAGTCGCGCCAAGACATCATTGGGTTTAATCAATTCTCTGATGCGTGTTGCCACTTCTTTTAACACTAAGTCACCAATATGATGCCCCATGGTGTCATTGATATTTTTAAACCGATCTAAGTCGATAAAAAAGATAGCGAAACGCGTCGATTTTTGTGCGCATTTTTTTAATTCTTTGTCTAAAAGTTCATTAAATAAAGCGCGATTCGGTAATCCGGTTAAGGCATCGTAGTGAGCGAGACGAATTAAATTTTCTTTGTGTTCATGCAATTCAGACTCAATGGTTTTACGTTCATTAATTTCTTGTTCTAATTGTTTATTCGTCGCATTTAATTCTTCCGTTCGCTTGGCAACTCGTACTTCTAATTGATCATGCGATTTTTGAATAATATCGAGCATGGTGTTGATTTTATGGGCTACGGAAGATAATTCATCATCACCTGTCTCAACTACTCGCTCAGTTAATACTTTGTGTTCACTAATTTGTCGTGTCGTTCTGTTTAAAAGATCTAAACGATCGATGATAAGATACTTTAAGATGAATAAAATCGTGATAGAAAGTAAAGTTCCTAACGCCAAAAAGCTGAACATAAAATAATTCAGGGCGCTTTGCCCTGCTTGGTAAATGTTACGTGGAATATTGGTTTGTACCATGGCGATAGGGCGTTGATTAATATCGCGGATCAACGTAAAGCCAATCAATTCACCGTCATTTAAGGGCTGGCTATAATGCGAGTTGCTTGATTTTAAAACCTTTCTAAAATAACTAACGAGCTGTTTATCGGCGGAAATTGCCTCTAAATTATAAAGTTTTAAGGGAAGTTTAGTGACATTCGCAATATGCTGCAGCAAATTTTTATTTACAATTCGACCTGTAATCATCACGCCCAGCGGTTTTTTAAGATTATCACCGTCCGTGACGGGAACGCCTACGATCATCATTAATTGATTATTAAATTCGATATAACCGCGCAACGAACTCGTGTTCTGCGGTAAATTTAATAAGCGACTATTGGAGTTGATAACATTTTTTAATTCACCGCTATAGGCTTTGTATTGTTCACGATCCAAATCAATCACGGCACTGTAGAGAATGGTATTTTTATTATTAATATAGAGTACTAAATTTAAGGTTGCGGTCTTAAACGCATTCATATTTAAATTATTGCTTATAAAATTGCGATTGGAATTTTGAAAAAAATCATAGGCATCATTCCAATGTGCCCAATCATAAGTAAAGGTATAGAGGGATTGCAGGTTTTTTTCTAATGCTTGATCTACGCGTAACAAATCACTGTTTGCGCGATCCGATTCAAATTTTAAAAAACTGGTGGTAATAAAAAGATTGGAACCTAAATACATGAAGGAGGCAAATAAAAGCCAGACGAAAGCAATGGTTATTAATACCTTGTTTTGTAGCTTCATCCGACGCTCCTTGCATCATCTTTCTATTATGCCGGATTTGGCCAATTTCGTCAGTAAATCAGCCACTCAGCGGCTGAATAATACGCCGCCAAGTGATTAAAAAAGAGTCGGGATGGAATAAAAAGTACAATTAAAGGGTTGTGGAGCTCAGTTGCGGTATATGCGCGGTAACTTGATTGACTGAAGCGGCCGGCACGAGCAAAGTGTGTTTGCCAACGCTTGCTGGAATGGTGGACTTATAGTCAGGGTTTAATTTTTTTAATTCCACCAAATCAATGCCGGAGCTTTTGGCAACCGTTTCAAGGCGCACGGATTTTTCCGTTTGTAAGGTGGAAAAATAAGGCTCATTGCTAATGGGCGGCAATACGACGCCGTATTTTTCTGGGTTTTTAATAATTGCTGCAACCGCTAATAATTTGGGGACATACAGTTGGGTTTCGCGTGGTAATGGCATACCCCAAAACGTTTGGCTACCCGTGCGATGTACGGTGTTCAATACGCGCATTTGTCCGCAATTATAAGCAGCGATGGCTAAATACCAATTGCCTTTGAAAAGACCGCCTAAATCATGGAAGTAAGCAAGTGCCGCTCGCGTTGAGGAAACCACATTGCGTCTGCCATCGTAATCGGATTTGATTTGCACGCCGAGTTCATGCGCCGTACCAGACATTAATTGCCACAAACCCAGCGCACCTTTATTGGAGTGATCATTCGGGCTAAATTCACTTTCAATGAAAGGAATTAAAGCGATTTCACTCGGTAAGCCACGTTGTTTGGTTTCAGCGTGAATATAATAAATATAAGGGCGCGCATTTTGTAAAATATGATTTAAGTGTTCGCGATCGGCTAATAGTTTGCGAATTTCAGCTTGCACTTGCGCATTATCAATATTGCGATCAACTAAAGTGAATTCACTACTAATAGAGTTCCAAACGGAATCGGTGTAGAGAATATTGAAACGATTAGGACTATTTTGTAATTGCGTTTTAACTATTTCTACATTTTGTTGGCTAAATAAAATTAAGGTGCCAAACATTGCAATTAATAAAAAACGCGATAACTGACTTAATAAACGTTGTGTCATCGACATATGAATTAAACCTCCACTCACCGTCAAAAGAGACGGTACTTTATACACGAATTGCAGCATTATAAAAAGTTTTATCTTAGAGTTTGCTTAAATGATGAACTTTATTTTTATTTTGATAATAAAATCAGTCGTTTATTTTGCACAAAAAATGCTTATAATTAAGCGTGATTTCGCACCAATATGCTATATTGTTGATTTTTCGAATAGGAATTTACATGCGTAAGACCATCACACGTTGTGGTTGGGTGACAGAAGATCCACTTTATATTTCGTATCATGATGAAGAATGGGGCGTGCCTCAATTTGATGATCAACAGCTATTTGAAATGCTAATTTTAGAAGGCGCGCAAGCTGGATTAAGTTGGATTACAATTTTAAAACGTCGCGAAAATTATCGCCTTGCTTTCAGTCACTTTGAAGCAAAAAAAATTGCGCGTTACGATGAAAAACGATTGCAAACCTTATTACAAAATGAAGGCATTATTCGTAATCGCTTAAAAATCGCTAGTGTAGTAATTAACGCTAAAGCGTTTCTTGCCGTGCAAAAAGAGTTTGGTAGTTTTGCAAATTATTTATGGCAATTTGTGGATGGAAAGCCATTGCAAACTAATCGCCGCAGCTTGCGCGATGTGCCTGCTAAAACCATGCAATCAGATGCTATGTCAAAAGATTTAAAGAAGCGCGGTTTTAAATTTGTTGGCAGCACCATTTGTTATGCCTTCATGCAAGCGGTTGGCATGGTGAATGATCATGTGCTTAGCTGTGATCGGCATAAAGCTTGTCAAAAGGCCAAACGCAGAAAGCGCAGCTAACGTGTTAAAGTATTTTGAATCCCCAATTGTCTGTCGTTAATTCGCCTGGTACCATACCAAACGCACTTCAAAAAACGAAGTGCGTTTGGTATGGGCGATGTTTATATGACTGCTGCGAAGTGAATTCGCAGCAGTCACCCAAGGGGAGAATCGCGATTCTCCCCTTAGGGAACCCCATCGCGCTCCTTAGCACTATTTTCTGACTCAAATATAGGGAAGTTTTATGTCATCATTTATTTTTAAAGCGTTGACCGTGGCGTTAGTTACAGTGGGTTTAGGCGCTGTCACTGTCGCACGTGCTGAAACATCGATTACTGGAGATCAAACACAAATGCAAGCAACCGATTCCAAACAAACCGCTTATTTAGACGAAAATAAAAAGAAACCAGGCGTTGTAACTTTGCCAGATGGTTTGCAATATCGCATTATTAAAACGGGTAAAGGCCCAAAACCAGGCCCAACCGATATGGTCACCGTGAACTATTCCGGTAAATTAATTGATGGCACGGAATTTGATAGTTCTTATAAGCGCAATCAGCCTGCTCAATTTCCAGTGAATGGCGTCATTCCAGGTTGGGTTGAAGCACTACAATTAATGCCCGTTGGTTCTACTTGGGAATTAGTCATTCCTGCCAGTTTAGCTTACGGCGACCAAGGTGCGCCGCCAGTGATTGGTCCAAACCAAACCTTAATTTTCCAAGTTGAATTGTTAGACGCGAAGAAATCGTAATGTTAGAAGGGGGCCTAATGAGGCCCCTTTTTATTGCGAGCTGAATCCATGCTACAACAATGATTATGAAAAGAAAGCCTTAAGGTTATTTTTAAATCCTTGTCTATAATTAAAGAAAGACGAGGAGTGATCATGGCCAGTACATTACAATTAATCAATAAGTTGGGTGTGGCTGCGCGAAAGATAACTGGCCAAAGGCCGAAAGGATTGCCAGAAGATTATCAATTTATCGTTAATGACGCGCAGCTTAGCCAAGCGAATGATTATAAGACTACTTTAGCAAATCAAGCTTCTAAAATGGATGTTCGAAATAATCCTATGGGGGCGGATTTATATAATGCGCTTTTAGAACACTTTGAAATAAATAAAAACTACCGAGATCTCGAGCAGTCATTTCCTGACATTATTCCGCAAGTGAAATTTGATACGGTGTTGGAATCGTTAAAGCAAATGTCCGCGGAAGAGTTTTTAAATGTATTGGTGAAAACACAAAAAGTCACTATTGGCACTGCATCTAACAGTCAATTGAACGCTCAGGAAATGGCAATTTTAAATAATATCGTGATGGCAGCAACGATTACTGTTTTTCAAGATTCTCCAAGCACGGCGGAAAATAAAACCGATATTCCCTTTCGAGCGCAAGCCATTTTTACTCATCTTGATTTCAATGCGGCGGAATCCAACATAGATAATTATTTTAAAGAGCGCATATTGCCGATTTTAATTCAAGCGAATAATGCCGCAGAGCAGGCAGGTAAACAGGCATTAGTCGTCCTTCCTGACTTGACTAAGAGCGAACAATCGCAACAAGCGTTAGATGCATTAATTCAGATGATTGAAGAAAAGGCCAAAGAATTACCGCATTTGCGTGGGGTTTGTATGGACTCCTATGGTGTTACGCCAAATGACAAAGCAGGACACGTTAATATTTTACTTAAACGCGATTTCCAAACGGTTCCGTCATTGGCGCATCCCAGTGATTATGGTAGCCAGTATAAAGACTGCTTACTGGTTAAGGTGGTAAAAGGCAATCCTTTTGTTTATCAAAATTCTGCTGATCTACAATCGTCAGAACAGCAAGATATCGCTAAATTGACCAACCTATTTCAAGTGTTGGCGGGCGATGTGGCGAAAGGACATTTTGATGATAAGACTGCAACCTTTACGTTGGATGCTGCCTCTGAAAAACCAGATTGGCAAACGGTTTTAAAAGAGGTGACAGTCAGTTCAGCAGTGGCAAATAGCAATGTAGACCCGGTTCCTGTGTTAGAGAATGTATTAGCAGAATCAAAACAATTGGCTCAGCAGGCAGCAGAGAAATTTAGCAGAGAAATTGATAACAAAAGAAACGATCACTCAATCCCAAATGATAAAAAAGCCATCGTCATGCAAACAGTGCAAGAAATGGAAAGCATTGCGACAGTGTTGAAAGAGCGGTTTTTAACGGCAAAAAGTCTCATTAAAGAAGGTGTTGTAGAAGCAAAGAGTGACATTAAACAAAAGAGCCAGAATTTTCAGGTGCTTGCTAACGTGTTTCGCTCATTAGGCGAAGTAATGAAAAACAAAATCAACCATATAGTCAATCCTCAACCGCTTAGGCAGTCGGTTGAAAATCCACTTTATGAAAAAAATAAGTCAACAATGGTTGAAACAAATAATCCCTTGCATCCAACGCACGATAAGCAAAACACGAGACCTCATTAATACCTTAAGAACAAACTACCCCATCCCAATCCCCGCCAAGGGCTTTAATTAAGCCCACGGCAGCGGTTTGCCGTAAATAGCCAATATCTAATGCGGTCTTTTCGGCGTTATAAGCGGTAATTTCTGCGATCAGTACGCTGTTAAAATCAACCATACCAGCACGATACTGATTTAATTGAATTTGATATGAGCGCTGCGCAGTTTTGGCCGCTTGTGCTTGCCAGCGATATTGTTCTTTTAATAAATTGAGTGCGACTAAATTATCTTCCACATCTTGAAACGCATTTAAAACGGTTTGCCGATACGTGGCAACCGTTGCTGCGTAATTAGCTTTTGCCACACGAATATTGGCACCGCGTAATCCACCATCCAAAATCGTCGCCGCAAGGGAGGGGCCATATGCCCAACCCATAGCGGGTATTGAAAATAATTTTGCTAAACTGGTACCGCTTGAAAAGGTATTGCCTGAAATGGCAAGCACAGGAAAATACGTTGCCACTTGCACACCAATATTTGCATTTGCCGCAGCCATTAACCGTTCCGCTTGAGCAATGTCGGGGCGGCGTTCTAATAATGCAGACGGCACTAGCACCGGAATCGGTGGAACATACACGGCATTCGGACTTAAATTTAAGCCCACATTTGCAGGGGGTCTCCCCATTAAAACGGCAATCGCATGTTCATATTGCGCCCGCGTAATATTGTTATTAATGATATCCGCTTCAGACGTGTCTAGTTGGCTCTGTGCGGATAAAACATCAGCGCGCGAAACAGTGCCGGCTTGATATTGATTTTGCGTTAATTTCACAATGCGACGATAATTCGCCGCACGCTTTTTTAATAAATTTTGATCGCGTATAACGCCCAATAATTCAAAATAATATTGTGCTAAGGAGGCTTGATTAGATAAGCGCGTGGATGAAAGCAAAGCGCTGTCCGCTTGTGCTGTGTCAATATTTGCTTCGACACTGCGCCTTGTTGCGCCCCAAACATCCGGTTCCCACACGCCGTCTAAGGTTAGTGATTTTGTCGTATTAATACTCGTAGCGGTTCTGTCAGCATTGTCAGCGCCAATAGTTGAATTGGTAATGTCCGATGAACTGCTGCTAATGCCGGATTTTTGCCGCGTTAAACTTAAAGATCCCGTTATGAGTGGAAAATAATTGGCGCGGGCTGCCGCCACTAAAGCGTGTGCTTGTTGATAATTCGCTAAAGCATTAGCAATATTTTGATTGTGTTGGTTCAATTCATCTTCGAGTGCATTTAACGTAGGGTCATTAAATCGCTTCCACCAATTATTTTTAGCAAAATGTGGCTCCGCTTTTTTCCATTGTTGTGCGGGTGTTGCTTCTTTAAATTGCGTTGATAACGCAACCGGTGGTTTTACGTAATCTGGCCCGACGGCGCAGCCGCTTAAGCCCATCACACAAACTAACCCAATTAATTTATAGCGATTCATGAGCTAACTCATCCTTTCGATATCGTGTGCTAAAACGCTCTAAAGCAAGATAAATAATGGGTGTGGTATAAAGCGTCATCATTTGACTGACAATCAAGCCACCGATAATGGCAATACCCAGCGGCCTTCTGAGTTCCGCACCCGTTTCAAAGCCAATGATTAACGGAATAGCGCCAAAGAGTGCGGCCATGGTGGTCATCATGATGGGGCGAAAACGCAATAAGGCCGCTTCATAAATGGCATCCATCGAAGATAGCTGCCGCAATTGTTTTGCTTGCATGGCGAAATCAACCATCATGATCGCATTTTTTTTCACAATGCCAATTAAAAGAATAATACCAATTAATGCAATAAGACTTAAATCAGTGCCACTTAATAATAAAGCCAATAGCGCGCCCAAACCCGCTGAAGGTAAGGTGGATAAAATGGTAATGGGATGAATTAAACTTTCATACAACATGCCAAGCACAATGTAGACGGAAATTAACGCAGCTAAAATGAGATAAGGTTCATTCGCTAATGAAGATTGAAAGGCTTGCGCAGACCCTCGAAACGAGCCGCGCATGGTCGCTGGCAAATTCATTTTAGCAACGGTCTGCGTAATGGTGGTGACTGCATCGCCTAACGCTGTTTTTGGCGCTAAGTTAAAAGAAAGCGTTGCGGCGGGTGCTTGCGCTTGATGGTTGACTTGCAATAAAGTCGAATTCGGTGCAAAGGAAGCAAACGCAGAAAGTGGCACGGCTTCACCGCTCGGTGCGAGGACGAAAATTTGTTTTAATATCGCTGGCCGTTGCCAATATTCGGGTGCCACTTCCATCACCACATAATATTGATTCATGTTGGTGTACATCGTGGCAGCTAAACGTTGCCCAAACGCATTGTATAAGGTGCTATCAATCGCGGCCGAAGTAATGCCGTAACGTAACGCAGCATCATGATCAATTTTCACCATTATTTGTAAGCCATTACTGCGCTGATCACTATTGACATCCGCAATGCCAGGTAAACGCGCGAGCCGGTCTTGCACGATAGGTGTCCAGTGGTTTAATTCATCCAGGCTATCGGCGGAAAGCGTATATTGAAATTGGGCGCCGCCTTGTCGACCGCCAATTAATAAATCTTGTGCGGCTTGTAGATATAAATTGGCGCCTTTAACTTGTGCTAATTTTTTTCGTAATCCCGTAATCACTTCATCGGCTGCTTTATCTCGTTCGTTTGCCTCTTTTAAGGTAATATAAATACTGCCCGAGTTAACCGTTGTCCCACCCACAAAACCCACGACATTTTTCACGGATTTATCTTGTTTAATGATGGCAACGTATTGCTCAAGGATTTTTCGAATGCCTTGGAATGAAATGTTTTGTTGTGCTTGGATCGAGCCGGTGAGACGTCCTGTGTCCTGCTGCGGGAAAAAGCCTTTGGGGACTAAAATAAATAAGCCCATGGTGGCGATCACCGTTAAGAAAAAAATTAGCATCATTAAGCGCGGATACGCGAGGGATTTTTTAAGGGTGCGCGCATAAAATTCGGGTAGGCCAAAATATTCTAATAACCCGCGTGGTTGGGTAGTAGTGTGTTTTTGCAATAACCGTGCGCACATGCTGGGTGTGATGGTTAACGAAATTAATAATGAAACTAAAATGGCGGCGGAAAGCGTCACGGAAAATTCACGAAATAAGCGCCCGACAATGCCACCCATGAGGAGGATCGGAATAAAAACGGCAATCAAGGAAATACTCATGGATAAGACAGTGAAGCCAACTTCTTGTGTGCCTAAAAGCGCCGCTTGTTTCGGTTCCATGCCGGCTTCTAAATGGCGTGAGATGTTCTCAAGCACCACCACGGCATCATCGACTACAAAGCCCGTGGCAATCGTCAAAGCCATGAGTGATAAATTATCGAGGCTGTAACCCAGTAGATACATAATGACGAACGTGCCAAGCATCGACAAAGGCACCGTCACGCCAGGAATGATCATTGCGCGAAAGTTGGCTAAAAAAGCATAGCTCACTAATACCACTAATACCATGGCGATACATAAGGTCATTTCCACATCGCGCAATGAGCCTCGAATGGTCGTGGTGCGATCCATGATGACTTGCATGTTAATCCCGGTCGGAATGGTCGCTTGTAATTGCGGTATGAGTTTATGAATGGTATCGATGGTTTGAATGATGTTCGCGCCAGGTTGTTTTGTTAAAATTAATAGGACAGCTGGTTTGCCATTGGCAAGGCCAATGTTTCTAATGTCTTGCACAGAATCAATCACGTGACCCACATCTTGCAAGCGCACGGGTTGATTATTGCGATAGGTAATAATGAGCGGTTTATATTCACGCGCAGTAAAGAGTTGGTCGTTGGTGGTGATTTCAGTTAAGCGATTATTGTTAATGAGTTGCCCTTTCGCGCGATTAATATTGGCATCGCTGATTGCACTTGCCACCATCGGCAACCCAATTTGATAATGACTCAATTGATTGGGGTTTAATTCGACTCGCACGGCCGGCAATGAAGAGCCGCCGACAAAGACTTGTCCCACGCCATCAATTTGGGAAATCTTTTGTTGCAACACAGTGGAGGCAACATCATACATTTTGCCGGGTGAATATTGCGCGGAGGTCAGGGCAATAATCATCATCGGCGCATCAGCAGGATTTACTTTGCGGTAGTTAGGATTAGTAGGCAAGTTAGCCGGTAAATTACTGCGCGCAGCATTAATGGCTGCTTGCACATCGCGCGCTGCGCCATCGATGTTGCGGTCTAAATCAAATTGCAAAATGATGCGTGATGAACCTAAGCTACTGGCTGAGGTCATTTCCGTGACACCCGCAATGCGGCCGAGTTGCGATTCAAGCGGTGCGGCAACTGATGTTGCCATGGTTTCAGCACTGGCGCCGGGTAAACTGCCCGACACCACAATGGTTGGAAAATCCACTTGCGGCAGCGGAGCGACGGGTAATAAGTAAAACGCAACCATGCCCGCAAACGCTAAGCCAATGGCTAACAAGGTAGTGCCAATGGGACGCGCAATGAAAGGGGCGGAAAGGTTCATAATTCACGCTGCCATTGCATGACGCTACGAGACAATCGGTCAAAGGTTAAATAGATGACGGGTGTAGTGAAAAGCGTTAATAATTGGCTGACAATTAAACCACCGATAATGGCAATGCCTAAGGGTTGACGTAATTCAGAACCCATGCCGCTACCCAGCGCTAATGGCACAGCGCCTAACATTGACGCCATCGTCGTCATTAAAATCGGGCGAAAGCGCAAAATGGCCGCATCAAAAATCGCTTCCGTGGGCGATTTATTTAAGCGCCGTTCTTGATCAAGAGCAAAGTCAATCATCATGATGGCATTTTTCATGACGATACCAATTAATAAAATAATACCGATCAGCGCAATAACGCTTAATTCATTGTTCGTTAACCACAGCGCAAATACTGCCCCCATGGTGGCAGAGGGCAGGGTGGATAAAATGGTAATGGGGTGAATGTAACTTTCATATAAAACGCCAAGCACGATATAAACCACAATAATGGCGGCGAGCATTAAATACACTTCATTTTGTAACGAATTTTGGAAAATTTTTGCGGTGCCTTCAAAGCTGGTTTGCACCATTTCAGGAATGGCGAGATTTTTAACTGCATTATCGGCAGCACGCAATGCCTCGCCTAAGGATGCGCCTTTTGCCAAGTTAAACGAAATGGTGGCAACGGGAAATTGCCCTTGCCGATTGATAACGAGAGGCGTTGAGCCTTGTGTTGCACGCGTAAATGCAGCGAGTGGAATAGGCTTGCCGGTATTGCCGTTTGTATTTAAATAAATGGAGTTTAAGGCATCCGGGTATTGTTGCATGAGGCGCGGTACTTCTAAAATAACGTGATATTGATTGCGTTGCGTATACAAAGTGGAAACTTGCCGTTGGCCGAATGCATCATACAACGTGTCATCCACTTGTTGCATGGTAATGCCTAATCGTGAAGCGGTATCACGATCAATGTGTAATTCTGTGGCCAATCCCGCATTTTGCAAATCACTGGTTACTTCACTTAAGGCGGATGATTTTTTTAATTCTGTGACTAAATCAGTGCTGTATTTTGACACTAATTTGGCATCGGGTGAGCTGACACTCATTTGATATTGTGTCCGGCTCACGCGGGTATTAATGGATAAATCTTGCACGGATTGTAAATACAAGCGCGAACCCGGTAACTCTCCCAATTGCGGTTGTAAACGCGCGATGACTTCTTCCGTCGAGGCATCGCGATCAGACAAGGGTTTTAAGGTAATTAACATGCGCCCACTATTTAGCGTCACATTGGTGCCATCAATACCGATAAACGACGAAATGGATTGCACGGCTTTATCTTTCATCACGATGGATGCCATGCGTTTTTGGCGCTCAGCCATCGAGGCAAAGGAGGTGTTTTGCGGGCCTTCGGAAATGCCTTGAATGATACCGGTATCTTGGAGTGGGAAAAAACCTTTGGGAATAAAATAGAGGAATAAGATAGTAATAAAAAGCGTAATACCGGTTAAAATTAACATTAATGTTTGATTAGCTAAAACCCAATGTAATGCTTTGCCGTAACGATCAATAACGCGCGTAAAGAAATCAGGTTTTTTAGGCGCAGTACTGGGTTTTAATAAACGGGCACACAGCATAGGGGTTAAAGTCAGTGAAACAAACGCGGAAATCATGATGGTGATAGAAAGCGTCAAGGCAAATTCGCGAAATAAACGCCCGACTAAATCACTCATGAATATCAGCGGAATCAGCACAGCAATTAATGAAGCCGTTAACGATAAAATGGTGAAGGCAATTTGTTCCGCGCCTAAAATGGCAGCGCGCACGGGGGATTCGCCGGCTTCTAAATAGCGAGCAATATTTTCAATCATTACAATCGCATCATCTACGACAAAGCCTGTTGCAATGGTCAAAGCCATTAACGTTAAATTATTTAAACTAAACCCGAGTAAATACATGGCTCCAAATGTGCCGATCAGTGAGATAGGAACGGCAATGCTGGGAATAAGGGTTGCCGATGCATTGCGTAAAAAAACAAAAATGACTAATACTACCAGCATGACCGAAATGAGCATTTCTACTTGTACATCATGCACCGAGGCGCGAATGGTTTCGGTGCGGTCGGTTAAAATCGAAACGTTTAAATCGTTGGGCAAATGATTTTGTAGCGAGGTCAATAACGTGCGAATGCGATCAACAACAGCAATCACATTGGCCCCGGGTTGGCGTTTGATATTTAAAATAACGGCCGGGGTTGTGTCAGTCCATGCCGCTAAACGATTGTTTTCTACGCCATCAATGACGTGGGCGACATCTTGCAAACGCACCGGCGCGTCATTTTGATAAGCAACAATTAAGGGTTTATATTCATCAGCAGAAAGTAATTGGTCATTCGCGTTAATAATATAAGAGAGTCTTGGGCCATCAAAGCTACCTTTTGCTGCATTCACATTGGCAGTTTGGATGCTGCTGCGTAGCGCTTCTAAATTTAATCCGTATGCGGCAAGGGCAAGTGGGTTTGCTTGCACGCGCACAGCCGGCCTTTGGCCACCACTGATGCTAACGCCACCCACACCGGACTGTTGCGCAACACGCTGTGCTAAGCGCGTTTCGACGTAATCGGCAACGCGTGGCATGGGCAACGTGGGGGAGGTTACCGCTAAGGTTAAAATGGGCGTATCGGCGGGATTCACTTTGTTATAAATGGGAGGGTTGGGAATATCAGCCGGTAAATAAGTTGAAGCGGCATTGATCGCGGCTTGCACTTCTTGTTCCGCGACATCTAAGCTTAAATCCAAATTGAATTGCAGTGTAATGACCGAGGCACCGCTTGAGCTGGTGGAGGTCATTTGCGTTAAACTGGACATCTGCCCCAGTTGTTTCTCAAGCGGCGCGGTAATGTAAGAGGTGACCACTTCAGGACTGGCGCCCGGGTAAAACGTTACCACCTGCATCGTGGGGTATTCAATTTCGGGCAAAGAAGCAATGGGTAACAGCCCATAGGCTAAAATTCCAGCCGCTAAAATCGCCATCATTAAAAGTGATGTGGCAATGGAGCGCGCAATAAAGGGACCGGATAAATTCATGATGTCCCGTTAGCCAACTTGACAGTCGCGCCATCGGTTAAATTGTCAGCGCCTTCCGTGATGACGCGCACACCGCGGTTAATGCCTGAGGCAATAACGGTGATGTCCCCGGTCGTTATGCCCGTTTTAACAGGCTGCATTTTGACAGTCTGATCGGCGTTTAACTGATAAACAAAAGGACCTTTGTTTCCAAATTGGATGGCTGCCGTCGGAACAGTCAGAGCATTGTTGAGTGTTTTTAACAGCAAACGAACATTCACAAATTGGTTGGGAAAGAGTGCGTTGTTGGGATTGGGCAGTAAAGCCTTCAATTTGAGCGTGCCAGTGGTCACATCAATGGCGTTATCGAGAGCTGCTAACGTGCCGGTCGCGAGTTGTTTTATCTGATCACGATCAAAAACATCAATTTTGAAAGTTTTTTGCACTTCTAGTTGCTGTTGTAATGCAGCAATATCATCTTCAGGCAAAATGAAAATGACATCGATGGGGTCAAGTGTCGTGATAAAGCCAATGCCATTAGCATCCGATGGCTGCACTAAATTTCCAGGGTCCACCAAGGCCAAACCAATGCGGCCAGTGGCAGGTGAGCGAATTTTGCAAAAATCTAGATTAACTTTCGCACCGGCAATTAAGCCTTGATCGGTAATGATATTGCCTTCATATTGACGCACTAGCGCCGATTGCGTGGCGACGGTTTGCGCGGCAATCGAGTCTTGTTTTAAAAGCTTTTTATAGCGATTTAAGTCAATTTTGGCATTCTCAAGCAGTGCCTGGTCGCGTATTAATTGACCTTCATATTGCTCAAGTTGTGCTTGAAAGGGTCTTGGATCGACTTCAGCCAAAAGATCGCCAGTTTTCACATATTGACCATCATGGTACACTTGGCGCACTAAAATGCCGGACACAGATGGTTTAACCGTGATTTGCTGGTCGGCGGTAACGGTGCCAATGGCACGAATATACACAGGTACATTTTGGGTTTTAGCGGTTGCGACAACGACAGGAATGGTGTTGCGCTTGGACGTCTCGTGCGAAGTGAAGAGATTGGTGTGTCGGTAGAGGCCAATGAGAACGACGACAATTAAAATCGTTATCCAAAAAAGGGATGATCGATGCAGGGGTTGGCGCGGTGGTTTACTCGTCGAATTCATGTCCATATAAAAGCAGCCCAAATGCGATAGCTAGCTATGTTAGCAAAAATGTGGTCTAAGCACCACGAGAAATGCAGGTCTATGTGCCCGCATCAAACAAACTTTTATCTGATTTCGAGGAAGGTTTCATGAGTCAACTGATCGCATTAGAATCCATTTCACTGGCTTATGGTTTACATCCATTACTCGATCAAGTGAAATTACAAATTAATGCCGGCGAACGCATTTGTTTAATTGGCCGCAACGGTGCCGGAAAATCCAGTTTATTAAAAATCATTGAAGGTGTCGTTAAACAAGATAGTGGGACAGTATGGCGAAAACCGCATTTGCGTTTGACGCGTTTAGCACAAGAATTACCGCAAGATTTAAGTTTAACCATTGAAGAATATGTCGCATTGGGTATGCCAGAAGCAGGACGATTGTTAAATGAATATCATCATGTCACTGAGCGTTTAACGAAAGCCGCCACACCGGCTGATATGAGCGCTTTAGAAAGATTGCAACAACAGTTAGACGCGTGTGATGGTTGGAAATTTGAGCAGCGTATTACGACTATTTTAATGCGTTTGCAATTAGATGGAACAAAACGGTTAGGAGAATTATCCGGTGGTTGGCAACGCCGCGCAGCATTAGCACAAAGTTTAGTGACTGATCCGGAACTGATTTTATTAGATGAACCGACCAACCATTTAGACATTGAAGCCATTCAGTGGTTAGAAGAAGAGTTATTAGCGGCAAACACGGGCTTATTGTTCATCACCCATGATAGAGCGTTATTACAACGTTTGGCAACGCGCATTATTGAGTTAGATCGCGGCGCATTAACGTCATGGCCGGGTGATTATCAAAATTTCTTACGCCGCAAAGAGGAAATGTTACACGCGGAAGAAAGACACAATGCAGAATTTGATAAGAAATTAGCGCAAGAAGAGCGTTGGATTCGCCAAGGTATTAAAGCCCGTCGTACCCGCAACGAAGGTCGCGTGCGTGCGCTGAAATCGTTGCGCGTTGAACGCAGCAAGCGTCGCGAAGTGCAGGGTAATGCGAGCTTTAATGTGAATATGGCGCGAGAATCAGGGCAACTCGTTGTGGATGCGGAAGATTTACACGTCGCATTTGGTGATAAAACCATTATTCGCTCTTTGAATTTACGCATTATGCGTGGCGATAAAATTGGTTTGCTGGGCCCAAATGGCGTTGGAAAAAGTACGTTGCTGAATGTCTTATTAGGAAAATTACCGCCCACCTCCGGCCACGTGAAATTGGGCACTCAGCTGCAAGTCGCTTATTTTGATCAATTACGCGCGACGTTAGATCCAGAAAAATCAGTGAAAGAAAATGTGGTGTCCGGAACCGAAACCATTGAAGTGAATGGTAAATCGCAGCACGTCATTAGTTATCTGGGTGAGTTTTTATTTACTCCAGAGCGTGCTTTTACACCCGTCAAAGCCTTATCGGGTGGTGAATGCAATCGTTTATTGTTGGCGCGCTTATTTAGCCAGCCAGCAAATTTATTGGTGTTGGATGAGCCGACCAATGATCTTGATATCGAAACCTTAGAATTACTCGAAGAATTGCTAACAAATTACAAAGGCACTTTGTTAATCGTAAGCCACGATCGAGAATTTTTAGATAATGTGGTCACAAGTACCTTGGTATTTAGCGGTAATGGTAACGTGCAAGAATTTGTGGGTGGCTATCATGATTGGTTAAGTTTACAAACCAAAAAAACGGATGCGGCGAAAGTAAAATTAAAAACAGAAGAACCTACGCCAAAAGCTGTTCAATCTCGCAAATTAAGTTTCAAAGAACAGCGCGAACTAAATGAATTGCCACAAACCATTGAAAAATTGGAAGCGGAGCAAAATACGTTGCAAGCGGAAGTGAGCGCGGCGGAATTTTACAAGCAAAACCAAACGCTGGTGCAAGAAAAACTGGCACAGCTTGCGCGGTTAGAAGAAGAAATTAAACGCGCGTATGAACGCTGGGAGCAATTAAGTAAATCATAAAGCTTCCTTCTCCCTAGTAATAGTGGGGGGGCGGGGAGGAGAGTGGGCGAAGCCTAATCAACCCTAGCCCTGCCCCCTCGCGAGGGGGTAGGGAGCCACTCTTGCACTCGCATCTCTATCCTCAATACGGTAGGATGATCTTTTTAACAAAGGAAGGCTCAAGGTGTTATTCCAGCGATTTCTCACTTTGATTATGACATTGACCGTCGTTGTCGCCAGCGCTCGGCCGCCCTTAATGTTTGCACCAACGCCTTCCGGCCTTATTATTTCAGGCGGTCTAGGCGCAAGTCGCATCAACGATGCGGACCATAAAACCTTAATCATCTCCCCTTATATTTTTGATCGCTTACACCAAAGCGCGCGCCATGACTCCCCGAGTTATCGTTTCAGTGTTGCGAAGAATTTCCCACTGCGTAACCATTTTTCACTAACCTTAGGCCCCAGCCTTTATTACCAACGCCAACAATCTGTCGGCAATGTATGGGAATTAAATTTACCGAAATTTAATAATTACCATTACAGTTTAGAAAGTCGCAATTTAATTTTATTATTTGAAACCGAAATGAATTGGCAAACGCATACGCGAGTGACGCCGTATATTTCCGTGGGTGGAGGTTTGGTCGTTGCAGACACCAGTTATAAAGAGCATGCCAGACAAAATATTCCACAAGATTCCGAATTTGCCATTTCAAGTTGCGTGCAAGTAAAACCAGCCGGCGCGTTAGGTGGTGGTTTTCATTATTCTCTTAACGATCAATTAGCTTTCAGTTTACGTTACAATTTCTTTGCTCTTGGAAAAGCGCATACCGGACATGAAACGGTAAATCGTTTGCAAGGCACGATTCCCGTCGAATTAAATAGTAATAATGTGTTTTTAACATTGGATTACCGCACATAAGGAATTGGCATGTTATCCATTCGATTGCTTCCATTACTAATGCTAACTTTAGTCACGGTAGCTTGCTTTGGCAGTGAACCGTTAGTTGAATTTTCGCAAAAGCCAGGCTTTCCGCAAACCTTGCCGCCGGGTCAAACGAGTTATTTATATTATACGATCACCAATCACACGAATATTGCCTTGCCGTTAACCTATCAATTTTCATCGCCTCTCATGATTATTAATGGCAGTGGCACGACGTGTGGCGCACAAATTGCAGGGAACAGTAGTTGTACTTTAGCGCTAACGTTAACTGCGCCTACTGCCACCCAAACCTTGGCCGTGGATATTAGCGTCGATTATCAAGGCCGCACGCCACTACGTGATAAAGCTATTTACAATGTTAATAGCGCGCAGTTGTGTCGCTTATTAAGCATTGATGATTATCAAACCAGTTTTTGTCAAAACCAATATCAGCACATCGTAAATAACACGCCAAACGTATTTAACATTGAAAACCAAAATGTGTTAAACGGACAAAGTGTTGGCGGCATGATTGGTGTGTATCAAAATTTAGGAACAGAACAAGTTTGTTTTGTCAGCTGCGGATTGCGCGAATTAAACGGTGTGCCCCCCAATGAAAATACCGTGTATGAATTAGCTTCCGTGACCAAAACCTTTACCGGTTCGGTTTTGGGAAAGAAAGTTTATAATAATCAGGTTAATCCCCTCGATGAAGTGCGAACTTCATTACCCGGCACGAGCTGGCTGGGTAATACTTACAGTTTGAATGCCCACGAGCAAACCGTCAGCTTCCAACAATTAGCTACTTTTTCGGGCGGTGTTTGTTATTCGGATGCACCGAGCGTGGTATTGACCGATACCACTTTGCAAAAACAAGCGGATTTTGTGCATGATATTAATTTACTGAATCCCACTAGTCCAACCTGTTTAGGCACGGGCAATAATGTCGCTTCCATTTACGGCACTGACTTACCCACACGAAATTTTTATTCCAATAGTAGTTTTGGTTTAGTGGGCCAAGCGTTAATGAGTATTGATGGTTACGTCAATATGGATCAACCGGATTTTAATGGTTGGATGTGTGAACACATTTTAACACCCCTTGGCATGACGCGAACCAATGCGTGTTTGCCAAGCGAAGCCTTGGGTAATAGTTGCCCGAATACCGGATCGCATTGTGATACAAGCTTATGGAATAGCGCTGAATATGCCATGCCGTATCATGTGGTCGGTTCAAATTATGTCGCGGGTCAACCGTTCCCCTTTGTGCCGTGGGCGCCAGCGGGGAATTTGCGCAGTAATGCAATTGACATGGTGAAATACATTCGCGCTAATTTAGGTTTAACACCAAGCGCTGCACCTGACGTTGTGCAATTGATGCATGGCATGGACATTGCACACCTCAAAAATAATTACCTGCCGGTGCCAGCGGGCGATCCTGAATTAAACATTGGTAGTCAAAATCCGCTGCGCGGTTCGCAAGGTTATGCTTGGGTCTGCGATCCTAACTCAGACGATGCCGCGGCGATTTGCGGCAAAATCGGGGGACATGAAAATTTCCGCAGTTTTGTTGGGTTTAGCCGGAGCAAGAAATATGGCGTGGTGATTTTATTAAATACCGGTGCTTTGGATGTCAATGGTGGTTTGCGTAAATCGCGTGTAACAATTCCATCCGTTGCCACCATTGGCGTTAACCTGATTAAAGCGACGGCCTAGCACTAGGGCCGTCCAGGGGTAATAGGTGAGGCGGGGAGAGGTGCTTTGTTGTTCTCAAGCCATTTCTTTTTAAGCTCATTGATTTCTGTTAGGCGTTTCATTAATAAAAAGACGGGGTTGCCATCAACAGGTTCTTTCGGTGTTAACCTATCTAATTTCCCTAGCAATTGTTTGGCGGTATTAAAATCTGCTTCTTCAATGCCATCACCACTTAATTTTTTTACAAATAGATCAAAAATACCTTCTTCAATCACGGTAATCGGATAAACTGTTAGCCTGCCGTTTTCGGAAATTTGAAAGCGCGGGTAAAAATGTTGATCTAGCTCACGATTAATCAACTCGCAAATGTCTTTAAAGCTACCTTCTAACACCACGAAGACGCCGGATAAATAGTTAGACTTGGCTTCATGGTCAATTTGGGGCGCTTGAATAATTTGATGAGCCAAGTCTGTATTAAATTGGCATGTCAAATGCATGTGATGTTTTTGTCGATCAATAAAATCATCCATGATTTTACCGCATACAGAAATACTAGGTAATCCATTATTTCCATCATCCCCAACGCTTAAATCACGTAACATAATATTAATGTGCAGGGGAGCTGTTGGGTCTGCTTTCAGAAATAAACGAATCCAATGAAAAGATCTATCCGTAGTGAATTTTTGCAATTCCGATAACACTCCTTGGAAACGAGGAGGTAGCATCTCAAAAAAACCGTGCAAGCGTGAGACTGCAGATTGTTCAAGCGTGGCGAGTAATTGATTTGCCATATAGAGATTAGGCGGAAAACCATTTTTCGGACGCAGTAATGCTTCGATTGTTAGAATAATTAATTTTAAATAGTTAGAAACCTGCTGCGGTTCAGCTGAATAAATGATGTTGAGGAAAAATTGGTTAAGTTTTTCTACAATGTTGGGAAATGCTGATAAATAGGGTGCTGCTTGTTTTTTATTACTTTTACTCCAGGCTTTATCGCGAAATTCGCTAAAACGGATGCACTTATAAATAGACAGAAATAACGCATTTAAGTCATGTGCTAGCATTCCGGCTGCATGCTGTAGTGCTGCCTCGGAAGTGGTGCATTTGGCGATTATCTCTTGAATGGAGGGAAGTGATGCAGTCGCTGCAAGCGAAAAATTATCGGTTAAATACCAATAATTTTTTAAGCCCATATTAAATTTGAATTGGGATTTTAATTTTATAATTTCGATGAATTCTTCCGCAAAAAATTCACCGTGTTCTGGAAATGTCGCGACACACTCTTTATTAAATTCATGCAATCTTTCTTCAAAATTCTCTATGGCAACGAGATCATTTTGCATGTCCGTAACTAACAGCTTGGCGACTAACCAAATACCAAGCATTTTTTGTATTATGTCAAAATCTTGCCACGCTTTATGGATTTGCGAAACGATTTCTGTGGAATCGAAAGAAACAATTAAACCCGAAAAGTACTCCGCTAATTCCTTGCGGCTAATTTTTTGAATGATTTTCGATATTGCTTCAATGGTTTCTTTAAGTGAGGTGGGTGATGGTATGTCGGAAATTTTAAGTTTTGGCAGTTTCACCTTAACGGATTTAATTTTGAGCTCTATTTGATTTAAGCGGTTTTCAATTTCGATGGTTAACGCTTCAATTTTTCTAGCATACAGCAAGGCCAGGCTTTCTTTTGCGTGCAGCAATATTTTTAATTTACTTTCCTGATTCTCTTCTAATAAATCAAAGATCTTACGTCCTTTTTTATCGGGAAGTGATAAATCAGCATAAGGTAATAACGCGTTAAAGAAATCGATTGCTTTGGGGAGTTCAGCATTATTGGCTGCATTAATCAATAAAAAATGCATGAGCGGTCTATTTAAAATATAAACTTCGTTCGGGTTGCCGCCTTTCTCTATGAATGTCAGCACGGCTTTCGTATCGCCCCTTTCAATATGATAAAGCGAAAGCTCAGGCGGTATTTCTTTTATTTTTACTAAGCGCGATGTATCTGCGCTTTTTGAGCGAATTAAAGCGGTGCCTACCTCGGGATTGTCAGGCGTAGCGGTGGCCTGCTGCTCTGAGCCCATTCGAGCAATGCGTGTGGGCCTTGGGCTTTGGCTGGAAAGGGATTCATTAAGGTCGGAGGTGGCATTGCTACGCGCTGAAGAGGGTGTGCTACGAGCAGATGAAAGTGGTGAGGTGGGGCTGGCTGCACTAAAGCCATCCAACTTTCCTTCACACAATTTTAAACTAGGAAATTCTTTATGTAGTTCTTTTATTGCTGAATCTATGCCATTATCACGTCTTTTTAATAAAAACGGGCCAACCACTAAACCGGGTTTATTAGAGAACATGGGCGATATCTCGTTTTGGTTATTTATAAGGTCTCGATCACGGTTGAACAAAATACCATCAAAAGGTCTTTTTCTCAACTTTTTTATAGCTGATTGATAATTTGGAAGTTTTCATCAGCGTGGTGGTTTTTGTTCTATAACTGCTTGATAATGGTAAAAATAATGCAATAATTCACATTTAATCAAAACTAATGCTAATTTCAAATATCTGTAATAATATTGCCTTAAGATGAGTTAGTTATAACATTCTAATGAGCACTCAATAATCAATTCCATAGCGCGTTTAATCACGAGTCAGTATTATTTGTTTTCACGCATTATACTGTTGGTATAATGTGCAATTTAATAATTTTTAGCACACAAGAAAGGCCGGGGAGTTTACCATGCAGCGGCATGATGACAAAAAATCTATTGCTGTTCAAAGCGCAAAAGAATTAGTGGGTACGTCTAACCAATTAACTACCACAGCTTATGCTGTGATGGATGGCGCTGATGTCGGCGGTGATACCTGCGTTCGTTTAGTGCAGGTGTTTAGCAATGTCATGACGAACCACATTAATTCCGATGCTTATAATGCCAACAGCATCTTTAATAAAGTCACTTATCTTGACCCTTCCCATTCTGACCAGGGTATGAGTGGTGCCGGCTGGGCGATGATGGCTGCAAGCCCTGCGACGGCAGCACTGCGTTTGGGCCAACATTACTATCAAATTTATCGTCACCATGAAGTGAAAAGTCCTGCGTATTTACGTCGGCAATTAAAACGTGCGCAACGGTTACATGGTGTTGTGATTCCGGAGATTCATAATGAATTATATTCAGAAGAATTAAGCCAAGAAGACTTGGAGGTTGAATTACAGCGAGTTGAGACCCTAAAAAAACGTCGACGCAAAGCGGCACGTGATGCAGCGCTTCTTGCAGATCAGGAAGCCCTGCGTAAAAAACTGATAGACGAGATGTTAATAAAAATAGAAAACAGAAAATCCATCAATGTGGATGATAAAGATAAAGTAGCTTTGGACCCTGTTTCTAAGTTCATTAACCGAGTCAATGACAGCTTGTTTGTCGGTGTCGTCAATAAAGTGTGGCAAGTGCTGAACACGCAATCTTATATTTTTTGGGTGATTGCGTTTCCGGTGGGCCTTGCTTTGGGTGCGGCAGCTACATTGGCAATGCCTTATGTTTTGTTGGCGGTGACAGCAATTGGTGGCGCTTTATTAGCGTATGAAGTAATTGAAAAAACGCGTGCCAAAAAGCCAGCTTCTCAAGCACCAATAAAAAAGGAAGAAGTTGATCATAAAAAAGCGATCGCTTTAGCTGATGCACAGATTCAACAGCGTTTATTTATTAGCAAAGAGCATGATTTAATCATGCGGAAATTGCGTAATTACAACGCGCAATTAGATCTTCATAGCGTTCAAGAAGATCAAGATGCATGTGAAGTCGTCAATGACGAAATATATCATCAACCTAATTTTACCGATGTAATGCGCTCGTCTTTAGCGCAACGTCTCTTGGGCAGTAAAGCGGAAAGGCGTGCTGCATTGGCTGTTGCAGTTGCCTCTCGAGCCATTTCAGGTTTCGTCGCCACGGCGTTTGTTTTATGGGTTGCATCAACTTTTGTCGGTATGCTGCCAGCCATGGCTGTGATCGGTACCTTTTTAGGCGGTGCAGTAGCCACAGTGGGTTTTGGCGGTGCGGTTGCTGGTTTATTAGGTATTTCCACGTTTGCAGCTGTTCGTAAACAGCAAAAATCGGAAGAAGAACGTGTCTATGAAATTTTATCCAGTCAATATAAAAAAGAAGGCATTTCTTATTTAGACAAATTCACTAGATTAGAAGCTGATGTTGAAAATAAAAAAGCAGCTATTAAAGTATTACGCGACGAAATTCGGCAGCTCGATCCTCAAGCTGAATTAGATAATTACGATTTAAAGCATGCTGATGTTCATAACGATTACTATTTTGAAAAACAACAGCATAAACCGAGTTTCTCAACCTATGTTAAAAAAGGGTTGAACCGGGTTTACACATTACTTGGTGGTGGGCAAACCGGTGTTTTTGTGGCGCGTTGCTTGTTTTTAGTGGGTGGTTTAGCAGCCGGCGCCGTATTAGCTTCTGGTTTCGGGGCGCCGTTTGTCTTTTTAGGCATTGCGTTGGCCGTGGGTATTACGGTGGGCGTTTTGAAATTAGCGCAATATCAATTAGAACGTAATCAAAAACATCGACACCATTTTGCGGAAACGATTGATTCGCGTATTGATTTTTTAGCTAAGAAAAAACAAGAGTTAAGTTTTGTTGAGAGAATTTTAACGCAGAAAAAAGCGCAAGTTCAGGCGCAAAGAGTGAGAGTTCCTACTACGCCGCGCTCGCAAAGCGTGCCGAATTTCAATGCGCTAAATGCGCTAAATGTGCTAACTGTGGCGCCCGCAGCTTCGGATCAGAAGGGCGTATTGACGGAAGTGTCGGCAAGTTATGTAGATGTAGAAGTGCATCCGCCAGGGGCAGTGTCAAGACCAGGGACAGTGCCAATGCCAAGAGAAAAATCGAAGGATGCTTTATGGCAACGCCCACCAAGTCAAACGGCGTCATCTCCTGTTGCGAGTGCTGTTGCTGGGCATGATGGCAAGAATAACCGTTCGAGCAGGCCTAAATAAAGGCAGTTAATAATCGGGGGTATTTTCCCAGCCCCCTTTAATTTTCTATCTTTAAAAGCTACCATAGCTTCTTCAAAATAAAAGGACTGACCTAATGGCATTAAGGACATCAATTTCCCCTGCACTAGATGGCGAGCTGGAAAAACTTTTTTGGGCCGCTAAACTCTCCATTTCCTGCAAAAATCCTTCTCTAATTACAGTAGAAGAATTAAGGGCAGTGATATCACCTCAGTTGATTGATTATGTTACACAAACCAACGAAAAATTACTCGATGTGTTAATGGCAACAGAGCGTGAAGATTTAATACACCTGCTAGTCAATTTTGTTACTATGGGACACGCTGAAAATATAGAGCTAATCAGTAAACTTATCGCTAAGTTGGAATTGATCAACCCCGCTTTCAATCCTAAAACAGGAATGGTACGTACTGTTCAAGATTATTTATATGATTTGCATGCTAACCCAACGGAAAATTTACATCAGTGGTTTGAAAGGGTTTTAAAGAAAAATCCACATGCAATAAATGAACTATTTGAAATTGCCGATATTACTCAGGCAGGTGATAACAACTTACCTTTAATACGGACAGTTAATGCATTAGGATATGCAGTACGTTTTAATACACCACGTACAGTTGTTATGCTATTAGATGCCGGCGCTCAATTAACAGCATCCATTGTTACTGGTTCGGTGCATAATCAGCCTGTTTTTCAGTATTTACTGTCTGCTCACCTTAATTTTTTGATGCAAAATGAAATATTGGTTGCGGTAATTAGTAAAATAATGACCGTTAAAGAGCCCAGTTTAAATAAAAAAGAACAAATACAGCTGCTTTTAGCCGCAGCCGCTTCAGCAAAAATCGATTTAACCGACTTAGAACGCAAAAAATTGTTGGCTAATGCAGTAAAATATCAGCCGAGCGTAATTAGCCTATTGCTTGAATGGGATAAGCGTTTTGTGACCGATCTTGGCAAGGATCAACTTTTACTGCATGAAGCTTTTTCAGCTATTTCGAGGCTCCCCGATATCAACGAACAGATTGCTGTATGTTCTTCCCTAATTCCCTTAATCAGTGATTGGGTCGGGGTATTAAAGAATTATTCACTTACTCATTACCTTTTACAGCGGAATCCGTCTGTTAAAACGGAAATGGAAAAGCATGTTAATGATGTTGATGACGACAAGAAAACCTGTCTCACGGATTTGGTTGCTGGAGAAGAAACACCAGAACAAATTGCACAGTTAAAGTTTCTATTAAGTTTACACGTTGGCGATGACACACTAAACGAGTTTTATATTACTGCTTTACAGAACGCATTAAAAAATCGGCACTATGTATTTGTCTTTTACCTTATGCAAGCTAATTTATTAAAAGGCCCTAAAGACGCACTTGCGCAAGATAATGCTATTGAAGCATTGGAGCTGCGTTTAAAGTGTCCTGAAATGGTCGAGCTGTTAAAGGACAAATTAGCACAAGTTAGGCGGACGCTGTGTGAAGATAGAAGTCAATTTGATGACGTCGCCTATTATCGTTTAACATCAGTTAAACATGATAGCAAACTCGCTAAAACACTATCTATCATCAATGAACGATTTAGTTGTTTAGATAAGGAGTTGAAAGAACTGGAAGATGAATTAACAGCGCTAGCATCATCAGGGAATATGGCTGAGGTTCGCGCTAAACTTTTAGAATTAAAGTCTCAAGGTTTTGTAAATTTAGAAGAAGTGCCACTCTTGCAGGAAGTGGGTCTATATAAAGCCATCTTGGAACTGCGAGAGGAAGCATTTGCTAATGCAAGATGTATTTTAGAGCAAAAAGATAGCGATGATAAAGATGGGTTACTAGAAAAAATGAAAAGGGACACTAATTTTATGGCAAAATTTGTTTTAGATGCCATGTCTGAATTGGGTTATTTAAAACAAGATGAGAGTGAATGTTTCGTACAAAGTTCCATTAGTAGTGTTGGATTGTTTGGTAAACCACCTACTTTGCGAGCATCTGCGACACTAAAAAACAGCTCTTCTAGTTCATTCCATTCCTCTAGCTCTAGTTCGTCCGATTCCTCTAGCGCTAGCGAAGATGAATCTAACGCATACTCGCATGGGGTGGGAATTGGCTAAGCGTTATGTCATAAAGATTGGTCGCTACTTCGAGCGCGGAACTCACTGGTTCCGCGCTGCGGCTCTCACCATGACGTGTTCTTCACGGAATGATATAATTAACATTCCTCTCAAATACCCAATTTATTTTTAAAGGACTAAACCATGAAAGTTGATAAAATCCTCTACAAAACAGAAGTGACCTCCGTCGGAGGGCGCGATGGTGGGCATGCAGTTTCCGCAGACAAAGCATTAGATTTAAAAATGTCGATGCCGAAAGAATTAGGTGGTCATGGTGGTGAGGGCACGAACCCTGAACAATTATTTGCAGCGGGTTATTCTTCCTGTTTTTTATCTGCCATGAAATTTATGGCTGGGAAAGAAAAAGTAGTTTTATCTGATGATACGAGTGTCACCGCGATTGTTAATATTGGTTTGACGGCTGACGTTGGTTTAGGTCTAGTAGTAGAATTACAAATCAAGATTCCGAACCTTGATAAAGCGCAAGCCGAAAGTTTGGTGCAAAAAGCCCACCAAGTTTGCCCTTATTCAAAAGCAACCCGCGGTAATATCGACGTCACCTTAAGCATTCTTTAAGATTTCCCTACACCACTCACTATTTTTAGTGAGTGGTGTGATTTCATTTTACAAATTTAAACCACACATGCTTAAATGAAAGGAAGTTCCATAATAACAAGGAGGTTAGTATGTGGTCTTTCTTCCAAAGTATGCCGAAAACTCGTTATGAAAATTTAGCTGAATTAGATGGAATCAACGATAAAATAACGGAAATTCGCACTAAGCAAAAAGCATTAGCGGCAACGCCGGATGCGGGTTCGCTTGAATATAAAAAAAACTCTATTTTAGTAAATATTCTAAATGACATTGATGCAAAAATCGTAGCGTTCAATCAACAACCAGCCTGTGCCAATAAACCGGATGAGTTGCGGGAAGTAGTGAAGTTACTGACTTCCATTCAGACTCATCTCAATAAAATGATAGTGAGTCGGCGTGATATTTTGTCAGAACATCGGCATTTCATTCCTTCGAAAGGGGTGCTTGCAACGGGAGTTGCGGCATTTGCTGCCGTAACGTTTGCAGCCGTGACAGTATTACCAGCAGCACTTGCAGTAACAACAACGGTGATTGGTGGCACTGTGGCATCGAGTTCAGCAATCCGTTCAAGCAATCTTGAAAAGCCAAAACCGGCTTCGCTGTTGTTACTAGATGAGTTAGCCCACATGCTACGCCATGCCATTACTAATATTACTAATGATTTAGATTTAAATTCTCCCATTCCTGCTGCTGCAGCAAATAACCCACCCGCGTCAGCTGCAGCATTAACTTATAATGATTTTTGCTGTCCCATTTTACTGACGTGGATGAAAGAGCCCGTGCGTTGTTCGCTGGATAATAAATATTACGAACGTGCTGCAATTTTAAGAATATTAGGTGAATCAAGAAAATCACCCCATAATCGCCAACCACTTCCTGATGGTGTATTGCCTTCTGCCGTTTTAGAGGTGGATGAAAATTTTAAAATGCTGATGGAGGGTTTTAGAAAAGACCATCCCGAAGTGGAAGCGCAAATTAGTGAAGATTTGGGGGGCGTGCCTTTGCCAGCGGCAAACCGAGGTGAGGGAGTCGAAGATGATTCTGAAGAAGATGAGTTTGCTGAAGAACGTGCTCCTTTCCCGGGCATGGGATGAAGAGCTGGGGATGAGAGGCGTTAAGCGAAGCTGCGTTTGTTAGTCGAGCGACGTTCACATTCCCTTCCCGCGAGTGGGAGGGAAAAACTTACTCATTTTTAAACCTGCTCTCGCTTCTTCGTTTTCACTTTGCCCAGCCGCAACCACGTTTCCACCACAGTATCAGGATTCAGTGAAATCGCCTGTATCCCTTCTTCCATTAACCACTCTGCAAAATCCGGATGATCGGATGGCCCTTGTCCGCAAATGCCAATGTATTTACCTTGACGATTACACGCTTCAATCGCCATGTGTAACAAAGTTTTCACTGCCATATTGCGTTCATCAAAAGAGGCAGCCACTAAACTGGAATCTCGATCGAGCCCCAACGTTAATTGCGTTAAATCATTTGAGCCGATGGAAAATCCATCCACGTATTGTAGGAATTCTTCCGCCAGTAATGCATTGGAAGGAATTTCACACATCATATAAACTTGTAAGCCTTTATCACCACGCCGTAACCCATAATTTTCTAATACCGTAATCGTTTTTTCTAATTCTTCCACTGTGCGCACAAATGGAATCATGACTTGTGCATTCACTAATCCCATTTCTTCGCGCACACGCTTTACCGCTTTGCATTCTAATTCAAAGCAAGTTTGAAAATTGGGATCGGTGTAACGACCTGCGCCTCGAAAACCAATCATGGGGTTTTCTTCGTGCGGTTCATATAATTCACCGCCAATTAAATTTGCGTATTCATTCGATTTAAAATCAGAAAAACGGAAGATAACCGGTTTAGGATTAAATGCAGCCGCAATGGTTGAAATCCCTTCGCGCATACGCTCAATGTAATATTCAACTGGATTGGCATATGCTGCCGTTTTGCGTTTAATTTTCAATTGTAATGCTTTCGGCAGTGCTTTAAATTGCAACGTTGCTTGCGGGTGAATGCCAATCATATTGCTAATAATAAATTCTAAACGCGCTAAACCAACGCCTTCATTCGGTAAAAATTGCGTGGCAAATGCCATTTCGGGGCTGGCTAAATTTAAACACAATTTTACGGGAAGTTTTGGAAAACCCGTGACGGGCGTTTTTTCACAGCTATACGGTAATTTGCCGGCATACACATGGCCTGTGTGACCTTCTGCACAAGAAACCGTGACGTGTTGATTGTTTTTAAGGCGACTCGTCGCCTCACCACAACCAACGATTGCTGGAATACCTAATTCACGCGCAATAATAGCAGCGTGACACGTTCTGCCGCCGCGATTGGTAATAATGGCACCGGCGCGTTTCATTACGGGTTCCCAATCAGGATCGGTCATGTCCGTTACTAAAATATCACCGGGTTTTAATCCATTCATTTTTTTTGGATCAAGGATCAGCGATGTTTTCCCATCACGAATTTGTTGTCCGATACTTTGCCCGCTGACTAACACCGTGCCTTGTTTTTGCAATTGGTAACGTTCAATCGTTTGACTGTCTTTCTGTTGACTGCGCACCGTTTCTGGCCGCGCTTGTAAAATAAATAATTCGCCCGTGATACCATCTTTGGCCCATTCAATATCCATGGGCTTTTTATAATGCTGTTCAATTAACAATGCTGAGCGTGCCAAAGCGTGGACATCTTCATCCGTAATGCAATACCGGATGCGATCGGCTTGTGGTACTGGCACGACTTTCACGGCTTTGATGGTGGATGTTTTGCTCGTGTTATAAACCATCTTTGTTTGCTTGTCGCCAAGTTGTTTGCGCAAAATAGCAGAGTAAAATTGATTGAGCGTCGGCTTGTAAACATAAAACTCATCCGGATTGACACTGCCTTGCACAATGCCTTCACCTAAACCATAGGAAGCTGAAATTAAAATAACTTTATCAAAACCAGATTCCGTATCCAGTGTAAACATCACACCGCTCACGGACTTGTCGCTACGAATCATGGGTTGCACGCCAACGGAAATGCCAAGCGTTTCATCGTCAAAACCTTGGTGTTGTCGATAAGCAATGGCGCGACTGGTATAAAGGGAGGCATACACTAATTTAATGGTGCGAAGCACTGCTTTAATGCCAACAATATTTAAATAGGATTCTTGCTGTCCCGCAAAAGAAGCATTGGGTAAATCTTCAGAAATAGCAGAGGAGCGCACCGAAACATGACTGAGTTTTAATTCGTTATATGCTTGTGCTACTGCCCGTTCAAATTCGGAAGAAAAGGCGGTTTTTAAAATCCATTGTCGAATCGTTTTGCTGGTGCGATGCAAAGCAGAAACATTGTTTACATCTAAATTTTCCAATAAATCCGTGATTTTTGTAGTTAAATTATTTTGATGCAGGAAATCTCTAAACGCGGCCACGGTGGTTGCAAAACCGCCTGGCACATTAACGCCCTGCTTGGATAAGTGTTGAATCATCTCACCCGTTGAGGCATTCTTACCACCCACCCGGTTTATATCCTTTAGCGTGACATTATTTAAGTTAATAATGTATTCCATAAAGAAAATCCCTTTATGACCGTTAATGTGGCGTCAATATACCCATTACACTTCAAAACGCGATGTTTTTATGAGTGGCGCGAATTAAATTCGCACCACTCACCAAAGGGGAGAATC